>NZ_JBQHDE010000002.1:0-777804 GCF_052068455.1 Micromonospora sp. H33 | reverse complement strand
CCGCCACGACGCCGCCTGGCAGGCAAGCCGGACGGCGTGTCACCCAACACCGCAAACGTTCGTGGTCACAGCACTAGCTGGTGCCTTTGCGTCGGCGGCAGGATCCTGCCGCCGACGTGACACGACCGGTGGGAGGCTGATGTGCACGTCGTCATCGCGCCCGACTCCTTCAAGGGCAGCATCTCGGCCGGCGCGGCCGCGACCGCCATCGCGGACGGGTGGCGGTCCGTCCGGCCGTACGACGAGCTATCGACCGTTCCGCTCGCTGACGGCGGCGAAGGCACTCTCGATGTGCTCGCGGCCGCCCACGAGGGTGCGATCTGGCAACAGCGGATGGTCCAGGGCCCACACGGCAACGGCGTGTCAGCACGGTGGCTGCTGCTGCCCGACGGTACCGCCGTGGTGGAGCTGGCCGAGGCTAGCGGGCTCGTTCTCACCGACCGGCTCGACGCGCTGTCCGCCAGCACGTACGGATTCGGGCAGCTGCTCGCTGCCGCCGCCCGTCATCCGTCGGTCTCTCGCCTCGTCGTGACCTTGGGCGGATCCGCCACTACTGACGGCGCCGCCGGGGCGCTGCAGGCGCTCGGCGCGAGATTCACCGACCCGGACGGTCGCGAACTGGCCCGCGGCGGGGGTCAGCTGCGCCACCTCGCGGCGATCGACCTGGAAGGGCTGGTGCCACCTCCTGCGGGGGGTGTCCGCTGCTTGGTCGACGTGACAGCCCCCCTGATAGGTCCGACCGGAGCGGCCGCGCAGTTCGGGCCGCAGAAGGGAGCGTCCGGTTGGGAGGTCCGGCTCCTGGAAACCGGCCTGCGCCGCCTCGCCGACCTCCTACGCGGTGATCCTCGGATACCGGGTTCCGGAGCAGCAGGCGGCACCGCATACGGACTGATGTCCGCGTGGCACGCAGATCTCGTGCCCGGCGCGGTCGAGGTCGCCCGCGTCGCGGGCCTGCCCACCGCACTCCTCGACGCCGATCTCGTCGTCACCGGCGAAGGTCGGTTCGACGAGCAGTCCCTCGGCGGCAAGGTGGTCGGACACGTCCTCGAGCTGGCTGGGGCCAGGCAGCTGCCGGTGGGACTGATCGCCGGCGTGCTGGGCAGCGACCCGCCACCCCCGGTGCGCCACCGGCTGGCGTTGAGCGACATCGCGGGCGGTCCGCAGCAGGCGATAGCGGCGGCGAGGCGCTGGCTCATGGCGTCAGGTGCACTCCTCGCGGAGTCGGTCAGCGCTTGATCCGCGACCGCGCCCGCTGCCAGCGGTCAATGGGCGCGGCGCGGATGGCCGGGTCAGCCAGCGGGTGGCGCCGCTCGTCGCTGTAACGAGGTCCGCGGGGTGGTCGGGCAAGTCCCGATCGGCGTGGTCCGCGTGGAGCAACGCCTCGGCGCCGCTCGGTCCGAGATCATGCTCGACCTCGACGCCCGGGACAGACGATTCATCCTCGACCCCGGATACCGAGAAACTCGGGCGGATCAAGCCGACCGGAACGTACGCCGTTGGCAAGCGCTGGGACGTGGCAGGGAACGCCACTCAATCCCTCGTTCACCGGATAGCGGTCGGTGGCTCATCGCGGCTGAGCGTGACGGCTCCTGCGCCGTTCAGGCCCGTGGGGCGGGGCCGGTCGAGTCGCGTACCACCAGCTCGTGGCCGGTCGCGCGGCGCCGGGGCCGGGTCGTGCGGGGCTTGAGGGCGAGAGTGAGCGCCATGCGTCCCATGTCGGTCATCGGCAGCCGGATGGTGGTGAGGCTCGGCGCGAGGTCGGCGGCGACGGAGACGTCGTCGAAGCCGACGACCGACATCCGTTCGGGCACGGGGATGCGGTGCGCGCGGAGCGTCGACAGTACGCCGATCGCCATCGCGTCGTTGAGCGCGATGATCGCGGTCGTCTCCGGGTGGTCGCGCAGGATCTGCTCGGCCGCCACCTTGCCGCCGTCGCGGGTGAAGTCGCTGTGCACGACGGGCAGGTTGTCGAGGGAGAGCCCGCGCTGGCGCAGGGCCGACAAGACGCCGGCGAGCCGGTCGGCGACGGTGGTGAGTCCCGCGGTGCCCGCGGCGACCGCGATGCGCCGGTGGCCGAGGTTCAGCAGGTGCTCGGCGAGCGCCCGGCCGCCGACCTCGTTGTCCGGCAAAACGGCGTCGACGCCGAGCGCGTGCCGCCCGATGACGGCGAGGCGGCCGCCCTGCCGCTGGAACTCCGACACCTCGGCCCGTGCCTCGGCCTCCACGCGCGGGTCGCTGTAGCCCGACCCGGCGATCAATATGATCCCCACCCGCTGCGCGATGAAATGCCGGAGCTGACGCAGCGCCTCGTGGGGGTCGCGGCCGGTGTGGCTGATCTGTACGAACAGCCCCTCCTCGGCGGCGACCTGGATGACACCCCCGGCGATCTCCGAGAAGTAGGGGTCGTCGAACTGGTGGACAACCAGGCCCACGGTCGAGCTCGCGCCGCCGGCCAGGATGCGGGCGTACGGGTTGGCGACGTACCCAAGCTCCTTCGACACCTGCCGGACGCGGCTGGCCACCTCCTCACTGACACCGTCCCTGCCCGACAGGGCGCGGGAGGCGGTCGCCAGCGAGACGCCGGCACGTTCCGCCACGTCGACGAGGCGCAGCCTCGGGCCAGGCTTGGGCATCGCAACCCCCGAAACACGGATCTCATCTGGCTACTGCCAGTGGAATCGGACACGACCAAGTCTACGAAAGCGCTTTCGTAGGGTCTGATCGTAGCCCTTCAGCATCTCCAGTCCGAGCGGAGCGCGAAGGCGAGGAATACACCCATCGCGCGTGCGAGTCGCTCTGATGCCGAGCTGCCCGTTGGTGACAAACGCGCTGGGCCCTGCGGTTCGGCAGGAACGAGCGGGGTAACTCCGGTCATGGGCGCTGATCGGCACGGCCGGCCCGGCCCCGACACCGTTACCGAGCAGGCCAGGGACATGACGGCGCGGGCCCGGCGCCGCGGCGGTGAGGCCGGCCGGCTGCGGCGGCGACATTTCGAAATCATCCTGGTCGTCGCCGTCCAGTGCGGGCTTGCCGCTGCACTGTCCTGGGTGATCGCGCACGAGGTGCTGGGCAGGACAGCGCCGGTTTTCGCTCCCAGCGCGACGGTCGGCACGATCGTCGCCGCCCTCGGGCAGCGTGCCAAACGTACGTTTGAGCTGATGCTCGGCGTCGGGCTGGGCCTGTTGACCAGCGATCTTCTGGTGCTCTTCGTCGGGTTCGGGCCCTGGCAGATCGGTCTGGTGGTGGCGCTGGCCATCGCCATCGTCGGGATCTTCCCCAACCGACCATCGATCATCCGCCTCGTCGGCGCGGTCCTGGCCGAGCAGACCGACGAGTGGACCGAAGGCCGCCGCTACATGGGCCTAGAACTGCTCGCCAAAGCCCGCCTGGTCACCATCGACGCCGACCAACACGACACCAACCAGCCCGACCCGACCCCGATCGCCGCATAGCATCAGACCGGATCCCGCGATGGCCGTCTCTTACACCACCAGCGCGGACGTGACCCCCGGGCAAGCAGTCGCGCTCTTCGGGAGCGCGTTGCTGGTCGGTCCCGCAGAGGGGACTGATTTTGGCGCCAAGAGGCAGGCTGCACGTTATCGATGGGCCGAACCATGGGACGCGGATGGGCCCGTTCGCACGGGATCGCACCGATCGTGACATTGATTTGAGGTCACGATTACAAATCGAAGTGATGACATCACGTGGGGTTCGCGTAAATAACGCGTGTATAACATCGCACTGATGCCACCGACTTGCCGGCCGCCTCGCCATCGCTTCGCTACCGTTCAGCGAGCGGCAGGACCAACGCCCAAGAGCGTGGCCCCGGGATCGCACCCCGAGGCCACCGTTCCTGCCTGTCGCAACTTCGTCCGTAACGACTTGTGACGTGGTGAGGAACGTGGAAAGAGTAGCCAAAGCCAACGGTCAGGGCCATAAGAACCCCCAACGTGACCTGACCTCGCGAGCTCGCGCTCAGGATCCTCCCGCCGCGCCTCCGCGCCCACGTGGTGACCGCCGGCGCAAGCGGGCAGGCGGGGATGGTTTGGCTCGACGCCAGGAGATCTGTGCGCATGACGATCAGACAGTTCCGGCGGTGTCTCCGCGAGATCGCATTGCTCTGACGTGCGCCTTCATTGGCGGCGGAAGCGTCGCTGCGTGCCTGGTCCTGGCTGCAAACGATGCTCCCGACCTAGCCTTCACCGGCGTGGCGGGCGTTGGTGTGGCTGCCGTCACCGCCGTCAGCATCTACTTTCGACGTCGATGAGGAATGGTGCCGAGCAGGCCTGCTTGGCGCCCGTGGGAACACCCCTCTTGCAACCGGCAGTGCGGCTCAGGACTGTGCCACCCCGCGCCGGTCGCCGTCATCTCGAAAAGTCGGCGGGACGACCTGGGGCCAGCAGAGGGCGACTTTCCTGCCGGCCCCACGACTCCTGGTCGGGCCATGAGGTTGACCCGCCTGGCTCCGAACAGCCATTGGCACCTCCGACGCCAGTCTTGCGAGGCGATCCGCCTCTGCCGCGCCCTGGCCGTCCGGGTCATCGACACCCTCGCACCGCTGCTGGCCCTCGCACCTGTGCGCCGGCGGCCGGTCGACCAGATCGCCATCGTCGACGGCACGGCCGATGACTGTCAACCTCGCGCTCATAGGTCTACCGGGCGTCCTGCCGGAGGGAGCGCCAAAGCCTGAAGGCGAAACGTACTCGTCACCGGTGGGGTACGCGTACCGGGCAACAGGGCAGCAGCACGGCGCTGTTGCCCGGGTACGAGTGCACGTCACTCCACCGTTCGGCCGGTCCAGCTGAAGACGGCCGGGCTACGCGGATCAGCGGTCACCGAGAGCCACTCGCTCGCGCTCGCCCCGAAGGTCTCCAGTCGGGTCAGGTTCGCCACCCCGGCGTAGCCGGGCTCAACCTCGTACCGGTGCTCGTCACCGTGGACCAGCAGCACCGGCTCGCCGTAGGCTCGGGCCTTCTCGACGATGCGCGCCCGAATCTCAGCGAAGCCCAGCGTATCGGTCGGCTCCGCCTGCATCAGCAGCAGCACACCCGCCGCGCCGGTGGCCTTGGCCGTGGCGAACGCGGTGTCGATCCAGTCCAGAGCCGCGGCCTTGCGTGCCTCGAACTCCGCCAGTCGTACCGCAGGCTGGTCGCCGCCCGGCAGCTGCGCCCACGGCGCAAGGTTGTTCTCGCTGCCTACGACGTGCACGCTGGCGAACACCACCTGGCTGCGCCAAAAGAGCACGTTCTCCCGGTACGAGGCGTGCTGCGGGTCAAGCGCCTGGGTCAGCACCGGCACCGACCGCCGGCCGAGGGTCCATCCGGGATTCGGGAAGAAGGTGCGGCGTACCGCCTCCAGCCGCTCCGTAGGCAGGTAGCCGCCCGCCGCCGTACGGTGGCAGTCGGTCCATTCGTTGTCGCCCGGCGTGAGGATGAACGGGTCGGCGAACGTGTCGTACAGGTTCACCAGATCGGCGAAGCGGGCGTCGTCGCAGGTGGACGAGCCGTCCTTGACGTCGCCGGCGTGCAGCACAAAGCGTACCTTCGGATCGGCGTTGATCTGGTCGACGAGGGCGGGGAAGACCGCCCGCTGGGCATCGCCATACGGGGTGTCGCCGAGCACGGCGAAGGTCACCGACCCGGCGGCCGGTCCGGCCGGACCGCTGCCAGCGGGGGCGGCGCTCGCGGCGGCGGGAATACCGCTGGCCACCACCGCGACGGTGGCGGCAGCAGCGAGGACGTGTCGTCTCATGAACCGATTCCTCCAGACCGCGGCCACGACCGGGTTGCCGATAGACAACCGCCGGGTTACCCCGGCCGACGGTCTTCTCTGGCGTCACGCCGACCAGCGCGGCTGCGGCCGCTGGCGGTCCATCGCACGAACTGGTGCTGCTCGACGCGCATCGGGTGTTGACCACCGACCAGTTGGCCCGGGTCACCGGTGCGCTGGCCCGCACCGTCCGGCACTGCCTGGACCAGTTGCGGGCCGCCGGGCTGGCAACCTGTCAGGTCGACTCGTCATCGCCGGCCTCCTCTGCGAACGGGCGGCGAAGTTGGGCGGCTTCGTGGTGGCGGCCAGCGTGGTCGAGGAGGTTGGCCTTCACGATGATGGCCTTGTACAGGTCGTCCCGTACATCCTCCGACTTGGAAGCGGCGAGCCGGGTGAAGGTTGTGATCGCCTCGTCGATCGCCGTTGTCGCCTGCTCAATGTCGGTGCCGGCGGCGGCGCGGACCGCGGCGAACACGCGTTGGGCCCTGGCATGGGTCACCACGTCGCCGGTGCGTGCGGCGAGCGCACCCAGGGTGGTGACGGCCTCCTCGCTGTGCGCCAAGGCGTCGTCGGTGCGGTCCAGCGCCTGTTCGAGGCAGACCATCTGAGCGAGGATCACCGCGCGCTGTCGGATCAGGCTGTAGACCATGGTGGGGCTGAGCGACGGGATCCGGCCGTCCCGGCTCGCGGCCAGCATGCGTTCGTGGATTGTTGCCTCCTCCCGGTAGATCTCGACAGCCTCCTCGAGCCGGTTCGCCTCGATCAGGGCCGCCACGCGCTGAGCGAGCAGCTCGGCCGCGAGGTCCACGCTCTGCTCGGGGAGGAAGGACAGGACCGGGATCCCGCGTTCGCGGGCGGCGTCCAGCAGGGGATGGTCCGGCTCCGGCCTGGGCGCGGGCGGCGGTTCCTGCGCCGGTTCCCTTCTGGCCTGGTCGATCCGCCACCAGCGCTGGGCATCGCCGACCCGGTTGTGCCGCATCTGATGGTCGGCTAGGGTCCGGATGGCGTCGGCGTGGCCTGCCTCGGCGGCGCGCTCGAAACTGGCCTCGGCCTCGGCGTGCCGGCCCTGCTCGGCCATCAGCAGGCCCAGCCGGTAGTCACCGTCGGGATCGCCTGCGTCCACGGCGGTGCGGAACCAGTGCTCGGCGTCCCCAATGTCACCGTCGTCCCACATGACTGCGCCCAGCGACACCATCGCGTTCGTCGCGCCCGCCTTGGCGCCCCGCCCAAACCAGTACCGCGCCGTGTCCCGGTCTCCCTGGTTCCAGTGCAGCACGCCTAGGTTGTGGCAACCTGCCGCGATCCCGGCGGCGACGGCCCGGGTCCACCACGTCTTCGCGTCCGTTGTCCGGCCGAGTTCCAGATACAGGTGACCGAGGTTGTACATCGCCTGTGGCAGGCCCGCCTCGGCGGCGCGCCGGTAGTGCTCCTCCGCCTCGGCGGTGCGGCCGGCCTTCACCAGTCGCACGCCCTGGTTGAAGATGTTTACGACCTCGGCGTCGGCTGCGGCGGGCGGCTGAGGCCGGTCGGCCGCGTCGAGGACGCGGAGGTTGCCCATCGTCGTGTCCAGCAGGGACTGATAACCGTCATCGACGAGCACCAGGCGCTCGTAGAGTGCGACAGCCTCGCGCAGGGATGCCACCGCGTCGTCCCGGTTTGTGCGTGCAAGGACCGCTCCGTGGTTCGCCAGCGCGTGCGCCAATATGGCTTGATGGGCGACGCGGTTGACCCGGACTAGCCGCCTGGCCAGCGTCACGGCCTCGTCGGCTACGCCGACAGCCTCCTCGTCCCGGCCGACGTCGGCGAGCCGGCCTGCGTAGTTCAGCAGTGACAGGGTCAGGTCGGCGGTGTACGCGTTCGGGTTCAGCGTGACCAGGTGGCGGCGGATCGCCACCGCTTCCTCTGTCAACCGCAGCGCCTCCGCGCTGTGCCCGAGCCGGTAATGCGCGGTCCCGAGATTGGTCAGCGCCCGCGCCATGCCCGGCAGGTGCGTCTGCGGCGCGGCGTCCACCAGGGCCCGGTAGATGGCGACGCTCTCGACGAGTTTCTCCAGTGCGGCCTGGTCCTGGCCGACCGCCAAGAGGCGGGTGCCCAGACCGTTAAGCGCGAACGCGAAACGTGGCGGGTCGGCCAGATCGGTTCCGGCCAGCTCGCGGTGGATCGCAACGGATTCGCGGGCCGCCTCAACCGCCTGGGTGCGCTGCCCGATGTTCTGCAACTGATTGCCGTGGTTGGCCAGGGCCAAGGCCAGATGGGGACGGCACTCGTGCTGGTCCTTGAGGACGCCCGCGCGCAGCAGCTCGACCGCCCGGGCGGTGAAACCGACGGCTTCGTCATGCCGTCCCAGATCCGACAGGTAGCCGCCGATGTCCATCGTGCACACCGCGACCTGGATCCCGTACGTCTGCGGATCAAGCTCGTTGAGCCGGTGCAGGGCGGCGAGGGCCTTGTGGTTGGCGCGGATCGCCTCCTCCTTGCGCCCGGCGTAGGCCAGGCGCACGCCGAGCCGGGAGTACCAGGACGCGGCATCCTGCAGCCGGGTCGTGTCGTCCACCCGTTCCCGGACCAGCCGGCCAGTCACCGCCGCTGCACCGACGTCGAGCTCGACCTGCCGCCCCTCCGGGAAATGCACCTCGATAACACGCAACACGTCGGTGTCGACGTACGTGGCCTCGCTGAGCGCGACCAGAGCCGCGCTGCCCGCCTGGACCGCGACGTCTGGCCGCTCTCTCAACAGCGTGCCGAGCTGCGCGCCCACATGCGGCCAGCGGTCAGCGGCCGAGGCAAGAACCGTGACCGTCCGGCCCACCGAAGTCGGAACAGGCGCGCTCGGCTCGTCCAAGCCGAGCAAGGCACGGGGCACACCGGTGGCCCAAGGATCCGGGTCGTAGCCGGTGATGTCGTGGCCGGGCATCAGCAGGGCGACGAAGTCCTCCGCCAGCCGGTCAGGATACAGCGGCTCCAGCACCTGAGCGCGATCCAGCGGCGGGTAACAGAACCGGTGGTCAGTTAGAACCCGGTCCACCGGCGCCAAGCCGAGACGGTTGAGCCGGGCGGCGCCATGTTCGTAGGAGACCGCGCCGCCGAGAACCGCGGCGAACACCGCACGGGCCATCACGGTCGGAGAGGTGTCGAACTCCTCACCCTGAAGCCGGGACCCGTACTGGCGACGCCACCCCATGCGCTCGCGGTCGAGCAGGTATGCGGCAATGCCCTCGACGCTGTCCGGCATCGGGCTGCCGGGGTACCGCGCGGTGAGCGCGGCGACAAGGGCAGCCATGTGCAGGGCCAGCACCTGGCCGTAGGCCCGGCCGTCGAGTCCCCGCGCGGTCTCGATGATCGGCTCGCAGACCCCGAGAACGGCGCCGAACCGGTCGCGGGCAGTGGCGAACACCCGCTCGCGGTCCGGCACGCTCCCGGCGAACTCGCCCAGCAGCAAGTCCTTAACCGCGGCGCCGACCGACCGCAACTCACCACGCAGCGCGGCCCACCACTGCACGGTTCGGCCGATCAGCAGCACCCGCACGGCGGGGCCTGCCAGCAGCGGGTCACGCATCAGGTCGACCAGTTCCGGGTGCGCCCAGCGGTCGGCATAGTCGACCACCACCAGCAGCCCGCGGGATCCAGTCCGGACAGGTTCCCCATCCGGCCGCTCGGGCGCGGCGCCGTGGCGAGCTTGCGCCACGTCCCACCCGGCCGCGGCCGACAGCTCGGCGAACCGCGCCGCCAGCCGCGTCTTCCCCTGCCCGCCGGGGCCGTGGAGCAGGAGTGCGGACGAAGCGACGTCAGCGTCGCGCCAGTCGGTAAGCGCGGCGAGTTCGTCCTCGCGGCCGCTGAACGGGACGATCTGGCTGCGCGCGTCCAGCAGCCTGCTCGGCTGGTCGGCGAACCGGTCAGCATCCAGCACCGGGGCAAAGGAGAACCGCTCGAGCCGGTACACCGGCGCCGCAGTGGTGAAGGTGACGTCGCCGATGTGCACGCCGGTGTTGGCGTACCCGGCCCCGCCGGCCGCGACGTGCTGGTCGATCGCGCCGGTCCGCTCGGCGGTGGTGTCCCCGGCCTGGTCGCTCGGGGACGGTGGCGGGTCGGTGCTCATCGGCCGGGGTGCAGGTCGCCGATATGTACGCCGGTGTTGGCGTACCCGTCGCCGATCTGGTGGACCGCGCCGGTATTCACCGCTCGCACCCAGGTCTGCTGCGCGGGCGGCAGCACCGCCGTGACCTTTTCGGTCAACGCGCGCAGCTCGCGGGCGGCCTCGCCGTCGGGGGCGTCGGCGTGTTCGGCGAGCAGGTCGGTCAGGCGGGTCTGCCAGGCTGGCAACAGCCTCTGGCGGACGTGGTCGCGGTCGGCGGCGTCGGCCTGCTCCACCGTGCGGGCGTCTGTGTCGAGCTGCGCTGCGGCCAGCTCGCCGCGGCGGTCACCGCTGCGACGGAACAGGGCGACGATCCCGATGCGGGCGGTCTGCCAGGCGTCGGTGGCGGCCGCGCCGAGCAGCGCTCCCGCCCCGCTCGCCGCCAGCGACACGATCCACTCTGCGACCATGACCTGCTCTCCTCGTCTGCTCGATGGGTGAACGACTACGCGCTGCCGGTGGACGGTTCGGCGGGGGCCGGATAGTCCGCCGCCAAGGGGTGAGTCGGTTGGTCATGTTGAGCGTGACCTCGCCGTAGGGCAGCACGTGGGTCCAAACACGCCCGCAACCGCACCTGGCGGATCGTCATGTTGTCGGGGTCGAACAGCACCTGTCTCTTCACGTCTGGGTAGTCGGGCGCTGATGGCCCTTCCCACCACCGTCTCCATGACCACCGCCCGCCAGGACCTGCGCCGTCTCGTGATGGCCGGCTCTAACGTGTCGACGGCCTTGGAGACCAGCGGCAGTTGCCCGAGCAGCCCGGGATGGGTGCGGAGGAACCGGTGAGCCGCGATCCGGCCCGGACGGAGCTCCGGAGAAAGGAGATGTCCCCATGTCCGTCAAGTTTGGTGGGTGGAGCCACTGGTTCCACTGTCCGCTGTACGACTTCCAAATGCGGGCAGCCACCAGATGGCCGTCGAACTGCGCATCGCGGACGCCCGCGACCGGCATCGCGACGGCTGCCCCGGCCGACTCATCGACCCGCTCCGCCTTAGCAGGATGACGTGCGCGCAGGCACTCTCCGCAGCGGTGCTGTCCGGCGACTGACACGGCTGCTCACAGGGGGCGGTGCGGCCCGGCTCAGACGCATCGCTGCCTGTTCGCCCACCGCCGTCAGCCTGGCGCACTCGGGCAGCAGAGCCCGGATTTCGTCGGGCCACCAGAAATCAAACACAATCATTCCGGCGGCCCAGCGCAAGGCGGCCGGTTGTCAGCTGGTTTGGCCGGACATCGGGAGGGCGATGGCGGTCAGCGCGGCGGCGGCTCCGAGATGTATGTCCGCGAGGACCACATCCTCGAACAACTCGACTGATGGCTCACCCGAGCCTTCTCGCCCAGCCGACTCACCGCAACTGTCCAAGCCATGGCCGACGCGCAGCACAACGACGTCGACCAACAGGCGATCAAGGCGACAGGGGAAACCTCGCCACCTGCGCCTCTCGGCTGGACCGCTACCGCGCCGCTCTCGACGGCGGCGCCGATCCCACTGTCGCCAGCCGATGGATCGTAGAAGCCCTGGGAAACATCAGCGCCGCGCTCCGCGACGCTGACCCCGCAGACAAGGCATTGATTCACCGCGAACTTGGGCTCACCCTGACCTACGGGCCGACGACCCGCACGGTGTCCGCTCAGGCGACCCCAAGTGGATCATGTACTAGATTGTGTCCGAGGGGGGACTTGAACCCCCACGCCCTATACGGGCACTAGCACCTCAAGCTAGCGCGTCTGCCATTCCGCCACCCGGACCTGCACGTCCAGCCTACCGCGCCGGCCGAGGTGATCTTCTCACCGGTCGGCCGCCCGGCGGGCCGCACGGGGAGTTACTGTACACCGCCCCCGTGGATCATGCACATCGGCGCCCGGCCGGTGGGCGGAACCGGACGAGCGGGCCCTTCCGGGTAGCGTCGGAGCGCATCGTGCCGGCAGCATGACGACGTGTCGCATCCCTCTCCCCTGGCCGCCGTCCAGCACCGGGCCCTCGCTCTGCGCCACGCGGGTGACCTGACCGCCGCACGCCGGTTGCTGGGCGAGGCCGTCGAGTCCGCCGGGCCGCCGTACGGTCCGGACCACCCCGACGTGCTGAGCACCGCTCACCTGCTGGCCCGGCTGCACCGGGAGGCCGACGACCCGGCCGCCGCACGCCGGGTCCTCGAGGAGGCGTTCGCGGCGGGCGAGCGCCGCTGGCCGCACGCCGACCCGCTGATGCTGGCGCTCTCCTTCGAGCTGGCCACCGTCGCCGACGAGCTCGGCAACCGCCACGAGGCCCGCCGCAACTACCGCCGCGTCGCCACCGCCGGGCCCGCGGTGCTCGGCGCCGACCATCCGGCGGTACGCGCGGCGCGCGAGTACCTCGGCGACGCCGCCCCCGCCCCGGCCGACACCGCACCGGGTACGCCGAATGTCGAATCCCGCACCGCCGACCAGCCCTCCGCCCTCCCTGTGTCGGCCGGGCTGGCGCCTCCACCGGTCGGGCACCCCGTCGCCCCGTCCCCCTCGCCGGCTCCCACCGGCGCGGGCTCCTCCGGGGGCGTGCCGGATCTCGCCGCGCTGACCGGGCCGACGGTGTCCCTGGCGGTCCTCACCACCTCGTGGCGACCACACGACGGCGCGACGACGGTCGCCCGGCCGCCAACCGCTCCGGTTCCCGGCCCGCCCTCTCCACCGCGACCGACCGCCGCGACGCCGCGCCGGCCCGCGGCGCAGCAGGCGACTGCCCCGAGCGGCGTCCCGCCCACGCCGCCGCCGGCCACCGCCTCGATCCAGGTCCCGCCCACGCCGCCGCCGGCCTCCCCGGTCCAGGTCCAACCCACGCCGCCGGCCACCGCCCCGGTCCAGGTCCCGCCCACGCCGCGGCAGGTGGTCCTGCCGACATCCGGCCCGCCCGCTTCGACGCAGGCCGTCCCTCCGGCTTTCAGCCCATCCACGCGGCCGCCATCCGCAGCCGAGCCGTCCGGGCCCGCCTCCACGTCGGGGGCAGTCGCGGAGCCCGCCACCGCGCCGGCACGCCCGGCGACACCCCGGACCCACCCCTCGGTGTACGCGACACCGCCCGCCACGGACACCCCGACGAAGTCCTCGTCGCAGGGATCGCCATGGTCGGCGTTCCAGCCGGTTCGGCCGTACTCCGAACCGAGCCCGCGACCGCCGGTGCCCGACCCCGTCCCGGGCGGGCGGGCGGCCCACGGCCAGGCGCTCGGCGCGTCCGCGCGACCGCCGGCCACACCACCCACGCCCGGGCGGCCGGTCAGCGACATGGTTCCGGCCGACGCGGCGGATGGTCGGGACGGCATAGTGGCCCCCGTCTCCGGACCGCCGGCGCCGCCCGACGCGTCCGCCGCGCGATCCGGCGAGGCGGCGGTGCCCGGAGCGCGCTGGGACACCCCGACGGTCCAGGTGCGGCAGATCGAGCCGCTGCTCGCCGAGGAGACCGCGATCGCGCGCGGCGGCGCTCAGCCCGGTGCCCATGCGCCGGCGGTGGCCCCTCTGCTCGAGGGCGAGGACGCTGGCAACGCCAACCCCGGCCCGAACCACCCGGTGAGCGGCCCGCCGTGGGTGGCACCCCCGGTCACCCCGTCGCCGGTCAGCGGGCCGCCCGGGCCGCCATCGCAGGCCAGCGGGCCTCCCTGGTCGCACTCCCCGGTCAGCGCGCCGCCGGTGAGCGCGCCGCCGGCCCGACCAGCGGTCAGCGGACCGCTCAACCCCTCGGTCAGCGCCGCGCCCGTCCCGCCCTGGGTGATGGCCGCCTCCGCCAGCAGCGTGCCGGCCGCGAGCCCGACGAGCAGTCCACCGGGCGGCGCGCAAGCCACCTACCCGACGACCGGTACACCGGGCGGCGCACCGGCCGCGTACCCGATCAGCGGTTCTTCGGGCGGTGGGTTGTCCGCGTACCCCTCTAAGGGGCCGGAGGGGCGCGGCCGGAACCGGACGGCGGTGATCGCGGTGGTGGCCGCCGTGGGGGTGGCGGTGGTGGCCGCCGGGGTGGGCGCGGTGGTGCTCGGCCGCGACGAGGCGGCGCCGGCGTCCGCTCCCCCGGCGCCCACGACCCCGAGCGCGAGCCCGAGTGCGGTGGCGGGCGTGCCGCCGACGGACCTGGCGCTGCGGGACGACTCCGCCACGATCACTCTCACCTGGACCGACCCGACGGGTGGCGCGGTGCCGTTCATGGTGGCCGCCGGTCGCGCGGGGCAGGGTCTGGGCGTGCTGGCCAGGGTGGACCCGGGCGAGACGAGTTACACGGTCAACGGGCTGAACTCCCGGGTGGACTACTGCTTCACGGTGCTCGCCGTGTACTCGACGGACACGTTCGCCACCTCTGGGCAGGTCTGCACGGACCGGGCGGGGTGACGGGCGGGTCGCACACGCTGTGTGTCCACAGAGGGACGGTACGGGTTCCCCTGGCCACGGCTAGGCCCATATGATGGCACCCGGCTTCAGGGGAGGGTCGCCGTTTTCCGGCCCGTCACCTGCTCAAACGACACGGGGAGGCAGCCGGTTGTGGCCACCGTCGACGACGCCGTGAACGCCCCGCCCCGCCGGTTCCGGGGTGGGCTGGTCACCGTCGCCACGGTGGCGGCCCTGCTGGCCGCGCTGGGGCTGACCGTGCTCGGCGTCGGCGCCGCCGACAACGCGGTGGCCAGCTACGACGCGAGTTCCTGGCTGTGGAGCAGCGCGCGCAGCGAGCTGGCCCGGGTCAACGGGGTGACCGCGCGGGTGGACACCCGGGTGGAGGTTCCCGGCGCGCGGCGGCACCCGATGCAGGTCACCCAGACCGATCGGCTGCTGGTCCTGCGGGACCTGACCACGGGCCAGGTCAGCTCACTGGACCTGGCGACCCTCCAGATCACCGCCACCTCGCGCACTACCCCCGGTCTCGGTGTGAACGTCGCGCTCCACGAGGACGCGGCGTTCGTGGTGGACGCGGTGCAGGGCGTCGTCCGCCAGCTCGACCCGCGCTCGCTGGCCCCGGTCGGCGAGCCGGTCCGCTACCCGCCGGGCATCACCGGCGGGTCGTTCGACGGCGAGGGTCGGTTGTGGATCGCCGTGCCGAGCGAGGGCACCGTCTCGGCGGTGACCGCCGCGCCCCTGCCGTCCGCGCCGGCCTCCGCCGCGCCCGCCGGCGCGGGTCTCAGTCCGAAGCGCGTCGAGACGTACGAGGTGGCCGAGCCGAGCCACGAGCTGGTGGTGTCCGCCCTGGACGACGGGGTGGCGGTGCTCGACCGGACGGCGGGTGTGCTGGTCCTGGTGCGCCGGGGCGACGTGACGAGGACACCGCTGGCGACGTCCGCGCCGGCCGCGCTACCTGCCCGCACCAGCGGGCCGGCGGTGCCGGTCACGGTGCCGGCCGAGCGGCGCGTGCACGTCGTCACCGACGGCGTGGTGCGCAGCTTCACCGTGCCGGGCAGCGGGGCCGGCCTCGGTCCGGCCGTGTCATGGGCCGGGCGGATCTACTGCGCCGACGAGGCGACCGGCACCGTGTACGCGTTCGACGGAGCCGGCCAGCTGGTCGGCTCCGTGAAGGGCCGGCCGACGGGTCCGCTGGAGCTGGAGGTCCGGGAGAACCACCTCTTCATCAACGCCCCCGACTCCTCGACCGCGCGGGTGGTGGACGACCGGCACCAGATGCGCGAGGTCGACAAGTACGCCAACGACGTGCTCGGTGGGGACCCACCGCCGGCTCCCCCGCCGCCGCCCCCGCCGAAGAAGCCGACGGTGGGCAAGCCGGGGCCGCCCCGCACGGTCACCGCCGCCGCCGGCAACGCCCAGGCCCGGGTGAGCTGGCGGGCCGCCGCCGCCAACGGCGCCGAGATCACCAGGTACGTGGTGACCGGTGGCGGCCAGCGTGTCGAGGTGGGCGCCAACCAGCGCGCGGCGGAGATCAAGGGCCTGACCAACGGCGAGACGTACCGGTTCTCGGTGTTCGCGGTCAACGCCAAGGGCGACGGCCCGGCCCGCAGCAGCAACCCGGTGACGCCGACGGCGGCGGTGCCGGACCCGCCGGCGAGTGCCACCGCCGAGGCACGGCCGGACGGCACGGTGGTGGTGCGCTGGCCGGCGGCGAACGGGCAGGGCAACAGGATCGCCCGGTACGCGGTGACCGCCACCTCGGCCGGCACCAACGCCCCCGCCGGCGAGTCGACGAAGACCGAGCTGGTGGTGCCGGCCGGCGAGCTGGAGTACGGCACGCAGTACGCGTTCACGGTCGTCGCGGTGAACGACAAGGGCGCCGGGTCGGCGGCCTCCCCGGTGAGCAACACGGTCGTGCCGTACGCGGCGCCCGGGCGGCCGGTGGACCTGCGGGCGACCACGGTGCCCGACCAGCCCGGCACGGTCGCGGTGCAGTGGGCGCCGGCCGAGGCGAACGGACGGCCGGTGACGGGGTACCTGGTCGACGTGGGTGGCCGGCGCAGCGAGGTGACCGACACCCGCACGACGGTGAGCGGCCTGGGCAACGGGCAGAACGTGACGGTGACCGTCAAGGCGGTCAACGAGGCCGGCCCCGGTCCGGAGGCCACCACCACCGCCCGGACGGTGGCCGAACCGCGGGTGACGGTGACCGGCTCGTCGGCGACCGCCACCGCGGCGACGGTGACGTTCACCGTGGACGCCGGCGGCGGTCAGGCGACCTGCGCGCTCAGCACGGGCGGCGAGCCGGCGAAGACCGGCCCGTGCTCCCGGATCACCATGTCCGGGTTGACGCCGGGCACGGCGTACACGTTCACGGTGACCGCGAGCAACGCGGCCGGCAAGGGCACCGCCACGCGCGCCCAGGCGACCGCCGCCCTGTACGGCATGGCGACCTGCCGCAACGGCGACTCAGGGGCGGAGGCGACGTACTGCGACGCGGACGTCGACGGCCGCAACGGTAACGAGGTCTTCTCCGTCCCCCGTCAGGACAACAAGCGGCAGGTCGGGTGGGCGCGGCCGGGGACGCGGCTCAAGGCGTTCTGCAGGAAGCAGGGCGAAGAGGTGTACGCGTACATCTACAACGACCACAAGCGCAGCACCTGGTGGGTGCAGGTCGACTACAAGGGACGCAACTACATCCCCTGGGCCTGGCTGAACCTCGACGGCGGCGACGACATCGGCGTCCTGCCCACCTGCTGACCGGACGCCAGGCAAGGAGCACCACCCCGTGAATCCCCCCGAGCCGCTCACCCAGCCGGAGGTGCAGGGCTTCGCCGCGCTCGCCGCCCGGCTGGCCGAGAACGTCAACGCGGTCGTGCTGGGCAAGCCCCAGGTGGTGCGGCTGGCCCTGACCGCCCTGTTCGCGCAGGGGCACGTGCTCCTGGAGGACGTGCCGGGGGTCGGCAAGACCACCCTGGCGCGGGCCGTGGCGGCCACCGTGAAGGGTGAGTGGCGGCGGATCCAGTTCACGCCGGACCTGCTGCCCTCCGACGTGTCCGGGGTGACCATCTTCAACCAGGCGACGCGGGGCTTCGAGTTCCACCCGGGGCCGGTGTTCGCCAACATCGTCATCGCCGACGAGATCAACCGGGCCTCGCCGAAGACCCAGTCGGCGCTGCTGGAGGTGATGGAGGAGCACACGGTCACCGTGGACGGCGTCCGCCATCCGGTACCGCAGCCGTTCCTGGTGGTGGCCACGCAGAACCCGGTGGAGATGGACGGCACGTACCGGCTCCCCGAGGCCCAGCTGGACCGCTTCCTGGTGAAGCTCTCGGTCGGGTACCCGGACGAGGCGGTCGAGGTGGAGGTGCTGCGCGGGGCGACGGTCCGCTCCCCCGAGGCGCTGACGCCGGTGACCGACACCGCCGCCGTCGGGGAGATGGTGCGGATGGCCCGGCGGGTGCACATCGCCGAGCCGCTGTACGCGTACGCGGTCAAGCTCGCGGCCGCGACCCGCAACCACCCGCAGGTCCGCGTCGGGGTGAGCCCCCGGGGAGTCATCGCGCTGACCCGGGCGGCGTGCGCGTACGCGCTCATCGACGGGCGGGGCTGGATCATGCCGGAAGACCTGAAGACCCTCGCCGAGCCGGTGTTCGCGCACCGGCTGCTGCTCACCCCGGACGCGCAGGTGCGCGGGGTGACCGCGGCGGAGGTGCTGCGCCAGGCGGTCGCCTCGGTGCCGGTGCCGCTCCCCTCGGGGCAGCCGGCCCCGGCGCGGAGCTGACCGGACGCTGCCGTGGGGATCACCGCCCGAGGTGTCGGGCTGCTCGTCGCCGCCGTCGTGTTGCTGGCGGTCGGCTTCCGGTTCGCGTACCCGGAACTGGCGCTGCTCGGCGCGGCGGCCTCGACCGCGGTCGGGTACGCGCTGGTCGTCGCGGCGTGGCGGCCCCGGCTGGAGGTGGCGCGCCACGCCGAGCCGGACCGGGTGGCCCGGGGTGAGCCGGCCGCGATGACGCTGACCGTGCGGAACACCGGGCGGCTGCGGGCGGCGAGCCTGGTGGCCGAGGACCGGTGCGGCGGGGCGGCCGTGCCGGTGCCGCTGCTGCGGCTGCGTCCCGGGCGGGACACCACGGTCCGGTACGACGTGCCGACCGCGCGCCGGGGTGTCGTACCGGTCGGGCCGCTGCGGGTGACCCGGCGGGATCCGCTGGGGCTGGTGGCGCTGTCGCGCCCGTACGGCGGGACGGTCCCGGTGTGGGTGCACCCGCGGATCCACCCGCTGACCGCGGTGCCGACCGGCGCCGGCCGCAGCCTGGACGGCCGGGTGGACGCCGTGCCGCACGGCTCGATCACGTTCGACTCGCTGCGGGAGTACGTGGTCGGCGACGAGCTGCGCCGGGTGCACTGGCGGACCAGCGCGCGGGTGGGCGAGCTGATGGTCCGGGAGAACGTCGACACCAGCCTGCCCCGCCTGGTGGTGCTGCTGGACAACCGGGCGACGGCCCACCCCGATCGGGTGGACGGGGTGGCGGAGTCGTTCGAGTCGGCGTGCGAGGCGGCGGCGTCGGTGGTCACCGCCGCTGTCCGCGCCGACCTGCCGGTGGTGCTGCTGCTGGCCGCACCGGAACCGGCCGGCACGGCGCAGCCCGGCGCGGCTCCGCTGGACCGGCTCGCGGCGGCGCAGCTCGGCGAGGACACCCTCGATGCGACGCTGAGCCGGCTGCGGCGGGACCGGGCCGGCGACACGCTCGTCGTCCTCACCGGCCCCGGCGGGCAGGACTCGCTCGGGCGGATCGGCGCGCTGCGGGGCGCGTACCCGTCGGTGGTGGTCGGGGTGTTCGGGGCCGCGCAGCCGGCGCACGCGACCGAACTCGTGGTGATCGACGCCGCGGACGGTGCCGCCTTCGCCGCCGAGTGGGACCGGGTGCGGCGATGGTGAGCGCGCCCGGCGACACGGCGCCCGCCGAGGCCGCTCAGGAGGTGTTGGCAAGGGACCCTTCTACAACGCGAGGCGTTAACCGGGGGCCCTTCCTTACCGACGTGGCGGTGGCGGTGGCGCTGGTCGGGATGGTCGCGCTGGCCGGGGTGGCGCTGGGGCGGGTGTACGCCGACGGGCTGATCACCGGACTGGTCGCGGGGGCGGCGGCCGGGTCCGTGCTGGTCGGTGTGGCGTGCCGGCGGCTGCCGTCGTGGCTGGTGGCGCCGCTGTCGGTGCTCGGCCTGGCGGCGTGGGCACTGTGGTCGCTGCGCCTGGCCGCGAGCCGCGCCGACCTGCCCGGGCCACTGGTCGAGGTGGCCGCCGACGCCGCCCGCAACGGCATCCCCCGGCTGCTGACCGCGATGATCCCGGTCGAGCCCACTCCGGACACGGTGCTGGTTCCGGTCGTCGCCGCCTGGCTGACCGGCCTCGCCGCCACGGAGGTGGCGCTGCGGGCGGGCCGGGTGCTGCTCGGGTACCTGCCGCCGGCGCTGCTCTACGCCGGCGCGCTCTACGTGGTCGGCCCGAACGCCGACCCGGCGGTGCGACCGACGCTGGCGTTCGTGGCCGTGGCCGTGCTGGGGCTCGCCGTTCCGGGAAGAGCCGGGACGGCCGCCGACGACCCGGCGACGGGTCTGCCGCCCGCGGTGCGGGCGGCGGTGCGGGCCCGGCTCGCCGGGGCGTCCGCGGCCGGAGTCGCGGTGGTGCTCGCACTGGCCGCGCTAGTCGGTCCGGCGCTCGCCGGGCAGGTCGGGGGCCGCCCGGTGGACCCCCGCCGGTACGTGGAGCCGCCCCGGGTGGACACCCTCGACGAGAACCCGCTGATCCGCATCTCCGGCTGGGCGCTGAACCCGGACCAGAAGCTGCTGGACGTGACGACGCGGCCGACCCCCGGCGCGGACGCGACCGCCGCCGGTGCCGAGCCGGCCGCCGGTGCAGGCCTCGACGACGTGCGGATCCGGCTGGCGGTGCTGAGCGACTACGACGGGGTCACCTGGCGGGTCGGGGCGAACTACCGCAACGCCGGCCGGATCCTGCCCGCCACGGCCCCCGCCACCGGCAGCACCGTCGAGACGTTACGGCAGGACATCACCGTCGCCGACCTGACCGGGCGGCTGCTGCCCGCCGTCGCCACCCCCCGCGAGGTCACCGGGGCACGGGTGGCGTACGACCCGGCCACCGGGACGCTGATCCGCCCGGAGGGGCTGACACCCGGGCTGCGGTACACGGTGACCTCCGCCCGGGAGCGGCCGGACGCCAACCTGCTGGCCACCGCGAACGTCCCGGCCGGCGACGACGTGGCCCGGGCGCTGCGGGTCGCCGACGGGGTGCCCGACCCGCTGCGCCGTCTCGCCGCCCAACTCGCCGAGTCCAACGGGGCACCGTACGCGCGCGCCGCCGCCGTCGAGCAGTTCCTCGCCGAGCACTACCGCCTCGTCGCGGACGCGCCGAGCGGACACGCGTACCCGAACCTGG
Organism: Micromonospora sp. H33; assembly: GCF_052068455.1. Taxonomy (NCBI): domain Bacteria; kingdom Bacillati; phylum Actinomycetota; class Actinomycetes; order Micromonosporales; family Micromonosporaceae; genus Micromonospora; species Micromonospora sp. H33. Next base: position 757,105 of record NZ_JBQHDE010000002.1, on the reverse strand, counting down.
CCTTCTTCCTGTTCGGGCCCCGCAACGCGGGCGGGCAGCGCGGCACGTCGGAGCAGTTCGCGGCGGCGTTCGCGGTGCTGGGCCGCCTCGCCGGCCTGCCCACCCGGGTGGTGGTCGGCTTCCAGTCGCCCGGCACCGGCCCGGTGCGGGCCGGTGACGCGTACGCCTGGCCGGAGGTGCTCTTCGACGGGCTCGGTTGGGTGCCGTTCGACCCGCTTCCCCGGCCGGACACCGAGCCCCGTCCGGTGGAGGAGGACTTCCGGCCGCCGCCGGAGGAGCCGCCGCCGTCGGAGGCGCCGCAGCCCACCCCCGAGCAGACGCTCTTGCCGGAGGCGGTGGCGGCGCCGGGCCCGCCGGCCCACACCGGCGGCCCGTCCACGGCGGCGCTGGCAGGCGGCGGCGCCGGCGGCACCCTGCTCCTGGTGGCGGCGCTGCTGCTGACCCTGCTGTGGCTGCGCCGCTCGCTCAGCCGGAACCGGTTGCACCGGGGTGACCCCGGCGAGCGCGTCGCCGGCGCCTGGCGGGAGGTGACCGACGCGCTGCGTCTCGCCGGCCATCCGGTCTCCGGCGACCTGGCGGCCACCGAGGTCGCCGCCCGGGCCCGCGAGATCCTCACCGACGCCGAGACCGCCCGATCCGCACCGTCCACTGCGGACCGGGAACCCGGGGGTGCACCGGCGCAGGCGGGTGTCCGGGAGTTGGCGGGACTGCTCAACCAGGCGGCGTTCGCACCCGGCACGGTCGCCGAGGAGCAGTCGGCCCGGGCCGTGACCGGCGCTCAGGCGTACGTCGCGGCGCTCCGCGCCGCCCGCCCCTGGTGGCGCCGCCTCCTCTGGTCCGTCCATCCCGGTCCCCTGTTCCGGGCCCGGCGTTCCGGTCGGCCGACGTGACGCCGGCAGCGGACGATGCCGTCGTACTCGGATGATGGTGGGCCGGTGCTCACGCCGCGTGACGACCGGCTGATCGTCATCCGATCATGAGGCGCACGCGGCCGACAGCGCCGCCAGGAGGCCGGCCGGGTCGTGCACGACCCGGTGCCCGTCGCCGATGACGCGGCGGGTGCCGGCGTCGACGGGCTCGGTGTGCGCCCAGCTCACCGGGACGACACCCATCTCCACCTCGAACCCGGACGGCCGCCGCACGCGGATCTCCTTGAGCGGCGGCCCCCACTCGGCGAGCCGGGTCACCTGGCCGCCGAGCAGACCGGTCCAGAGGTCCGCGTCCGCGTACCGCGGATTGTCGGTGAGGACCACGAGGTCGAGGTCGGAGTCCATCCGCGCGGCCCCGCGCGCCCAGGAGCCGACGACCACCACACCGCGGACGTCCCCGCGTTCGGCCGCCCACCCGGTCACCAGGTCGACCACCGACTGCGCCTCCCGGGACCGCTCCTCCGTCACCATGTGTTTACACACCTCCCCCACCGACGCAGTTGTTGCTGGTCAGCGTGACGGAGTACTCCCGGTCGTCGGTGGTGATGCCGGACGGTGCGCCGTCGAACCAGGTCTCGACCTTCGCCCAGCCCCGCCGCTGCTCGTAGTGCAGGTGCGGCGCGCCGGAGTTGCCGGTGCTGCCGACCCTCCCGATCTGCTCGCCCTGGGCGACGCGCTGGCCGACCTCGACCAGCGGCGGTTCGAGCAGGTGCAGGTACTGCGTCTCCCACCGGCCACCGTGGTCGATCTTCACCCAGTACCCACCGCCACGCCCGCGCGGCCCGGTCGGGTTGCCCGGGGTACGACCACCCAGCGACCCGTTGATGCCCGCCACGGTGACCTCGCCGGCGGCGGACGCGAGCACCGGCCGCCCCCACGGGTCGCCCTCGGTGGGGAACAGGTCGACGTCGTAGTCGTCGTGGCCGGGATAGGTGCCGAGCCGCCACCTCTCGCCGCAGCCGACGGGGAGCTGGAAGTGCGGGCGCGGGCCCGGCGGCAACAGCAGCGGCACGACGATCACCGCGACCGCGACGACGGCCGCGACCGCGGTGAGCACCAGGACCAGGCGGAGGGTCGGACGTCTGGTGAGGCGGTCGGTCGTCATCGCCCCGAGCATCGCAGACGCCGGCAAGGCGCCGGGTGGCCCCGCCCGCCGCTCAGGAGACCCAGCCGTCAGGCGGTGAGGCGGCGGACCAGTTTGCGCAGTCCGGCCTGCCAGCCGTCGGGGTCCTCGGCGCGGCGGAGGGCGTACGCGGCGACCTCCGGGTGCGGCAGGATCAGGAAGCGCTCCTCGGCGAGCCCGGCCACCACCGAGTCGGCGACCTGGTCCGGGGTGAGCACGGCGCCGGAAGCGGCGATCACCTTCGCGCCCAGGTGACCGGCGGCCAGCCCCTCCGACAGCATCGGGGTGTCGACGCCCTGCGGGCAGAGCGCGCTGACCCGGATGCCCCGGTCCCGGTAGGTGATGGCGAGCCACTCGGCGAAGCCGACCGCCGCGTGCTTGGTCGCCGTGTACGGGGCGTCGCCGACTGCGGTCAGCACGCCCGCCGCCGAGCAGGTCATGAGCAGGTGCCCGCCGCCCCGGGCGAGCATCGCCGGCAGCACCGCACGGGCGGTGTAGACGTGGGACAGCATGTTGACCCGCCACGCCCGGTCCCAGTCGGCGTCCGGGGCGTCCACGCCCCCGCCGGTCGCCACGCCGGCGTTGGCGCAGAACAGGTCGATGCGCCCGTACCGCTGCTCGGTGTCGGCGACCAGCGCGCGCACCTGCTCCTCGTCGGTGACGTCGAGGCCTACGGGGTGCGCGACCGGCCCGACGGCCTCGGCGACCGCGCGGGCCGCGTCGGCGTTCAGGTCGGCCACCACGATGGCAGCGGCGCCCTCGGCGGCGAACCGCCGGGCCAGCGCCGACCCGATGCCCCCGGCGCCGCCGGTGACCACCACGACCCGGTCGGTCAGGTTCACCGCGACGCACCCCCGCCCAGCCGGGTGATCAGCTCACCGAGCGCCGCCGCTCCCCCGGCCGTCAGTTCGGGTGTGGGCAGCAGCGCCAGGACGGGCACGTCGACGCCGGCGTCGGCGTACCGGAGCACCTCGGCGCGGCACGTCTCCGGTGCCCCGTGCAGCACGAGCGCGTCGACCACCTCATCCGGCACGGCCGCAGCGGCGCCGCGCCGGTCGCCGGCCGCCCAGGCCTTCCACATCGGCGCGAACACCTTCTCCCGGCCCAGCCACCGGTGGAACTCGGCGTACGCGGGCACGGTGAGGTAGCTGGTGATGAGCCGGCGGCCCAGCGCGCGGGCGTGCGCGGCGTCCTCGGTCGGGCAGACGAAGATCCGGGTGACCACCTCGAAGCCGGGGCGGCGGTCGTCGAGCGCGGCGACGGCCTGCGGGACGTCACCGGCGGCGAGCCAGTTGAGGATCACGCCGTCGGCCTCGGCGGCGGCGAGCCGCAGCATGCCGGGGCGCAGGGCGGCGAGCAGCAGCGGCGGCGGTACGGCCGGCGGCCGTTCGAGGGTGAACCGCCGGACGGTGAACGTGTCGTACGCCCCGTCGACCGTCTCGCCCGCGAGAGCCGCCCGGAGGAAGCGGAGCACGTCCCGCGTGCGCCGGAACGGCTCGGTGAACTCGACCGCGTTCCAGTTCCGCACGATCACCGGCGACGAGGCCCCGATGCCGAGGGAGAACCGGCCGGGCGCGGTCTCGGCGAGCGCGGCGGCGCTCATCGCCAGCAGGCCCGGCCCGCGCGTGAAGACCGGGGTGATCGCGGTGCCCAGCCGCAGGCGTGGTGCCCACGCGGCGGCGAGCGCCAGCGGGGTGAACGCGTCGGCCCCGGCGACCTCGGAGGACCAGGCGTCGGTGAAGCCGGCCTCGTCGAGAGCGCGGTAGACCGCGGCGTGGTCGGCGAGCGGGATCCCGCCCAGCGGCACCGTCATGCCCCATCGCGTCGTCACCGGTCGATGATGTCCGCCCACGGTGTCCAGGGGCAAGATCGGGTACGGGGTTTCCCGGTTATCGGTCGGCGGTACCGGCGCGGGTGCTAGGACTGCCTGGTGGGCACGTTCGACGGCGAGACCTGCTGACCATGGCGCAGCGCGCCCGGCGCCTCGAGCCCGCCACCGAGGCAACCGGGCGCGCGACCTTCCTGGAGCTCTTCTTCGACCTGGTGTTCGTGTTCGCGCTGACTCGCATCTCGGCGCGCGCGTTCGAGGACCTGGCCCTGGAGCCGGGTGGCGTCGAGGGCTGGACGGTGGTGACCGGCGGGGGGAAGACGCTGCTGGTGCTCTTCGCGCTCTGGGCGGTGTGGCAGGGCACCGCGTGGACCACCAGCCGGTACGACCCCCACCACGCCTGGGTCCAGTTGATCGTGATGATCGCCCTGGTGGCCAGCATGGTGATGGGGGTGGCGCTCAGCCGGGCGTTCCGCGAGACCGGAATGGCGTTCGCGGTCGCGTACGTGGTGGCCCAGGTGTCCCGGCCGCTGATCCTGCTGATCGCGCTCGGCGAACATCCGTACCGCGGGCTGAAGGTGCGGATGCTGCTCACCTTCACCTCGACCGGGATCCTCTGGATCGTCGGGGCACTGCTGCCGACGAATCCTCGCGTGGTGCTCTGGGCGACCGCGCTGGCCCTGGAGTACCTCGCCGCCCGATTCGGCTGGCCGGTGCCGGGACTGGGCCGCTCGACGATCTCGAAGTGGGACATCGCCGGTGAGCACCTGGCCGAGCGGTACCAGCAGTTCTTCCTCATCGCACTCGGCGAGACGATCCTGGTGGCCGGCTTCGCCTTCGACCCCGGCCCGTACGGCGCGGGCCAGATCGCCGCGTTCGCGGCGGCGCTGGCCGCCACCATCCTGCTCTGGCGGATCTACGTGCAGCGCGCCGGGCAGATCCTCGGCGAGGCCGTCGCCAAGGCCCGGCACCCGGCCACCATCGGCCGGTCCGCCGCCGACACCCACCTGGTGATGATCGTCGGGCTGACCGCCCTGGCGGTCGGCTACGAACTGGCCATCAGACACCCGCTCCAGCAGCCGGAGCACGCCTGGGTCGTCATGGCGCTGGGCGGACCGGCGCTCTTCCTGATCGGACGTGCCCGCTTCGAGTACGAGGTGTTCGGCCGGGTTTCCCCGTCCCGGTGGATCGGCGCCCTGGCCCTCCTGGCCAGCGCGCCGCTGCTGCTGCACCACCCGCTGCTGTGGTCGTTGGTCACGGTCGTCGTGGTGCTGGCGGGGGTCGCCATCGACGATGCCCGGCGCGCGTGGGGTCGGCCGCCGGAGGCCGCGGCCCCGCCGTTCTGACGATCCGGGCTACGCGGCGCTACCCTCCGGGGCGTGACCTTCTCGCTCGTCGCCCGCTCCGACGACGGCCGGCTGCACGGCGTCGTCGTGGCCAGCAAGTTCCTCGCCGCGGGCGCGCTCGTCCCGGCCGCCGAAGCCGAGGTCGGTGCCCTCGCCACCCAGGCCCACGTGAACCTGGCCTACCGCCCGCAGGGCCTGGCGCTGCTGCGTACCGGGGTCGCCGCCGCCGACGTGGTCGCCGGGCTGGTCGCCGCCGACCCCGAGCGCGACCACCGGCAGCTCGGCGTGGTGGCCGCGACCGGCACGGGCGCCACCTGGACCGGCCCGGCATGCCATCCGTGGGCGGGCGGTCAGGCCGGGGACGGGTGGGCCGCGCAAGGCAACATCCTCGCCGGCCCCCACGTGATCGACGCGGTGCGCGACGGCTGGCTCGGCGGATCGGCCCTGGCGTTCCCGGACCGGCTCGTCGCCGCCCTGCGCGCCGGTGACCAGGCCGGCGGCGACCGACGAGGGCGGCAGAGCGCCGCGCTGCTGGTGGTCGAGCGCGGCGGCGGGTACGGCGGCACCGGCGACGTCCTGGTGGACCTGCGGGTCGACGACCATCCCGACCCGGTAGCCGAGCTGGGCCGGCTGCTCGCCGTGCACACGCTGCTGTTCAGCCGGCCCGACCCGGCGACCCTGCTCGACCTCACCGGCGCGGTCGCCACCGAAGTCGCCGCCCTACTCACCGCCCTCGGGCACCCCGCCGACCCGGCCGCGCCGGAGAACGCGCTGTTCTCCTGGGCGGGTCTGGAGAACCTGGAGGAGCGGCTGGTGCCGGGCCGCATCGACCCGGTCGTCCTGGACCACCTCCGCAAGGCGGCCCCGCACGTCCCGGCGCCCCGACCCGCCAGCGAGGCCCTGCCCGCCTCCTGACGCCGGCGCGATCCGACGGGCCGCACGGTCCGCCGACGGCGCGGCGCTCAGGGTGCGAAGGAGAGCCAGCGGAAGTCGGCGACCTCGATGGCGGCGCGCTCCGCGGCGGTGAGGGCCGACCGGCTGGTGGCCTTGCGGATCAGGGTGAGCCGGTTCCACCCGAGGGCCGGCGGCACCGGACGGCCGCCGGTGAGCAGGTCGGCGACGACCGCCGCCGCCGTCGGGGTCAGCCACGGCGGCCGGTCGAGCGCCGCGGCCAGGTCCAGGCCGTGCACTCCGACCTCCACCACGCGCGTACGCAGGAACTCGGCGAGCGCCATCGCGTCGCCGTGCCGGGTGCGCACCACGCGACCCGACGGGGCGGCGTCGACCGCGTCGAGGGCGGCCCGCCAGGCCCGGTCGAAGTCCGCCACCAGCGCCGGGCCGTCGAGTTCCCGGGCCTCCCCTCGGCCGCTGTCGATGCGGGCGGCGTCCACCGCCGGGGCGAACTTCGCGGCGGCGTAGTAGCGGGCCGCGTCCACCTCGACCCGGTCAGGAGCCGGCGCGGCCAGCATGTCGACGAGGCGCCCGGCGCCGGTACGCACGTGCGCCAGCAACTCCCGCACCGTCCAGGGGTTGCAGTCAGTGGGGCGGTCGAGGTCCGCCTCGTCGAGGTCACGCAGCACCTCGCCCAGCCGCGTGCACTCGTCCCGGAACGCCGTCCGCACGCTCCGCATCGGCCCTCCCCCCGTCCACTCGTGTCGCCGTACCTTCCCACACCGCCGTCGGGCCGGGCTCCCACGGCAGTTTCACCCCTCGCCGTACGGGTACGCGCAACCAAACCAGGAACGGAAGGAGCCCAGGGATGGCCGGGATCATGATGCGCAGCACCGCGTTCAACGACCAGGACCAGCTGCCGGATCGGTTCTCCCGCGACGGCGACAATGTCTCACCACCCCTGGAGTGGGGGCAGGTGCCGGACTCCGCGAGCGAGCTGGTCCTCCTCGTAGAGGACCCGGACGCCGGGCGCACGCCGTTCCTGCACTGGTTGGTCACCGGGATCTCCGCGAACTCGACCGGGGTACCCGAGGCGGGCGTGCCCATGGGTGGCCGGGAGTGGCCCAACGGCTTCGGCACGACCGGGTGGGAGGGGCCGCAACCGCCGCGCGGCGACAAGCCGCACCGGTACTTCTTCCGCCTCTACGCGTTGGAGCGGCCGTTGGAGCTGCCGGACGCCCCGCAGGTGCCCGACGTGTACCGGGCGCTGACCGACCGGGAGATCGCCAGCGGCACCATGGTCGGTACCTACAACCGCTGATCGCTCGGATGTGCGGTCAGCCCTGGTGGCGGGGCACCAGCCGGTGCACCACGGCGAGCACCAGCGCCATCACCATGCCCATGGTGCCGGCGATGCCGGCGGCGCTGCCCGCGTACCCGACGAAGAGCGGCCGGCGGGCCAGCTCGGCCGGCGGCGTGCCGCGCAGGTCGACCAGCGAGGACAGGGCGAGCCCGCAGGCCAGCACCGCCAGCAGCCCGCCCACGCCCAGCACCGCCGCGGCAATCCGGTGCGCGTCGGCGGGCTCCACCTGCGCCCGCTCCCGCTGCGTCACCAGTAGCACCAGCCCGGCTAGCGCCGCCCACACACCGACTACCAGGTACGCCGCCACCGCGTCGCTGGGCCGGTGCCAGCCGGCGGAGAGGGTGGCGACCCCGGCGGCCGCGGCGTAGCCGGCTCCGATGAACGCGCCGGCGACCCGCATCGTGGGGGGCAGGACGAGCACCAGCGCCACCGCGACCGAGGCGGCCACGGTGGTGTGGCCGCTCGGCAGGCTGTTGCCGGCGTAGACCCGCTCCAGGTCGATGCCGAAGTCCGGCCGGGCGAGCCCGTACTTGAGAGCCTGTGTGGTGGCGTTGGCACCGACGATGAGCAGGGTGGCGGTGACGGCCAGCGCGATCCGCCCCCGGATCAAGGCGATGAAGCCGATCACGGCGGTGGCCGCCACCAGCGACACCACCGACATGGCGTTGAGGATCCGGTCGACCGGTCCGTCGATGCGGTCCTGGCCGATCCGGCTGCCGGTCAGCGCGACGGTGTCGAGCCACTGGCCCAGTTCGGTGTGCACGGCCACGCGCCAGACGGCGAGGAAGGCGACCGCCTGCACGAGCAGGAGCACAACCAACCAGACCGCTGTCCAACCCCTCGCCGTCGTACGCACCCGCACAACTTAACGGCACATCACAGCCGCCGCCCGGGTGGCCCGCCGCCCTTCCCCGGTTAGGTTTGGGGCGTGCCTCGTACGTGCTGGTCGGCCTGCCCCGGGCCCGGCGGCCGCCGGCGGGCGGTGCCGGGACGGCGCGCGGACGCCGGCTCGACCGGAACTCGTGGCGCGGACGGTAGGAGGTGACGGTGACCAGTACACCGGAGCACGGGACGACCCCGGCGGGGCGGCCGGAGTCGCTCGCCGACCTGCTCGGCGGGCGCCGCGGGGCGGTCGACGCCACCCTGCCGCCGGTGGCGTTCGCCGCGGGCTGGCTGCTCGGCGGGGAGTCGCTGCCGCTCGGCGTGGGCGCCGCGCTGGTGACGGGGGCGGCGGTGGCCGGATGGCGGTGGCACCGCGGGCAGCGGCCCCGGTCGGTGCTGGTCGGCCTGCTCGCCGTCTGCGTCGCCGCGCTGGTCGCGCTGCGGACCGGCCGCGCCGAGGACTTCTTCCTGGTGCAACTGGTGGCCAACGCGGCGAGCGCGCTCGCCTGGATGGTCAGCATCGTGATCCGCTGGCCGCTGCTCGGGGTGCTCGTCGGCGTCGCCCTCGGCCAGCGCGGCCGGTGGCGGCGGGATCCGGCGCTGCAGCGGGCGTACGGGCGGGGCTCCTGGGTGTGGGCGGCCACCTATCTGCTGCGGGTGGCGGTCTTCCTGCCGCTGTGGCTCGGTGGGCAGGTCGTCGCGCTGACCGTCGCCCGGGTGGCGCTGACCTGGCCGCTGGTGGCCACCGCCCTCGCGGTGAGCTGGATGGTCGTCCGGCGGTCGCTGCCCGCCGGCCATCGCGGCCTGCGCCATCCCGTCGAACCGGCGCCGTCGGCGGCGCCGGCGACCACGGCCCACGGCCCACGGACGATGAGTGCCGAAAAATGAGGGAGAGGCCGCCACGGGGGGAGCGGCCTCTCCGGTGACGTACGTTACTCCGTCGCGGTCCCGTCCGTGATCCCGGACGGGCCCCTTTTTCGGGCTTTTTCGCGCCCTGTGCACAACCGGGTGGTGGGGTGGGCCGGCCGATCCGCTGCGTCGGCCGGATGACCGGCCCACCCCCGGCCTGGCCGTGGGCGTCAGGCCGTCCGCCGGTCGGGCGCCGCGTTCCCCCGCGCCCCGACCGGCGCTCCGGGCGGGCGTGCTCGACGTCCGCCCGGAGGGGTGCGGTCAGCCGTTGGGGAACAGCTTTCCCGTAGTCGGCGTACGCCATCGCGACGTCCGCCTGGGCCCAGAACCGGTGGTACCGGAAGTCGGGTTCCGGGTTCGGCTCGTACGCGCCGCCCCACGCGTAGTACCAGGAGAGCAGGTAGTGCGCCGAGTCCTTCTCGTTTAGGGGATTTCACAAAGCATTGACGGGCGTTACAGTCGCACCATCGTTGATGGGAGCGCTTCCACCGATGGAGTTCCACCAGGAAGATCACCCGGGCCCGGCCCTGTCGGGACCGGGGAAGCCCCGAGGGCTGACGGCGGGCCAGCCCGGACGCCGCCGCCAGCCACCATCCCGCCACAGTGGAGGGAGGTGGATCCTCAGGCCGCTCGTGTGGCCCGGCTCCCGCGCGACACGCACGACTGGACGCCCATCCCGAACGTGCGTGTGCAGCACCGGTGGGGACGGGGGTTGCCGTTGCGAGTGAGTGAGCATCAGTAAGCCCACGTACCCACAGTCCCGCCTTGCGGCGGGACGCTCCTCGTCTTACCCACCTAAGCGGTGCGAGGTTGACGCTTCACCGACCGCTGCCAGCGAAGGCGCTGGTCTTACATGGTCTCCGCGTCCGTTCGACCCTTGCGGGTCTGGTTCCCGAGGCACTCCCGGTACCGATCTAGCTGGCGCATTTAACCTGCCGCCGCAGGAACCCGGCGTGCCGGGCGAACTTGGTTTTCGCCCGCCCGGCACCAGCCACCGTACCGCAGGAGCGCACCAATGGGTACCAACGCTTACTCCACCAGCGACAGTTGCCTGCCCCCGTTCACGGTCGGAAAGAGGCGGACGCCTCGACACCGCATCGTCCCGCCGGGCGGTGCGCCGTGGTCAGCGGGGCAGGGCCTGCTGGAGCTCCGCGCGCAGCGCGGGGGTCAGCATCTCCCCCGCCTGCTTGGCCAGCCGCGCCATCTCGTAGCCGACCACACCGATGTCGGCGTCAGCGCCGGCCAGGGTGGCCAGGATGGAGCCGTCGCGGACCTGCATCACCAGGAAGTAGCCGCGCCCCATCTCGACCACGGTCTGCTTGACCACGTCCCCGTCGAACATCTGCGCCGCGCCGGCGGTGATGCTCATCAGGCCGGAGGTGACGGCGGCGAGCTTGTCGGCGTGGTCGCGGGGCAGGTGGTCGGAGAGGGCCACCAGCAGCCCGTCGGAGGAGACCACGACCGCGTGCGCCACCCCCGGCACCCGCTGCGCGAACGCGCTGACCAGCCAGCTGAGGTCACGGGCCTCCTGGCTCAACGTCGTCACTGCTGTCCCCCTTCGGTGCTCCCGCGCTCCAGCGGCACGGGCAGTTCGGTGGTGTCCTCGGCCTCGGCCCGCCGGACCCCGCTGTACAGGCGTGACAGCATGCCGCCGACCGCCTCCGGGTCCGGTTCGTGGCGTCGTGCCGGTTCGTCCGGCCGCGCCGAGCGGGTGACGGCGGCGAGCTGCGCCATCGGCACCCGGACGGGCAGGCCGCGGTCGTTGGTGCCGCCCGTTACCGGGACGGACGGCGGGGCGGCGGTGTCCTCGGCCGCCCGGGTGGGGCCCTGGCGGGTCCACCAGCCGCCGCCGGTCTGGGCGGGCGCGCCGGCCGTCGGGGAGAGCACGTCCTCGGCCCGTACCGGGACCCCGCGCGTCTGCCGCGGCGCCACGGCCTCCGGGCGCCGTCCGGCCACCGGCAGCTCCACCGGCCCCCGGCGGCCCCCGGCCGGGCCGGCCGCCGACCGCCCGGCCGGCTCCAGGTCGGCGGCGGGCGCGGGGGCCAGCAGCCCCAGGGGCAGCCGGACGCGGGCCACCAGGCCGGTCTCCCCGGCGTGCAGCCGCACCTCGACGCCGAGGCGGGCGGCCAGGTGACTGACCACGAACAGGCCCATGCGCTCCACGGTGGCGACGTCGGCGGCGGGCGGCGCGGCGAGGACGGCGTTCGCCTCCGCCAGCGCGGTCGGGCTCATGCCGATGCCGTGGTCGACGACCTCGATGAGCGCCCCGCGGTGCTCCTGGACGGCGGTGACCTCGACCGTCGTGTCCGGACGCGAGAAGGCGGTGGCGTTCTCCAGCAGCTCGGCCAGGAGGTGGACGAGTTCGCCGATGGCGTGGCCGACGACGTGCAGGTCGGCGACCTCGTCGTGGCGGATCCGCTGGTACTGTTCGATCTCGGCGCTGGCCGCCAGGAGCACCGCGCCGAGACCGACCGGCCGGTTCCACCGACGGGTCGACTCGGTGCCCGCCAGCACCAGCAGGCTCTCGTCGTTACGCCGCATGCGGGCGGCGAGGTGGTCCAGCTTGAACAGGTTCTCCAGCTGGTCCGGGTCGTTCTCCTCGCGTTCCAGGTTGTCCAGCAGCTCCAGCTGGCGTTCGACGAGCACTTGGCTGCGGCGGGCGAGGTTGACGAACATGGCGTTGACGTTGCGCCGCATCGTGGCCTGCTCGACGGCGACGCTGACCGCGCTGCGGTGCACCGCGACGAACGCCTCGGCCAACTCGCCGATCTCGTCGAGCGACCGGACGACCGCCGGTGCCACGTCGATGGCCGGTACGCCGCCGGTGACCGTCCGCAGCCGGTCCAGGGCGTCGGGCAGCTCGAGCTGGGCGATCCGCAGGGCCTGGCTGCGCAGCAGGCGCATCGACCGGGCGATGGACCGGCCGACCAGCAGCGAGATGAGCATCGCGACCAGCAGCACCGCGACGACCACGCTGACGACGAGCAGGGTGGTCCGCAGCTGGGCGGCGCTCACCTCGTCGGCCTGCCGGACCGCGTCCTCCAGCACCGACGCCTCGACCTGACGGAGCAGTTCCTGGCGCTGCTCGCTGGCCGCCCACCACTGGGTCGCCGGCAGCATTACCGGTGCGGCACCGTCGCGCGGCAGGCTCTGCTCCTCCAGCCGGGTCGCCGCCGCGAACGCCGGGTCCACCGAGGTCTCGTCGTACCGGCGGATCTGGTCGTTGGTGGCCGCGACCCGGAACGCGCCCAACGCGGTCAGCTGCTGGGCCCGCAGGTCGGTCAGGAGGACCTGGTCCTCCACCTCGTAGCCGCCGGCGCGGGCGGCCTCGTAGAGCTGGGCGCGGACCCGCGAGGTCAGCTCCTTGACGCGGGCGAGCTGGACGTAGCGCAGGACCGCGTCGCTGAGCGCGGGCCGGTCCTCGCCGGGGCTCGGCTCCGCCAGCAGGTTCAGCAGCGCATCGACCACCCGGTTGTACGCGCCGAGGATCGTGTCGTTGCCGAGCACCCCCTGCGGCACCGCCGCCCGGATCGAGAGGACCTGCTCGTACGCCTCCTGCACCTCGGAGTACGCGACCCGCCACGCCGCGTCGGCGTCGGCGAGGGGCTCGGCGGCCCGGCCGAGGTCGCCCATCGCCCGGTCGCTCACCGCGTGCAGCGGCGTGAGCGCGAGGGTGGCGGCGTTCGGGTCGGCCGCGTCGCCCGCCCGCCCCAGCGCGCCCAGCTCGCCGGCGGTGCGGTCGCGTTCCTGCTGGAGCTGGTGCACCGCCGCGGTGATCTCCCGGCCGATGCCGACCTGCTGGGCGAAGTCGCCCAGCGCCGTGGTCCGCCCGACCAGGCCCTGCGTCTGCACGGCAGCCAGCACCAGGAACGCCAGCGAGGGGATCACCAGCACGGTGGTGAGCTTGGTGCGCATGCGCCAGTCGCGCAGGCGCAGCGCCGACCGCCGTCGGTGGGGCACGACCCGGACGTCGAACCGGCGCCGGCGGTGGCTCGGCACCGCGCTCTGCGCCGGCTCCGGACCTGCCCCCACACGTGCCTCCCGCGGCTCCCGCTCCTGCGACCCGAGGAGCGGAGTCCATCCAACCAGGCCCGGGAGCTGTGTCAACGGGCCAGGCGTAGCTGCGATTCAGGAAGGTGAGGTGGTGTCGTCCGTCCGGCCGATGTCGGCGAGCCGTGCGGCGTCGCCGACACGACCCAGCGCGACGAGGGTCGCGCCCGTCGCGCCGATCTCCGGGTTCCGCTGGTACCACACCGGCCGGGGGGCCAGGGCCGCGCCGAAGGCCGCCCGCCACCACCGGGACGCGGCCAGCGCGCCTCCACCGAGGACCACCTCGACCCGACTGTCCACGCCGGACTCCAGCACCGCCAGGTCCTCCGCGACCAGGTCACACAGGCCGCGCATCAACCCGGCGAAGATCTCCACCGAGGTCGTGCCGAAGCTCAGCCCGCGAACCTCGCCCGAGCCGGCCGGCGCCACACCCGGCGGGCGGTCGCCACCGAAGCGGACGTTCGCCGGCCGCCCGCCGTCGACGGGGACCAGCGCCAGGGCCTCGTTCAACGCGGCCCCCTCCGGCAGGCGCAGCTCCCGCTTCGCCCAGGTGAAGAGGTTGCCCCCCGAGGAGTACGCCGCGCCGGTGACCACGTGGTCGTGGTCGACCCGGTACCGCCACAGATCCTGGGACAGACGCGGTGGCGGGGCTCCCGCCGGGAGTGCCTCGACCAGCCGGACCGCCGCCGAGGTGCCCACGGTCACCGCCGCCCGGGTCGCGTCGACGCAGCCGGAGCCGACGTTGGACGCCGCGCCGTCGCCCACCGGCGCGGCCCAGCCCACGTCGGCGAGCTGCGGCCACCGGCGCGCGTGCTCCGGGCGTAGCCGCCCGCGCCAACCGACCGGCGCCAGCTCGGGCAGGTCCCCGCCGCGCGCGCCGGCCAGCGCGCACGCCTCCGGGTCCCAGTCGAGCGTGCGCAGGTCGAGCAGGCCGGTGCCGGAGGCCTGCGACACCGACATGGGAGCGGCGTCGAGCAGCGCGCCGAAGATGTACTCGGCCAGGCCGGCGAAGCGGGCGACCCGACCGCCGGTCCGCTCCCGCAGCCAGGGCAGCCGCACCGTCCAGTAGCAGCGGTGCCACCACGTGCCGGTGCGCTGGTGGAAGGCGTCCGGGTCGGCCGGACCGGCCGCGCCCGGCGCCGGCTCCGGTCGGGTGTCCAGCCAGGCCAGCACCGGCCCCAGCGGTGTCCCGTCGTGGCCCAGGGGAACCACCGAGTGCCACTGCGCGGAGGTCGCCACCAGCTGGACGTCGCGCAGGTGGCCGCCCGCCGCCAGCTCGTCCAGGCACTCGGCCAGGCAGGCCAGGTAACCCTCGGCGTCCAGCGTGCCGGTGCCGTCCTCGCCGACCGTGAGGGTGACCCGGCGCCGGGCCAGCGCCCCGGGCAGCGGCCGGGCGTCGCCGTCCAGCACGAGGCCGCGCACCGAGGAGGTGCCCAGGTCGAGCGCGAGAATCTTCATCGCCGGTCACGTTATCCGGCTCGTCGGCGTCCCGCCGCCTGACGCGTCCGGCTTCCGCCCGGGGCGGGCACCGCGTAGGGTGAGCGCATGCTCGCGCGTCTGTCCTGCTGGTGGCCCGCCGATCCGGCGGCCATCCCCCGCGCGTAGCTTCCCACGCGGCCGCCCGACGAGGCGGCCGCCGGTCTCATCCGGGCACCCCGACCGCCCCGCCGGGCGGCACCCGGCCCGAGGAGACCCGATGACCCACCTGCCCACGCTGCTCGCCGCCGTCGCCGCCGGCGTCGATCCCGGCCCGTTCGCGCTCGTCCGCCGCGAGGGCGCCGACCACCTGGACCTGTTCACCGGAACGGTGGACGTGGTGGAGCGGCTCGCCGACATCCCGCTGCCCGACGGGGCGCCCGGGCCGCGCACGCTGGCGCTGGTGCCGTACCGGCAGGTCACCGAGCGCGGCTTCGCCTGCGTCGACGACGGCATCCCGCTGGAGTGCCTGGCCGTCGACCGGCACGACCGGGTCGATCTCGCCGCGGCGCTGGACGCGCTGCCCGACGCGCCGGTGGTCACCAGCGGTGCCCGCTTCGACGTCACCGACGACGAGTACGCGGCCACCGTGGGCCGGGTGCTGGCGGAGGAGATCGGCCGCGGAGAGGGCGCCAACTTCGTCATCCACCGGACCCTGCACGCCACCGTGCAGGGTCCGCCGCTGCGGGCGGCGCTGGCGGCCCTGCGCTCCCTGCTGACTCGGGAGCGGGGCGCGTACTGGACGTTCGTCGTGCACACCGGTACCCGCACGCTGGTCGGGGCGAGCCCGGAGCGGCACGTCAGCGTCGACGACGGGCTGGTCATGATGAACCCGATCAGCGGCACGTTCCGGCACACCGGTACGGCGGTCGACCGCGCCGCGCTGCTGCGCTTCCTCGCCGACCCGAAGGAGGTCGAGGAGCTGTACATGGTGCTCGACGAGGAGCTGAAGATGATGGCCACCGTGGCCGACCGGGGTGGCCAGGTCGTCGGGCCGTACCTGAAGGAGATGTCGCACCTCGCGCACACCGAGTACCTGCTCGCCGGCCGCGGCTCGAAGGACGTCCGCGACGTGCTGCGGGAGACGATGTTCGCGCCCACGGTGACCGGCAGTCCGATGGAGAACGCCTGCCGGGTCATCGCCCGGCACGAGCGCACCGGCCGGCGCTACTACGCGGGGGTGCTGGCGCTGCTCGGCCGCGACGAGGCCGGCCGGCAGACGCTGGACGCGCCGATCCTGATCCGTACCGCCGAACTCTCCCCCGCCGGCGAGCTGCGGGTGCCGGTCGGGGCGACCCTGGTCCGCCACTCGACCCCCGAGGGGGAGGTGGCCGAGACCCACGCCAAGGCCGCCGGCGTCCTCGCCGCGCTGGGCCTCGGGCCGCAGGCGCCCGTACCGGCCTCGGGGTCGCTGAGCCGGCTCGCCGACGACCCCGAGGTACGCGCGGCGCTGGCCGCCCGCAACGCGCCGCTGGCCCGGTTCTGGCTCGACCAGCGGCCGGTGGCCGCACCCGGGCTCCCCGGCCTCGCCGGCCGCCGCGCGCTGATCGTCGACGGGGAGGACACGTTCACCGGCATGCTCTCGCACCAGTTGCGGGCGCTCGGCCTCACCGTCGACCTGCGCCCGTGGGACGCGCCCGGCGCGGTGGACGGGTACGACCTCGTCGTCGTCGGCCCCGGCCCGGGCGACCCGACGGACCTGGCCGCGCCGAAGATGGCGACGATGCGGGGGGTGCTGGCCGGGCTGCTCGCCGCCGGCCGGCCGACCCTGGCGGTGTGCCTCGGCCATCAACTGCTCTGCGGGCTGCTGGGGCTGCCGCTGCACCGACGGGACGCCCCCTACCAGGGGCTGCAACGGGAGGTGCCGCTCTTCGGCGCCCGGCGGCGGGTCGGCTTCTACTCCACGTTCACCGCCCGGGCGGACGCCGACCGGCTGGACACCCCGTACGGGCCGGTGGAGGTGGCCCGCGACGCCACCGACGGTGCGGTGCACGCGCTGCGCGGCACGGGCGTGGCCGGGGTGCAGTTCCACCCCGAGTCGGTGCTCAGCGCGGACGGGGTGGACGTCCTCGCCGACCTGCTCGGCGGGCTGCTGCCCGCGCCGAGCACGCCACCGGCGGTGACCCGGGCGTAGCGCCACCGGTCCGGGGTACAGCTGGCGACGACCGGCGACGCCGGGTGGGCCGAGAGCCCCGCCGGGCACCGCCGGTCGTCCGGCTCAGCCGGCCAGGCCCTTCTTCAGCGCGGTCCCGATCTCCACGGCGCGCCGGGCGGTGAGCGCCGCCGCGCCCAGCGCGAGGCTGTCCGGGGCGATCTCGCCGTTGTTGCTGGTGTGCGACGCGCCGTACGGGTTGCCGGCGACGAACTGGCTCGGGTCGGTGTACGCGGGGGTGACCACGACCCCGCCCCAGTGGTAGAAGACCGTGAACAACGAGGTGAGCGTCGTCTCCTGACCGCCGTGCGAGGTGGCCGTCGAGGTGAAGGCGGAATAGACCTTGTTGGTCAGCGCGCCCTGCGCCCACAGCGGGCCCGTGGTGTCGATGAACTGCTTGAGCTGGGCCGCGATCATGCCGTACCGGGTGGGCGAGCCGAAGATCACCACGTCGGCCCACGCGATGTCGTCCAGTTGGGCCTCGGGCACGCTCTGGGTCTCCAGGTGGTGCGCCTGCCAGCCCGAGTTGGACCGGATCGCCTCGTCCGGCGCCAGCTCGCGCACCTTCCGCAGCCGTACCTCGGCGCCGGCGTCGCCGGCCGCCTCGCACACCGCCTGCGCCAACTGGTAGGTGATGCTGGTAGCGCTGTAGTAGATCACCGCGACCTTGGTCTGGGCAGCCATCGGATGTCTTCCTCCTCCACGATCGAATCAGCCCGGCCGTCTACCCCTTAGTTGCGGAGTCAAACTCCGCCGGCTCGGGGCCGGGTGGCATGCTCGTCCCGTGGAGATCCGCGACGCCGCACCGGACGACTGGCCCGGCATCTGGGCGTTCCTGCGCGAGATCGTGGCGGCCGGTGAGACGTACACCTGGCCCCGGGACGTGGACGAGGAGCAGGCCCGCCGGCTGTGGCTGGTTCCGCCGCCGGGGCGCGTCGTGGTCGCGGTCGACACCGACGGCACCGTGCTCGGCTCCGGCAAGCTGGTTCCCAACGAGGCCGGCCCGGGCGACCACGTGGCGAACGCGAGCTTCATGGTCGATCCGGCCGCCGGCCGGCGCGGGGTGGGGCGGGCGCTGGGCGCGTACGTGCTCGACCTCGCGCGCGCCCAGGGCTACCGCGCGATGCAGTTCAACGCGGTCGTGGCCACGAACACCCGGGCGGTGGCGCTGTGGCGGTCGCTGGGCTTCGACGTCGTCGGTCGGGTGCCGGACGGCTTCCGGCACCCGACCGAGGGGTACGTGGACCTGCTGGTCATGCACCGCTTCCTGTAAACACTCCTCAAGATTTCCGCAAGTTCCGCTCCGTGCCGGTGTCATGACGGCGGGTGGGCGGGGATGCTGGTCGCACCGGTGCCGGGCGGTCGCCCCCGCACCGGTGCACCTGAACGGGGGATCGCGCTCCGCCGGCAAAAGGGGGCCGGCGTGAGCGCGATCCGGGGCTCCGCCCCGCTCCGCCCGACGGTCACTCGTCCAGGCGGTCCCGCAGGTCGTCCACCTGCTGCTGCAGCCGGTCCACCGCCGCCTCGTTGTTGATGACGGTGGTCAAGCCGGCGCCGAGCGCCAACCCGATCAGGACGGCCAGGGCACTGAGCACCAGACCGCCGATCGCGACCCCCCGGCCGGTGACGCCCGGACGGCGGGACATCCGCAGCGCGACGATGCCGAGGATGACGCCGATGATGCCGAGCACCACCCCGACCGGCGCCAGCACCGCGGTCAGCACGCTGAACAGCCCGGCCACCCCGAACACGAGCGCGAAGGTGGCCGCCGCGCTGGTCTTCGCCCCGGCACCGCCCCGGGTGCGGGTCGGTGCGCCGGCGCCACGGACCGGCTCACTTGACGCAGTCATGTCGCTCCCTCCCGCGCGCTGGGTGCGCGTACTCGAGCCGTCGCATCCCCCCTGCGTTCCGGCTTATGCACCCTGTCGGTGAGCACCCGTACGCTGGCGGCCACCCCAGCGACGGAGGAGCCGGATGGGCGTCGAGTTGACCGGGCGGGCCGCGCTCGCGCTGCGGATGACCAGCCTGCTGCTCCGCCCCCGTCCGGGCGGGCCCCCCGGCACGGTGGCGGGCGTGGTGGAGTGGTTCGGAGCCATGCAGGCGCAGGACCTGGCGAGCGGCCTGTGGTCGCTGGGTGCCCGGCTTCCCGGGCTGCGCCAGGCGGAGGTGTCGGCCGCGCTGGAGCGCCGGGAGGCACTGCGCACGTGGCCGATGCGGGGCACCATCCATCTGGTCCCGCCCCGCGACGCCCGCTGGATGCTGGAGCTGACCGGCGTCCGCACGCTGGTCGCCGCCGCGACCCGCCGCGCGCAGCTCGGCCTCACCGAGGCTGACGCCGAGCGGGCCGTGGAGGTGCTCGGCGGCGCGCTGGCCGGCGGCGGTCGGCTGACCCGCGCCCAGTGCCTGGCCACGCTGGAGGCGGCCGGCATCGGCACCGCCGGGCAACGGGGATACCACCTGTTGTCGTACGCGAGCCTGCGGGGCGTCACCTGCCTCGCCCCGAGCGTCGGCACAGAGCAGACCTTCGCCCTGCTCGACGAGTGGGCGCCGGAGCCGCACCGGCCCGAGCGGGACGAGGCGCTGGCGCTGCTCGCCCACCGCTACGTGCGCTCCCACGGCCCGGTCACCGCACGGGAGTTCGCCGGCTGGACGGGGCTGACACTCACCGACGCCCGCCGGGGGATCGCCGCCGCCGGCGAGGCGCTCGCACCGGTCCGCGTGGACGGTGCGGACGCGGTGGTCGACGCGGCCCTGCTCGACGCGGCGCCCCGCCGGGTCGACGACCTGCTGGTGCTGCCGGGCTTCGACGAGTACCTGCTGGGATACCGGGACCGCTCGCTCATGGTCGACCCTGCGCACGCCGACGCGATCGTGCCGGGCGGCAACGGCGTCTTCCAGGCGACGATCGTGCGCGGCGGCCGGGTGGTCGGCACCTGGAAGCGGACGGTCCACCCGACCCGGGTGACGGTCCGGGTGCAGCCGCTGGTGCCCCTCGACGACCGGGCCCGGGCGCGCGTGGAGCGCGCCCTGACCCGCTACGCCGACTTTCTCGGCCGGGAGCTGCGCCTCGACTCGTCCGACTGACGACCATGCCAGTGCCGCTGATCGCGTCGGCGGCACCGGGCTCTTCTCATCCGGGTGGGGACGGTGGGCGCACCATCGGCTTGCGGAACGGGCCCCACCCGACAAAGCGGTGGAACAGGTCACCCGGGCTCGGCCCGTCGTACGGATTCAGGTGATACAGGTCGTGCATCGCCTCGTACAGCAGGCCGGCGAGGTAGATCGACAGGGTCGGGTATCTTCCCTCGAACTCGGCCTTCAGCAGGAGGCGGGCCTCGGCACACGGCCACGGCTGGACACACGCCCGGCATGCCCACATCGTGGCGGACTACCAGTAGTTGGGCTGGTCCAACGGGCCGCGCTCCGGCCGCGGCGCTGTGAACAATGTAACCAATGGGGCTAGACGCCGGTGAATCTTGTTAGGATTCCACATTTCTTCATGCCGCCACCATTGAAGAAGGGATCCGTCCAAAATGAATATCGTGGACACCGCGCGCTATCCACTGGCCGACCCGGGAAGCGACGCATGGGAACGCGTCGTTTCCCAAACGCGCACCGAACTGCGCGAACTCGGGTGCAGCGTGCTGCCGGAGTTCATTCTGCCGAGTAGCTGGGAGGCGCTGCGGCGGGAAGGCGCCGGGGTCGCCCCGCTGGCGTACTACGACGTTGAGGAGACCAACGTCTACAACATCGCGTTCGACGACGACCTGCCGGCCGAGCACCCGGGCCGCATCGTCATGCAGCGCGGCAACGCGTTCGTCCCGCGCGACCGGATCCCCACCGACAGTGTCATCCACCGGCTCTACACCGACCCGTCGTTCGTGCGCTTCGTCGCCGCCTGCTTCGAACTCCCGGAGCTGCACGAGCTCGCCGACCCGCTGTCCGGCCTGGTGCTCAACGTCGTGCAGCCCGGCATGGAGCACCCGTGGCACTTCGACACCAACGAGTTCACCGTCAGCATGCTGACCCAGGAGCCGGAGGAGGGCGGCGTCTTCGAGTACTGCCCGAACATCCGTTCAGCGGGCGCGGAGAACTTCGGCGCCGTCCGTTCGGTGCTCACCGGCGCCGACCGCTCGCCAGTGCGGGCCCTGACCCTGCGCCCCGGTGACCTCCAGCTGTTCAAGGGCCGGTACGCGCTGCACCGGGTGAGCGCGGTGCGCGGCGCCACCGCCCGGCACTCAGCGATCTTCGCCTACTCCGAACGCCCTGGCGTGATCGGCAGCGTCGCCCGTACGCGGCAGCTGTTCGGCCGGGTCCTGCCCGCGCACCGCGACGCCGAGCGCAATGCCGTGCGAGTCGACCAGTTGCTGGATTAGTAATCGCGAGGAGCCGCCCCCGTGCGTTTCGACCGGACCGGAAAAGTTTCCCTCGACGGCATCTACACGCAACCCGATCCCCGCGCCTATTTCACCACCCTGCGTGAGCTCGACTATTACATTCCCCAACTCGCCAAGCCCTATTTCCAGCAAATCATCGGGCAGTACCGCCAATCGCGGCAGGTGGCCGTCCCGACCGTCGTCGACGTCGGCTGCTCCTACGGCGTCAACGCGGCGCTGCTGCGCTGCGACGCCACCATGGACGACCTGTACGACCGCTACGCCGGCGCCGAGTGCACCCGGCAAGCGCTGCTGGAGCGCGATCGTGAGCTGGTCCGGGCGCACCGGTCCCCGGCCCGGTTCGTGGGGTTGGACGTGTCCCGGCCGGCGCTGGGGTACGCATCGGCGGCCGGGTTCCTCGACGACGCCGTGCAGGCCGACCTGGAGGCGCGCGAACCCACGGCGCGGCAGCGCGCCCTGTTCGCCGGTGCCGACATCGTGATCTCCACCGGTTGCCTCGGCTACGTCACCAGCCGGACGCTCGTGCGCGTGGTCGACTCCCGCCGGGACCGGCTGCCGTGGATGGCGCATTTCGCGCTGCGGATGTTCCCGTTCGAACCGATCGCCGACAGCCTCGCGGCCCTCGGTTACGACACGGTGCGGGTGGACGGGACGTTCCGGCAGCGCCGTTTCGCGTCCGACCGGGAACAGCGGCAGGTGCTGGAGACGATGTCCGCCGCCGGCGTTGATCCGGAGGGTCTGGAGACCGACGGCTGGTTGTACGCTCAGCTCTACGTTTCCCGGCCCATCGGCACTCCCGACCCCTTGACCTTTGACGTTGACCAGTCAATGACCCAGAAGGCCGCCCGATGAGCAGCGAGTTCCAGGAGACCGAGTGAGCACGTTCGAAAACGAGGACACGCTGCCGCGGGTGCCGTTGCCCGCGCTGGAGGACACCTGCGCCCGGTTCCTCGAGTGGTCTGCGCCGCTGCTGACGGAGGAAGAGTTCGCCGACACCGAGGCCGCGGTGCAGGAGTTCGGGCGGGCCGACGGTCCGGGGCCGAAGCTGCACGCCGATCTGGTGCGGTACAACGCCGATCCGGCCACGCACAGCTGGTTGGACACGTTCTGGCCGGCGCGCTATCTCGGTCGCCGGGACCGGATCGCGTTGAACGCCAACTTCATCTTCCTGTTCCGCGACACGCCGTTGCGCGGGTTCGCCGAGCCGCAGGTGGAGCGCGCGGCGAGGCTCATCGCCGCCGCCGTGAACTACAAGACCCAGCTCGACGACGAGCGCATCCCGCCGATCGTGACGCGCGGGCAGCCGTTGTCGATGGAGCAGAACAAGTTCCTGTTCTCGACCACCCGCATCCCAGGGCCGGTGCAGGACACCGTCCGAGCGCCGTACAGCGACGAGATGCCGGGCCCGTCGACGGCGCGGCACATCGTGGTGTTCCAGCGCGGCAACGCGTTCCGGATGGACGTGGTCGGTCCGGACGGGCGCCCGTACTCCCTCGACGACCTGGCGGCCGGCCTGCGTGAGGTGCAGAAGGCCGGTGCCGCGCGGGCCGCGACGGCCACCGCGGCCGGTCATCTCACGACGATGGCCCGGGCCGAATGGGCGGCGGCCAGGGACCGGCTGGCGGCACTGGATCCCGGTAACGCCGCGGCGCTGGACACCATCGAGACGGCGCTGTTCTGCGTGTGCCTGGAGGACCTGACGCCGGCCGACGACCTGGCGGCCTGCGACCAGTTGCTGCACGGCGACAGCGCCAACCGGTGGTTCGACAAGGCGGTGTCGCTCATCGTGTTCGCCGACGGCACGGCCGGCATCAACGTCGAGCACTGCGGACTGGACGGCACCACCATCCTCAGCTTCGTCGACACGATGCTCGCCGCGTCGCCCGAGGAGCACGCCGCGCAGTCGGGTGCGGCGGCGCAGGGGGTGCCGGCGATCGAGCCGGTCACGTTCGTGCTCGACGACGCGCTGCGGGCCGACATCGCCGCCGCGGCACGGTCGTTCGCCCAATACGGCGCGGACACCGCCACCGTGACCCTGTCCTTCGACGAGTTCGGGGTGGACGAGGTCAAGCGGCTGCGGATGTCGCCGGACGCGTTCGTGCAGGTGGCATACCAGCTCGCGCACAAGCGGGCCAAGGGCTTCATCGGCGCCACGTACGAGTCCATCGCCACCCGCCAGTACCTGCGGGGGCGGACCGAGGCGATGCGCGTCGTCACGCCCGAGGTGCTGCGGTTCGTGTCCACGATGGACGACCCCGCCGCGTCACCCGACGAGCGGCGGGCGGCGTTCCGGGCCGCGGCCGACAAGCATGTCGAACGGGCGAAGCAGTGCCAGGCCGGTGCGGCACCGGAGCAGCACCTGTGGGAGCTGCAGCTGATCCAAAAGCGGCGTGGGGCGGCGCTCGGCGTGCCCGAGTCGCCCCGGCTGTACGAGACGCCGGGGTGGCTCACGATGCGCGACGACTACCTGAGCACCAGCTCGGCGCCGTCGACCAGCATCCGCTACTTCGGGTTCGGGGCCACCAGCAGTCGCTGCATCGGGATCGCGTACGTGCTGCTGCCGGACCGGTTCAACCTGTACCTCAGCACCCCGCGCCCGGTCGCCGGCATGATGTACACGTTTGCCGACCGGCTCCGCGAAGCGTTGCGTGAGCTGCGCGACCTGCTCGACGAGCGGTAGGCCGGGTCACGGGTCCGCCGCCGGCCGCTCGATCTCCGCGATCTGATGTCGGCGTGGCGGCGGACCCGGTCCCGCAGCGCGTCCCAGGTCTCGGCGGCGAGCCCGCGATAGATCGCCCGGGCGTCGTCGGCCAGCACCGGGCGGTGCGCGGCTGGCAGGCGGTCGAGAACGAAGTCGGCCGCGGCGTCCTTGGACCGGTTCATGCAGCGGGATGGTCGGTGCCTTCCGAGGGCGGTGGCTCGGTGAGCGCGGCCGCGCAGGCGGCGAGGTCGGCGCGGAGCCGCTGCTGCGCGGCGGCGGGCAGCGCGTCGGTCATGCGTCGCTCGATCTCGGCGACGGTCTCGCTGGCCTGGGCGAGGACGCGTCGCCCGGGGTCGGTGAGCTCAGTGGGCAGGGCCCGCCCTCGGGCGGCGGTGGTGGCTCGGGCCAGCAGCCCGCGCTCCTCCAGACCCAGCAGAAGGGCGTGCATCGACTGTCGAGTGACGAACGCGCTGCGTGCGAGTTCGGCCGCCGAGAGGCCGGGCCGCTGGCCGAGCAGTTCGAGGCACGCATACTGCGGCACCGACAGCCCCAGCGGCCGGAGTCCTGCATCCATCGCCGTCCGTAGCGCCGCCGCAGCCTGCTTCAGCGCGTACCCCACCGACATCTCGAGATCGCCTACACCTTGCGCCATGTCAGTATCCTGACATACTCTGGCAATGTCAGGATACTGACATCAACCTCGAGGGGGAACCATGACCGTCACCGGACCCGACTTCATCGCTCTGCAGGTGCGCGACGTCGACGCCGCCGCAGCCTTCTACGAGACTCGGCTCGGGATGCGCCGAACCCTGGCCAGCCCGCCCGGCGCCGTGGTGTTCGCGACGAGCCCCGTGCCATTTGCCGTGCGGACGCCGCTGCCCGGCCTCGACCTGGACGCCGTGACGCCGCAGCCGGGCGCCGGAGTGGCGCTGTGGCTGCGAGCTGACGACGCGCAGGCGCTGCATGACGACCTCGCGGCCGCCGGCGTGCCGATCGTCGCCGCACCGGTCGACGGGCCGTTCGGCCGCGCCTTCACCTTCCGTGACCCGGACGGCTACGCCGTCACCGTCCACGACCAGGGCTGAGGCGGCCAGCCATGAGGCAGCACACGACCGTACGGGAGGTGGCCGGCCCGTGGTCGCTGGCCACCAGCCGGACCTTCTGGGAGGGCTTCGCTCCCGCGGCCCTGCCCGAGCGGGACGAGGCCGCCGAGCTGCGGACGGTGTTCCTCGTCGAGGGCGACTGGTCCCACGCGGCGGCGATCGTCAGGCAGGACGGCACCGCGGCCCGCATCACGGTGGCCGGCGACGGGGACCTGGACGCCGCCGCCGCGCAGACCGCCCGGTTCCTCTCCCTCGACGTCGACGGGCGCGGGTGGCCGGCCGTCGGCGACCGCGACCCGGTCATCGGCGCGGCGCAGCAGCAGCTGCCCGGCCTGCGGCCGTGCGGATTCCACTCGCCGTACGAGGCAGCCGCCTGGGCCGTGCTGTCGCAACGCATCCGCATCACGCAGGCCGCTTACCTGCGCGCCGACCTCATTCGCCGGCACGGCCACGACGGCACCTTCCCCGCCCCCGGCCGGCTGCGGATGCTCGACCTCGACCTGCCCGGCCGCAAACCCGAGTACCTGCGCGCCGTCGCCGATGCCGCCCTCGACGGGGTCCTGGACGGCAGTCGTCTGCGGGACCTCGACCCCGAGGCCGCCGTCGCGCAGGTGCAGCAGGTGAAGGGGCTCGGTCCGTTCGCCGCCGAACTCGTCGTCATCCGCGGCGCCAACCACCCCGACGGCCTCCCGCACCACGAGACCCGCCTCGACGCCGAGATCGTCCAGCAGTACGGGCCCGACACCACCCTCACGCACGTCGCGCCGGCCTGGCGGCCCTACCGCACCTGGGCGGCCGTCCATCTCCGCACCCTCCGCGAACAACGCACCCACGAAATCAGCGGCCGCTCGACAACCGGCCCCGCCGCATACCGTTGATCAAGAAACACCACACTTCACGGACGGCAACTCCGCGTCGGTGTCGCCGATTGCCGGCCCGGGGATCGCACCCAGATCCCGACCTTCCCTGACCTGACGCCCACGCCGTGCGAGCCCCGTGCGAACCGACGGCCCGCTGTCTCACGCATTCGAGCACGAGACAGCGAGCCCATCCGTTCGACAGATCCGACCCTCTGTCAGTCGGCCAGCGCCCCCGCCGCCCGGCCCTCGTGCAGGGTCAGGTTGCGCCCGCTGGCCGGGTCGAACAGGTGGATCTTCTCCAGGTTGAACCACACCCGGTGGCTCTCCCCCTCCCGTACGGCCGACTCGGCCGACAGCCGGGTGACCAGGCTCGCGCCGCCGCCGGTGAAGTCGGCGCCGGCATCGGCGGCCAGTTCCTCCAGCTCGGCGGCACTGGCCCGCTCTCCCTCGACGCTGAGGTAGACGTACTTGTCGGAGCCCATCGACTCGACGATCTCCACCGGCGCCTCGAACTCCATGCCCCGGCGGCGGGTGTCGTCGTCCACCAGCGCGGCGTCCTCGAAGTGCTCCGGACGGATGCCGAGGATCAGCTCGCGCGGGGCGTCCGCGCCCTCGAGCTGGCGGCGGACCCGGTCGCCGATCGGCACGTCACCGAGCGCCGTCCGCAGCGAGCCGTCCTGCACCGCCGCGTGCAGGAAGTTCATCGCCGGCGAGCCGATGAACCCGGCGACGAAGAGGTTGCGCGGGTGGTCGTACAGTTCCTGCGGCGGGCCGACCTGCTGCACCGCGCCGCCCCGCATGATGACCACGCGATCGCCGAGGGTCATCGCCTCGGTCTGGTCGTGGGTCACGTACACGGTCGTGGTGCCGAGCTGCTTCTGCAGGCGGGACACGACGGTCCGCATCTGCACCCGCAGCTTGGCGTCCAGGTTGGACAGCGGCTCGTCCATGAGGAACGCCTTGGGCTGGCGGACGATCGCCCGCCCCATCGCCACCCGCTGCCGCTGGCCGCCGGAGAGGTTGGCCGGCCTGCGGTCCAGCAGCGGGGTGAGCTCCAGGACCTTCGCCGCCTCCTCCACCTTCTGGTTGATGGTCTCCTTGTCCAGCTTCTGCAGGCGCAGCGGGAACGCCATGTTCTCCCGGACGGTCATGTTCGGGTAGAGGGCGTACGACTGGAACACCATGGCGATGTCCCGGTCCCGGGGTGCCTTGTCGTTGACCCGCTCCCCGCCGATGCGCAGCTCGCCGGAGCTGATGTCCTCCAGGCCCGCGATCATGTTGAGGGTGGTGGACTTCCCGCAGCCGGACGGTCCCACCAGGATCACGAACTCGCCGTCGGCGATCTCCAGGTCGACGTCCTGCACCGCGACGGTGCCGTCCGGGAACTTCTTGCTCACCTTGTCGAGCGCGATGTCAGCCACGACTACCACCTATCCCTTGACTGCGCCGGAGGTCAGGCCGGAGACGATGCGGCGCTGGAAGAAGAGCACGAACAGGATGATCGGAATGGTGATCACCACGGCGGCGGCGCAGATCGCCCCGGTGGGGTCCTCGAACTGCGACTCGCCGGTGAAGAACGACAGCGCGACCGGCACCGTACGGGACCGCTCGGTGGAGGTCAGCGAGATGGCGAAGAGGAAGTCGTTCCAGCAGAAGATGAAGACGAGGATCGCCGTGGTGAACAGCCCCGGCGCGGCCAGCGGCGCGATGACGCGGCGGAACGCCTGGCCCTGCGTGGCGCCGTCCATCTTCGCCGCCTTCTCCAGGTCCCACGGGATCTGCTTGAAGAACGCCGACAGCGTGTAGATCGCCAACGGCAGGGCGAACGTGATGTACGGCAGGATCAGGCCGGGCCAGGTGTCGAAGAGGCCGAGCTGCCGCTCGATCTCGAACAGCGGCGACACCAGCGACACCTGCGGGAACATCGCGATCAGCAGCGAGACGCCGACGAGCAGCTTCTTGCCGGGGAAGTCCAGCCGGGAGATCGCGTACGCCGCCATCGCGCCGAGCACCACCGCGACCAGGGTCGCGATCAACGCGATGCCGATCGAGTTGACCAACGCCCGGACGAACTGGTCGGTCTGGAAGATCGTCCGGTAGTTGTCCAGCGTCCACTCCCGCGGGATGAACTTCCCGTCGGTGAGCGTCGCCGGGGTCTTGAACGACAACGACATGATCCACAGCACCGGGATCAACGCGAAGACGACCACGACGACGTCGAGCAGTCCCCAGCGCAGCTTGGCCTTGGTGGTGGTGTCCGCCATCTCAGCGCCTCTCCCCGTCGTCGCTGCCGGGGGCAGCGGTACCGAACAGCTTCACGAAGATGAACGCGACGATCGCCACGGTGATGAAGATCAGCACCGACATCGTGGACCCGATGCCGAGGTTCAGACCCCGGATCAGGTTGTTGTAGGCGATCATCGACACCGACGACGTCTCGTTCGCCCCCGACGTCAAGATGTAGATGTTGTCGAAGACGCGGAACGCGTCCAGCGTGCGGAACAGCAGGGCGACCAGGATCGCCGGCTTCATGACCGGCAGCATCACCTTGGTGAACCGCTGCCAGGCCGTCGCCCCGTCGGTGGAGGCCGCCTTGAGCAGGTCGTCCGGCACCAGGGCCAGGCCGGCCATCAGCAGCAGCGCCATGAACGGGGTGGTCTTCCAGATCTCGGCGAGCATGATGATCGCCAGCGAGCTGGCCCGCTCGGTGAGCGGGGCGCTGCCGTCGAAGAGGTTCGCCAGGTAGCCCGTGCCGGGCGTCCACGCGTACCGCCAGGAGAAGGCGGCGACGACCGTGACGATGCCGTACGGGATCAGCGCCGCGGTCCGGACGATCCCCCGGCCGACCAGCGTCCGGTGCATGATCAGCGCCAGCCCCATGCCGAGCACCAGCTCGACGGCGACGGTGACGACGGTGATCAGCATGGTCACGCCGAACGCCGTCCACCAGAACTCGTTGGTCAGCACGGTCAGGTAGTTCTCCAGCCCGATGAACTCGCGCTGGTCGGGGAAGCGCAGGTCGAAGCGCTGCATCGACAGCCAGACCGAGTAGAGGATCGGGTACGCCGTCACCAGCACCATGACCAGCGCGGCCGGCGCGCAGAGCAGCCAGCCGAGCCGCCGTTCGGCGCGCTTGTTCTCGCTCAGCGGGGCCCTGCGGCGGCTGGCCCGCTGCGCGGGCACGGCCGCGTGCCGCCCGGTACGGGTGGCGGTCTCGTCGGCGGAGATGTCCGCGCCCGCCGGCGTCGCGTTGATGCTCATGCCGTCACCTCCCGGCGGCCTGGTCGGTCGGCCGTGTCACGGGTTCGCTCCCTCACGGCAGGACCCCCTTCGACTCGAGCGCGTCCGCGATGGCGTCGCGCAGCTCGTTCGCGGTCTGCTCGGGGCGGATCGCCGACGGCGGCGAGAGGATCGCCGACGTCACCGTGGAGATGCTCTGGTAGGCCGGCGTCAGCGGACGCACCGCCGGCTCCTTCAGCTCCTCGAGGATCGTGTCCTTCATCGGGTACGCCTCGGTCATCTCCGGGTCGTCGTAGATGCTCTCGATGGTCGGCGGCACACCGTCGTTGATCGCGGAGAACTTCTGGTTCTTCTCGTTGCGGATGCACTTCGCGGCCTCGAAGGACTCCTCCGGGTGCTCCGAGTACGCGCTGACGGCCATGTTCACCCCGCCGATCGTGACCTTGCTCGGGGTGCTCTCGTCGACGCCCGGGATCCGCGCCCAGCCGACCTGCTTGGCCAGGTCCGGGTTCGCCTCCTGCAGTGCCGGGTAGACGAACGGCCAGTTCACCTGGAAGGCGCCGTTGCCGGACTGGAACTCCAGCCGGACCGGGTCCTCGGTGGCGTTGCTGAACGACGGCGACGTCACGCCGGACGTGGCGAAGCGCTGGAGCTGGTCGAGGGCTCGCACCGTCCCCTCGTCCATCACCGCCTCGGTGCCGTCCTCGTTGAGGATCCGCCCGCCGGCGCTCTCGGCCAGCGTGTTGTAGAGGACGACCAGGCCCTCGTACTGGGCACCCATGGTCAGCACCTGGTACGGCTTGCCCTGCGCCTTCAACTGCTGGGCCGCCGAGATCATCTGGTCCCACGTCTTCGGCGGCTCCGGCACCAGGTCCTTGCGGTACCAGAGCAGTTGCACGTTGGTGTTCTTCGGCGCCGCGTAGAGCCGGCCCTCGTACCGGGCGGTCTCCAGCGGGCCCTCCAGGGTGCCCTGCTCGGCCTCGGCCCTGTTCTCCCCGGTCCACTCCCGGATCCAGTCCGCGCTGGCGAACTCCTGGGTCCAGGTGACGTCGAGGCCGAGGACGTCCATGCCGGTGTCCTCGGCGGCGAGCCGGCGCACCATCTGCACCCGCTGCTCGTCGGCCTGCCGGGGCAGCACCCGGTAGACGATCTTGTACCGCCCCTGGGCCTGCGCGTTGCAGTCGTCGACGACCTTCTGCAGGTTCTGCTCGGGCGGGTAGTACAGGTTGATCGTGGGCGTACCGCCGTCTCCACCGGTCCCGCAGGCGGCCATGGGCGCCACCAACGTCAGCGCAGCTGCGGCCGCGACCGCGCGGGCGCGGGGTCGACGCCGCCATCGGGCCTGGTCAGAGTCGCTCATCGCCCCTCCCCTCCTTCTCGGCCAAGCCGGGGGAAGGCTTCCGTGCCCCGGCACACGGCGAGACGGACGGGGCGCCGACCAGGCAGTTCGGTCGCGCCCCGGGCGTTTCGTGGCCCCAACACTGCCCGACCTGCGAAGTTCCGAAACCTGACGGCAACCGGGCCCATGCAACGGAGGTTGGTGTGGCGTACATCACCACGCTGCGGACGACCGTGGGCGCCCTTACGCTCGCCCGATGGACGTCACCTTCTTCTTCGACCCCGCCTGCCCGTGGACCTGGCGTACGTCCCGCTGGCTGGTGACCGTCGCCGACGCCCGCAACCTGCGCATCGAGTGGCGGGCGTTCAGCCTGGCCATCCTCAACGAGGGGGGTATCCCGCCCGAGCACGCCAAGGCGATGACCGCGTCCGGCCGGGCGCTGCGCCTGGTGGAGGCCCTGCGCGCCGAGGGGCGGCACGACGACGCCGGCCGCTTCTACGCCGAGTTGGGCGCCCGCACGCACGACGCCGGCAAACCGCCGGGCCCGAAGGTCGTGGAGGCGGCCGTCGGGGCGGCCGGGCTGGGCGCGGCGGCGTCGGCCCTCGACGACGAGCGCTGGGACGAGGCGGTACGCGAGTCGCACGGGCTCGCGTACGCGTCGGTGGGCCCGGACATCGGCTCGCCGGTGCTGATGGTGCCCGGCGCCGACCGCGGCCTGCACGGGCCGATCCTCACCGAGGTGCCCGGCACCGACGACGCCCTGACCATCTGGGACTGCACCATCCCGCTGATGCGCCTGCCGACCTTCCACGAACTGAAGCGCGCCCGCCACTGACGCCGCCCGCCGACACGGGACCCCGACCCGGACACCGCCCCGCGCTCCCCCCAAGATCCGCGCACTTTCACCGAAAGAGTGGCCACGTCGCGGCGAATGACCACTCTTTCCGTGAAAGCGCCGCCACGGGCGTGCTCCGGGGGGCAGCGCCCGCGGGCGCCGGCTCCGGGGTGCGGGGTGGGGTGCGGGGTGGGGTGCGGGGTGGGGTGCGGGGTGGGGTGCGGGGTGGGGTGCGGTGGGGGATGATGCGCGCATGATCGTGCGGTTCAAGGATCTGTGTCTGGATGCGGCGGACGCCCGGGAGCTGGGCGGGTTCTGGGGACGGGTGCTCGACGGGGAGGTCGTGGACGCCGGGGGCGGGGACACCCGCGTCGATCCCCGGGCGGCCCGCTCCGGCGCCGAGTCGATCTGGGTCAACCGGGTGCCCGAGCCGCGTACCGTCAAGACCCGCGTACACCTGGATCTGCGGCTGTCCGGCGCGGACCCGGCGCCGCTGCTGGAGGCCGGCGCGCGACTGGTCCGCGAGCCGGACGCGGAAATCGACTGGTGGGTGCTCGCCGACCCGGAGGGCAACCTGTTCTGCGCGTTCGCGTCGGGGGAGGGCGCGCGGCCCGGTCCGTTCGAGCTGGTGGTCGACACGGCCGACCCGGCCGCCCAGGCCCGGTGGTGGGCCGGAATCGTCGGCGGCACCGCCGAGATCAGCGAGAAGGGGTACGCCTACATCGTCGGGGCGGCGGGATTCCCCTGGGAGTACTGGGTCTTCGACCCGGTGCCGGAGCGCAAGACGGTCAAGAACCGGATGCACTGGGACGTCGACCTGCTCGACCCGGAGCCGACCGCCCTGATCCGGGCGGGTGCCACGCTGCTGCGCGAGCCGACCGACCAGACCCGCTGGTGGGTGCTGGCCGACCCGGAGGGCAACGAGTTCTGCGCCTTCCCGCCCCGTCCCACCGAGTGAGCGGACGGTTACCCGGCGACCACCAGGTGGACTAGCGTTTACCTGCGCGTTCGCCATCGACGTCGACACGCCTCGGCCGATCCCGGCCCGCCCGATCGGTTGGTTCTCGCGGGAACTCACACCGCCGCCGCGCCGGTTGGGCAGGATCGTCCCCAACGAGGAGGTGCCGTCGTGCAGGACACCCGCGCTCTCGCCCTGACATTCGAGGTGAGCGGCCTGCCACCGGTCAAGACCGAGGCGCTGTCCATCTTCGCCGCCGGGCATCGGCAGGCGACGAGGGTCCGCGCCCTGCTCCAAGCGGCCTGCGTGGCGGCCCAGCGCACCGGCTGGACCCCGCTGTCCGGGCCGATCGAGGTGGACCTCGTGCTGCGCTGCCCGCCGGGGCACCGCACCTCCGACGCGAGCACGCTGCTCGGCGGGGTGTGCGCGGTGCTCCAGGACAAGAAGCGGGTGGGCAGCATCGGCCTGGCCCACCTCGGCGTCCTGGTGGACGTCGCCCTCTACGACGACGACCGGCAGATCCGGAAGTTGTCGTACACCGAGGAACCGGCGGAGGACTTCTCGTACGAGGTACGGGTGGCCGCCGTACCGGCCGCGGTTTGACCGACGGCCGCGGTGGGGTACCGCGGTCGCCGAGGAAGGGAGCCCCGATGTCGGAACCACACGTCACGCTGGACCCCCGGGATCCCGTGCAGGAGAAGCTGCGCCGCCCGCTGGAGGATCAGCTGACCTCGGCGCTGCAGGCCGCCACCGAACGGGTGCGGGCCAGCTACGCCGGCGAGCCGGTCGAGCAGGTCTGCCAGCGGCTGCTGGACGAGACCCGTGCCGGCCTGCACCCCGACATCGCGGCCGGCTTCAACCCGGACATGGAGGAGTTCTGCCGGGTGGCGGTGGCGATCGTCCGGGGCGCGGGCACCTGAGCTCCCGTCACGCCGCGACCGGGCTCGTCCGGCGACCCGTCCAGCGCGTCGCCGCGAGTTCGGCTGGGTGTAGTCGCTGACCAGCGCGGGCAGGCGGTACCCGGCCGGCCCACTGGCAGCGGGCCGGCTCGGGAGAGGACGAAGGACAGCCTCAGTAGCGGGACAGGTTCTGCGCCGGGCAGATGACGATGCGGGGGTTGAGGGTCGGGTTCAGCCACTTCAGGACGCCGACCAGGTGGTCGTGCGAGAGGCTGACGCAGCCGGCGGTGGCGTTGCCCGACGCGGTGCTGAACTCGTGCAGGAAGATCCCGCTGCCCGCGTACGGGACGGGCTTCGGCACGGTCGGCGGCATGTTGTACGTGATGACGGCGAAGTGCGTGTACGCCGGCTTCTCCATCCAGAGCGCCTCGCTGTACCCACCCGGGTTCGTGCTGGTGTGCTGGAACGTGTTGTAGGCCGGTGACTCCGGGTTCTCGTTCCACCAGTCGTCGGTCACGATCCGGTGGTACGGGTAGCGCACGCCCGGGTTGGCGCCGATGCCGTACATGGTCGAGCCGATCGCGAAGACCCCGGTCGGGGTGGTCGGCACGCCCTCGACGTGATCGTCGCTGAACCCCTTGGAGCCGATCCGGGCCGGCAGCGGTGCGGAGACCGGGAACCAGCGGGCGCCCACCCGGTAGAAGGTCTCCAGGGTCGCGTAGGTCGTGCTGTAACCGTTGCCGGTGACGATGACGACCTGCTTCGTGCTGGTCGGCAGGGTGGTCAGCCGGTCGGCCTTCGTCCTTCCGCGCGGCCGGCGCTGGGTGGTGGGCGCCCAGACCTCCCCGACGGCGTCGGTGTCGGAGGGCATGGCCACGGCCGGACCGGCCCCGGCGACGACGGGCGCCGCCACGCCGGCCGCCGCACCGAGGATCAAGGTTCTCCGCTTCATGGCCAAGATCCTGGCACGAGACGCTCTCCCGCACTGTCCCAAAATGAGTGACATTTCGCGATGAATGCAGTCGGTGTGTCGATGCGACACCGTGATCGGCGAACGCCGAAAACGGGTCAGGACCGGGTCCGCAACTCCCCGGTCCTGACCCCCAGCCGTCCGGCGTGGTAGCGGACATCGCCATGGTGGGCGCGCGGGCGTGGCACGTCGCCCGCGCCGGGCTCACCACAACGAGCCGGCCCGCCTGCACTCAGCTCCACGGTGCCCAACCACCGGACTGCAGCACGCTCCCGACTCACCCCGAAGAGCCGTGAGCGCCGGATCAGGTTAGGCGCGTTTCCGCAGCTCGAACAAGGTTCGTGGCGGTCGTGGGAGCGTGATTGATGTCAAGGTGGAAAAACGGCATGTCGACGTAACGCGCGGCCGTGAACTAGCGCTGTTTCCCACCGAGGCGACCACTAGGCGTACGCCGGACGACGGTCGCCGCGACACCGCCGGCGAGCAGAGCGCCCGCCAGTACGTGCAGCAGCCGAACGCCGGTCGGAGCGACCTGTTCCGCGGCCGGCAGCAGCGGCACCAGCGCCACCCCGACGGCGAGGACCAGCCCCGCGACCGGGAGGAACACCGAAGGTCGGGCCGGAACCGATGGCGGCACCACCGTCAGCATGTCACGGCGAGCCGCGACGCGGCGCGCGACCTCGATGGTGACCGCCGCGCCGAGCAGCGTGCTGGCCAGGTCCGACACCGTCCACCAGTGCACACCGGTGGCGGCGTACCAGTCGACGCCGAACGCGCTGAGCCAGTTGGTGTGGGTGACCTGGTCCCACGCGACATGGCTGAGCGCACCGAGCAGCGCCGACCCGGCGGTGATCCACCAGGGGTGCCGGACCGCCGCCAGCGAGGTGTAGTCGGTCCAGCGGAAACCGGAACCGGCCGGCAGGTGCGGGGCGACCACCACCACGGCACGGCGGACGACCCACGCGTACGCGAGCGCCACCGGCAGACACCACCAGAGCAGCCCCGCGAGGGTGTGGGTGCGCGGGAGCTCCCACGGCGTGCCGGTGAACAGGTACGCCACGTCCGGCGACACCGCCCCGGTGACCAGGGTGACCCCGTCGAACCAGCGGGGTCGCCAGAGCTTCAGCGGCAGGACCGCGGCCGGATGGGACGGAAACGTCAGCGGCACCCGGCGAGGTTACCGGCCGGTGGCGGCTCAGAAGTGCCGGAGCAGGTCCGGGAAGGTGGCGAGGTGCAGGACGCCCTCGTCGGTCGGGTCCAGCTCGTCGTGCTCCAGCACCCAGGTGTTCTCGTTGGGGATGAACACGGCGTTCATCCCGGCCGCCCTGGCCGGCAGGATGTCCGACCTCGGGGAGTTGCCGATCATCCACGCGTCGGCCGGGTCGAAGCCGTGCTCCTTGGCCAGCCACCGGTAGGTGTCGACGGTCTTCTCCGAAACGATGTGCGCGGCCCGGAAGTGGTGCAGCAGGTCGGACGCGTCGAGCTTGCGCTGCTGCTCCTCCCGCTCGCCCTTGGTGAGCAGCAGCAGCTCGTGGCGGCAGGCCAGCTCGTCCAGCGCCTCGGCCACGCCGGGCATCAGCTCCACCCGGTGCTCGACCAGGGCGACCGCCAGGTCCTGGATCTCCCGCCGCTCGGCGTCGGTGGCGGGCCGCTCCCGCAGGTGCTCGAAGCACTCCCCCAGACTGTGCAGGAAGACCTTGCTGCCGTAGCCGTGCGCGACCGAGTTGGCGCGCTCGATGTCGTCGAGGATGGCGCGGATCTCGGTACGGTCCAGCGTCGGGTGGTCCACCCACTCCAGGAAGTCGTCGATGACCCGCTCGAACAGGACGTTGTTCTCCCAGAGCGTGTCGTCGGCGTCGAAGACCAGCACCCGTCCCGGCTCGATCACCACGTCTCTCCCTTCGTGTGCCCGGGCCACCGTACTGTCTCCGGCCACCGCGGTCAGCCGAGTTCCGTTCAGCGGCGGAGGTCGAGGATGAGGTCGGCGACCAGGGCGGTCCAGCCGGTCTGGTGCCAGGCGCCGAGGCCGGCCCCGTTGTCGCCGTGGAAGTACTCCGGGAAGCAGATCAGGTCCCGCCAGTCCGGGTGGGTCTGGAAGAGCTGCGCGGCGCCGTAGATCGGTCGCCGGCCCCAGCCGTCCCGGGTGAACAGCGAGATGAGCCGGGCGGACAGGTCGTCGGCGATCTCGTCGAGGCTCCGCTTCACGCCGGACCGGGTCGGGTACTCGACCTGGAGGTCGTCACCGAAGAAGGCCGCGTAGTCGCGCAGCGCGCTGATCAGCAGGAAGTTCGTCGGCATCCAGATCGGGCCGCGCCAGTTGGAGTTGCCGCCGAACAGCCCGCTGGTGGACTCCGCCGGCTCGTACCCGACGCAGAACTCCTGCCCGCCGAGGGTGACCGCGAACGGCTTGTCGAGGTGGGCGCGGGAGAGTGTCCGCAGCCCGTACTCGGAGAGGAACTCGTCGGTGTCGAGCATCCGGGCCAGCAGCCGGACGATCTGCTCCGGGCCCACCATGGACAGCAGCCGCTGCTGGCGGCCGTCCGAGCCGAGCCGCCGGGCGCCGATCACGTCGGCGTACTCGGGGCGGTTGGTGAGCAACCAGCGCAGCCGCGCGCCCAGTTCGGGCAGCCGGTGCAGCGTCCGCGCGGTCAGCCGGGTGACGGCTGCGAGGGGCAGCAGCCCCACCACCGAGCGGACCTTCAGCGGCACCTTCGTGCCGTCGGCGAGCCGCAGCACGTCGTAGAAGAAGGCGTCCTCGGTGTCCCACAGCCCCTGCTCGTACGCGGCCGCGGCGATGTACGCGAAGTGCTCGAAGAACTTGGTGGCGGTGTCCACCCAGGTCCGGTCGTGCTCGGCGAGGACGATGGCGATGTCGAGCAGGTTGAGCGCGTACATCGCCATCCAGCCGGTGCCGTCGGACTGCTCCAGCACACCGGCCACCGGCAGCGCCGCCGAACGGTCGAACGGGCCGACGTTGTCCAGCCCGAGGAAGCCACCCTCGAAGACGTTGTTGCCGCCGGTGTCCTTGCGGTTGACCCACCAGGTGAAGTTCAGCAGCAGCTTGTGCATCACCCGGCCGAGGAACGCGTGGTCCCGGCTCCCGTCGATCTCGAACACCTTGAGCGCCGCCCAGGCGTGCACGGGCGGGTTCACGTCGCCGAACGCCCACTCGTACGCCGGGATCTGCCCGTTGGGGTGCAGGTACCACTCGCGGAGCAGGAGCAGCAGCTGCTCCTTGGCGAAGCCGGGGTCGACCCGGGCGATGCTCACGCAGTGGAACGCCAGGTCCCAGGCGGCGTACCAGGGGTACTCCCACGGGTCAGGCATGGAGATCACGTCGAAGCTGGTCATGTGCCACCAGTGGCTGTTGCGCCCGTGCCGGCGACCGGCCGGCGGTGGCGCCGACCCGGGGTCGCCCTCCAGCCACCGCTTGACGTCGAAGTGGTAGAACTGCTTGCCCCACATCAGGCCCGCGATGGCCTGCCGGGCGACCAACGCCTCGTCCGGGGTGGCCCGGGCGGGGATCACCCCGGCGAAGAAGCGGTTCGCCTCGGTGCGCCGCGCCCAGACCGCCGCGTCGAAGCCGTCGCCGAGGTCGGCCGGCGGGGGTGGCGTGCCGCCGGGCGGCGGGGCGGTCCGGGTCAGCCGCAGCCGGATCTGGCGCTGCGCGCCCGCCGGCACGGTCAGCACGTAGTGCAGGGCGCCCTTGGTGCCCTCCCGCTCCGGGTTGACCGTCGGTGCCCCGGCCACGACGTGGTCGTTGATCCCGTCCTTCGGGTAGCGGGACCGGCTCGGCAGCCCCCACAGCCGCTCGGCGTTGGTGTCGTTGTCGCACAGCAGGGGCGTGGGCTCGCCGTCCCCCTCCAGCAGGAGTTGGCCGAGCACCCAGTGCTCACCCTCCAACCGTGAACCGGAACCGACGATCCGGGGCACCCGGTCACCGCCGGGCAGCCCCCACGCCCAGGTGTTGCGGAACCACAGGGTCGGCAGCACGTGCAGGGTCTCCGCCCGGTCGCCGCGGTTTGCGACGGTGATCAGGATGCACATGTCCGTCGGGCCGGCCTTGGCGTAGTCGACGGTCACCGCCCAGTACCGGTCGTCGTCGAAGATCCCGGTGTCCACCAGCTCGTACTCGGTGTCGTCCCGGCCGCGCAGCGCGTTCACCGCGACGAGTTCGTCGTACGGGAAGGCGGCCTGGGGGTAGTGGTAGCGCCAGCGCATCCAGGAGTGGGTGGGGGTGGAGTCCTCGTACCACCAGTAGTCCTTCGCGTCCTCGCCGTGGTTGCCGCCGTCCCCGCCGAGGCCGAACATGCGCTCCTTGAGGATCGGGTCGCGGCCGTTCCACAGCGCCAGGGCGAAGCAGAAGGTCTGCCGGTCGTCGCACACGCCGGCCATGCCGTCCTCGCTCCACCGGTAGGCTCGGGACCGCGCGTGGTCGTGGGGGAAGTAGTCCCACGCCGTGCCGTGTTCGCTGTAGTCCTCCCGTACCGTCCCCCACGCCCGCTCGGACAGATAGGGACCCCATGCGCGCCACTCCTGCTCCCCCGCGTCGGCCTGGGCGAGCCGGATCCGCTCAGGGTCGGGCGCGGAAGCGTCGGGAGGCGGCACGTCGGTGATCACTCGCACATCTTCGACGCCGCCGGGGTACTTCACCACAGCGGCCATTCTTCTCGTGCCGCGTCACACCTCGCCGCCGGTGGAGGGAAATTGATCGACATCACCTTCGGTCCGCAGGTCTGCGGCGAGCTGACCAGCGCCGCCACCCGCGAGTGGCTGGTGCCGGACGGTCTCGGCGGGTACGCCATGGGCACGGTCGCCGGGCTGCGCACGCGCCGCTACCACGGTCTGCTCGTGGTGGCCGGCGAGACTCCGGCGTCCCGACGGGTGGGACTGGCGAGCCTCGACCCGGCGGTCGTGCTCCCCTCCGGGGCGCGGGTGCGCCTCGGCGCGCACGAGTGGGCCTCCGGTGACGTGGATCCGCGGGGCTTCGAGCTGCTGGAGCGCTTCGACCTGGCCGACGGGCTGCCCCGCTGGCGCTGGCGGATCGGCGACGTGGTGATCGAGCGAGAGCTGGCGACGGTGCACGGCCGGCCGTGCGTCGCGGTGGTGCACCGGCTGGTGACCGGCGGCCCGGTCCGGTTGGAGCTCGCCGCGGCCTGCACCTGGCGCGACGCCCACGGAGAGCGCCGCGCCGACGGGCCCACACCACGGATGGACCCGGTGGCCGACGGCGCCGTGGTCGAGGGCTCCTTCCGGCTCTCCGGGCCGGGCTGGGCGCCGGAGGGCCAGTGGTGGCTCGGCGCGCACCACCGCGAGGAGGCCGCGCGCGGCCTGCACCCGGACGAGGACCTCTGGTACGCGGGCCGTTTCGTCGGCGCGCTGGACCGGCCGGGTGACACCGTCTCGGTGCTCGCCTGGGCCGGCGACCTGGCCGACGAGCCGCCGCCGGGGCCGGAGGTGGTGGCCGCCGCACGGGTCCGCAACCGGGCCGTGGCCGCGGCCGCGCAGCCGGTCGACCCGGTCGAGGCGACGCTCGTCCAGGCCGCCGACGCGTTCGTGATCGGCACCGGCCGTGGCCCGGACGTGGTGGCCGGCTACCCCTGGTTCGGCGCCTGGGCCCGGGACACGATGATCTCCTACGAGGGGTTGTTCCTGTGCGCCGGCCGGGCGGACGAGGGCCGCGAGCTGCTGCGGTCGTACGCGGCGACGCTGTCGGAGGGGATGCTCGCCAACACCGCCGACACCGGCCGGGTGGAGTACAACACCGTCGACGGCACCCTGTGGTTCCTGCACGCGGTGAGTCGGCACGTGACGGTCACCGGTGACACCGACCTGGGCGCGGAGCTGCTGCCCGCGCTGCGCCGCGTCGTCGACGCGCACGTGGCCGGCACCCGGTTCGGCATCGCCGTCGACGCGGCCGACGGGCTCCTCACGCAGGGCGCCCCGGGGACCGCGCTGACCTGGATGGACGCCCGGGTGTACGGGGTGCCGGTGACGCCCCGGGCCGGCAAGCCGGTCGAGGTCAACGCGCTGTGGATCAACGGTCTGGCTGGGCTCGCCGAGCTGGCGGAGCTGGCCGGGCAGGAGGCGGTCGAGCTGTGGCGACTGCACGACCGCGCGGTCTCCGCCTTCCGGGAGCGGTTCCCCGCCCCGACCGGATGGCTGCACGACGTGGTCGACTCGCCCGCCCCCGCGTACCCGCTGGGCGGCGCCGCCGTCCACGACGACGACCTGCTGCGTCCCAACCAGCTGCTGGCCTGGTCGCTCCCGTACGCCCCGCTGGACCCGGACGAGCCGACGCTGCGCCGCGTGGCCGCCGGGCTGCTCACCCCGCTCGGCCCCCGCAGCCTCTCCCCCGACTCGCCGGAGTTCGTCGGCCGGCACCGGGGCGGCCCGGCTGAGCGGGACGGCGCCTACCACCAGGGCACCGTCTGGCCGTGGCTGCTCGGCCCGTTCGTGGACGCGAGCCGGCGGGCCAAGCTCCCCGTCGACGACCTGTTCGTCGGGATCGAGGCGCACCTGACCGAGTTCGGCCTCGGCTCGGTCAGCGAGACAGCCGAGGGTCTTCCCCCGCACCGGGCGACCGGGTGCCCGTTCCAGGCGTGGTCGGTCGCCGAACTGCTGCGGGTGCGCCGGATCCGGTAGGCACCGCTTTACACGACCGCAACGGTTGTGTCTCCGCTGGTTAGCCGTCTACCAGCAGGATTGGCCCCAATCCAGTCGCGACGTCAACGGGGGCACCGGAAATGGTGCCGACCCGCGCGCGCTCGGGGACAACTCAAAGGGGGCCGCATGTCACCAGAGGGCGCCGTGATCGACATCCACCCCGCCCGGCACCAGCGCGTGCTGATGCTGTCCTGGGAGTACCCGCCCGTACTCGTCGGCGGCCTCGGCCGCCACGTCCACGCCCTGTCCGTCGCCCTCGCCACCGCCGGCCACGACGTCACCGTCGTCACCCGCCACACCGACGGCGCACCCCTCGAGGAGTACGCCGACGGCGTCCGCATCGTCCGCGCCGCCGAAGACCCCGTCACCTTCCCCCTGGCCACCAGCTCACTACTCGCCTGGACCATGGCCTTCAACCACACCCTCACCCGCGCCGCCCTCCGCGCCACCGAAACCGGCACCTACGACGTCATCCACGCCCACGACTGGCTCGTCGCCCACACCGCCATCACCCTCGCCGAACACCTCGGCCTCCCCCTCGTCACGACCATCCACGCCACCGAGGCGGGCCGACACCAGGGCTGGCTCCCGGAGGAG
Source organism: Micromonospora sp. H33 (assembly GCF_052068455.1). NCBI lineage: Bacteria > Bacillati > Actinomycetota > Actinomycetes > Micromonosporales > Micromonosporaceae > Micromonospora > Micromonospora sp. H33. The sequence goes on along the minus strand of NZ_JBQHDE010000002.1, from coordinate 715,591 downwards.
ATGAACCGCACCATCCACGGCGTCGAACACTGGCTGAGCAGCGCCTCCACGCGGGTGATCACCTGCTCCGGTTACATGCGGGACCAGGTGACCACGCTGTTCGAGGTGCCCGCCGGTGACATCGACGTGGTGCCCAACGGGGTCGACGACCGGGCCTGGCGCGCCCGTCCCCGCGCGGTCGCCTCGGCCCGGGCGCGGTTGGCCGGGGACGGCCCGCTGATCGGCTACGCCGGCCGGCTGGTCTACGAGAAGGGCGTGCAGCACCTGGTGCACGCCGTGCCGTACCTGCGCCGGCGGCATCCCGGGCTGCGGGTGCTCATCGCCGGCGACGGGCCGTACCGGGAGGAGCTGGTGGAGCAGGCGCACGGGCTGCACCTGCACGACACGGTCCGGTTCGCCGGGTTCCTCGACTCGACGCAGCTGCCGGCCGTGCTGGGCGCCACCGACGCGACCGTCGTGCCGAGCCTCTACGAGCCGTTCGGCATGGTCGCACTGGAGGCGGCCGCCGCGGGCGCGCCACTGGCGGTGGCCGCGACCGGCGGGCTCGCCGAGATCGTCGAGCCGGGGGTCACCGGGGTGACGTTCCCGCACAGCGACCCGGACGCCCTCGCCGGGGCGGTCGACCAACTCCTCGCCGACGAGGTGTTCGCGCGGCGGGTGGCCCGGCGCGCCCGCGCCATGGTCGGCGAGCGGTACGGGTGGGCGACGATCGCGGAGCGCACCGCCGGCACGTACGCCGCCGCCCGCCGCGAGCACGGCCCCGCCGGACGGCGGGCCCCGGCCCGGCTCGGCGAGCGCCGGCAGAGCATCGAGATCCCCGACGGGAACCTCCTGGCGATCGGTGGCGCTGCCGGCTGAGCGGCTGTCGGAAGACCCCGGGGCGAGCTGAGGCGGAGTCCAGCCGGGGATCCGGCAAGGCGGACGGTCCGGACGAGCCTGCGGGCCGCCCGCTGACCGACGAGCCACGACGCGCCCGGATGAGAATCCCCGCGCCGCTGACTATCGTGTGACACGGGGCGACCGAGGGGGAACGCGACCGTGCGGCAGGGGCTGATCGCCGGTCGGTACCGGCTGCTCGACCTGGTCGGTACCGGCGGGATGGGCCGGGTCTGGCTGGCCCGGGACGAGATGCTGCACCGCGACGTCGCGGTCAAGGAGGTCGTCCCGCCGAGTTGGCTCGCCGAGACCGAACGGGACGAGGTGCGGCTGCGCTCGCTGCGGGAGGCGCGGACCGCGGCCCGCCTCACCCACCCCAACGTCGTCCGTGTCTACGACGTGGTCCACGACGGCGACAGCCCGTGGATCGTGATGGAGTACGTGCGCTCCCGCTCGTTGCAGCAGATCATCACCACCGACGGGCCGCTGAGCCCGCGCCGGGCCGCCCGCATCGGGCTGGCGGTGCTGGCCGCGCTGCGGGCCGCGCACGCGGCCGGCGTACTGCACCGGGACGTCAAGCCGCACAACGTTCTCGTGGCCGACGACGGCCGGGTGGTGCTGAGCGACTTCGGTCTGGCCACGTTCGACGGTGGCGACGGCGCGATGACCGGGCCCGGCATGGTGCTCGGCTCACCGCAGTTCGTGGCGCCGGAGCGGGCCCGGGACGGGATCTCCGACCCGCGTACGGACATGTGGTCGCTGGGCGCGACACTCTACGCCGCTGTCGAGGGCCGATCCCCGTACGCCCGGACCAGCGCGATGGCGACGCTCAGCGCGCTGGCCACCGAGCCGCCCGGCCCGATGCGGCGGGCCGGTCCGCTGCGCCCGCTCCTGACCGGCCTGCTGCAACGCGACCCGTGGCGACGGCTGACGGCGGCCGAGGCGGAGCCGCTGCTGCACGCGGCGGCGGCCGACCACGACCGGCCGGTCGGGCCGACGACACCCCCCGGCGCCGGTGGGCGTTCCGGTCCGCCCGGCCCGGCGTCCTCGGCGGGATCCGGCCCGCCACGCACCGCGCCGGCCGATCTGACGTCGACGCCCGACCGGCCGACGGCCGCGGGCCCTGCCGGACCGGCGGCCGACGGGGACGCCGGGCCGGTCGTCGGCAGTGCCGGAGCCGGGGTCGAGGGGCACGCCAGGCGAGCCGCCGCGGCGGGCTCGACGCCGGCCCCCGCCGGCAGGACGCCGGTCCGCCGTGGTGGCGCGCCGGCCGGATCGCCGGGACGATCCGCGATGCGCACCCGACGGCGACGGTCATGGACGGCGGTGGGTTCGGCGTTCCTGGTGCTCACCGCGCTGGGGATCGGCCGGGCCCTGCTCACCGGGGACGGTGACCGACCGGACCCGGGTGCCGGTTCCGGTGGGGGCGCCGCACCGGAGCGGCCGGCGGCGTTCGCCTGCGCCGCGCCGCCGCCCGGCGCCGCCCCGGTGCCGTCGGTGCCACCGCCCACCGGCGCGCTGCGCCTGGTGCGGGGCTGGACGTGGCACGTCGACCCGGAAGGCTGGCGGATCGCGGCGCCGGTGGGCTGGCTGCGCTGGACGGAAGGGACGGTGACCTGCTTCCGGGAGCCGGGCGGCGTCCGGATGCTCAGCGTCGAGGCGGGTCCGCGACGGCCCGACCCGGTGGGCTGGTGGCGGTCGGAGGAGCAGCGACTCACCGGCGACGGCCTGCTGTCCGACTACCGCAGGATCAACATCGAAGCGCTGGACATGTTCGACGGTGCCGCCGTGTGGGAGTGCGCCTGGGCCAATGCCGCCGGCGTACGCGTGCACACCGCCCGGCTGCTGCTGAACGTGCCGACCGGGCGCGCGTACACGCTGTCCTGGTTGACCACCGAGTTCGACTGGGGGGTCAACAACCCGTACCTCCTGATGATCCGGCAGAGCTTCACACCGCTGCCCTGACCGCCGGATGCGAGCGGCCGGGCGCCACCCCGGGGGGTGCGGCGCTGAACTACAGTGACGTAGTTTCGGCGCTCAAGATCCCCGGGAGGATGAGCGGACATGATGGGACCATCGCACGCGCTGTCCGGCGCGTCGGTGTGGCTGGCCGGGTCGTGGGCGCTGGACCACTTCGCCGGCTACGAGCAGTCACCGCTCGCACTCGCCGTCGGCACCGCGGTCTGCGCGGGCGGCGCGCTCTTCCCCGACCTCGACCTGTCCGGGAAGGTGACCCGCAACCAGGGCGGCGCCACGGTCGCCCGCACCTTCGGCGTCTTCTCGCTGTTCTTCGCCGAGGTGATGGAGAAGGTGTCGCTCGGGGTCTACTACGCGACGAAGCTCAGCAAGGATCCGCGCCGCAGCAACGGCCACCGGACGCTGACGCACACCATCCCGTTCACCGTGCTGGTCGGCTGGGGCACCACGGCGCTGTGTGCCGCGTACGGCAAGTGGGCCGTGATCGGCATCCTGTTCTTCATGTTCGGCCTCGCCCTGCGCGGCCTCTTCGACGAGTGGGCCGAGCGGGCCGGCTGGGTGGTCGTCACCCTGGCCTCGCTCGCGGCCGCCTGGTTCACCTTCGTCACCCTGCCGGGCGATCGCGGCTATCCGATGATCGGGCTCGCCGTCGGCGTCGGGTCGTTCGTGCACATCCTCGGTGACATGATCACCCGGGCCGGGGTGCCGATCCTCTGGCCCATCCCGATCAAGCGTCGGATGTGGACGATGGTCAGCCTGCCGGATTCGATCGCCCTGCGGGCCGGCAGCAAGACCGAGGTCGTGGTGGTCCGCGCCGCGCTGACCGTGATCGCGGTGCTCGCCGCCGTCGGGCTGGTCGCCCCCTCGGTGCTGCAACGCTTCGACATCGAGGTCTGACGGTGGTCCCGGAGGCCGACGACGCCGACGTGCCCGCGTTCTGGCAGGGCCTCGGTCTGCCCGGCCTCGCCGACGTGCACGTGCACTTTCTCCCGCCGCGGCTGCTGCGCCGGGTGTGGGCGTACTTCGACACCGCCGGCCCGCTGGTCGGCATCGAGTGGCCCATCCGGTACCGGTGGAGCGACGCCGAGCGGGTCGCGCACCTGCGCCGGCTGGGCGTCCGGGCGTTCAGCGCCCTGGCGTACGCCCACAAGCCCGGCATGGCAGCCGACCTGAACGAGTGGACGCTCGACTTCGCCCGCACCACACCGGGCTGCCTGCCCTCGGCGACGTTCTTCCCCGAGCCGGAGGCACCGCGGTACGTCGCCGACGCCCTCGCCGCGGGCGCCCGTGTGTTCAAGGTGCACCTGCAGGTGGGCGGGTTCACGCCGACCGAGCCGGTGCTCGACCCGGTGTGGGGAATGCTCGCCGACGCGGGCGTACCGGTGGTCGTGCACGCGGGGCACGCCCCGGTCGGCACCACGCACACCGGGCCCGACCCGTTCGCCGCCCTGCTCGCCCGCCACCCGGCGCTCACCGCGGTGGTGGCACACCTCGGCGCGCCGGACTACGCGGCGTTCCTCGGCCTCGCCGAGCGGTACGAGCGGGTACGGCTGGACACCACGATGGTGTTCACCCCGTTCTTCGACCGCTTCGTGCCGTTCCCCGCCGACGAGCTTTCCCGGCTACGCGACCTGGGGCTGGCCGGCAAGGTGCTGCTCGGCAGCGACTTCCCGAACCTGCCCTACCCGTACGCCGAGCAGCTCGCCGGCCTGGTGCGCCTCGACCTCGGCGACGACTGGCTGCGCGCGGTCTGCTGGGCCAACGCCGCCGCCCTGTTCGACCTGCCGCGGTGAATCAGACGCCGACGCGTTGCGGCGGCACGGTCAGGCCGTAGAGCGCCATCAGCTCCGGGGTGTCGACCCGGCTGCCGTCGGCCACCGAGTCGCAGGCGATGTCGACGATCTGGTCCTTGTGGGCCAGCAGGTACGGCCGAGCGCCGACGTCGGCGCTGGCCAGGGTGGCGATGCCGGACCAGTGCCGGCGGCCGAACAGCATCGGGTAAGCCCGCAACCCGCCGTAGGTGGCGCAGACCAGCACGTCCGGGTACGGCAGCGCGGTCACCCGGCGGACGGCCGCGGCCGTCAGTCCGGGCATGTCGACCGGTACCACGACCACGGCCTCGATCCCGTCGTCGTCGATCGCCGCCAGGCCGGCGCGGATCGACGAGCCGACGCCCGTCCCCCAGGCCCGGTTGACCACCACCGTGGCGTCGCCGAGATCCGCCGTCTCGCGCACCTGGTCAGCCGCGGCGCCCAGCACGACCACGATCCGCTCGCAGCCGCCCTCCGTCATCGTGTCGATCATCCGGCTCACCAGGGGCTTCTCCCCCTGGTGCAGCAGGGCCTCCGGGCCGCCGATCCGGCGTCCCCCGCCCGCGGCGATGATCATTCCTGCGATCCGGTTCAGCGCTGCGCCCCCTCCACCGTGGAGCGGGCCGCGCCGCGTCGGCCCGGCCCGCTTCCGTCGTACGGACATGAGGAGAAACGAGCATTCCCGGGCGGAGGTAGCGGGGCAAAAGGGAAAATTGTGGGTTAAGCCGCGTCGGCGTAGCAGTCCACGATCGACACGTCGAGCGGGAACCGGACCGGCGTCTCGCCGAAGAGCAGGGCGGTGGCCCGCTCGCCGGACCGGGTGACCGCCGCCGCGACCGCGTCGGCCCGCTCCTTCGGGCAGTGCACGACCACCTCGTCGTGCTGGAAGAACACCAGCTCGCCACCGGTGCCGGTCAGCTCGCCGCGCAGCGTGGCCAGCAGCGTCGACGCCCACTCGGCCGCGGTGGCCTGGATGACGAAGTTGCGGGTGAACCGCCCGCGCGAGCGGGCCCGCGCCGAGCGGTCGCCGCCGTCCGGCGCCGCCTCCTCCCCGTCGAGTCCGGCCGAGCCGGGTGGACAGGTGCGGCCCAGCCAGGAGCGCACCAGGCCACCGGTCTCGCCGGTGCGGGCGGCCGCCTCGACGTACCCGAAGGCGGTCGGGTAGTTGCCGCGCAGCACCTCCAGGGCCGGCACCGCCGACCCGCCGGTCTGCCCGTACATCGCGCCGAGCAGGGCCACCTTGGCACGGGCCCGGTCACCCCCGAACGCGTCGCGGGCGAGCGCGGCGTACAGGTCACCCGCTCCACCGGCGGCGGCGAGCCGGGCGTCGCCGGAGACCGCGGCGAGCACCCGCGGCTCCAGCTGGCCGGCGTCGGCCACCACGAACGTCCAGCCCGGGTCGGCCACCACCGCACGGCGGATCACCTTGGGGATCTGCAACGCGCCGCCGCCCCGGGTGGCCCACCGGCCGGACACCACACCTCCGGGCACGTACTCCGGCCGGAACCGACCGTCGCGCACCCACGCGTCCCGCCAGGCCCAACCGTGCGCCGTCCAGATCCGGTAGAGCTCCTTGTGCTCCAGGACCAGCGGCACCGCCGGGTGGTCCACGCCGCGCAGCACCCAGGCCCGCGCGTTGGGCACCTCCACCCCCGCCCGGGCGAACGCCTTCACCAGCTCCGCCGGAGAGTCGGCGTGCAGTTGGCGTACGCCGAACGCGTCGGCGATGCGGGCCGCCAGCTCGGCGAGCCGGCGGGGCGGCCCGCCCACCGGGGACGGCTCGCCGAGCAGCTCGGCGAGGACGGCGTCGTGCACGTCAACCCGCCACGGCAGCCCGGCGGCCCCCATCTCCACGGCGATGAGCGCGCCGGCCGACTCGGCGGCGACCAGGAGCCGGAACCGGCCGGGATGCCCGGTGGCCGCGATCCGGGCGAGCTGGTCGGCGTACACCCGGGTCAGGGCCTCGATGCCGGGGCCCGGCGGACCCGGCAGCGTCTCGAAGAGCGCGTCCTGGCCGTGGCCGGGCGGCTCGGCCGCGCGGGGCGGCGGGTCCGGCGGCACCGGCGCGCCGGTGAGCCGCGCCCAGGCGGCGGCCAGCGAGCGGGGCTCGCCCCACCGGCCGGCGTGCCCGAGCAGCAGCGCCTCGGTCAGCTCGACGTCGTGGCAGCGGTCGACGCGGACCCCGGCGCGCAGCAGCGCCGGGTACGCCGTCGTGGCGGACCCCCACACCCAGCGCGGGTGCTCGACCCGCTCCCGGGCGGCGACGGCGGCGGCCAGATCGGCGACCGGCTCGGCCGGTGCGGCGGGATGCCCGTCGGCACGAAGGGGTTGCAGCACTCCCCCGCCGACCTCGTCCGCGACCACCGCCACCAGCACGAACACGATTCTGCCTCGCCGGTCCGACACTCCCCGGGCACCCCAGCCGAAGATCCGCCCTCGTTCACGGAAAGAGTGGCCATATCCCGTGAGATGGCCACTCTTTCCGTGAAAGTGCGCGGGCGAACAGGCGAGGGTGGCCGTCCCCGTGGAACGGCCACCCTTTCGCAAACGCGCGAGGCGACGCCTGGTTACTTGCTGACGCCGGCGGTGAGGCCGGACTGCACCTGGCGCTGGAAGACGATGTACACGATCAGCACCGGCAGCATCGCCATGGTGACCCCGGCGAAGAGGCCGGACCAGTCGGACTTGTAGCCCTGGTTGACCGACAGCTCGATCAGGCCCTGGGCGATGACCTGGTTCTTCGGCTCGCCCGCGACCGACTGCATGAGCAGCGTCGGCAGGTACCACTGGTTCCACTGGCCGAGCACGTTGAAGATGCCGATGCTGATCAGGCCGGGCTTGGCCATCGGCAGCATCACGCTGAAGAACAGGCGGCTGTGCGAGGCGCCGTCGACCATGCCGGCCTCGGCGATCGCGTTCGGCAGGGTCCGGAAGAACGAGTGCATAAAGAAGACCGTGAACGACAGCGACCAGGCCACGTACACCAGGATCAGCATGACGTGCTTGTTCGGCCCGAGCAGCGGGAGCACGACGCCGGTGTTGTAGACCCCCTTGAACAGCGGGACGGCGGCGAGGTAGATCGGCAGCGTCAGCCCGGACAGGAACATCCAGTAGATCAGCCGGTTGCCGGGGAACTCGTAGCGTGCCAGGACGTACGCGGCCATCGAGCCGAGCAGCATGGTGAGGAAGACGCTGCCGACGAGCACCAGCAACGTGTTGATGAAGAAGCTGTCGATACCCGCCGTCCAGGCGCGGGCGAAGTTGTCCCACTGCAGGGACTCCGGGAACAGCGACAGCGGCTTGCGGATCACCTCGGAGTCGGTCTTGAGGGCGGACATCACCACCCAGACCAGCGGGTAGACGACCATGATCGCCCACACCGCGAGGAACAGGTGCGAGAAGCCGTTGAAGATCCGTGCGCCGATGCCGTTGGCGGCGGACTCGGCCACCGGGCCGGGTGTGGTACCGGCCGGCGGGGGCGGGGTGGGCCGGGCCCGGCCGGAGGTGTGTGTCACCGTGCTCATCGTCCAGGCCTCCTCAGTACTCGATCCGCTCGCGGCGGGTGATCCGGAGCTGGACGGCGGCCAGCAGGATGGTGAAGATCGCCAGCGACACGGCGATCGCGCAGGCGTAGCCGAACTGGCCCTTCTGGAACGCGTTGAAGTTGATCACCGAGGCGAAGATCTCGCTGGCGTGGTTCGGCCCGCCCTGGCTGGGCGTCATGACGAAGACCAGGGCGTACATGTCCAGGGCGATGAAGCCCAGGTAGACCCAGGCGACCGAGACGGTGTCCCGCAGCAGCGGCAGCGTGATGCGGAAGAACGTCTGGAACCGCCCGGCGCCGTCGAGGATCGCCGCCTCGTAGACGTCCTTCGGGATCGACTGCATCGCCGCGGAGAACAGCACCATGTAGAACCCGGCGCCGCTCCACACCGCGATCAGCAGCAGCCACCACAGCACCGCGGGGACGCCGAGGAAGGGCTCCGGGTCGTTGGTGAACGCGATCGGGTTGTCGGCGTCGACCAGCCCGATCTTGATGAGCAGGCCGTTGATCAGGCCCTGGCCGTCCGTCCGGTAGATCTGCTGCCACATGACCGCGATGACGACCAGGGACAGCACCTGCGGAAAGAAGAAAATGACCTTGTAGAGGCCCGAGCCGAAGACGCCCCGGATGCCGGCCCTGTCCTCGCGCCCGCCCACATTGAGCAGGAACGCGAGGAACAGGGCCAGCGCGATCGTGAACAGCGGCACGGTGACCAGGAAGAACACGTTGTGCCAGAACGCCTTCCTGATCAGCTCGTCGGAGAACAGCCGGACGTAGTTGTCCAGCCCGACGAACTGCTGCCGATCGGAGTAGCCACCCCAGTCGGTCAGCGAGTACCCGGCGGCCTGTGCGAAGGGCCAGACCACGTAGAAGAGGTAGAGCGCGACGGGCAGGGCCAGGAAGCCCGTGACGAAACGCGCGACACCGTGCCGCATTGGACTCACTCTTTCCGTCGGGATCAGGCGGTACGAGTCTGCTTCTTGATCGACGAGTCCTTGGCGACCCTGTCGGCGGCCGCCTGCATCTTGTCGACGAACTGCTGGGCGGTCAGCCGGCCGGCCATCAGCTCCTCGGAGAGGTTCTGGCCCTCCTTGTCCAGGTCGGCGTAGAAGTCCCAGATCTTGACCGAGATGAGGTCCGGACCCGCGTTCTTCATGAGCGCGTTCGCCGACGCCAGCGCCGAGTCCTGCACGTTGTCGCCGGAGCCCTTGGTGGAGGCCAGCGACTTGGTCAGCTCCGCGAACTTCGCCGAGCCGGCCTTGGACAGGATCGCGCGGAGGAACTCCTTGGCCGCCTCCTTGTTCGGGGCCTTGCTCGGGACCACGAAGCCCTCACCGGAGCCCGCGTACACGTCCTTCGCCGCCTTGTCGCCGGCGTTGCTCCAGTAGTCCGACAGCGTCAGCTCGAAGCCCGGCGGGATGGTCGCGGACATCTCGTTCTTCAGCCACGTGCCGACCTGGATGAACGCCGCCTTGCCGTCGAGCCAGGCCTGCTGCGACTGGGTGTGGTCGAGCTTGCCCGGCAGGAGCAGCTTGTCCTTGACGAGCTTCTCCCAGGGCTCGAGCGCCTTGAGGATGCCGTCGGCCTTCCAGGCGTTGTCCTTGAGGTTGTCGATGTCGACGACCGCCTGCTTGCCCGCCGACTTCCAGATGCTCGCCATGAGCGCCCAGCGGGGGTAGTAGCCGTGGACCGCGTCGTGGACGTACGGCGCCATGCCCTTCGCCTTGATCTTCGGTGCCAGCGCGAAGAACTCGTCCCAGGTCGTCGGCGCCTGCCAGCCCTCCTTCTTGAAGAGGGCGGCGTTGTACCAGTTGCCCCAGACCGTGTACGCCACGTTCACGACGTAGAACTTGCCGTTCTGGGTGCCGTCGGAGACGGTGCCCGGCAGCAGCGTGTCGGCCACCGTGCCCTCGCCGTCCCACGCGGGCGCGGTGAGCAGGTCGTCGAGCGGTTCGATGGCACCCTCGTTGATGAGCGTGCTGCGGTCCATCGAGTCGGCGCCCGAGTTCATGACGAGATCGCTCGGCTGCGTCGCCATCTTCGGCTGCTCTTCGGTCTTGATCTTCTGGGTGGAGCTCATGTTGACCGTGATGTTCGGGTGCTTGGCCTTGAAGATCACCTCGTCTTCCTTGGCCCACTGGTCACCGAGACCGCCGTTGAAGATCACGACCTTGACGGCGCTGCCGTCCTTGACACCGAACGGGTTGTCCTTGCTCTTCGCGCCGCCGGCGTCATCGTTCTTCGCCGGCTCGCTGCCGGCGCAGGCGCTGAGCAGGCCGGCGGCCGGGGTGACCAGCAGACCCGCCGCGGCGGCGCGACGCAGCAGAGTCCGGCGGTTGAGATCGGGGGAAACGGACATGATGCGACTCTCCTTGGGATTTCGGGTCAGGCGGTCCGCCGGAGGCGCCCGGCGTACCGCGACTCGAGGGCGTGGTTGTGCTCGTCCCCGCCGGGGACGTTGGCGGAGAGGTAGATAGGGGGTACCTCCCCGGCCTGATGGAACCGTCGTACGACCTCTGCGGTCAGCAGCTGCGCCAGCAGCGCCGCGGTGACCGAGGAGACCGCACAGACCGCGCCGCCGCCCTCGAGCGGCAGCAGTGCGTCGCCGTACGGCGCGCCGTTGTCCAGCACGACGTCGGCGAGATCGGCGAGCCGGCGCCCGGACGGGTGCCGGGGGGCGACCCGTGCCGTGTGCTCGACCGAGGTGACCGCGATCAACGGGTGACCGCGCCCGGTGACCAGCGTCGCCAGCTCGACCACCGAGCCGTTGATGCCGGACTGGGACGCCACCACGAACACGTCCTGCGGCTGCGGGGCCGCGAGGGCGTAGAGCTGGTGGGCGATGGAGGGGTCGCGCTCCAGCTTCGGATCGGCGAGCACGTCACGCGGGGCATCTCCGTGCAGCACCAGGTCGTGGATGGAGAGCCGGTTGGTGGGGACCAGCCCGCCGGCCCGGGCGACCAGCTCCGCGGCGAACGCCTCGGAGTGCCCGGCCCCGAAGGCCTGGAGCACGCCGCCCGCGCGGAGGCTGGCGGCGATCAGGTCGGCGGCGGAGGCGAGCGCGTCGGCGCTGGAGTCGACCAGGCGGTCGAGCACCGGCCGGACCGCGTCGGCGTACCGCTGGGCGCTGATCATGAGGCAGCCCCACCCTTCGCGGCCTTGTGCCCGTCGACGGCCTGGGCGGTACGCCGGAAGGCCGCGTGGGCGCGGTCGTGGGTGCGCTGGGCTACCGCGATGTAGAGCAGGTCGAGCACGACGAGCTGGGGGTGCCGGGCGGACAGCGCGTCGGGGCGGAAGGTGGTGGCCTGGCTGGCCGTGAGGAGCACGATGTCGGCGAGCTCGGCCAGCGGCGAGCGGGGGAAGCCGGTCACGGCGACGGTGGTCGCGCCCCGGCTGCCGGCCTCGGCGAGCATCTCGATGGTCTCCCGGGTCTGGCCGCTGTGCGAGACGCCGAGGGCGACGTCGCCGGGGCGCAGCAGGGCCGCCGAGGCGAGGCCCTCGTGGACGTCGTTCCACGCCCAGGCGGCGACCCCGATGCGGTGCAGCATGAACTGCATCTCCTCGCCGACCAGAGCGCTGCCGCTGGCGCCGAAGATGTTCACCCGGCTCGCGCCGGCGATGGCCACCGCGGCCTGCTCCACCTTCGCGAGGTCGAGCAGCGCGGCGGTGTCGTGCATGGCCCGGGTGTCGGCGGCGATGATCTGGTCGAGCACCCGGCGCAGGGGGTCACTGGGCTGGATCTCGCGCCCGATGTCGACGGTCCAGCCGGCCGAGCGGGCCCGGCCGGTCTCGGCGGCGATGCCCAGCCGCAGGTCCGCGTACCCCTCGAAGCCCATGGCCCGGCAGAAGCGGGTGATGGTGGCGGGCGAGGTGCCGCTGCGCTCGGCCAGCTCCACGATCGTCGCGCGGGCGGCGGCCTCCGGGTCGCTGAGCACGTGCTCGGCGACCCGCCGCAGTGCTCCGGTCAGCTCGCCGGCGCCGGCCCGGACCCGGGCCAGTACGCCGTCGGCCGCCCCGAGGGCGCCCCGCCGGTCGAACCCGTCGGTGTCGACCACCGCGGTCCCCGCGGCGGTGTCCACCTCGTGATCAACCATCGGACGCCCCTTCGGAAAAGACTGTTAACTGTTCGTGGTAAAAGTTCTTACTGAAGGGCCCTCCGTGTCAAGGCCGTGGGCGAAGTTTTCAAACTGTTACCTGGCGCACAGCCCCGTGAGGGCCGGTCCCCTTGCCCGACGCGCCCCGGCCCACCAGCATGAACTCCAGATCCGATCAAGGAGGTGGGCGGGTGTCCGGCACCGTCGTGGTCGGTCTCGACGTCGGGGGTACGTCCACCCGGGCGACCGCCGTGACCCTGGACGGTGAACGGCTCGGCACCGGCCGGGCCGGCGGCGGAAACCCGACCAGCCACGGGGCCGAGGCGGCCGCCCGCGAGCTGCGCACCGCCCTGGGCGCCGCGCTCACCGGCGTCGACCCGGCGCGGGTACGCGCCGGGGTCATCGGGCTGGCCGGGGCCGGCCGGCTGCTCGCCGACCCGGACGGCCGGGCCGCCTTCGACCGGGCCTGGCGGGACGTCGGGCTGCGCTGCCCGTACGCGGTGCACGGCGACGCCCTGGTCGCGTACGCCTCGGGCACCGCCGCACCGGACGGCACGATCCTGATCGCCGGCACCGGTGCGATCGCGGCACAGGTACGCGAGCTGAGGCTGGACCGGGTGGCCGACGGGCACGGCTGGCTGCTCGGCGACGCCGGCTCGGGCTACTGGCTGGGGCGGGAGGCGGTCCGCCGGGTGCTCGCCGACCTGGACCGGGGCGACGCGCCCGGCCCGCTGGGCACCGCCGTCCTGCGCGAACTGCTCGGCTCGGCCGAGGTCGCGCCCCGGCCCCGGGACACGGTCGACACACTGATCCAGGCGGTCACCCGGCGCCCGCCGGTGGAACTGGCCCGGCTGGCGCCCCTGGTGGTGACCGCCGCCGTCGACGGCGAACCGGTGGCGCGCGGGCTCGTCGACGAGGCCGGGGGCCATCTGGCGGCGAGCGCCGCCCGGATCCGTCCGGCCGCCGACACCACGCCGATCGTGCTCGGCGGCGGGCTGCTGACGGGGGACACGCCGCTCGCCGCGGCCGTCCGGGCGGAGGTGGCCCGGCACTGGCCGGACGCGCCGGTGCACCCGGCCGGGGACGGGGCGGCCGCAGCGGCCTGGCTCGCCGCCCGGGGCCTCCCGGACGCCGGCGACCCGGTCACCCTGCACGCCCGCCTGGTGCCCGCCCCGTGAGCACCCGCCCCGGTCACCGCCATGCCACCGAGTCGATCATGTGCCGAGAGCGCCGGGACCGATCAGGCCGACGCGGCGGGAGCGGGCCCTACTTCAGCTGGCCGGCGGTGAGGCCGGTCTGGATCTGGCGCTGGAAGGCGATGTACACGACCAGCACCGGCAGCGTGGCGATGGTCAGGCCGGCGAAGAGGCCACTGTAGTCGCCCTGGTAACCCTGGCTGACCGCCAGCGCGGTGAGTCCCTGCGCCAGTACCCACTTGGAGTCGTCACCCTGCATCAGCACCTGCGGCAGGATGAACTGGTTCCAGTGACTGAGGAAGTTGAAGATCGCGATACTGATCAATCCCGGTCGCGCCATCGGCAGCATGACCCGGAAGAAGAGCCGGAAGTGGCCGCAGCCGTCCATCAGCGCGGCCTCCGCGACCGCGGTCGGCAGCGTCCGGAAGAATGCGGACAGGAAGAAGACCGTGAACGGCAGCGAGTAGGCGGCGTAGACCAGCATCAGCCCGGTCCAGGTACCGAAGAGGCCGGCGTTGCGCACCACGAAGAAGAGCGGCACGAGGGCCAGGAAGACGGGGAACATCATCCCGCCGACGAACAGGTAGTAGAGAAACTGCCGGCCCCGGAACTCGTACCGGGCGAAGACGTACGCCGCCGTGGCACCCAGCAGCATGGTCAGGGTGAGCGAGCCCGCCACCACGATCGCGCTGTTCAGGAAGTACCGGCCGATGTGCGCCTCGGTCCAGGCGCGTGCCCAGTTCTCGAACCGCAGCGCGCCGGGCAGCCCCCACGGGTCGGACAGGATCTCGCCGTCGCTCTTGAACGAGCTGAGGAACATCCAGAGCAGCGGCAGCACGGTCAGCGCGCCCCAGAACAGCAGGAACCCGTGCGAGAAGGCATTGGCGCCGCCGGTCTCGCGACGCGGCTTCCCGTCCGGCGAGACCCGCCGGTCCCCGGCGGCGACCCCGTCGGACGCGGTCTTGTCGAGAATGGTCACTAGTACTCGATCCGATCACGCCGGGCGGCCCGCAGGGCCAGCACCGCCACCGACAGGGTCAGGAAGAACAGCACGACACCGATGGCCGAGGCGTAGCCGAACTTGCTCTCGCTGCCGAACGCCGTCTCGTACATCCGCAGACCGATAACGTCGGAGGAGAAGTTGGGACCGCCGTTGGTCATCTGCTGGATCAGGATGAACCCGTCCAGCGCCGCGATCGCCAGGTAGATCCAGGCGACCTGCACGGTGTCCCAGAGCAGCGGGATGGTGACCTTGCGCAGGGTGGTGAACCGGGACGCCCCGTCGAGCATCACCGCCTCGTAGATGTCGCGCGGGATCGCCGACATGGCCGCGCCGAAGAGCACCACGTAGAAGCCGACGTTGCTCCAGACCATCACCGCCAGCACGCACCAGAAGGCCGTCCGGGGGTCGCCGAGCCAGGTCGGCGCGGGCAGGCCGACGGCGCGCAGGGCGCCGTTGAGCAGGCCGCTGTTGGGGTGGTAGACCTCCTTCCAGAGCAGGGCGATGATGACCACCGAGAGCACCTGCGGGAAGAAGTAGACCATCCGGTAGACCGAGGTGCCGCGAACGCCGGTCACCCCGGCCCGGCCCTTGCGACCGCCCATCGCGAGCATGGTGGCGAAGAAGAGGCCCAACCCGATGGTCAGCACCGGCACCACGGCCAGCAGCCACGCGTTGTTCTTCAACGCGTTCCACACCCGACCGTCGTCCAGCAGCCGCTCGAAGTTGGCCAGCCCGACGGGATCGGCCTCCGCCGAGTAGCCGAGCCAGTCGGTGGTCGAGATCTGGAAGGCCTGCAGGTACGGCGAGATCACGAAGATGCCGTAGAGCAGCAGCGGCGGCACCAGGAACGTGACGATCAGCGGGTACTTGCCATGTTTCATGAGAAGGACCTACTCCCGACGGCGGTGGACCGGTGGGGACGGATGACTCCGCCCCCACCGGCCGGATGTCAAGCGGCCCGCTTGTACTTCTTGATCGAGGTGTCCTGGGCGATCGAGTCGGCGCCCGTCTGGCACTGGTCGAGGAACTCCGCCGGGCCGATCCGGCCGCTGAAGAACTCGCCGCACGCCGCGTCGACGAGTTCCCGCTCCAGCTTGCGGTAGTAGTTGTTGTAGACCCAGTTGAAGCCGTTGCTGCCGGAGGCGTCCAGCGCCTTGACCACCGTGCCGAGGCCGAACGGCAGCTCGATGCCCTCGGTCGAGCCGGCCACCACGGTCAGGCTGGAGACCTTCCGGGTGAAGTCCTGCGCGCCCTTCTTCGACAGCATGATCCGGAAGTACTCCAGGCCGCCGGCGAGGTTCTTGGCCTTGGCCGGCACCATGAACGGCTCACCGGCGGTGCCGCGGATCGCCTCGAACGGCAGCTTGTCGCCGCCGCCCAGGCTCGGCGTCGGCTGGATCGTCATGTTGAAACCCTCGGGCGTCACCTTCTTCTGCTCGCTCTCCAGCCAGGAGCCGCACGAGACGAAGGCGGCCTTGCCCTGACACCACGCGGTCTGCGACTGCACGTGGTCGAGGCCGGGCGAGCCGTCCAGGATGTACTTGTCCTTGACGATCTGGTGCCACGCCTCCGCGGCGGCCTTCATCGCGTCGGACTTCCACGCGTTCGGCTCGAGGTTGTCGATGGCGGTGGCGACGGAGGGCCCGCCGAACTTGATGGCGGTGGCGATCAGCGGCCAGCTCATGTAGCGGGGGTGCTTGCCGGCGTACGTCCACGGGGCGATGCCGGCGGCCTTGATCTGCTTGCAGAGCGCGATGTGCTCGTCCCAGGTCTTCGCGTACTGCCATCCCCGGTCGGCGAAGAGCTTGGTGGAGTGCCAGATGCCGTACGCGGTGTAGGTGTAGTTCAACACCAGGAACTTGCCGTCGTACGAGCCGACGTCGACAGCGCCGGGCAGCAGCGTGTCCTTGACGGTCTTGCCGGGGATGTCGAGGCTCGGCGCGTTGAGCAGCTCGCCGAGGTCGGCGATGGCGTTCTGGGAGACCAGCCCGTTGAAGTCGATCTGACCGGCGCCGGAGTTGTTCACGACATCCGGCGGAGTGCCGTCGACGAAGCGCGGTTGGAGCGTCTTGTTGATCTCCTGAGTGGCCGAGTGCTTGATCGTCGCCTTCGGGTACTTCTCGGTGTACATGGCCTCGTGGGCCTTCGCGTACTCCTCGCCGAAGCCGCCGTTGAAGATCACCACCTCCAGCGGCGCGTCCTCCTTGACCCCGAGCGGGTTCTGCTCGCTCTTGGTGCCCTTGTAGGTGCCGCCTTCGTTGTCGTCACCGCCACCGGTGGCGCAGCCGGCGAGCAGGCCGGCGGCGGGAGTGGCCAGGAGGCCGGCGGCGGCGGTCCGCCGCAGGATGTCACGCCTGTTCATGCTGTCTCCTCGGATCGGGTCTCCGGCGGCCGCCGGCGAATGGGGGGTGGCGGGTCGCCGCGCGAGGCAGGGGGAAGTTTGTCTTCAGTATGTCGAATATTGCTGAAGAATTTCTACGACAGGAGAGCCCAGACTTCAAGACCCGAAGACCGAACCGTTACCGCCGCCGTCGCCTACGCTTGCGACCATGGGCCGCCTGCGCCGGCTCGCCGCAGCCACTCCGGCGAGCCGGGACCGCTACGTCGACCTGCTCCGGGCCCTCGCGATCGTCCTGGTCGTTCTCGGTCACTGGACGGTCGCCACGATCGGGTACGACGCCACCGGGCAGCCCACCGGCCGTTCGGCGCTGCCCGACCTGCCGTGGGCGTATCCGCTCACCTGGGCGGTCCAGGTCATGCCGGTGTTCTTCCTGGTCGGCGGGTACGCGAATGCCGCCTCCCTCACCGCCCGCCGCCGTCGGGGCGGCGACGCCACCGGCTGGCTGCTCGGCCGCAGCGCGCGCCTGCTGCGGCCGACCACCGTGCTGGTGGTCGTACTCGCCGCCGCTGCCCTGGTCGCCCGGGCGCTCGGTGCCGAGCCGGTGCTGATCCGGGCGGTCGTCTGGTTCGCCACCATCCCCCTGTGGTTCCTCGCCGCGTACCTCGTCGTGGTGCCGCTGACCCCGGTGATGTACGCGCTGCACCGGCGCTACGGGCTGCTCGTGCCGCTGGCGCTGGCCGGGCTGGTCGCGGTGGGCGACCTGGGCCGCCTGCTCGGTCCGGCCGAGACGGCCCTGCCGAACTACCTGTTCGGCTGGCTGGCCGTGCACCAGCTCGGCTTCGCCTGGTACGACGCCCGCACCGAACCGCCACCGCAGGACGGGCACGCCGGACCGCCGCCGGACCGCCGGACCGGACCGCGGTCGCGGCGGCTGCCGGTGTCCCGGCGAGCCGGCTGGACGGCGCTGCTCGGCGGGCTCGCGGTGGCGCTGCTGCTCACCGGGCCGGGCCCGTACCCGGTCAGCATGATCAACGTTCCCGGCGAACCACTGGACAACGCCGCCCCGCCCAGCCTGGCGCTGCTCGCGCTGACCACCGCGCAGCTCGGGCTGATCCTGCTGCTGCGCGGGCGCGCGGAGCGCTGGCTGGGCCGCGACCGCCCCTGGATGGCCGTGATCGCGGTGAACGCCGTGGTGCTGACCGTCTTCCTGTGGCACCTGACCGCGACGATCCTGCTGGTCGGCGCGCTGGACGCGGTCGGGCTGCTGCCGACCCCGGCGCCCGGCTCCGCCGCCTGGTTCGCGTGGCGGGTGCCGTGGGCGCTGCTGCTGGCGACGGTGCTCGCCGTCCTGGTCGCCGTCTTCGGCCCGGTGGAGGCCCGCACCGGCCGGCCCCCGGCCGCCCGCGACCCCGAGCCGTCCGACGCCGGTGGGGAGGGCCGTCGGTGGTGGGCCACCGGCCGTGCCGCGCTCACCGCCGCCGGTTTCGCCGCCGTGGTGTACGCGCTGGTCGACAACGCGGTCACCCCCCGCTCCGCCCCGGAGCCGCTCGGGCTGCCCGCCCCGGCGCTGGTGGCGTACCTGGCCGGGGCGGGTGTCCTGCGGCTGCTCAGGTCTGGGTGGGGAAGCCGAGGTTGACCCCGCCGTGGCGTGGGTCCAGCCAGCGGCTGGTGACCACCTTGCCCCGGGTGAAGAAGCGCACCCCGTCCTCGCCGTGGGCGTGCAGGTCGCCGAAGAGGGAGGACTTCCAGCCGCCGAAAGAGTAGTACGCCATCGGCACCGGGATCGGCACGTTGACGCCGACCATGCCGACCTGCACCTCGTGCTGGTAGCGCCGGGCGGCGCCACCGTCGTTGGTGAAGATCGCCGTGCCGTTGCCGTACGGGTTGTTGTTCACGAGGTCGACCGCCTCGTCGTACGACCCGACGCGCACCACGGACAGCACCGGCCCGAAGATCTCGTCGGTGTAGATCGACATGTCCGGGGTGACGTGGTCGAACAGCGTCGGACCGAGCCAGAAACCGGCCGCGTCGCCGTCCGGCTCGACGTCCCGGCCGTCGACCACCGGCACCGCGCCGGCCACCACGCCCGCCTCGACGTACGACCGGACCCGCTCGGCGTGCGCGGCGGTGACGAGCGGACCCATGTCGCACCCGCGCCGGCCGTCACCGGTGCGCAGCCCGGCCATCCGCTCGGCGATCTTCGCGACCAGGGCGTCGGCGACCGGTTCGACCGCCACCAGCGCGGAGATCGCCATGCACCGCTCCCCCGCCGAGCCGAAGCCGGCGTTGACAGCCGCGTCGGCGGCCAGGTCCAGGTCGGCGTCGGGCAGCACCACCATGTGGTTCTTCGCCCCGCCGAGCGCCTGCACCCGCTTGCCGGCCACCGAGCCGCGCTGGTAGACGTACCGGGCGATCGGGGTGGAGCCGACGAACGACACCGCCTTCACCGCCGGATGGTCCAGCAGGGCGTCGACGGCCTCCTTGTCGCCGTTGACGACGTTGAACACCCCGTCGGGCAGGCCGGCCTCGGCGAACCACTCGGCCAGCAGCAGCGCCGCGCTCGGATCTTTCTCGCTGGGCTTGAGCACCACCGCGTTGCCCGCGGCGACCGCCACCGGGACGAACCACAACGGCACCATGACCGGGAAGTTGAACGGGCTGATCACCGCGACCACGCCGAGCGGCTGCCGGATCGAGTACGAGTCGACCTCGGTGGACACGTTCTCGCTGAACCCGCCGCGCAGCGCCGACGGGATGCCGCAGGCGTACTCGATGACCTCCAGCCCGCGCTGCACCTCGCCGGCGGCGTCGGCGAGCACCTTGCCGTGCTCGGCGGTGATGGCCTCGGCGAGCCGGTCCCGCCGGGCGTGGACCAACTCCCGGAAGGCGAACAGCACGGACGTCCGCTTCGCCAGGGAGGCGTCCCGCCAGGCCCGCGCGGCCCGGTCGGCGGCCTCCACCGCCACCGCGACGTCCGCGACGGAGGCCAGCTCCACCTCGCCGGTACGCGCACCGGTCGCCGGGTCGAAGACGTCGCCGCGTCGCGCGGACGCGCCGGAGAGCCGCTTGCCGTCGACGAAGTGCCCGATCAGGTTCACCGGCTCACCGTCCGTTCGCGTCTGGGCGCTGCTCGCGCTCACCGGGCCACCGCCTCGGCGGCGCAGGAGCGGATGGCGTCGACCAGGACGGCCAGGCCCTCGCGGGCCTCGTCCTCGGTCAGCGTGAGCGGCGGACCCATCCGCAGCACGTTGCCGTACAGGCCGCCCTTGCCGGCGAGCAGGCCACCGGCCCGGCACGCCTCGAAGACGCGGGTGGCCAGCGCCGGGTCCGGCTCGCCCGTACCGGGCCGCACGAACTCGACGCCGAGCATCAGCCCCTTGCCGCGTACCTCCGCGACCTCCGGCAGGTCGCCAACGGCGGCGCGCAGGCCGTCGGCGAGGATCGCGCCGACGCGGGCCGCGTTGGCCTGGAGGTCGTGGTCGAGCAGATAGTCCAGGACGGCGTTGCCCGCCGCGGTCGAGACCGGGTTGCCGCCGAACGTGGAGAAGCTGATGGCCGGCACCGACTCGACCACCTCGGCGCGGCCGACGACACCGGCGAGGGCGAAGCCGTTGCCGACGCCCTTGGCGAAGGTGAGCAGGTCCGGCGTGACGCCATGGGCCTGGTAGCCCCAGAAGTGCTCGCCGGTACGCCCCCAACCGGTCTGCACCTCGTCGGAGATGAGCAGGATGCCGTGCTCGTCGAGCACCTTCTTCCAGGCGGCGAACAACCCGTCCGGGCCGTGCACGAAGCCGCCGACGCCCTGGATCGGCTCGGCGATCAGGCACGCCACGTCACCGGCGGTCTGGGTGGCGAGCACCTCCCGCAGGTCCTCCACCGCCGCGTCGATCCGGTCCGCCTCGGGCAGCCGGGCGAGCAGGCCGCGCAGCCGCTCGCCGGAGTGCAGCCAGGCCACCTGCAACGGGTTCAGCGGGCTGGCCGACCAGCCGCGGTTGCCGGTGACGCCCATCGCCGCGTACGACCGGCCGTGGTAGCTGTTGCGGACGGCCAGGATCTGGTGCGAACGGCGGTGGTTGGTGGCCATCAGCAGCGCCGCCTCGTTGGCCTCGGTGCCCGAGTTGGTGAAGAAGACCCGCGCGTCCGGGATGCCGGAGAGCCGGGCCACCTTCTCGGCCAGCTCCACCTGCTGGCGGATCAGGTAGAGGGTGGAGGTGTGCACGATGCCGGTACGCAGCTGGCGCTCCACCGCCTCCCGGATCTCCGGGATGTCGTAGCCGATCATGTTGGTCAGCACGCCGCCGAAGAAGTCCAGATAGGTGCGTCCCTGCGCGTCGGTGACCCGCCGGCCTTCGCCGGAGACCAGTTCGATCGGCTCGGCGTAGTAGAGCGGCATCCAGGACGGGAGCACGGCCCGGTGCCGGGCCAGCAGGTCGTCGGCGGTCATCGTGGCACCTCTCAACGGCGTTCGGGGGGTTACCGCACGCTCTCATCCGACTGGGCGAGGGACAACTGTCACTGTGTAGCGCACGATCCCCGCGCGCCTGACAGCACGTCAACGGATTCCCGTGCCGACCGGAGCCGCCCGTTCGCTTTTCTGCGGCAGCTGCGGCGGTTACGCCACGAAATCCGTACCCAGCCAGGGGGCGAGCGGTGGCCGAGCGTCGTGGCCCGCCTCGGTAGCATCGCGGGCGTGCGCATCGGGGGCGTGGCGTTGCCGAGCGGGGAACCGGGGACGGTCGCCGAGGCGATGACCACGGGCGTCCAGGTCTGGGTCGAGTCGGCTCCGCTGCGGTCCCTCGTCCGGCACTTCGGCGGCGACTGGCCGACCGGCGACCTCGGTGCGGTGCTCGACGGTCTCGACGCCTTCTCCGCCCGGCACTGGGACTTCCGGGCCGGGCGGGAACGCCCCGCGGCCCGTGAACCGGTGCTCGGCCCCGACACGGCGACCCGGGTCCTCGACGCCGCCGCCGCTCTCGGTCTCGTCCACCCCGTACCGCCGGCCCGGTCCCGGTACGCCCACCTGGTCGTACTCGGCGGTCTGGCGCACGCCTGCCTGAGGCGGGTGGCGTACGCCGCCCACCTGCTCCGCGCCGGCGCGTCGGCGAGCGGCGAACTGGCCGTGCTCGGCAGCTTCCGTCCGCTGTCCGGGATGGAGCGCCGTACGCTGACCGACGCCGGGTTGCCCCCGTGCGGGACCGAGGTCGACGTGCTGGACGTGGCGGTCCGGCGGCTGTTCGGCGTACCGGCTCCCGCCGAGGAGGACAGGCACGAGGCCGGCCACCCGCACGACTCCTGGTCGTCGCGCACGTACCGGCCGGCCGGCCTGCCGCCGGTGCGCGTCCTGGCGGCGCCGTCGAGCGAGCCGGAGCGGCGGCGTGCGCACACCGCCGACACGCAGCGGTTCTGGGCGGAGCACGTGGCGCTCTCCCCCGGCGACCGGGTCCTGCTGGTGACCGCGCCGATCTACGTGCCGTTCCAGCACTGCGACGCGCTGCGGACCCTCGCGCTGCCGCACGGCTGCGGCATCGAGACGGTCGGTGTCGACCCGGCCCTGCCCGACGTGGCGGTGCTGCCCGAGCCGACCCTCACCCCTGGCCGGTACCTGCAGGAGATCCGCTCAGCTATCCGGTCGATGCGCGCCCTGCACGCCGCGCTGTAAGGAAGGGACCCTTCTTAACGCCTGGCGTTGTACAAGGGTCCCTTCCTAACACTTCAGCCGGCGGCGGTGTCGCGGACCGCCTGGGCGAACACCTCGGAGCGGTGCTCGAAGTTGCGGAACCGCCCGTAGCTGGGCGCGGCGGGCGACAGCAGCACCACCCCGCCGGTCGGGGTGATCTCGCGGGCCAGCCGTACCGCCTCGACCAGGTCGTCGACGACCTCGCAGCGCACCTTCGGCAGCCCGTCGAGTGCCGCCACGATGCGCGGCCCGCTGTCCGGGATACCGATGACGGTGATCTCCCGCTCGGCGAGGTGCTCGCGCAGCGGGGTGTAGTCCAGGCCGCGGTCGGTGCCGCCGACGATGACGGTGAGCGGCCGCCCGTCGTACGCGTCGATCGCGTGCATGGCCGCGTACGGGCTGGTGGCGAGCGTGTCGTCGACGAACGTGACGCCGGACGGGTCGACGATCTCGGTGAGCCGGTGGGCGAGGCCCTGGAACTCGGCGACCGCCACCGCGAGCGTGTCCCGGCGGGCGGCCACGTCGACGCCGAGCGCGTCGAGCACGGCGACCGCCACGCACAGGTTGCCCTCGTTGTGCCGGCCCACCAGCGGCAGCACGGCCCGCGGGAAGAGCGGCTGGTCGACGAGGTGGAACCAGGGTGTGCCGTCCGGGCCGGTCGCCACGTGCGTGGTGTCCGGGGTGCCGGCGCGTACGGCGGGCCGGTCGCCGAGTTCGGCGGCGAGCCGCGCGTCGGTGCCGTTGACGACGATCGTCTCCGGACCGTGCGCCAGCAGGTTGAGCTTGTCGCGGTAGTACTCCCGCTCGCCGCCGTGCGCGTCCAGGTGCTCGGGGAAGAGCGCGGTCACCACGGCGACGCGGGGCGAGTCGGCCAGATCGCTGCACTGGTAGCTGGACAGCTCCAGCACGTACAGGTCGGCCTCCGGCAGGTCCAGGGTCGGCACGCCGATGTTGCCGCCGAAGACGTTGGGCCGGTCGACCGCGGTGAGCAGGTGGCTGATCATGCTGGACGTGGTGCTCTTGCCCTTGCTGCCGGTGACGCCGACGGTGCGGGCGGCGTGGTCGGCCATCCACAGCGCGGTGCCCTGGGTCACCGGCACGCCGCGCCAGCGCAGCTCGACCAGCCACGGGTGGGTGTTCGGCACGCCGGGCGAGCGGACCACGACGTCGGCGGCGGCCAGCCGGTCGAAGCCCGCCTCACCGGTGACCAGCGGCGCCGCCTCGGCGAGGGGGCCGTCCCAGGGCAGGCTGAGGAAGGAGCCGCTGTCGTCGACCGCCACCAGGTCCGCCGGGCCGTGCGCGGCGATCGCGGTCACGGCGGCCCGGCCCTCGCGGCCGGTGCCCCAGACGGCGACTTTGCGTCCGCGCAGGTCAGACAGGCGCACGGGGCTCTCCTCGAGGTGTCGGCGACGTCGGCGGGCGGGGTCCGGCCGCACTCGGGCACGGCGGACGAACCAGGGCCTAGTATGGCGTGTGCCCAACGAGCAGCTCCGGCGGATGGACGCCTTCACCTTCCCGTCCTACTCGATCGACCTCTCCACCGGGGAGGTGCTGTTCGACTACGCCCTGACTGGGCCCGACGGCGAGCAGCGCTTCACCGAGGTGGTCACCCTGCCGTTGCCCGACGCGCCGCCGTCGGACGAGACGGTCGCGACCCTGGGCCGCGTCCTGGAGCTGCTGCACGTCGTCGCGGGCGTCAGCTACTACAAGACGGCCGCGCCGCGCCGGCTGGTGCTGCCGGCGCCGCTCGGGTCGGCCGCCGTCGAGCTGGTCACGGCCGTCTACACCAAGGGCCTCGGGGAGTACGCGTACCGCAACGCGCTGCCGCACGTGCTGGAGCTGCGTCCCGAGGTACCGGCCGGTGAGGTCGCTCCGGCCGTCGGGTACGACACCTACGGCCGGCGTCCGCTGTCGGCGGTCGGTGGCGGCAAGGACTCGATCGTCAGCCTGGAGGCGCTGCGCCGCGGCGGCTTCGACCCGGTGCCCTTCTCGGTCAACCCGAATCGCGTGATCGAGTCGGTGAACGCGGCGTCGGGCCTGCCGGCGCTGGCGGCGCGGCGACGGATCGACCCGGTGCTGTTCGACCTGAACGAGGCCGGCGCGCTCAACGGCCACATCCCGGTCACCGCGATCAACTCGCTGATCGCGGTGGCGACGGCGGTGCTGAACGGCCTCGGGCCGGTGGTGATGTCCAACGAGCGCTCGGCGTCGGACCCGAACCTGGTCTGGGACGGCCACGAGATCAACCACCAGTGGTCCAAGGGCGTCGAGGCGGAGGGGCTGCTGCGGGCGGCGCTCGCCGAGCACGCCGGGCTCACCGACCCGTACTTCTCGCTGCTGCGTCCGCTGTCGGAGCTGCACATCGCCCGGCTGTTCGCGTCGATCGACCGGTACGACGACGTGGTGACCAGCTGCAACGCGGCGTTCAAGCTGCGCGGCGCGAGCGAGCGCTGGTGCCGGAACTGCCCGAAGTGCCGGTTCGTCTTCCTCGCCCTGGCGCCGTTCATGCCGCGCGAGCGGATCACGCACATCTTCGGCGGTGACCTGCTCGCCGACCCGGCGCAGCTGCCGGGTTACCGGGAACTGCTCGGCGTGGACGGGCACAAGCCGTTCGAGTGCGTCGGCGAGGTCGAGGAGTCGGTGGTGGCGCTCAGCCTGCTCGCCGAGCAGGAGCAGTGGCGCGACGCCCCGGTCGTCCGCGCCCTCGTCGACGCCGTCCCCGAAACGGCCTGGCAGGCAGCGGCCTCGTCCGACGTGTTGACCCCCGGCGGCCCCACCTTCACCCCCACCGTGTACGCGAAAACCCTGGACTCCCTCACCTGAGGCCGGGGGCCGGGGGTTACGGGGTGCGGACGGCGTCCAGGGCCAACAGTGCCACGTGCAGGGAGAGGCAGGCGTCGACCGAGTCCAGGTCGACGTCGAGGATGCGGCCGATGCGGGCCAGTCGCTCGTAGAACGCCGGGCGGGACAGGTGCGCCGCCGCCGCACCCGCCGACTTGTTGCGGCCCTGCTCCAGGTACGCGCGCAGCGTGCCGAGCAACTGCTCCCGGGGGTGCTGCGCGTCGTACGTGAGCAGGGCCCCCAGTTCGCGTTCGACGAACGTCTGGAGCCGCGGCTCGTCCCGCAGCAGGTGCAGCAGGCCGGCGAGTCCCACGTTCGGCAGCCGGAAGATCGGCAGGTCCCGGCGGTCGCGCCGGGCGGCGTCGGCGATCTGGCGTGCCTCGACCAGCGACCGCCGCGCCTCGCGGAGGCTGCCCACCCCGGAGCCGGCGGCGATGACGACCGCGCTGGCCGGCACCGGCCGCACAGGCGCGCCACCGGCCCGCGGGACGCCACCCACGCCCGACGCCTCACCGGGGGTCGGCGCGCCGCCGCCACGGGTGGCCTCGTCGGTCCAGGACGCGGCGCGGGACGCCTCGGCCGGGCGGGGCACCGCCCGGGACGTCTCGCCCGCGCGGGATGTCTCGGCCGCGCGGGGCGCGAGTGCGTCCGGGCGGGTGCGGCGCAGGGCGGCGGCGAAGGCGGCGAGCGCCCGCTCCTCGGCCGCCGCGTCCGACAGGGCGAGCAGCGCCCCCACGGCCTGATCGTCCAGGGCGCTGGTCAGCGCGGTCAGCTTCGCCTCGCGGACGGCGTGCCCGACCGCCTCGGCGAGGTCGCGCAGCCGGGCCGGCCCGGCCTCCGGCCCGCCCGGGGCGAGGCCACCGTCGCCGGCCGGCTCGTGGCCGCCCTCGCCGGCCGGGTCCTCGGTCCGGTACCGGACCACCACGCCCACCAGGTGCCGCCGTTCCAGCACGACGCCGAGGGCCCGCGCCCGCAGCGCCACCTCGTCCACGGGCCGGGAGTGGTCGAGCAGGGCGGTGAGCAGGGTGCGGTGCAGCTGCCGTTCCAGCCCCTCGGCGTCGCGGCGGATGAGCCGCCCCAGCGCCAGGGTCGACGCCGCCCGCTCCACGAGGATGGTCAGCCGGGTCGGTGGGCTGTCGGGGGTACGCACGCCGGGAGCCGACTCGCCGAACCGGACCTCGCCCGCGGACGCGTTCCGCCCGGACTCCGCGGGTCGCCGCGGGCCGCGGGTGGTCAGCTCGCCGTCGCCGGGCCAGCGAAGGAGCAGTCGCCCCCAGTCCTGCCCCCGGGCCCCGACCATGGTCACCAGCCAGCCGCTGTCCGCGTCGTACGCGGTCCGCCCGGCCGGCCGGATCCGCCGCGAGTGCTGCTCCCAGCCGTCGAGCAGCAGCTCGGCGCTCTCCCCCGCCGGGTCGTACGCGAGCACCTGCCGGGACAGGTTCTCCAGCACCACCGGGCACCCGGACAGCTCGGCGGCCTGCCGGACCACCTCGCCCGGGCCGGCGCCCTCCACCGACAGCTCGGTGAAGCGCTGGTGGATCTCCTCGGTGGCCCGCAGCTCGGTGAGCTGCGCGTCGACGATCAGCGCGTGCACGGCCTCGGTGACCCGCACGAACGGCGTGGCACGCCGCAGCTCGACCAGGGGCAGCCCGCGCCGCTCGGCGGCGGCCGCCATCACCCGGGGCACCCCGCTGACGTACCGGCGGCCCAGCTCCACCACCAGGCCGGACACGCCGACGTCGGCCAGGTCGGCGATGAACGCCCGCAGCCCGGCGTCGTCGGCCGGCAACCCGATCCCGGTGGTCAGCACCAGTTCCCCACCGCCGAGCAGGGTCGCGATGTCGGGCACCTCCGCCACGTGCACCCACCGCACCGGCCGGTCCAGCCCGGCGTCGCCCGCGACTAGGCGCGGCGCGCCGTGGCGCACCGGCTCCAGCGCGAGCACCTCACGGACGGTAGGGAACACGGCCGACACGCTACCGTCCGTGACCCCAGCCGCCCATCCCCCGGCGGCCTCCCCCAGCACTTTCACCGAAAGAGTGGCTATCCGGCGAGATATAGGGCCAGTTTCGCGGAAAGTGCGGGGAGGGAGGTGACGTGCCGGCCGCCGGTCAGACCGGGTCGTCGCGGCCGAGCTCCCAGCAGGCGACGGCCGTGGCGGCGGCGACGTTGAGCGAGTCGACGCCGCGCCGCATCGGGATCACCACCCGGACGTCGCTGGCGTCCATCGCCGCCCGGGTCAGGCCGGCGCCCTCGGCGCCGAGCAGCAGGGCCGCCCGGGCCCGCTGGCCGGCGTCGAGGTGCTGGATCGGCACCGCGTCCGGGGCGGGGGTCATCGCCAGCACGGTGAACCCGGCCGCGCGGACCTCGGCGAGCGCGTCCGGCCAGGGGTCGAGCTTGGCGTACGGCACGGCGAACACCTCGCCCATGCTGACCCGGACGCTGCGGCGGTAGAGCGGGTCGACGCAGGTGGGCGAGAGCAGCACCGCGTCGACCCCGAGACCCGCGACAGCCCGGAAGATCGCGCCCAGATTGGTGTGGTTGTTCACGTCCTCCAGGATCACCACGCGGCGCGCGGCGGCGAGCACCTCGGCCGCCGCCGGCAGCGGCCGACGCCGGAACGACGCCAGCACCCCCCGGTGTACGTGGAAACCGGTCGCCTGTTGCAGGACGTCCGGCGTCGCGGCGTAGATCGGCGCCTCCCCGGTGTCCAGGTCGGCGAGCTGGTCGACCCGCTTGGCGTCCACCAGGTACGACCGGACCGGGTAGCCCGCCCGTAGCGCGCGGCGGAGCACCAGTTCGCCCTCGGCGATGAACAGGCCGTGCGGCGGCTCCCAGCGGGTACGCAGCTCCACGTCGGTGAGGGCGCGGTAGTCGGCGATCCGCTCGTCGTCGGAATCGGTGATGAGGTGGACGGGCACCCGACGATTCTGCCGGACGGCACGCGTACCCCCGACACACGCCGCCCACTGGCCGGTTACCGGAACGTCCGGAGGGGTCGGCGCGGCATCGATCAGGTTGAGCGCCTCGCTCCGACCTGCACGGCGAGCTGACCGGAACCGGCGCCCGGTGCGGGCTTCCCCTCCCCGCACCGGGCGCCACCCTTTCGGGGCGTTTCGTCCCCTCCGCCCGGGGAATCCCGCTGGCTGAGGCGAGCGGAGGGATCGATCAGGTGAGCATGGACGGCGACACGTACATCCCGGCCGCCCCGTGGCCCCTGCCCCGTGACGCCACGGTCGCCGACCACATCGTGCAGCGGCTGGCCTGCTGGGGCGTCCGCCGCTACTTCGGCTATCCCGGCGACGGCATCAACGGCATGACCTCGGCGCTGCAACGCACCGCGGAGCAGGCGCAGTTCGTCCAGGTCCGGCACGAGGAGACCGCCGGCTTCGCGGCGTCGGCGCACGTCAAGTACGGCGGCGGCCCGCTCGGCTGCGTCCTCGTGACCAGCGGCCCCGGCGCGGTCCACGCCCTCAACGGCCTGTACGACGCGAAACTCGACCACCAGCCGGTCGTCGCGCTGCTCGGTCACACCGCGCTCACCGCCGAGGGCGGCGGCTACTACCAGGAGATCGACCTGCTCGCCCTCTACAAGGACGTCGCCGCGCCGTTCCTGGCGCAGGTCGACCACCCCGCCCAGGTCCGCCACCTGGTGGACCGGGCCTGCCGGACGGCGCTCGACCGGCGTACCGTCACCGCCCTGGTCCTCCCCCTCGACGTGCAGGACAAGCCGGCGGTGCCGGACCCGCCGCACGCGCACGGCTACTACCACACCAGCAGCGTGCCGAGCACCGGCCCGACCGTGCCGCCGGAGGCCGACGTCCGCCGTGCCGCCGAGGTGCTGGGCAGCGGCGAGCGGGTGGCGATGCTCGTCGGGCAGGGCGCGCTCGGCGCCGAGACCGAGGTACGCGAGGTCGCCCGCCGGCTCGGCGCGGGCGTCGCGACCGCACTGCTGGGATTCACCGCCGTCGACCACCGCGAGCCCTGGGTCACCGGCGCGATCGGCCTGCTCGGCACCCGCCCGAGCTGGCACCTGATGAACCACTGCGACCGGCTGCTCATCGTCGGCAGCAACATGCCGTACTCCGAGTTCTATCCCCCGCCCGGGCAGGCGCGGGCGGTGCAGATCGACCGGGACGGCACGATGATGGGGCTGCGCTACCCGACCGAGGTGAACCTGACCGGTGACGCCGCCCCCACCCTCCGGGCCCTGCTGCGCGAGCTCGGCCCGGGGCCGGGACCGACCCCCTGGCTGGAAACGATCACCCGGGAGACGTCCTCATGGCGGCAGGCGCAGCGCGACCTCGCCGAGCAGCCCGCCGACCCGGTCAACCCCCAACTGCTCTTCGCCACCCTCAGCGATCGGCTTCCCGACGACGTGATGCTGGCCGTCGACTGCGGCACCGCCACCGCCTGGTACGCGCGCCACGTCCAGGTCCGCCCGGGGATGCTGGCCAGCCTGTCGGGCACCCTGCTGTCCATGGGCGGCGCCATGCCGTACGCCCTCGCCGCCAAGTTCGCCCATCCGGACCGCCCCCTGGTGGCGCTGATCGGCGACGGCGCCATGCAGATGAACGGCGTCAACGAGCTGATCACGGTGGCGAAGTACTGGCGTGGCTGGTCCGACCCACGCTTCGTCGTCCTGGTGCTCAACAACCGGGACCTGGCCTTCGTCAGCTGGGAGCAGCGGTCCACCGAGGGCACGCCGATGTTCCCCGACAGCCAGCAACTGCCCGACATCGGCTACCAC
This sequence comes from Micromonospora sp. H33, assembly GCF_052068455.1. Lineage (NCBI taxonomy): Bacteria > Bacillati > Actinomycetota > Actinomycetes > Micromonosporales > Micromonosporaceae > Micromonospora > Micromonospora sp. H33. The sequence continues at coordinate 685,481 of NZ_JBQHDE010000002.1, read as the reverse complement.
CGGTGGGCGGAGGTGCTGGGCCTCGGCGGCGAACTCGTCGACTCCCCCGACCAGGTCCCAGGCGTCTGGGAGCGGGCGTTGACCGCCGACCGGCCGACCGTCATCAACGCACTGGTGGACCCGGCCGAGCTGATGCTGCCGCCGCACTTCACCGCCGACCAGGCCCGCAAGACCGCCGCGGCGATGCTGCGCGGCGACACCGACTGGGCGGGCATCCTCCGGCGGGGCCTGCCCGCCACGGTCGCCGCGTACCGGCCCCGCCGGGGCTGAGCGCCGCCGGAGCTGAGCGCCGCCGGTCAGTCGCGCTTCACCGCGCCGACGAAGACCCGCCAGGCGTACGGCTCGAAGCGGAGCGTCCCACCGTCGCGGTCCTTGGAGTCGCGCACCAGCACCACACCCGGCAGATTGTCGGCAACCTCCACACAGGATCCGCCATTCGTGCCGGATCGAGTCGACGTGCGCCAGAGCGCGCGGGTCACGTCCATCGCTGTGCCGCTTCCGTGAGCAGGTGGAGGGACTGACGACTGGACAACGCCTGCCCGTGAATCGCCTCCCACGTTTTCTGGAGCGTAGCAATGTCCTCGCTTTTATCGACGACCTGCGCCCGCACCTGGTGGTCGAGGTGCACTACCGTCCCGCCGTCCGGAAGAGTGGCCAGGATGAAGCCACCCTGCAGCCCCGGGTAGACGGGCGCATCAGCGGGCACCACCTGGATCTGGATGTTCGGTTGGCCGGCGCAGGAGGCCAGGTGCGCGAACTGTGCCGCCAGCATGCCGGGCGGCCCGTCGACCGGCCGGTCGAGGGCCGCGCCGTCGAGGATCACCACGAGGTCCGGAGGCCGCTCGGCGGTCAGGATAGACTGCCGGCTCAGCCGAGAGGCGACGCCCTGCTCGATCTCGTCGGCCGTCATCCGGCCGGCCGCCCGGAAGATCGCTCGGGCGTACTCCTCGGTCTGGAGCAGGCCCGGCACGAACGCCGGTTCGTACCAGCGGAGCAGGACTGCTTCGCGTTCGAACTCGATCCACTCGCGGAGCCAGACCGGGGCGGCGTCGTCCTTGACCAGGTCGGACCAGAGCCGGACGAACAGCCCGCCGGTGTCGAGCGCCTTGTCGATCGCGGCGAGGTAGTCCTCCCGGGGCGGTCGGGTGCCCAGCTCGACGGCGCTGACCTGCTTGCCGGAGAAGTGCGCCCGCTCGCCCAGCTCGTCCTGGGTGAGCCCGGCCAGGGTGCGCTGGCGGCGCAGCTCGGCCAGCAGGAACTCCGACGCGGACACGCTCATCGCTCTCCATCCCCTCTACGCCGGCCCGCCGCGATTCGCGGCCGTTCTCGGGCAGCCCGCCCTGACTCCCCGGCAAGCCACCGAAGCTTCCGAGCGTAACGGTGTCCTCACCAGACTGTGCGCAGGCGGCGTCGGATCGGTCCATTCCCCCCGGCCGTTCCGGCGCCGCCGTGTGACAGAGGAGGACACGGTGGACGGTGAGGCCAGCCGATGCGCGCCCTGCCCATAACGCTCCCGCAGTGCGGAGACGCGGCTTCGACGCGGATCGAGGTCTACTCGGCCGAGTCCCTCGACGCGAACGCCTACACCTGCAATGTCCACACCGAGCATGCCCTCGCCGAGATCGGCCGAGCTGGGCTCCAGGGGCATCCCGTACCCCTCGCCCCGGACATCACCCGGCCCTGCGGACACGTACACGTCTACCCAACCGGCCGGATGGGCGACCAGCACGACCCGGGCCACCCGTCGTGGTGCGATCGACGCGGCTGCATCGTCCGCGGCCAGCACCGGTCGATCCCACTGCCGATCAGCACCGGCGGGCCGGAGGCGGCAATCGCCCACCTCGCACTCACCCTGGGTCTAACCCCGGGTGTGGAGCCGGTGCTGGCTCTCACCGTCGTCGACGGCGACGCCGGCAAGGAGGTCGTACTGTCCCTCGGCCAGGGTCGCGTCCTGTCCTACCAGGTCCGCCGACTGCTCGACCTGGCGATGCGACACCGCCGCACGTGTTAGGAAGGGCCCCTTATACAACGCCAGGCGTTAACAAGGGGCCCTTCCTTACACCTCAGCCGCGGCGGTCGAGCCAGCGGCGGAGGTTCTCCAGCGGGTCGTCGGCGGGGTCGCGCTGCGGCCGGCGGTCCCGCTCCGGGCGCTCGGTGGGGCGCTGCGGGTCGCCGACCAGCGCGGGGCTGGGCGCGGCGAACGCCCTCTCCGGCTGGCCGTCGACGGCGGTGGCGATCACCCGGGCCACCGCGTCGATCACCCGGGCCTGGACCGGGCCCCCCACCGCGTCGGTCGCATCGTCCGGGTTGGCGGCGATGCCGGCCACCGCGACCTGCGGGGTGAAGCCGACGAACGTCTCGGTGGCGTTGCCCTCGGAGCTACCGGTCTTGCCGGCGACCGGACGGCCGTCGAGGATCCGGGTCACCGAGGTGGCGGTGCCGCCGTTGCACTGGCCGAACGGCGACTGCTGGCCGACCGGGCAGCGGGCGGCGTCGGTGGCGGCGCGGGCCACGTCGGCGTCGAGCACCCGCTTGCAGGACGGTTCGACCGGCACCGTCGAGCCGTCCGGCGCGGTCACCGACACCACCGGCAGCGGGGTGCAGTACGTGCCCTCGGCGGCCACCGTGGCGTACGCGTTGGCCAGGTCGAGCGGGGTGGTGGAGGCGACGCCGAGGGTGAAGGCGCCCCAGTTCTCGGCGTCGTTCTCGGCGAAGGCGGCGTCCGCGTCGGCGCGGAAGGTGATGCCGAGGCGCTGGGCCATCTCGACCACCTTCTCCGGCCCGACCTGCTCGGCGAGCCACACGAAGTACGTGTTCACCGAGCGGCCGAAGCCGTCCCACATCATCCGGTACCCGTCCATCCACTCCGGGTTGGCGTTGGCCGGGCACCACCGGCCGTCGCAGGCGCCCTCGCCCTCGGCGGCGTACCGGGTGGGCAGGCGACTCGGCGCGTCGAAGCCGGTGGACAGGGGCTTGCCGGCCTCCAGGGCGGCGAGCATGGTGAACAGCTTGAACGTCGACCCGGCCTGGTAGCCGGCGACGCTGCCGCCGCCGGAGATCAGCGGGTTGACGGTGTTCGGGTGGTTGGCCTGGCCGTCCGGGTTCGGGTCCAGGCTGTAGTGCCGGTTGACCGCCATGGCGAGGACCCGGCCGGTGCCCGGCTCGACCGCGGCGATCGGCAGCGCCCGCTTGTTGTCGTACCCGTAGACGCTCGTGGCCTGCTTCTGCGCGGTGGCCTGGACCTGCGGGTCCAGCGAGGTGACGACGGTGTAGCCGCCGCGGCGCAGCGCCTGCTCCCGCTCCTCGACGGTCTCGCCGAAGGCCGGCTGGGTGAGCCACCACTGGCGCAGGTAGTCGCAGAAGAAGCCCCAGTCGTCGTGACCGCCGGCCATGGCGGTGCAGCCGTTGGGCTGGGCGGTGGGCCGCAGCGTGAGCTCCTCGGCCTTCGCGGCCGCGGCCTGGTCGGCGGTGATCGCGCCGGTGGCGGCCATCGCGTCGAGCACGTACGACCGCCGCGCCAGCGCCGCGTCCGCGTCGCCGTCGATCGGGCTGTACGCCTCGGGCGACTGCACCAGGCCGGCGAGCAGAGCCGCCTCGGCGAGGGTCAGGTCGGCCGGCGCCTTGGCGAAGTAGCGCTGGCTGGCCGCCGCGATGCCGTACGCCCCGGACCCGAAGTACGCGATGTTCAGGTAGCGGTTGAGGATCTCGTCCTTGCCGAGGCTGTCCTCGAGCGCGTTGGCGTACCGGATCTCCTGGAGCTTGCGCCCGACGGTCTGCTCGGTGGCGGCGGCGCGCTCCTCGGCGGTGCGGCCCGGGTCGGTCTTGAGGACGTTGCGGACGTACTGCATGGTCAGCGTCGAGCCGCCCTGCGCGGTCTCCCCGCCGGAGACGTTGGCGACCAGGGCGCGGGCCATGCCCCGCAGGTCGACGCCGCCGTGGTCGTAGAAGCGGCGGTCCTCGGCCGCGACGATGGCCTGCCGCATCACCGGCGCGATCTCGTCCAGCGGCACGTCGGTGCGGTTGACGTCGTAGAACGTCGTGATCAGCGTCTTGCCGTCGTTGGCGTAGAGGTAGGAGCGCTGCGGCGTGACCGGGGTGCGCAGCGCCTCGGGCAGGGCCGCGTAGCCCCCGAGCGCCGCGCGGGCGGCGTACCCGAACAGCAGGTTCCCCGGCAGCGCGGCGACCGCCAGAACCAGGCCAGCGAGCAGACCGGCGAGCAGCACGGTGAACAGCCGCGCCAGCGGCTTGGGGGAGGCCATGCTCCCCAGGATTGCCACGAAAGCCGCCAACCGACCACCCCCAGCGGCCTGTTGTCAGCAACCTCACGGTGAGTAACCAGCTCCCTCCCAGCCATGACCCTCGTTGATCATGAAGTTATCGCAGCGACACGCCGACGTGGAGCGCTATAAGTTCATGATCAACCAGGGTCGGCGGGGTCGGGGCGGGTGGGAGTCAGGTGGCGAGGGGGCCCTGGGGGGTGGTTGGGGTGGACGGGGTGGGTGGTGGGGTTGCGGCCAGGCTGGCGTTCGTCGCGTCGCGGATGATGTCGCGCGGGAGCAGGCGGCCGGAACGGTAGCCGATGCCGATACCGGCGATCAGCACGAAGATCGCACCGAAGGTCTGCAACGAGCCGATCAGCGACCCGCCCAGGCCGAGCAGCGGCGCCGCGATCATCAGCATGGTGCCGTCCCCCATGCTGAACATGCCCGAGCGGGCGACCGCCCAGCCGATCGACAGCCACGCCAGGCTGTAGAAGGTCGCACCGACGAGCACCAGCATGCGGGCGGAGGTGCCGAAGACCGGCGTCTCCTCCGCCAGACCGGCGAACGGCAGCATGAGCACGGTGCCGGCGAGGCTCAGCAGCAGGCCGGTCACCGCGCCGCGGCGGCTGCGGGTCGCCGCGAGCAGGCCGGTCAGGGCGAGGAGCGCCAGCAACCCGAGCCACACCGTGGCCACCCACGCCACGAGGTAGAAGGGACGGCCGTCGGCCGGGTACGGGTCGTTGCCGATTCCGCCGTCACTGGCCATCGACACGAGGCCGTAGAGGATCGCGTACGCGGGAAGCAGCCACACCGCCGCGCGGGCCAGCCGTCGCAGCGACCAGGCCCAGGTGGCGTTGGTGGCCGGCGGGGCGGGCGGCGGATCCCCGACGAACGGCAGCACCCCGAAACCACCGCCGGTACGCCGGGTGCCGAGCGGCCCGGTGGGGTCGTGCGCGCCGGGCACCGGCGCCGAGGACCGTGACCGCTTCGCCGGATCCATCATGCGTGACCTCGCTCCCTGCACGAGCGGTGCGGGACACGCCGGGGCGCCCCGAGGCCTGTTCACCGCCCGTCCTAGGACCGATGGTGGCAGGCGCCGGAGCGCCCCACGAGGAGTTCTCGTATTTGGCGCCGGTTCCCGGGTCAGCCCCGTTCGCGCTGGTCGGCGGGATCGGAGAGGAGGCTGGCCGGCGAGACCGGCTCCGGCGCGGGCAGCCCCTGCGGCCCCTTGCCGCCGGTGGCCTGCGCCTCGGCGACGCGTACCTCGTCGTGGATCTCCTGGGCCGCGGCGGCCGCGGCCTGCGCGGCCTCGGCGGCCTCGCGCTCGACCTGGCTGGCACCGTCGGAGGCCTCCGGCGACGGGACGTCGCCGACCATCTGGCTCAGGCCGCCCAACGCGCCACCCATGCCCTCCAGCGCCTTCGTCAGCTCGGCCGGGACGATCCAGACCTTGTTGGCGGTGCCGTTGGCGATCTGCGGCAGCGCCTGGAGGTACTGGTAGGCGAGGACCTTCTGGCTCGGGTTCGCCTGGTGGATCGCGTCGAAGACGGTGCGGATCGCCTTGGCCTGACCCTCCGCCTGGAGGATCCGCGCCTGCCGGTCACCGTCGGCACGCAGCACCGCCGCCTGCTTCTCACCCTCGGCGGTCAGGATCTGCGACTGCTTGTGCCCCTCGGCGTTGAGGATCGCGGCGCGGCGGTCCCGCTCGGCGCGCATCTGCTTCTCCATCGAGTCACGGATGCTCGGCGGCGGCTCGATCGCCTTGATCTCCACCCGGGTGACCTTGATGCCCCACCGGCCGGTGGTCTCGTCGAGCACGCCGGACAGGTGCCGGTTGATCTCCTCGCGGCTGGTGAGCGCCCGCTCCAGGTCGAGGGAGCCGATCACGTTGCGCAGGGTGGTGACGGTGAGCTGCTCGATGGCCTGGAGGAAGTTCGAGATCTCGTACGTCGCCCGGACCGAGTCGACGACCTTGAAGTAGAGGACCGTGTCGATCGAGACCACCAGGTTGTCCGAGGTGATCACCGGCTGCGGCGGGAAGCTGACCACCTGCTCGCGCATGTCGACCTTGGTACGCACCGCGTCGACGAACGGCACCAGCAGGTTCAGCCCCGGGCTCAGCGTGCGCTTGTAGCGGCCGAGCCGCTCCACCACGTCCTGACGCTGCTGCGGCACGATGCGCACCGACTTCGCCAGGGTCACCACCGCGATCACCGCCACGGCTATCAGCAGGACCGGGAACACGAGTTCCATATGCTCACCTTTTCGCGTCGGGTAGCTCGCCGGAGGAAGAAACGTCGTCCCGCCACACCAGGGCGGTGGCGCCGCGCACCTGGATCACCTGCACCCGGTCACCCGGAGCGAAGGACTGGGTCGCGTCGTAGGAGCGGGCCTGCCACAACTCGCCGTCGATCTTGACCAGGCCATGGTTGACGTCGACCTGCTCCAGCACGAGGGCGGTGGACCCCTCGATGGCCTCCACGCCGAACGGCTGCTCACCGCCGGCGAGCGCGGAGCGCCGGCGCAGCGCCGGCCGGACGCCCAGCACGGTCAGCGCCGAGACCACGGCGAAGACGATCGCCTGGATCTCCACGGGGGCACCCAGCGCCGCGGCGCCCGCGGCGGCGAACGCGCCGACCGCGAACATGATCAGGAAAAGAGTCGTCGTGAAGATCTCGGCGACGGCGAGCACCACGCCGAGCACGATCCACAGCACCGCTTCCACAACACGATCGTGACACGCGAATGCACGTGTCATCGAACTGTCATGATCAGTAGGCTGCCGGCAACCGCGTCACCGAGGAGGGCCCGTGCCCCTGCTGCCCGAGACCACGCGCCGGATCGACGTCCTGGTCGCCGAGGCGCAGTCCGCAGGTCGTGCGCCGTCGCTGGTGATGGGGGTGGTACGCGCCGGCGAGCTGGCCCACCTCGCCGCCGCCGGCGACACCCCCAGCCCGGACGCCGACCTGCAGTACCGGATCGGCTCCATCAGCAAGACGATGACCGCGACGCTCGTCCTCCAGGAGCGCGACGCGGGCCGGCTGGCGCTGCACGACCCGCTCGAGAAGCACCTGCCGGGCACCCCGGTCGGCGGGTTGACCCTGCGGCAGCTGCTCGGCCACGCGAGCGGCCTGCAACGGGAACCGGTGGGCTCCTGGTGGGAGCGCGCCGAGGGCGGCGACCTGGCGGCACTGCTCGCCGGGCTGCACGCCGACAAGATCGCGTACCCGCCGCACCGGTCGTACCACTACTCGAACCTGGCGTACGGGCTGCTGGGCGGCGTGCTCGAACGGGTCACCGGCACCACCTGGGCCGACCTGCTGCGGCAGCGGATCCTGGACCCGCTGGGCATGCGCCGGACCACGTACGCGGCGACCGAGCCGTTCGCCCGCGGCTACGTGGTGCACCCCTGGACCGACACGCTGCGGGAGGAGCCGCGGACGGACACCCGGGCCATGGCCCCCGCCGGGCAGCTCTGGTCGACCGTGGCCGACCTGGCCCGCTGGGCGGCGTTCCTCGCCGACCCCGCCCCGCACGTGCTGTCGCCGGAGACGGTGACCGAGATGTGCGCCCCGGTGGTGCTGAGCGACCTCGACTCGTGGACCGGCGGGCACGGCCTTGGCCTGGAGCTCTACCGGCGCGGCGACCGCGTGTACGTGGGGCACGGCGGCTCGATGCCCGGCTACGTCGCCGCGCTCGCGGTGCACCGCCCGAGCCGCACCGCCGTGGTCGGCTACGCCAACTCGTACGGCTTCCGCAGCGGCGGGATCGGCGGCCTCGCCCTGCGGCTGCTCGACCTCGTGCTGGACGCCGAGCCGGCACCCCCGGCGCCGTGGCGACCCGCCGCCGCGCCGCCGCCGGACGAGGTGGCCGAGCTGGCGGGCCGCTGGTGGTGGATGGGCGTGCCGATGGACGTCACCTGGGAGGCGGGCGAGCTGGTGGCCGCCGTACGCGGAGAGCGCGTCAGCCGGTTCACCGCGGAGGGCCCGGACCGCTGGCGGGGCCGCTCCGGGCCGGAGAACGGCGAGATCCTGTCGGTGCTGCGCGACGGGGCCGGTACGGCGGTGGCGCTGGACATCGCCACGTTCGTCTTCACCCGCAGTCCCGACGAGGAGCCCTGAGCCGGCCGCCCGGACGTGCCGGGCGCCGGCGCCCCATGCGCCGGCTCAGGCCTCCGGCTCGGTGACGAAGTCGATCAGGCGCTCCATCGCGTTGATCAGCGGGGTCTCGACGTCGGCGAAACTGTTCACCCGGGACAGGATGTGCCGCCACATGTCGGCGGGCTCGGCCACGCCGAGGGCGGCGCAGACCCCCTCCTTCCAGGGCCGTCCCGGCGGCACCACGGGCCACGCGGCGATGCCCAGCGCCGCCGGTTTCACCGCCTGCCACACGTCGACGTAGGGGTGCCCGGTCACCAGCACGTACGGGGAGGTCACCCGGGCCACGATCCGGCTCTCCTTGGAGTTGGGCACGAGGTGGTCGACGAGGACGCCGAGCCGCCGGCCGGGGCCGGGGGCGAAATCGCGTACCTCCGCGTCGAGGGCGTCGACGCCGTCCAGCGGCTCCACCACGACGCCCTCGATGCGCAGGTCGTCGCCCCAGATCCGCTCGACGAGGGCGGCGTCGTGGACGCCCTCCACCCAGATCCGGCTGGCCTTGGCGACCTGGGCGCGGACGTTGTCGACCGCGACCGAGCCGGAGGCGGTGCGCCGCCGGGCCGCCGGCACGGTGGGGCGCGCCGGGCGCCGCAGCGTCACCGGCCGGCCGTCGAGCAGGAACGCCGCCGGCAGCAGCGGGAAGTTGCGCCGCCGCCCGTGCCGGTCCTCCAGCACCACCGCCCCGGACTCGAACCCGACGACGGCCCCGCAGAACCCGGAGTCGGCGTCCTCGACCACGAGATCGATCTCGGCGTCCACCTCCGGGGTGACCTTCCGCCGCCGCCAGTCCCCCGCCAACACGTCCTGGTCGTACCGCCCCGCCATGCCGATCACGCTAATCCGCCTCCCCGACCCCACCGGGCCCGCCACGCCGCCCTACCCGTCGATCTTGCACTTTCGGCCCGGGCGAATCGCCACGAAGACCGCAATGCAGGGGCTACAACTCCATGATCGGCGAGAGGGGGACGAGCAGGGCGCGGGAGACGGGCGGCACGGGCGGCAGTCGAGACAGGGGCGGTCGTCAGCACGTACCCTTTCGGCATGTCCACCCCCGCAGCGGGCGCGGCCACTCTCGCGCCGCGCCGGTCCAGCCGGTTCGTTGCCTGGGTACGCGCGTGGCGCGCCGGGCTGGTGCCCTTCGACGAGGTCGCCGACGCCATCGCCGGTGCCGAGGAGCACCTCGTCGCGGACGCGCCCGGCACGTGGACCGACGTTCCGCTGCCCGAGGCCCTGCCCACCCTCGCCAAGCTCTCGCCGGACGAGATCCGCCTGGTGCTGCCCGCCCCCGGTGACCCGCGCGGGCTGCCCGGGCCGGGTGACTTCGCCGGCGCGGCGCTGCTCGCGGGCGAGGCCGTGGTGGCCGGCGCGCTCGGCCTGATCCCGCACGTCCGCACGCACACCTCCGGCTCCGGGGACACCTTCGAGACCGTGCTGTGGCGGGTCTACCCGCTGCCCGCCGACGCCCCGGCGGCGTCGCTCGTGCTGCCCGGCGCCGCGGAGGCGGAGGCGGAGCTGGCCGCCGCCCTGGCCGAGACCACCGCCGCGCTCACCCGGCTCGACGTGGCGCAGTGGCGCCCCGAGCTGGCCGGGGCCCTGGAGGCGCTGCGCCGCCCCGACGGCACCACCGACCTGCCGCCCGGGTTCGACCCGCGCGCCCGGCGGCTGTTCGCCCGCGCCGCCGTGCTGGACCGGGTGCTCGCCCTGGCCGGGCACGCCGCGCCGGGCGGAGCGGTCAACAACTACGAGGCCCAGCAGCGCGACGCCGCGCTGCGCCCGCTGACCACCGCCTGCCGGCAGGCCCTGGTCGCCGCCTGCAACGCCCCGCTGCGCCCGTAGCGCGTCACGCGCCGTACGCCGCCAGGAAGACCCGTACGGCCTCGTCCGCGCGCCCGTGCTGGCCGAGTTCCTGACGTAGGTCAGACCTCGTCGATCAGGTCGGCGACGGAGTCGACGATCCGCGACGGCCGGTACGGGTACCGCTCGGCCTCGGCGCGGCTGCTGATGCCGGTGAGCACCAGGATCGTCTCCAGCCCGGCCTCCAAGCCGCAGAGGATGTCGGTGTCCATCCGGTCACCGATCATCGCCGTGCTCTCCGAGTGCGCGTCGATGGTGTTCAGCGCCGAGCGCATCATCATCGGGTTCGGCTTGCCGACGAAGTACGGCTCCACGCCGGTCGCCTTGGAGATCATCGCGGCGACCGATCCGGCGGCGGGGAGCGCCCCCTCCACCGAGGGGCCGGTGGCGTCGGGGTTGGTGCAGATGAACCGGGCGCCGTCGTTGATCAGCCGGATCGCCTTGGTGATCGCCTCGAAGCTGTAGGTGCGGGTCTCCCCCAGCACCACGTAGTCCGGTGCGAAGTCGCTGAGCACGTAGCCGACCGCGTGCAGGGCCGTGGTCAGCCCGGCCTCGCCGATGACGTACGCGGTGCCGCCCGGCCGCTGGTCGGCCAGGAACTGCGCGGTGGCCAGCGCGGACGACCAGATCGCGGACTCCGGGACGTCCAGCCCCATCCGGGCCAACCGGGCCTGGAGGTCACGCGGCGTGTAGATCGAGTTGTTGGTCAGCACCAGGAACGGCTTGCCGGAGGCGCGCAGCTTGGCGATGAACTCCGGTGCGCCGGGCACCGGCTGGCCCTCGTGGACCAGCACGCCGTCCATGTCGGTGAGCCAGCTCTCGACGGGCTTGCGGTCATGCATCGTGATTCCCAGGGGGTGTCGGGCCGCGGGGCGGTCAGGAGGGGCGACGGGCCGGGACGCAGCAGGCGGTCGGGCAGGTGTCCCACATGGGCAGTTCGCCCAGGCGGCGGCGCAGCGTCGCGCCGTCCGGGTCGGTGCGCTCGCGGACCAGTTCGCGCACCATCGCGACGAACCGCGGGTCGGTGCCGGGCGTGCGGGCACGGACGAAGTCCAGGCCGAGCTGCTTGGCCGTCTCCAGGGCCTCGGTGTCGAGGTCCCACACCACCTCCAGGTGGTCGGAGACGAACCCGATCGGGCTGACCACCACGCTGGTCACGCCCTGCTGGGCCAGCGCGCCGAGGTGGTCGTTGACGTCCGGCTCGAGCCACGGCACCTGCGGCGGGCCGGACCGGCTCTGCCACACCAGGTCGTACGGCAGGTCCGGGGCGGCGGCCGCGTGCACCAGCCGGGCGGTCTCGGCGAGCTGCGCCTCGTACCGGCCGCCGTGCGGGCCGGCGGTGGCGGCCGCCGAGACGGGGATGGAGTGGGCGGTGAACACGATCCGGGTGGTGTCCCGCTTCGCCGGGTCGAGCTGGGCCAACGCCGCCGTCACCGCGTCGGCGTGCGGCTCGACGAACCCGGGGTGATCCCAGAACTGCCGCAGCTTCTCGATGACCGGCGCGTCCGGGCCGACCGCGGCGCGGGCCGCGGCGATGTCCTCCTGGTACTGCCGGCACGACGAGTAGCCGCCGAACGCGCTGGTCACGAACGCCAGTGCCCGTTGCACCCCGTCGTCCCGCATCCGGGCCACGGTGTCGGCGAGCATCGGATCCCAGTTGCGGTTGCCCCAGTAGACCGGCAGGTCGAGGCCGTTGTCGGCGAAGTCCTCCCGGATCGCGGTGAGCAGCTCCCGGCACTGCTGGTTGATCGGCGAGACGCCGCCGAAGTGCAGGTAGTGCTCGGCGACCTCGGCGAGCCGCTCCGGGGGCACGCCGCGCCCCCGGGTCACGTTCTGCAGGAACGGCATCACGTCCTCGGGCCGTTCCGGCCCGCCGAAGGAAACCAGCACCACCGCGTCGTACGCCATGGTCCCATTCTTGCCGGCCGCCCTGGTCGGGTGGACGACGCCCCCGGTTCCGAGGCGGCACGAAGTCCCCTCCGTGGCGGAAGGGACCTTCGTGCCGCTCAGGCGCCGATGGCGTGGTAGCCGCCGTCGACGTGGACGATCTCGCCGGTGGTGGCCGGGAACCAGTCCGACAGCAGCGCCAGGCAGGCGCGGGCGGCCGGCTCCTGGTCGGTGAGGCTCCAGCCCAGCGGGGCGCGCTCGGTCCAGGCGTCCTCGAACTGATCGAAGCCGGGGATCGACTTCGCGGCGATGGTGCGCAGCGGCCCCGCCGCGACCAGGTTGCTGCGGATGCCCTGCTTGCCGAGGTGCAGCGCCAGGTAGCGGGAGGCGGACTCCAGCCCGGCCTTGGCCACGCCCATCCAGTCGTAGACCGGCCACGCCTTGGTCGCGTCGAAGGTGAGCCCGACCACCGCGCCGCCGGGCGACATCAGCGGCAGCGCCGCCATGGCCAGGGACTTGTAGGAGTACGTCGACACGTGCAATGCGGTCGCGACGTCCTCCCAGGGGGCGTCGAGGAAGCCGCCGCCGAGGCAGCTCTGCGGGGCGAAGCCGATCGAGTGGACGATCCCGTCCAGGCCGTCGACGTGCTCGCGTACCTTGTCGGCGAGCCCGGCGAGGTGCTCGGTGTTGGTCACGTCCAGCTCGATCACCGGTGCCGGCTCGGGCAGGCGCTTGGCGATCCGCTCCACGAGCGAGAGCCGGCCGAAGCCGGTGAGCACGACCTGCGCGCCGTTCTCCTGGGCCAGCTTCGCCACCGAGAACGCGATCGAGGCGTCGGTGATGACCCCGGTGACCAGCAGCCGCTTGCCGGCCAGCAGTCCAGACATGTCGGTGTTTCCTCCGTGCTCTCTCAGTGGCCCATGCCGAGGCCGCCGTCGACCGGGATGACCGCGCCGCTGATGTAGGCCGCGGTGTCCCCGGCCAGCCAGGTGACCACGCCGGCGACCTCGTCGGCGGTCGCGAACCGGCCCGCCGGGATGGCCTTGCGGTACTCGGTGCGGCGCTCCTCGGGCAGCGCGGCGGTCATGTCGGTGTCGATGAAGCCGGGCGCGACGATGTTCGCGGTGATGTTGCGGCTGCCCAGCTCGCGGGTGATCGAGCGGGCGACGCCGACCAGGCCCGCCTTGCTGGCCGCGTAGTTGACCTGGCCCGGGCCGCCGTACAGGCCGATCACGGACGAGATGAAGATCATGCGGCCCCACTTGGCGCGCAGCATCCGCCCCGAGGCCCGCTTGGCGCAGCGGAACGCGCCGGTCAGGTTGGTGTCCAGTACGCGGGTGAACTGCTCCTCCGACATCCGCATGAGCAGCGTGTCGTCGGTGATGCCGGCGTTGGAGACCAGCACCTCCACCGGCCCCAGCTCCGCCTCGATCGTGCCGAACGCGGCGTCCACCGAGTCGTAGTCGGTGACGTCGCAGCGGACGCCGAAGAGCCCCTCGGGCGCGTCGCCGCTGCGGTGGGTCACCGCCACCCGGTCGCCCTGCTTGGCGAAGGCCTGCGCGATGGCCAGGCCGATCCCCCGGTTGCCGCCGGTGACCAGGACGGTACGGGCCACGGTTCCCCCTCTGCTCAGCCGATCTCCACGTCGGTCGGAGCCTAGGGGCTACCGGTAGGTAAGCGCTAACGCTGGAGACGTCGGGCCTGGTCAACGGGGGTGTGAAGCACACCACGCCCGGCCGGGTGGACGGGTGTCGTCGGCCGGTCGGCCGAGTGCGCGCCCCGGCATCGGCGGGTGTACGATGATCCCCGTTTGCGAGTCGGGAAATCGGCTCGCGTCCGGGCCCCGCCGACCGCAGGAGGTGATCGCTGTGCGAGATAGCGATCCTCCCAGTCGTGGCCGGGCCCTCCGTCAGCCCCGCTGAGCCCTGACCCGCCAGCCCGGCTGACCAGCCTCGCTCCCCCGCACCACCCGTTCTGGCCGCTGGCCGGGACGACCGCTGGTGTGCGGCCGGAGCCGCCCGGTCACGACTTCGTGTGCGCGTTCTGACCCATCCCCGCGGGCTGCCACGCCCGCGCCCAGTCGCCACCGGAGCCGATCCCATGAGCCGTTACGTCGCCCCGCTGGGCTTCACCCTGGCCGCCGTCTGGGTGGCCGTCCTCTTCGTCCTCGCCAACGGCGGTCACTGATCCTCCGCGCCGGTCCAGGACCGGTCGCCGCCATCCGACGGCGGCGGGCCCTGGACCGGTGCGCGGGAGCCGTCGGGTCAGAGGATCCGGGACGACCACAGTAGGCTCGCCGCCCCGGCGCAGAGCGCGAACAGCAGCGCCATACCCGCGTACCACTGGGTGACCTCGCGGGGTTCGGTCCGGAATCCGATCGATGAGCCCATGTCCTGGTAGACCTGCTTGAGCTCGCTCACCGAGGCCGCCTCGTAGAAGTACCCCTCGGTCGTCTCCGCCAGGTCGGCCAGGGCCAGCCGGTCCACCGGCACCCGCTGCAACTGGCCGCCGATGTCCACCTGGCCGCCGTCGGTGCCGAAGGCGATCGTGGAGACCGGCACGTTGGCCGCCTGCGCCGCCGCCGCGGCCTCCTCGACCGACCGGCCGGAGGTGCGGTAGCCGTCGGAGAGCAGGACGATCCGCGCCGGGGGGATCCCGGCGGCGCCGTCGGCCGGCACCGACCGGATCGCCTCCAGGCAGGTGAACACCGCCTCCCCGGTCGCCGTGGACTCGGCCAGCACCAGGCCGTCGATGGCGGTCACCACGGACTGCCGGTCCTTCGTCGGGGAGACCAGCACGTTGGCCGCCTTCGCGAACGAGACCAGACCGAGGTTGTAGCTCTCCGGGAGTTCGTTCACGAACTGCTTCGCCGCCTCCTGGGCCGCCGCCAGCCGGTTCGGCGCCACGTCGTCGGCCTGCATGGACAGCGACACGTCGATCGCCAGCATGACGGTGGCCCGCTCCAGGGGCTCCCGGGTGTCCACCGCCGGCCGGGCCAGGGCGGTGGCCAGCACCAGCAGGCAGAGCAGGAACGCCGTCGCCGGGACGTGCCGGCGCCAGCCCAGGCCCTTCGGCGCGAGCGTACGCAGCAGGTCCACATTGGTGAACCGCATCGCGTACGTCCGGCGGTGCAACTGCCGCCACACGTAGAACGCGGCGAGGGCGAGCACCGGCAGCACGGCCAGCAGCCACCACGGTTGCAGAAAACGGATCATCGTGTCGTCCCCCGGGTGCGGGCGTGCCGCTGCGCGGCGACGAAGCGCACCATGTCCAGCAGCCAGTCTCGGTCGGTCCGCAGTCGCAGGTGGGCGGCGCCGGCGGAGCGCAGCGCGGCGGAGATCTCCGCCCGCTGGGCCGCGGCGGCCTCGGCGTACCGGGCGCGCAGCCGCGGATCGGCGGTCTGCACCTCGTGCAGCTCGCCCGTCTCCGGGTCGACCACCGGGAGCACGCCGACGTCGGGCAGTTCCAGCTCGCGCGGGTCGACCACCTCGACGGCCAGCACGTCGTGGCGTACCCGTAGCTTGCGCAGCGGGCGGACCCACTGCGCCGGTGGCGCCAGGAAGTCGGAGACGACCACCGCCACGCCACGCCGGCGGGGCGGCCGGTTCAGCATGTCCACGAGGACGCCGAGGTCGCCGCGCCCGGGACGGATCTCGGTGCCGGCGATCGCCCGCAGCAGACCCTGCGCCTCCTTGCGCCCGGCGCGGGCGGGCAGCCGGGTGAACACGCCCGGCCCGGGCGCCGGTGGCCGGCGACGCCAGCCGCCCCCACCGGGCTCGTCGCCGGTGCCGACGACCGCACCGATCCGGTTGCCGCCGCGTACGGTCAGGTGGGTGAGCGCCGCGGCGGCGGCCACCACCACGTCCCGCTTCAGCCACCGACCGGTGCCGAAGTCCAGGCTCGCCGACAGGTCCACCGCGAGCCACGTCTCCAGCTCGCGGTCGGCCACCGTACGCCGGACGTGCGGCATCGTGGTCCGGGCCGTGACCGGCCAGTCCATCCGGCGTACGTCGTCGCCGGGGCGGTACTCGCGCGACTCCCCCGCCTCGCTGCCCGGTCCGGGCAGCAGGCCGACGTAGTCGCCCTGGAGCAGGCCGTCGAGCTTGCGTGTGACGAGCAGTTGCAGGCGGGACAGGACGGCCTCGGTGCGGTCGTGGGGGGTGGCGTCGGAGGGCCGACGGGTGGGTGAGGTCACGGCCGCTGCCCGGGCCAGCCGGCGCCCGGCGGCGCGGTGGCCGGCGTCGGCGTGGCCTGCTGCCGGGGGGCGACCGACGGCAGCGGGATCGTCGCCATCACCCGGTGGACCACGTGGTCGGCCGGCACGTCGTCGGCGAGCGCGTCGTAGCTGAGCACCAGCCGGTGCCGGAGGATGTCGGGCGCGATGTCCTGCACGTCCTGCGGCAGCGCGTAGTCCCGGCCGCGCAGCAGCGCCAGGGCCCGCGTGGCGCGGACCAGGCCGAGTGAGGCGCGCGGGCTGGCGCCGTACTGGATGAGCTGCGCGACGTCCGGCATGCCGTGCTCGGCCGGGCTGCGGGTGGCCAGCACCAGCCGGACCGCGTAGTCGACCAGGGCGTTGTGCACGAAGACCTGGTCGGCCTTGCGCTGGAGAGCGATCAGGTCCGGGGTGCTGAACACCGGCGTGGGCTCCGGCGGCGCGACACCCATCCGGTAGACGATCTCCCGTTCCTCGGCATCCGTCGGATACCCGACGATGATCTTCATGAGGAAGCGGTCCCGCTGCGCCTCCGGCAGCGGGTAGACGCCCTCCTGCTCGATCGGGTTCTGCGTGGCCATCACGAGGAACGGGTCGGGCACCCGGTGGGTCTCGCCGCCGATCGACACCTGCCGCTCGCTCATCACCTCCAGCAGTGCCGACTGCACCTTGGCCGGCGCCCGGTTGATCTCGTCGGCGAGCAGGAAGTTGACGAACACCGGCCCCAGCTCGACGTCGAACTTCTCGCTCGACTGCCGGTAGATCCGGGTGCCCATGATGTCGGCCGGCACCAGGTCGGGAGTGAACTGCACCCGCGCGAACGTCCCGCCGACGACCTTGGCGAGGGTCTCCACGGCGAGCGTCTTCGCGACGCCGGGGACGCCCTCCAGCAGGCAGTGGCCGCGGGCCAGCAGCGCGACCATCATCCGCTCGACCATCCGGTCCTGCCCGACGATCACCCGCTTGATCTCGAACAGCGCCCGCTCCAGCAGCGTGGCGTCCTCGGCCGGCGTGGTCGCCGGGGCGGGTGTCTCCGGGCCCGACCCGTCGGGGGTCGTGACGTCGGGCGTGGTCGGCTGGGCCACCGGTCCTCCACAGCATGATCGGTTGTCGGGCGTGGTGCGTTACAAGACTGACATGCCCGGCTGAGCAGCGAGGCGGTGAGAACCCGATTTCCGCCACGCCGTTCGGTGCCCCGAATCGCCGATCACGGGGTGGACAGGAACGGGGCCTCCACGTGTACGATTCACCCCGTCGCCGGGCGGCTCCCCCCGTGGCCGCCCGGCGCTCATCTTCTCCTCCCCGGCACCCTAGACTGGCCGGGATGGACACCCCCGCATCCGACGCCCTGGTCTGCTCGGCCCGTGGCTGCCGCGCCCCCGCGGAATGGGCGCTGCGGTGGAACAATCCGCGCCTGCACGACGCCGCCCGGCGCAAGACCTGGCTGGCCTGCGCCGACCACCGCACGTCCCTCGGCGACTTCCTCGACGTACGGGGCTTCCTGCGTGAGGTCGTACCGGTGGCCGGATCGCCTACCCTCGAAGTGTGAGCGTGCACAACGGATTTCCGCGGTGAGCGGTGACGACCTGGCCGGGCCGCCGCCCGCGCCGACCGACCCGCCGTCGGCCGCGCCCGGCCCGCCGTCGGCCGGCCCGCTCGAGCCGTGGCCGGAGACCGTCCGCTGGCAGTCCGTCTCGCCGAATCTGATCTGGGTGGAACTGCTGCGGCTGGCCGCCCTCCTCCTCGTCGTCGTGGCCGGGCTCGCCACCGGCTGGGCCCTCAGCGGCAGCGGGCTGTTCGGGGCGGCGGTCGCGGTGGTGCTGCTGCTCGGCTGCCTGCGGGTGGTCGCCATCGTGCGCGCCGTCCGCGCCTGGGGGTACGCCGAACGCGAGGACGACCTGCTGGTGCGTCACGGCCTGCTGGTCCGCCGGCTGTCCATCGTCCCGTACTCGCGGATGCAGTTCGTCGACGTCAGCGCCGGCCCGCTGGAGCGCGCCTTCGACCTGGCCACCGTCCAGCTGCACACCGCCGCGGCGGCCAGCGACGCCCGCGTGCCGGGGCTGCGTCCGGCGGAGGCGTCCCGGCTGCGCGACCGGCTCACCGCGCTCGGCCGGGACCGGGCGGAGGGCCTGTGAGCGACCCGGCCGAGCGGGGCCCGCAGGAGGTCCGGGGACCCGCCCCGGAGCCGCACCCGCCCGCCGGTGCCGCGCCGCACCCCGGCCCGTACCCGCTCGCCGGTGCCGCGCCGCACCCCGGCGGATACCCGCCGTACCCGGTTCCCGGGCCGGGAGCGCAGCCCGGGGCACACGCGCAACCGTCGCATCCCGGCGGGCCACCGCACCCGGCCGGGTTCCCGCACTCCGGCGTGCCGGACGGGTCGGGGCCGCCGCACGGCGGGCCCCGTCAGCCGGCTCCGGGCCCCGGACTCCCGCCCGGCGAGGTGGAGCCCCGGCAGCGCCTGCACCCGCTGTCCCCGGTGCTGCACGGCGCCAAGTCCCTGGTCGTGGTGATCGCCGGGCTCTCCTGGTCGACGCTGTCCCGGGTGGGCTTCGGCTGGTTCGCGGTGCTGGCGGCGGCGCTCGCGCTGGGCGCCACCGTGCTCGCGGTGATCAGCTGGTACAACACCGGCTACCACGTCGTCGGCCGCGAGCTGCGGGTGTACGAGGGGCTGCTGTGGCGGCGTACCCGCGCCATCCCGTTGGAGCGGCTCCAGGCCGTCGAGGTGGTCCGGCCGCTGCTCGCCCAGCTCACCGGCCTCGCCGAGCTGCGGCTCGAGGTGGTCGGCGGCGGCAAGACCGAGGCGCCGCTGGCGTACCTCAGCGTCGCGGACGCGACGGCCCTCCGGCAGCGACTGCTCGCCCTGGCCGGCCGCGCCCCGCAGGACGCCGCCGCACCGGAGGCCCCGGCCGGGGGTGCGGCGCCGGCCGACGCGGCCGCCCCGCCGGGCCGGCCGCTGCACACCGTCCGCAACAAGGACCTGCTGCTCAGCCAGTTGCTGACGCCGCAGGCGTTCATGATCCCGTTCGGCGTGGCGTTCGTGGTGGCGCAGTTCCTCTCCGAGGGGTCGTGGTCGTTCATCGCGGTGGCGAGCACGCTGACCGCCATGGCCGGCGTGCTGCTGCAACCGATCCGCCGGGTGCTGGACGACTGGAACTTCCGGCTCGCCCTGGACGCCGGCACGCTGCGCGTCCGCAACGGGCTGCTGGAGACCCGCGCGCAGACCGTGCCGCTGCACCGGGTGCAGACGGTCGGCGCGACCTGGCCGCTGCTGTGGCGGATCAAGGGGTGGCTGCGGCTGCGGCTGGAGGTGGCCGGCTACGCCGTGGGCGAGTCGGACGCGCGCAACCGGCCGGACCGGCTGCTCCCGGTCGGCGACCTGCCCACGGCGGAGGCGATCCTCGCCGAGGTGCTGCCCGGGGTGCGCCTGGGCGAGCTGCCGCTGACCGCACCGCCGGCGCGGGCCCGCTGGCTCAACCCGCTCAGCCGGAACGTGCTCGGCGCGGGGCTGCACGAGAAGGTCTTCGCCGCCCGGTCCGGCCTGCTCACCCGGCAGGTCGTCGTCGTGCCGTACGCGCGGATCCAGAGCGTGCGGGTCGTGCAGGGGCCGGCGCAGCGGCGGCTGCGGCTGGCGACGGTGCACGCCGACACGGCCGGCGGCGCCGGCGCGGCCGCGAGCGACCGGGACGTGGCCGAGGCGTGGGCCCTGGCGGCGGAGCTGACGGCGCGCGCGCACGCCGCGCGCCGCGCCGGCTGAGCCCGGCGGTCAGCGGCCGGCGGACACCGCGTCGTCGCCTGGCGCGGGCACCTGGTCAGCCAGCGGCCCATCCGGGGTACGCCCGGCGCGCGGGCGCGGGATACGCCAGACGACCTCGGCCGGGGCGCGCCGGGCGCGCCGCGCCGCCCACCAGCGCTCGCCCAGGCCGACGGCGAGGAAGGTCATCCCCACGTACGCCCAGCCGACGAGCACGTCGATCACGTAGTGCTCGCCGGAGTACACCAGGGTGAACGTCATCGCCAGCGGGTACGCGAGCAGCAGCGGCCACCACCGCTTCCGCGTCGCGCGCAGGAAGAACAGCACGACGAACAGGGCGAACGCGGTGTGCAGCGACGGCATCGCGGCGACCGGGTTCGAGGCGATCTGACCGGCGTTGAGCAGGTTGCCGGCGCCGTGCAGGCCGAACGCCTTCCAACCCCGGGTGGAGATCCGGGCGACCTCCTCCAGCAGCCCGTTCTGCGCCGCCCACCAGGGCGGGGCGGCCGGGTAGAGGAAGTAGGTCACCAGGCCCGTGGCGCAGAGGAAGCCCCAGCGGCGCATGAAGGCCGCCCACCGGCCCCGGTCCCGCAGCCAGAGCACGGCGGCGGCGGCCAGCGCCACCACGAAGTGCGAGAAGTAGACCCAGCTGGCCAGGACGTCCCACCATCGCACCTCGGGCTGGTACAGGTGCTGCTGGAGCCAGACCGTCGGCACCTGCCCGTCGGTGGCCCAGCCGAACATCAGCCGGTCGGCGACGATCAGCTCGTACGCGTGCGGCGTCGCCCCGTTGTCGGCGAAGCCCCGCGACAGGTTGTAGAGAACGAGCAGCAGCACGACCGGCAGCCAGTCCCGGGCGAAGCGAAGGTGGCTCCGCCACGGCCGGGTGGAGTTCCAGGCGATCGTCACGGCCCAGATCCACAGGAACGCGTACGCCGGGTCGGTGGGCAGCCCGATGAGAAGCCAGCCGGCGACGAAGGCGACACCCCAGACGGTCATCGCCACCACGCGGCGGCGCCCGCCGTCGGGCACCGGGGACGGGTCGGTGCGGGCGGGGGGCTGGGGGTCGGTCGCGACAGACATCGCGGTCAAGGTTAACGGCGGTCGCCGTGCAGGCGGACGGAGGACCACCGGGGGTTGACCTCCGTGGGTTCGGCGCAGCCGTGGCCCGCCGATGGCGCAGCGCTTAGGCTTGGGCCATGCAGGAGCAGCCCTTCACGGCGGGGTTGACCGCCCGCGTCGAACTGACCGTCACCGACGCCGACACGGCGCAGGCGGTCGGCTCCGGGGACGTGCCGGTGCTCGGCACGCCGCGGGTCCTCGCACTGGCCGAGGCGGCGACGGTCGCGGCGACCGCCACCCGGATGCCGAGCGGCTCGACCACCGTCGGCGTCCGGGTCGAGCTGGACCACCGGGCCCCCACGCCGGTCGGGCGCACGGTGGTGGCACTTGCCCGCCTCGCGAAGGTCGACGGGCGGCGGCTGCTGTTCGAGGTGTCGGTCACCGAGGGCGACACGACCGTCGCCGAGGGCCGGGTGGAGCGGCTGCTGGTCGACCGGCAGCGCTTCGTGGAGCGCGCCGCCCGGCCGTCATGACCGGCCACTCCGCCACCGGCAGCTTCGTCGAGATCGCCGACCGGGTGCACGTGCTGTGCGAGCCGCTGCTGCGGGTCAACGTCACGCTGGTCGTGGGCGACGGCGCGGCGCTGCTGGTCGACACCCTCTCCACGGCCCGGCAGGCGGCGCAGCTGGCCGAGGCGGCCCGGGCGGTCACCGCCCACCCGTGGACGGTGGTGAACACGCACCACCACTTCGACCACTGCTTCGGCAACGCGACACTCGCCGGCGACCCGCCCCGGCCGGTGTACGCGCACGAGCTGGCCGCCGCCGCCCTGCGCGATCCGGACCGGCTGCGCCGGGAGGCGTACGAGGAGATGCGCGACGAGCAGCCCGCCCTCGCCGAGGAGTTGGCCGGCACCGAGCTGCTGGCGCCGACGTACACCGTGCACGCCGAGACCGCGCTCGACGTGGGCGGCCGGCGGGTGGTGCTGCGCCACCCCGGTCGCGGGCACACCGCCGGGGACCTGGTGGTGCACGTCCCCGACGCCGACGTGCTGGTCGCCGGGGACCTCGTCGAGCAGAGCGGGCCGCCGGCCTTCGAGGAGTCGTACCCGTTGCAGTGGCCGGAGAGCGTCGCCGAGCTGCTCCGGATGACCACCGCCTCGACCGTGGTCGTCCCCGGGCACGGCGATCCGGTGGACGCCGACTTCGTCCGGGCCCAGCACGCGCAGCTCGCCGACCTGGCGTGGCTCATCCGCGCCGGCCACACCGGTGGCGCGCCCCCGGAGCGGGTGGCCGCGGAGGCCCCCTTCGGCGCCCGCCCGGCCCTGACCGCCGCCCGCCGCGGCTACGCCGAACTGGACGGCACCCTCTAACCTCGCGCCGCCCCGACCCCGCCCCCCCGACCCGCGGCGATCATGCACTTTCGGTCCCTGATTCGCGGCTTCCATCCCGTTTCGTCGGGGCAGAAAGTGCAAGATCGCGGAGGCGGGCCGGGACGCGCCACCACCGCCTGACCCGCCGCCTCCGTCAGCCGGCGAAGCGGTTGACCACCTCCGCGCGGGTGGGCATCGCGGTGGCGCCGCCCCGCGACTCGCAGACAAGGCCGGCGACCCGGAGCGCGAAGGCGACCCGCTCGTGCCACCCGGCGGGCTCCACGGGCTCGCCGTCGACGAGCAGATCCGCGACGAGCGCCCCCATCACCGAGTCACCGGCACCGGTCGCGTCCACCGCGTCGACCTTGGGGGCGGGTACGCGTACCGGATCGCCACCGACGGGGGCGACCACCGCGCCGGCGGCGCCGAGCGTCAGCACGACGGTCCCGGCGCCCAGCTCGCGCAGGTGCGCGGCGACGCCCTCGACCGGCTCGCCGGGGTAGAGCAGAGCGGCGTCGGCGCTGCTCAGCTTGACCAGGTGGGCGCCGGCGGCGAACTCGGCCACCACCCCGCGGAGCCCGTCCAGCGCCGCCGGGCCGTCCAGCAGCCGGGGCCGGACGTTCGGGTCGAACACCCGCAGGCCGGTGGCGAGGGACCAGGCGCGGCGGGCGGCGGCGAGCGTCGGCGGGTGCAGCAGGACGATCGAGCCGCAGTAGAGGACGTCCGCGCCGGCCACCAGGTCGGCGTCCAGGTCGTCGGGGGTGAGCAGCGCGTACGAGGGCGGCTCGCCGTAGAAGCGGAAGTCCGGCTCGGGACCGGTGTAGGTCGCCACCGCGAGCGCGGTCGGCGCCAGCGCGGTGACCGCGCCGGCCAGGCCGACGCCGGAGCGGCTCAGGACCTTCCGGATGCGGGTGGCCAGCGCGTCGTCGCCCAGCGAGGCGACGAACTCGACCTGGCCGCCGAGCCGGGCCACGGCGACCGCCACGTTGAGGGGCCCGCCGCCGACGGCCTGCCGGTAGACCGGTTCGCCGTCGCATTCGGCGTCGAGGAGGTCGACCAGCGCCTCGCCGAGCACCACCGCGTATCCCATCCCGGTCCTCCGTCCGCCGAACCCTCCGCACCGCCCACCGTAGCCGTGCGCGGGTGCCGAAGGGTCCCACTCGACGCCTCCCCGGAGCAGGTCGCTTCCTGATGGTCCGGGCGCCGGGGCGACTCGACCGACATATCGAGCAACGGCTATTGCATCCGGCCGGTTGACCGTGATGGGATGACGCATGCCGGGGTGCGGGGGCTGCCGCGCCGCCGGCGCCGGGACATCCACGCGAGGGCACCGGTCCGCGAGGCGGACCGCTGCGGCGCTCGTGCCCGCATCTCCTGCGCACGCCCGCCGCGACCGTCGTGACCGCTCGTCGCAGCGGGCCGGCCGTGCCGCCCGTGCGCGTCACCCGCGGGGCGGTCCGCGCCCCGCGAGTCAGGAGTACCCGTGTCCCACCGTTCCCGTACGGCCGCGCTGCTCACCGCGGCCACGACCCTCCTCGTGGGCGCCGTCGCGCTCACCGCCGGTCCCGAACCGGCCGCCGCCCACGGTGCCGCCATGACGCCGGGCAGCCGGACGTTCCTGTGTTGGAAGGACGGGCTGACCGCCACCGGAGAGATCCGGCCGAACAACCCCGCCTGTTCCGCCGCGGTGGCCCAGAGCGGCGCCAACTCGCTCTACAACTGGTTCAGTTTGCTGCGCTCCGACGCGGGGGGCCGCACCGTCGGCTTCATCCCGGACGGCCAACTGTGCAGCGGCGGCAACTCCGGGTTCCGCGGCTACGACCTGGCCCGCACCGACTGGCCGCTGACCCACCTGACGGCCGGCCGGACGATGGAGT
Source organism: Micromonospora sp. H33 (assembly GCF_052068455.1). Taxonomy (NCBI): domain Bacteria; kingdom Bacillati; phylum Actinomycetota; class Actinomycetes; order Micromonosporales; family Micromonosporaceae; genus Micromonospora; species Micromonospora sp. H33. The sequence goes on along the minus strand of NZ_JBQHDE010000002.1, from coordinate 661,046 downwards.
TCCGCTACAGCAACTGGGCGCACCACCCGGGGACGTTCTACTTCTACGTCACCAGGGACAGCTGGAGCCCGACCCGTCCGCTGGCCTGGAGCGACCTGGAGGAGGAGCCGTTCCTCACCGTCACCAACCCGCCGCAGCGGGGCGCGGTGGGCACCAACGACGGCCACTACTACTTCACCGGCACGCTGCCGGCCAACAAGAGCGGCCGGCACATCATCTACTCGCGGTGGGTCCGCTCGGACAGCAACGAGAACTTCTTCGGCTGCTCGGACGTGACGTTCGACGGCGGCAACGGTGAGGTGACCGGCATCGGCTCGGGTGGCACCACCCCGCCGCCCAACCCGACGACTCCCCCGCCGAACCCGACCACGCCGCCGCCGCACTCCGGGGACTGCATGGCGGTCTACAAGGTGGTCGGCTCGTGGCAGGGCGGCTTCCAGGGCGAAGTCGAGATCATGAACCACACCCGTACGACGTGGTCCGGCTGGACGGCGACCTGGACCTGGCCCAGCGGGCAGTCGATCACGCAGGTCTGGAACGGCACACAGACCACGTCCGGGTCGTCCGTCACGGTGACCAACGCGTCCTACAACGGCACCTTGGCACCGGAGGGGAGAACCACGTTCGGCTTCCTCGCCAGCACCACCGGCACCAACGCGCTACCGACGGTCACCTGCACCGGCCGCTGACGGGCGGAAGGTGTTAAGCAGGGCCCCCTGCTATGCGCCAGGCGTTAACAGGGGGCCCTTCCTTACACCTCAGCGGACCATGCTGCCGACGACCGGCTTCGTGAGCAGGGCGGACTGGTTGCGCTGGATGCCGGGGTCGAGGGTCTTCGCCACGAAGATGGCATGCCAGATGCAGAAGATCAGCACCGTCCACACCTTGCGGGAGTGGTCCGCCTCCTCCCGCTTGTGCTCCTCGAGGAGCCGCAGCGCGTACGACAGGTCGAGCAGGTCGCCCGCGCCGGAGATGGCCAGCACGTGCCGGGCCCACTCGTACATCTCGCCGCGCAGCCAGACCCGCGTCGGGGTCGGGAAGCCCAGCTTCTTCCGGTTCACGATGGCCGGCGGCACGACCCCCTGCAACGCCTGGCGCATCGCGTACTTCGTGGCGTCCGAGCGGGGCGGGAGCTTCAGGTCGACCGGGATCTTCGACGCGACCTCGAAGACCTCGCGGTCGAGGAAGGGCACCCGCACCTCGAGCGAGTGGGCCATCGAGATCCGGTCGGCCTTGACCAGGATGTCCCCGCGCAGCCAGGTGTAGAGGTCGACGTACTGCATCTTGGTGACGTCGTCGAGCTCCGTGCACTCGGCGTAGATCGGGGCGGTGACGTCGGTGTAGCGCACCGAGGGGTCGTACCGGCGCAGCAACTGCTGCTTCTCCTCCTCGGTGAACATCCGCGCGTTGCCGTAGTACCGCTCCTCGAGCGGGGTGGTGCCGCGCTCCAGGAAGCTCTTGCCCTTGACGCCCTGGGGGATGGCCTTGGAGACCGCCCGCAGGCCCTTCTGCACGCCGCCGGGCAGCCCGTTGACGGCGCTCAGCGAGAGCGGCTCCCGGTAGATCGTGTAGCCGCCGAAGAACTCGTCGGCACCCTCGCCGGAGAGCACCACGGTGACGTGCTCGGCGGCCTTCTTCGCCACGAAGTACAGCGGCACCAGCGCCGGGTCGGCGACCGGGTCGTCCAGGTGCCAGACGATCTTCGGGAGCGCCTCGATCATGTCCTGCGGCCCGATCTTGGTCGGGATCGTGGTCACGTCGAGGTGACGGGCCGACTCCTGGGCGACGTCGATCTCCGAGTAGCCGGGGACGTCGTAGCCGACCGTGAAGGTCAGGATGTTCGGGTTGAACTCGCGGGCCAGCGCGACCACGGCGGTGGAGTCGATGCCGCTGGACAGGAACGAGCCGACCGGCACGTCCGAGCGCATGTGCATCCGGACGCTCTCCCGCAACGTCTCCCGGATCTCGTGGTAGAGCTTCTGCTCGTCCGCGACCGGGGCGGGCCGGAACACCGGCCGGTACCAGCGACGGACGTCGATGCGACCGCCCGGCGTCCAGGTCAGGTACTCGCCCGAGCCGATCCGGCGGATGCCCTGGTGGAGGGTGCCCGGCTCGGGCACGTACTGGAGGGTCAGGTAGTGGCTGAGGTTCGCCGTGTCGATGCCGGCGTCACCGGCGTAGTTGGCCGGCGCGAACGGCAGCAGCGCCTTCTTCTCCGAGGCGAGGTAGAGGCCGTCGGCGGTCTCCAGGTAGTGCAGCGGCTTGATGCCGAAGTAGTCGCGGCCACCGAACGCGCGCCGCTCCTGCCGGTCCCAGATGACGAACGCGAACATGCCGCGCAGCCGGGTGAGCACCTGCTCACCCCAGTAGTGGTAGCCGGCGACGATCACCTCGCCGTCACCGGCGGTGGCGAACTGCGCCCCGAAGTCGCGGGCCAACTCCTCCCGCAGCTCGATGTAGTTGTAGATCTCGCCGTTGAAGGTCAGCAGGTAGCGCCCGTTCGCGTACGGCAGCGGCTCGTGGCTGGAGGCCACGTCGATGATCGCCAGCCGCTTGTGGGCGAACACCCCGTCCGCGTACCGGCCGGTCGCGTCGCCGACCACCTCGACCCCGGTCTCGTCCGGGCCTCGGTGGTGCAGGCATTCCAACGCCCCGGCGATGTGGTCGCGGTGGGCGGCGGCGTCGCCGCGCGCGCTGAAGAAGGCCAGGAGTCCGCACATGGTCGTCATCTTTCCACGCGGTCGTCACGGGCGTCGCGGCCGTCCGGCGAACGGGCCGGACGGTCGGGGCCGCGGCCGGCGGCGGCGGCGTGAGCAGCCGGGCCACCGCCGGGTCCCCGCCGGCACCGGCGCGCGGTACCGTCGGGGCCAGCAACGACGCGAAGGGAGCGGACATGACCGAGGAGCGCACGGACACCAAACCGGCGGACGGCACCGAGTCGCACGACCCGGATTTCCCGGAGGCGTTCCTGGCGTTCATGCGGCAGGGCTGGCGGGACACCACGCTACCGGTCGGTCCGCGCCCGGAGGTGCCGAACTACGCCAAGCGTCGCGCCGCGCTCTCCGCGGCCTTCCCCGGCGAGACCCTGGTGATCCCGACCGGCGGCGAGAAGGTACGCGCCAACGACACCGACCACCCCTTCCGGCCGGGCAGCGACTTCGCGTACCTGACCGGGGACCACGATCCGGACAGCGTGCTGGTGCTGCGGCCGAACGGCTCGGGCCACGACGCCGTGCTGTACATGCGGCCCCGCTCCTCGCGCCTGACCGACGAGTTCTTCCGCAGCCGGCACGGCGAGCTGTGGGTCGGCCGCCGGCACACGCTCACCGAGAAGTCGGCCGAGCTGGGGCTGCCCACCGCGGACCTCACCGAGCTGGACGGGGTGCTGGCCGACCTCGCGCCGGCCCGCACGCGGGTGCTCCGCGGCTTCGACGCCCGGGTCGACGCGGCCGTTCGCGCGTACGACGGCCCGCGTGAGGAGGGCCAGCCGGCCCGCGACCGGGAGCTGGCGATCGCCATCTCGGAGCTGAAGCTGGTCAAGGACGAGTGGGAGATCGCCCAGCTCCAGGACGCGATCGACGCCACGGTCCGCGGCTTCGAGGACGTGGCCCGGGCGCTGCCGGCCGACCGGGGCGTGTCCGAGCGGCTGCTGGAGGGGATCTTCGCCCTGCGCGCCCGGCACGACGGCAACGACGTCGGCTACGGCTCGATCGTCGGCGCCGGCGAGCACGCCACGATCCTGCACTGGGTGCACAACCACGGCACCACCCGTCCGGGTGAGCTGCTGCTGATGGACATGGGCGTGGAGAACCGCCACCTCTACACCGCCGACGTGACGCGGGTGCTGCCGGTGGACGGGCGGTTCACCGCGCTCCAGCGCCAGGTCTACGACATCGTGTACGCGTCCCAGCAGGCCGGCATCGACGTCATCAAGCCCGGCGTGAAGTTCAAGGACGTGCATCTGACGTGCATGCGGGTGCTCGCCGAGGGGCTGGCCGACCTGGGCCTGCTGCCGGTGAGCGTGGACGAGGCGATGGACGAGAAGTCGACCGTCTACCGCCGCTGGACGCTGCACGGCTTCGGCCACATGCTCGGCATCGACGTGCATGACTGCTCGAACGCCCGTAAGGAGATGTACCGGGACGGCACGCTCGGCGAGGGCTACGTGCTCACCGTGGAGCCGGGCCTGTACTTCCAGCCCGAGGACGAGCTGGTCCCGGAGGAGCTGCGCGGCATCGGCATCCGGATCGAGGACGACGTCCTGGTCACCGCGACCGGCGCGGTGAACCTGTCCGCCGGGCTGCCCCGGACGGCCGACGACGTGGAGCGCTGGCTGGCCGCGCAGCGGGAGGCGGGTCCGCGCCTGCCGGGCTGACCCCGCACGTACGACAACGGCGGGCCCCGCCGCCGGCGTCTGCGACGTTTCTCGTCGCCGGACGCCGGTGGTGGGGCCCGCCGTCGTTTGCGCTGGTTTCCGCCACGGCCGCGTTTCCCGCACCGGTCATGCCGAGCCGGGCCGGGACGTCCGCACTCCCGCTGTCCGCACCCGCTACGTACCCAATGCGGGGTTTTTTCGGATACGCACTCATAGTGAAGAACTCTCCCATACGGTGTTGTTCGGCAGCTACAACCGATTTGTAGCGGGGGTCGCCTCGTCACGGCGAAGCGACCTTGTCGGTACAAGGAGAGGACAGAGAGCTCCGATGTCCAACAACCTTCGCAATAACGATGACCCGACCCGCGACAAGACCTCCCCGTTCCGCCGGCGTGGGCTCTGGTTCGTCACGGGCGTCGCCAGCCTCACGGGGGCGGTCAGTCTCGCGGGCGTCGCGTACGCCACCACGGGCGTGACCGGCGCGCACCGGGTGACCGACGTCAAGTGGTCCACCGCCCAGATGGTCAGCGACAACGACAAGGACAAGGACAAGGGCCACGAGGACAAGGGCAAGGACGACAAGGGCCACGAGAACAAGGACGACAAGGACAAGCACGACAAGGGCAAGCACGACAAGGACAAGGACGACAAGGACAAGCACGACAAGGACAAGGACGACGACAAGGTGCGGGAGGTGGGCTGCGACGACGATGAGTTGATCGAGGCCCTGGACCTGGCCAATCGTGACGACGGTGGCACGCTGAAGTTGGCCAAGGACTGCACCTACGAGCTCGACGAGTTCGACAAGAAGGACGAGGCGGGCCTACCGACGATCAAGCAGGACATCAAGATCGAGGGCAACGGCTCGACGATCAAGCGTGACTCGAAGGACGGCTTCCGGATCTTCCGGGTGGCCGACGGTGGTGACCTGACCCTGAAGGACGTCGAGGTCAAGAACGGCGCCGCCGGCGACGAGAAGCGCAAGGACCACGAGAAGGACAAGCACGACGAGAACGACAAGCACGACGGCAAGGACAAGCACGACGGGAAGAACAAGCACGACGGCAAGGACAAGCACGACGGCAAGGACAAGCACGACGGCAAGGACAAGCACGACGGCAAGGACAAGCACGACGGGAAAGACAAGCGCGACGAGAAGGACAAGCGCGACGAGAAGGACAAGCGCGACGAGTCCGGGTCCGGCGGCGGTGCTCCGGCCCCGGCGCCCGCCCCAGCGGCCGCGCAGCCGACGGCTGCGCAGCAGGCGCAGGCCAAGCTGGCGGCTGCCCTGAAGGAGGCTGTCAAGAAGGCGGCCGCGGAGCGGGCTGCCGGCCAGGCGTCGTCCGGGAACGGCCGGAACGGCAACGAGTCCGGCGACTGGCAGGGCAAGGACGGCAAGGACGGCAAGGACGGCAAGGACGGCAAGGACGGCAAGGACGGCAAGGACTGGAACGGCAAGGACGGCAAGGACTGGAACGGCAAGGACGACAAGGAGCACGAGGGCGACGGCGGTGGTCTGCTGGTCGAGCGGGGCGGCAAGGCCCACCTCGTGAACACCAAGTTCTTCCTCAACAGCGCCGAGAACAACGGCGGCGCAGTCGCCAACTTCGGCCGGCTCGACGTCGAGAGCAGCATCTTCGACAACAACCACGCCGGCAAAGACGGCGGCGCCATCTTCAACGCCGGTGTCCTCAAGATCTCGGGGGCCCACGACGGCAAGGGCGGCGAGTCCCGCATCACCAACAACACCGCCGGCAAGAACGGCGGCGGCGTGGCCAACGGTCACGGTGACAAGGACAAGGACAAGGACAAGAAGAAGGACGACTGGGGCCGCAACGGTCACGACCGCGACGACCGCGACGACCGCCACGACCGCGACGACCGCCACGACGACAACAAGAAGGCCGGCACCGTCGAGATCGAGAAGACCCTCATCGAGGGCAACACCGCCAAGAAGAACGGCGGCGGCCTGTTCAGCAACGACGGCTTCGTCGAGGTCAGCTGGAGCTTCGTCAAGAACAACACCGCCGGCGAGAACGGCGGCGGCATCTACGCCGTCGACACCGTCCTGACCGTCAAGAAGAGCATCATCGAGAAGAACAAGGCCCACAAGGACGGCGGCGGCATCTACAACGTCAACAGCGACGAGAAGAACAAGAACCACAACGCCACGTCCTGGGGCAAGGACGACAAGGACGACAAGGACGAGGAGAAGCGCGGCACCGCCACGGTCACCGACAGCGAGATCCTCGAGAACAGCGCCGGCCGCTTCGGCGGTGGCATCTTCAACGGCAAGCCCATTGAAGAGCACAACGGCGAGCCCGCCTCGAGCAACTGGTCCAAGGACAAGGACAAGGACCGCGACGACTTCGGGGCCTCCCTGGTCCTGCGCGACAGCAAGGTCAAGGAGAACTTCGCCGGCAAGAACGGCGGCGGCATCTACAACAACAAGGGCAAGGTCACCCTGACCGACACCAAGGTCACGAAGAACAAGGCCGACAACGGCGACAAGCACAACAAGATCGCCGGTGGTGTCTTCAACAACGATGGCAAGGTCAAGCTCGACGACGACTCCACCATCACCGACAACGACCCCACCAACTGCGCCAAGACCGTCGAAGACTGCTTCAACTGAGCGCTTCGAAGCGCTCTGGGGAACAGCCAGACGGAAAGGTCGGCCCCCTGCCACCTCTGGTGGCAGGGGGCCGCACCATGTGAACTAGCGCTGCACGAAGACGGCCACGCTGCGGGCCGGCACCGTGAAGGTGCCGCTCGCCCGGTCGAAGGAGGCCGTCCGCAGCACCTCGTCGGCGGAGGTCCGCAGCACCGGGTGCAGCGCCACGTCCGCCCCGCGCAGGCCGCTGACCTGCTGGGTCGCCGTCTCCGTGGTGGCGTTGAAGACGACCGTCACCGACTTCCAGCGCCCGTCGAGGCCACGACCGTCCAGCGTCATCGTGAGCACGCCAGGGGTCTCGTCCTTCCCGGACAGCGGGAACGCCACCCGCCTCTGCACCTGCTCGGCGGTGGCCAGCCCGAAGACCGGCGACGAGGCGCGGATCTTCAGCAGCTCGCCGTACCGGGCGTCGGTCAGGTTGATCGCCGCGCAGTCCGGCACCAGCTTCGGGTCGGCCAGCAGGGGCTTCGCGTACGGCCACTTGTCCTTGTTGTCCTGCTCCGGCGGGAGGCCGGCGCCGAACCCGTTGCCCTGGCCGCAGTCCCAGCGGATCTGGTTGAACCAGTCCCCCGAGTTGTACGAGTTGCGGTCCAGCGACTTCGACCGCAGCCGCTCGGTGCCGGTGGTGACGAAGCCGGTGCCCTGACCCATCACGACGGTGCTGAGCGCCAGCACCTGCATCCGGGCCCGGTCCACCGCCGCCGTGTCCTGCGGCAGCTTGTACGCCAGCGCGTCGTACAGGATCTCGTTGTCGTGCGCGTCGACGTACGTGACCGCCTCACCGGGCGCCGCGGTGTACCCGGCGGCCGACCCGTTGTAGTCCACCTGGGCGCCGGTGACCTGCTCGCCGGCCGAGTTCGTGAACCGGTAGCCGCGCAGGTTGCCGGTGAGCCCCACCTTGATCAGGTCGTGCTGGTGCAGCAGCCGGGCCCGCTGGTCGCCCGCCGAGCCGTTGACCGGGTCGCCGTTGGGGTCGGTGAACAGCCCGGAGGCGAAGCCCTGCTGGCGCGGGTTGGCGTCGAACGGTCCACCGCCGCGCACCGCGTCCCGGAGCCGGTCGTTGAACGTGCCGATCCCGGTGCCGGCCATGTTGGCCTGGGTGGCCTGGACGAACCGGACGTCGTTGGCGACCTCGCCGAAGTTCCAGCCCTCGCCGTAGAGCAGGATCTTCCGGCCGTCCACGCCGTCCCGCGCGACGGTCAGCTCGTCCAGCGCGGCCCGCACGGCCAGCATGTTCGCCTTCGGGTGGTGGCCCATCAGGTCGAACCGGAAGCCGTCCACCTTGTACGCCTTCGCCCAGGTGACCACCGAGTCCACCACGAGCTTGCCCATCATGGCGTGCTCGGGTGCGGTGTTGGCGCAGCAGGTCGAGTTGGCGACCGTGCCGTCGTCCAGCAGCCGGTGGTAGTAGCCGGGCACGACCTGGTCCAGCACCGACTTCGGGTCGGTGCCCGCCGCGGAGGTGTGGTTGTAGACCACGTCCATCACCACGCGCAGCCCGGCCGCGTTCACCCCGGCGACCATCTGCCGGAACTCGGTCGTGCGCGTCGCCCCTGACGGGTCGACGGCGTAGCCGCCCTCCGGCACGGTGTAGTGCAGCGGGTCGTACCCCCAGTTGTAGCCGTCGGTGTCGGCCACCGCGGCGATGCACCTCTGCTGCTCGTCGGAGTCCGGCGGCAGCTTCGCCAGGTCGCAGGCGGGCTGCTTCTGGTCGGCGCGGCGCTCGGGGATCGTGGCGAAGTCGAACGCCGGCAGCAGGTGCAGGTGGGTGACCCCGGCGTCGCCGAGCGCCTTCAGGTGCTTCATGCCGGCGGTCGCCGGGTCGGTGAAGGCGAGGAACGTGCCCCGGCGGTCGGTCGGGACGGTCGTGTCGGCGATGGAGAAGTCCCGTACCGACAGCTCGGAGATCTGCACCTTCGTCGACGGCACCGCCGCCGGCTTGCGCAGGTCCCGCCACCCCTGCGGCGCGAGCCGCGGGTCGGCGAGGTCGACGATCTGGCTGTGCGTGGAGTTGGGTGCGAGCGCCAGCGAGTAGGGGTCGGTCACGGACGCGGTGACCATCTTCTGCGCCGCCGGCTGCCAAGCCTCGACCTGGTAGCGGTAGTACTTTCCGGCCCACGAGCGGGACCCGCGCACCGACCACACGCCGGTACGGTCGTCCCGCCGCATCGCGAGGGTGCGCGGCTGCGCCGTCGGCGAGTCGAACAGCTGCAACGACACCGTCCGGGCGGTCGGCGCCCACACCGCGAGCGTCGGCACGCCGCCGGCGAACGTCGGACCGAGGCGCGCCCCCGTCGCCGGGGAGTAGACGTCGTCGAGCACACCCGGGATCTGGACGCCGGTGGCGGCGAGCAACTCGCCCTCGGCGTCGCGCTCGGTCATCACGAGCTGCCCGCGCAGCGCCGCCGGTACCTTGGCCAGGTCCCGCCGGTCCAGCGTGAAGGCCTGGTACGCCCACAGGTGCGGGAACCGGTCCCGCTGCGCCTCGGTCAGCCCGTTGCGCTGCGCCCGCAGCGGGATCGTCGTGTACGTCCCGGCCAGCTCACCGTCGGCCAGGGTCACCCCGCCGGCCGGTGCGGCCACCAGGGCGTACGTCTTGCCGTCGGTCGGGCCGGTCTGCCAGGCGACGGTGGAGCGATCGAGCCAGTGCGCCTTCTGCTTGGTGAGGTCGAGGTCCTTGGCGGTGCCGGAGGTGGTCGCCGGCAGCAGCCGGCCGCGCGTCCCGGCGAGCAGCCACACCTCGCGTCCGGCGCTGGCGAAGTCCAGGCGCTGGTCCTCGGGCACGTCCTTCTCGTCCCCCTTGTGGATGATGTAGCTCAGCCCGGTGGCCCCGGCCGCGAGCGGCACCCGGAACTCCGCGCCGAAGGAGTCGACGCGGGTCGGCGGCATCGGTGTCGCCCAGTCGGTCGGGCTGGCCGCGCCGTCCCACAGGTGCAGGCCCCAGCCGTCGTAGTTGCCGTCGGCCCGCCGGTAGTGGAGGACCGCCGTGCCCTCCTCGACGACCGGGTCCGGCTCGCCGGTGGCCGCCTGCCGGGTCGGGTAGATCGTCGGGTCGCCGGCCTTGAGCCAGACCTCGCCGGTCCGCGTCACGTCGACCGTGCGGTCCTGCTCGACGTCCTTGGTGCCGTTCCGGTCGACGACGAGGAAGCCCACCGACTTCGCGCCGGGCTTGAGCTTCACCCAGGCGAACCGGCCGTAGGAGTCCTCTCCCGCGAAGGGCTGCCCCTTGGGCCACTCGGTCACGTACGCCGGGTCGATGTCACCCCAGGCGTAGAGCCCCCAGTCGTCGTACCCGCCGGCCGGGCGCTGGTAGTGCACCACCACCCAGTCGCGGGCGGCGGCCTGCTCGGGCGTGCCGACGACGGCGGTGGAGCGGGCGGTGGCGGTGCGGCCCGTCCCGTCGCGGACCACGGCCTTGTACTCGACGCGCGTACCACCGGCGAGGCCGGTCAGATCGTGGTGCACGGTGTACGGGGCGCGGTCGGCCGAGCCGAGCAGCGTCCACCTGCCGCCGGCGACGCGGGTGGCCACCGTGACGGTGGCGAGCGGGTCGCCGGTCACCTGGGCGGTGACCGCGGCCCGGGTGGGGACCGGCGTGTCCGCCTCGGGCGCGGTGATCGTGATCGTGGGCGCCGCGGCGGGGAGCGCGATGGGCGTGCCGGCCCGGTGCACGACGGCCGACAGCGCCGGCACGGTGAGGGTGAGCCTGCCGTCCCCCGCGGCCACCGGGGCGGCGGTGGTGCCGTAGACGCCGCCGAAGGTGGCGCCGGCCGACCAGGTGTCCACGGTGACAGTCTGCGGGGTGGTCGCGTTGTTCACCGCGACCACGTACTCGGTCCGCTGCTTCCGGTCGACGCGGGAGACGGCGAAGACGCCGGGTCCGTCGGCGGCGTGGCGGGTGACCTGGACGCCGTCGCGCAGCGCCGGGTGCGCCTGGCGGAGTCCGCCCAGCTCGGCGATGGTCCGGTAGATCGGGTGCCGCGCGTCGAACTGGTCGACGGCGTGCGTCCGGTCGGTGCCGAGCAGGTCGTCGTCGAGGTAGTCGGCGGTCTTGGAGGCGAACATGTCCTGCCGGGCGTCCTTGTCGCCGCCGGCACCGGTGAAGCCCTGCTCGTCGCCGGAGTAGATCACCGGCTGGCCGCGGGTGAGGAACATCAGCTCGTGGGCGAGCTGGTCGCGGCGCAGGTGGGTGGCGGCGTCGGTGTCGCCGTTCGCGATGAACGCGCCGATGCGGCCCATGTCGTGGTTGCCCAGGAACGTGGTGAGCCGGTTCGCGTCGGTGTTCCGCGCGTGGTAGAGGTCGTCGCGGGCGTACACGTCCGCGAGGGCCTTGGCGGAGCCGGCACCCGCGACGAAGCCGCGCGCCGCGTCCTGGAAGGGGAAGTCGAGGGTGGCGGGCAGGCCGCCCCGGCGCACGTACGTCGAGGTGAGTTCCGGATCGGCGCTGTAGACCTCGCCGAACATGAAGAAGTCCTTCTTGCCCGCCCGGTCCGCGGCCTGCTCGACGCCCTGGCTGAACTGTGGCCAGAACTCCAGGTTCGAGTGCTTGACGGTGTCGATCCGGTAGCCGTCGACGCCGGTGGTGCGCACCCAGTCGGAGTAGATCTTCGTCATGCCACGCACGACCTCGGGACGCTCGGTCCACAGGTCGTCGAGGCCGACGAAGTCGCCGTACTCGCTGTTCTCGCCGACGAAGGTCGAGTCGCCGCGGTTGTGGTACATCGTCGGGTCGTTCAGCCACGCCGGAACCTTGACCTTCGCGTCCCCCGGGGTCGCGAAGGTCGGCGTGTACGGGAACGACTTCGTGTTCACCGTCGGGAAGTCACGGGTGCCGTCGGCGTAGTGGCGGTCCTCGAAGGGCCGGCCCTGCGCGTCCCGGTACGGCGACGTCTTCTTGTCGACGTAGGCGTACTTGTCCTCGGCGTACTTGATGACGTCCGCGGTGTGGTTGACGATGATGTCCAGGTAGACCTTCATGCCGCGCCCGTGCGCGAGCTTGACCAGCCGCTTCAGGTCGTCATTGGTGCCGAAGTGCGGATCGACCTGGGTGAAGTCGGTGATCCAGTAACCGTGGTAGCCGGCGGAGGCGTCCTTCCCCTCGCCCTGCACGGGGCGGTTCTTGAACACGGGTGCGAGCCAGATGGCCGTCGTGCCCATCCCCTGGATGTAGTCCAGCCGGTCCATGACGCCCTTGAGGTCGCCGCCGTGGTAGAAGCCCTTGTCCGCCGGGTCGTGCCCGGTCTTCAGCCGGTCACCGGCGAGGCCGCCCCGGTCGTTGCGCGGGTCGCCGTTGGCGAAGCGGTCCGGCAGGACGAAGTAGAACTGCTCGGCCCGGGCGTCGCTGCCACCGGCGGCGAGCAGGGCCGCGGCGGAGGGCTCGGCGCCCCAGTGGGCCGCGCCGGCGGCGACGAGCGGATCGATGGGCGCGCCCGCGCCGGCCGCGCGACCGCTGGCGTCGGCGTTGAGCTGGTGCACGGCCACCGGGGCGCCGACGAGGGTGAGGGTCAGGAGGGAGACGAGGGCGAGCAAAGCCTTGCGCGGTATCGGCGGGGGTTTCATCGACGGCCTTCCTCTGGTCGCTGATTCGCCCGCACGCTAGCCCTTGCCGAAACATTCTGCAATAGCTTGCAAACAGCGTCGTAACAAAGCAGTCTGCTTGCAGCAGCCTTGCCGTACCGCGGGCCGAAAGCGCCGTCCCGCCGCCTCGGCGTGTCGGTGTCCGAGGTGGACGTCAGGTGATGACGCAGGGCGCGCCGTCGACCGTGCAGCCGGTCGGGCGGGAGTCCGTACGCTCCATGTGGAAGCGCAGGGTCGCGGTCCCGCCCGGTGCCACGTCGACGCCGCTGCGGTAGGCGAAACCGTCCTCGGTGACGGTCGCCCTGCCCTGCTCGGTGTTCTCCACCCAGGCGGTCACGAACCGCCCGCCGGCGTACGTCAGTCGCACCGTCCAGCCGCGCCGGTCCGCCGTCCCGTTGCGCACCAGGACCTCGCCGATGAACCCGCCGTCGAAGGAGTTCACCACCCGGTACCGGCCGGTCATCCCGGTCGGTGCCGGCGGGGGCGTCGGGCGGGCGGCGCGGCTGGTGACACCCGGCGTGGGGCGCGGGGGCGTCGCGACGCCCGTGGTGGGCTGGACCGTCGCGCGCGGCGACACCCCGGGCCGGACCGGCCCCGTCGGGACCGGTGCGGCCGACGACGACGGCGGCACCTCCGGCAGAAGCAGCGGCGGCGCGGGCGGGTCCGGTGGCGTGTCGACACCGGTGCGGCCCCGGTACGCGCCGAGCGCGATGACCAGCAGCACGACCATCACGACCACGCCGGCGGCCACCAGGATCCACGGGGAAGACGCGATGGCGGCGGTGGCGCGGGACGACCCCGGGGCACGACGCATGCCGAACATGTACCTCCTCAGCGACCCGTCCCGGAAGCGTAGCGACCAACGACGATGCCGGACACTGCCGGGCAGGTCACGCGCGCCGGGCAGCCCGTCATCCGATGACGCAGGCGGTGCCGTTCACCGTGCACTGGTCCGGCTCCGCGTCGGCACCGTCGTGGCTGATCCGCAGGTGGAACCGCTCGGCGTCCCCCGCGTCGATGGGTCCGGTACCGCGCAGCACGTACCGGCCACTGTCGTCGGCGGACACGGAGACGCCGGACCTCCCGTAGACCCGGATGCTCCGGACGTCGCCGGTGAACAGCAGCTCCACGCGCCAGTCCTGCGCCCCGCCCGTCGTGTTGCGGACGGTCAGCTCCGCTTCGAACGAGTCGCGGTCGATGTCGGTCACCTCGTAGCGCGCGGTGACCTGGCCCGCGGAGGCCCCGCTCCCGACGAGCGGGCTGGGCGGGACCGGAGCCCGGGAGGTGGTCGTGGTCGGCGGGGTCGACCTGGTCCGCGTCGGCCTGGCCACCGACGTCGCCGCAGCCGTCGGGGACGCGGACGCCGGTGACTCGTACGCCGACGCCGCGGCGGCCGGCGTCGGCAGGAGCATCGGCGGCGCCGGCGGCGGCACGGCCTGCCGCTCCTCGGGCCCACGGAACGACAGCAGCGCCATCACGAGCAGCACCACCAGCAGCGCGACACCGGCGAGCACAACGATCCACGGGACCGACGCCAGCACCCTGGACGTGGTTCGCCCGCCGGTGTCCCCGGCTGACTGCACTGACATCGAGGTCCCCCCCTGGTCGAACCGCCGCGCCAGCCTAGCCAGGGATCCCGACCGGCGGAACGGCCAGGTCCCCGAACCGGCCGACCGGGCAGCGGACGGCCGAAAACAGGTGGTGGGCGCGAGCCCGTCGGTCTCGCGGGGAGGTGGCCGCCGGTCAGGCGGTACGGATGACGGTGCAGATGGCCGGCCCGTCGTCGGTGGCGCGCAACAGGTAGCGGTAGCGCTCCCCGGGGACCCGGTGGCCCTGGCTGTCGAGGAACTCCCACTCGACGGCGACCATGGTGAGCAGCGGCGACACCTGCTGCACGTCCTCGATGACCGCGTGCGCGGCGACGAGTTCGCGCTCCTGGTAGTCGGGCGCGGCGCCCACGAAGGACAGTGCCACCGCCGCCGGTGAGGTGAACGAGAAGCTGTACGTGTCGGCGACCACGAGCCCCGGCAGGGCGTAGCACCCGGTCAGGGCGGCCACGTCGCCGGCGGTCAGTGCCACGCCGTACCGGCCGAAGAAGTCGGTCAACGCGTCGAGGTCGGTGGAAGCCGTCACGGGTGACGGAATTTCCGGCGCGCGACCAGCCCAAACCTCAGCGCGGCGGGATGTGCACCTCGATCTCCGCGCCGAGCCGCGCACCGCCGCTCAGACCGAGGTCGTCACCGCTCCAGAAGCGGCCCGGGTCGTACCAGTTCGGACGCCGCCCGGCCGGAAGCAGCCCCATGGCCTCGTAGGTGACCGCGACGACCTCCGCGCAGTACGCCGTCTCCAGCCGGTGCTCGGGGACGGGGGCGCGGCCCCGGTCGTCCGTCACCCGGCCGTTCAGCACGCCCCCGGGGCCCGGGCCGAGCGGTCCCCGCCGGCCGGGCAGCCGCACCGCCGGTGCCCGGCCCCGCAGCCACCGCAAGGCGAGCTGTGCGGTGGACGGGAACGGGGTGCCGTCGAGGCGGGCGATCGTCCGCAGCACCGCCTTCTCCATCTCGGCGTCCGCCGGTGGGTCCAGTTGGCGCAGCCAGCCCCGCTGCCCGTACCGGTTGGCCCAGACGCAGACCGCGTCGCGCAGGTCGTGGAGCTGCACTCCGCGCTGGTGCGTGCCCGACCACAGGTCCGGCAACGACCGGCCCAGCTCGGCGTGCCACATCAGCGGCGGCATGTCGTCCAGCACCACCGCCATGCCGACGTGGTTCACCGGGCTGTTGGTGGTGAGCTGGATGGCCCGGTCCGGCACGCTGCGACCGCGGAACACCCACACGTCGCCGGTGCGGGTCAGCTCCACGGCCTCGTCCAGGCTGATGCTCATGCCGGCGCTCCCCGCCGCTTCGCCCCGGCCTGCGGCACCACGACGCCGCACCGGTGATTCGCCCGCTGACGCCCGCTCACGCCGCCTCCCCGCCGGATCCGATCCGCCGGGCCGGACACGCCGGCGCGACGCCGATACCGCACGCTCATAAGCGTCTACCCTAGGCCGATGCGGCGACGGATGCGGTGGTGGAAGGTGCTCGGTCTGGCGGGCCTGGCCGGCGTGGCGGCGTCCGGTGTGGTCATCGCCCGGGCGGAGCGGCGGCGTCGGGCGTACACGCCGGAGGAGATCCGGGCCCGGTTGCGCGACCGGCACGCGGAGGCGACGGCCACGCCCCGCGACGACCTGTCCTGACTCACTCGCCGCGCGGTCGCGCGCGCTCCACGGCCTGCGCCAGCGCCTCGGGTGTACGCCCGACCAGCGCGCCGCCGTCGTCGAGCAGCAGGATGGGCCGCTGGATCAGCTCCGGCGCCGCCACCATGGCCTCGATCCAGCGCGGCTCGGCGGCCTCGTCCCTCGGCCAGTCGGCCATGCCGAGGGCGACCGCGGCCGGCTCTCCCGTCCGGCAGATGTCCCACGCGCGGACGCCGAGCCGCCGCAGCACCTCGGTCAGTTCGGTCGCGCTCGGCGGCCGGTCCAGGTAGGGCCGCACCTCGTACGACACACCGGCCTCGTCCAGCGTGTCGCGAGCCCCGGCGCACTTGGAACAGGAGGGGTTGTTCCAGATCTCCACGCCCGTCATGGTGCCATCCGGGCCGGGTTCCGGCCGCCCGGGGGCGATGATCGACTCCGCGAACCTGGCATCGGTGTCCAGGTGCCCGGAACCCCACGATACCGCCGGCACGGAGTGGATCATCACGTCCCGCACCGTGGCACGAGGTTGCGCGAATAGCAAGACGGACGTACGGTTTTGTTGAGCATCCGACGCGCGGGTAAGTGTCGCCTAAGCGCGGCAGCCTCCCGGCCGGTGCGACAGACTGCTCAGGACTACTCACAGTCGCTGGTGTGAAGGAGTACGACGTGGCGAGCCTCGACACCTTCGGTGCGAAGACCCAGCTACGCGTCGGAGACGCGAGCTACGAGATTTTCAAGATCAGCAAGGTGGAGGGCCACGAACGGCTCCCCTACAGCCTGAAGATCCTCCTGGAGAACCTGCTCCGGACCGAGGACGGCGCGAACATCACCGCCGACCACATCCGGCAGCTCGGCGCGTGGGACGCCACCGCGGACCCGAGCGTGGAGATCCAGTTCACCCCGGCGCGGGTGCTCATGCAGGACTTCACCGGCGTACCGTGCGTGGTCGACCTGGCCACCATGCGGGAGGCGGTCCGCGACCTGGGCGGCGACCCCAGCAAGGTGAACCCGCTCGCCCCGGCCGAGCTGGTCATCGACCACTCGGTCATCGCCGACCTGTTCGGCCGTGAGGACGCGTTCGAGCGCAACGTCGAGCTGGAGTACGAGCGCAACAAGGAGCGCTACCAGTTCCTGCGCTGGGGCCAGACCGCGTTCAACGAGTTCAAGGTCGTCCCGCCGGGCACCGGCATCGTGCACCAGGTCAACATCGAGTACCTGGCCCGTACGATCATGGAGCGCAACGGCCAGGCGTACCCGGACACCGTGGTCGGCACCGACTCGCACACCACGATGGTCAACGGCCTGGGCGTGCTCGGCTGGGGTGTCGGCGGCATCGAGGCCGAGGCCGCCATGCTGGGCCAGCCGGTCAGCATGCTCATCCCGCGGGTCGTCGGCTTCAAGCTCTCCGGCGAGATGCCGGCCGGCACCACCGCCACCGACCTGGTCCTCACGATCACCGAGATGCTGCGCAAGCACGGCGTGGTCGGCAAGTTCGTCGAGTTCTACGGCCCCGGCGTGAGCGCGGTGCCGCTGGCCAACCGGGCCACCATCGGCAACATGTCCCCGGAGTACGGCTCGACCGTCGCGATCTTCCCGATCGACGCCGAGACCGTCCGCTACCTGGAGCTGACCGGCCGGGACCCGCAGCAGGTCGCGCTCGTCGAGGCGTACGCCAAGGAGCAGGGCCTCTGGCACGACCCGAACGCCGAGCCGGAGTACTCGGAGCGGCTGGAGCTCGACCTCAGCACCATCGAGCCGTCCCTCGCCGGCCCCAAGCGCCCGCAGGACCGGGTGCCGCTGGGCAGCGCCAAGACCCTGTTCCGCGCGGCGCTGACCGACTACGTGGCCGCCGACGAGACCGGCGGCGACCGGACCCGCAAGCCGGGCGTGCCGCAGCTGGAGAAGCCGTTCGGGGTGACCGGTCACGCCGACGAGGCCAGCGCCGAGTCCTTCCCGGCCAGCGACTCCCCGGCCAACGAGATCAACGACCCGGCCGACGCCCCGCGTGACCTGGAGACCGCCGCGGTGGGCTCCGGCGGCCGCGTCACCAACCCGATCCGGGTCACCGGCGCCGACGGCACCGAGTTCGAGCTGGACCACGGCGCGGTGGTGATCGCCGCCATCACCTCCTGCACCAACACCTCCAACCCGCAGGTGATGATCGGTGCCGCGCTGCTGGCCCGCAACGCGGTGGAGAAGGGCCTGTCCCGCAAGCCGTGGGTGAAGACCACCCTCGCGCCGGGCTCGAAGGTCGTCATGGACTACTACGAGCGGGCCGGCCTCACGCCGTACCTGGAGAAGCTCAGCTTCCACCTGGTCGGCTACGGCTGCACCACCTGCATCGGCAACTCCGGCCCGCTGCCGGAGGAGATCTCCGCCGCGGTCAACGAGAACGACCTCGCGGTCGTCTCGGTACTCTCCGGCAACCGGAACTTCGAGGGCCGGATCAACCCGGACGTCAAGATGAACTACCTGGCGTCCCCGCCGCTGGTCGTCGCGTACGCGCTCGCCGGCACGATGGACATCGACCTGGCCAACGAGCCGATCGGCGAGGACAGCCAGGGCAACCCGGTGTTCCTGCGCGACATCTGGCCGAACACCGCCGAGATCCAGGACGTCATCGCCTCCGCGATCGGCGCCACCGGGTTCAGCTCGGCGTACGCCGACGTGTTCGCCGGCGACGAGCGGTGGCAGTCGCTGCCGACCCCGACCGGTGACACCTTCGCGTGGGAGGGCGAGTCGACGTACGTCCGCAAGCCCCCGTACTTCGAGGGCATGCGGCGCCTGCCGGCGCCTGTTTCCGATATCGGTCCAGCGCGGGTGCTGGCCAAGCTGGGCGACTCGGTGACCACCGACCACATCTCCCCGGCCGGCTCGATCAAGGTCGACTCCCCCGCCGGCACGTACCTCGCCGAGCACGGCGTGCCGCGCCACGAGTTCAACTCGTACGGCTCCCGCCGGGGCAACCACGAGGTGATGATCCGGGGCACGTTCGCCAACATCCGGCTGCGCAACCAGCTGGTGCCCGGCGTCGAGGGCGGCTTCACGGTCAACCACCTGACCGGCGAGCAGACGACCATCTACGACGCCTCGGTGGCGTACCAGGAGGCGGGCATCCCGCTGGTCGTCCTGGCCGGCAAGGAGTACGGTTCCGGCTCGTCCCGGGACTGGGCGGCCAAGGGCACGATGCTGCTGGGCGTCAAGGCCGTCATCGCCGAGTCGTACGAGCGGATCCACCGCTCGAACCTGATCGGCATGGGTGTCCTCCCGCTGCAGTTCCCGGCCGGCGAGACCGCCGAGTCGCTGGGCCTCACCGGCACCGAGACCTTCTCGATCGCCGGGGTGACCGCGCTGAACGACGGCGAGACCCCGCGGACCGTCAAGGTCACCACCGACACCGGCGTCGAGTTCGACGCGGTCGTCCGCATCGACACCCCGGGCGAGGCGGACTACTACCGGCACGGCGGCATCCTGCAGTACGTGCTGCGCCGCATGATCGCCAGCTGACCCACCACGCGAACAGGGCCCCTTCCCACCTCGGGAAGGGGCCCTGTCCCGTACCGGAGTGGCCTCCGGCAGAGGATCTCAGTCGGCGTCGCCGCGGGCTTCCAGGGTCTTCATGGCGTGCTCCATCAGGGTGATGAGCACCTCCTTGGCCGACTCCCGCTCCCGGGCGTCGCAGAGCAGCACGGGCACGCCCGAGTCGAGGTTGAGCGCCGCCTGCACCTCGTCGAGCCGGTACTGGCGGGCCCCCTCGAAGCAGTTCACCGCCACCACGAACGGCGTGCCCCGCCCCTCGAAGTAGTCGATCGAGGGGAAGCAGTTGGCGAGCCGCCGGGTGTCCGCCAACACCACCGCGCCGAGCGCACCGAGCGCCAGCTCGTCCCAGACGAACCAGAAGCGGTCCTGGCCGGGGGTGCCGAACAGGTAGAGCACCAGGTCGTCGCTGAGTGTGATGCGACCGAAGTCCATCGCCACGGTGGTGGTGGTCTTGCTCTCCACACCGGACAGATCGTCGATGCCCACCCCGGTCTCGGTCAGCACCTCCTCGGTGCGCAGCGGGCGGGTTTCGCTGACCGCGCCGACCAGGGTGGTCTTGCCGACGCCGAAACCGCCCGCGATCAGGATCTTGATCGCGGTGGGCAGGGGCGGCGCACCCGCCGGCCGCTCAGAGGGCCCGAAGTCCATTGATAACCGCCTCGAAAACGCTGTTGTCGGGAAGGCCGGCCGTCGTCCGCGGCTCGCGTACCTGCACGAGTTCACGGGCCATCAGGTCGCCGAGCAGGACGCGGACAGTGCCCACCGGCAGGTCCAGGTGGGCGGCGATCTCCGCGACGGACTGCACCCGCTGGCAGAGACCCACGATCGCCACGTGCTCGGGACCGAGGCCGATCTCCGGCGTGACGGCCGCCCGGGTGGCGCTCACCAGGGAGATCAGGTCGAACGTGCCGGCGACCGGGCGAGCCCGCCCCCGCGTCACCGCGTACGGCCGCACCACCGGCCCGGCATGGTCGTCGACCCATTGGTGCTCCGCGGACTCCCCCTGCACCGTCATCGCGGCTACTTCCCGGTGGCCGGCTGCTCGGTGCGTGACGGCGACGCGACGTACCTGCCGACACGGGTGACCAGCATCGCCATCTCGTACGCGATCAACCCCACGTCCGCGTCCTCGCTGGCCAGGACCGCGAGGCAGGCGTTGCGGCCGGCCGCCGTGACGAACAGGAACGACGACTGCATCTCGATGATCGTCTGCTGCACCTGGCCGCCGCCGAACCGTTTGCCGGCGCCCCGGGCGAGGCTCTGGATGCCGGCGGCCATCGCCGCCAGGTGCTCGGCGTCGTCCCGGCTCAGCCCTCGGGAGGACGCCATCAGCAGGCCGTCCGTCGACAATGCGACCGCGTGCTCGGCCTGCTTCACCCGGCCGACCAGATCGTCCAGCAACCACGTGAGATCGGCCGTCGAAGCCGTCTTCTGCGTCACTCGTCGTCCTCTTCTCCCCCGGCTCTTCTCGCCGGCTCGTCTTCGACTTGGCTGTCACGCCGGGGGGCGCGTCTCCACGCCTCGCCCAACGGTGCCGGTCAGGTCGCCTGCTGGTCTCCCGGGTCCGGGTCCGCGTCCGGCGGGTCGTCCGCACCGAGTAGCCGGGCCGCGTCCGTGCGGCCCCGGCGGGTCCCGGTCTGGTACGAGCTCATCATCCGGCGCACCTGCTCCGGCGGGCGCACCGTATCGGTGGGGTCGGCGTCGTCCGGCTCGTCACGCAGCTCGGGCGCGATGCTGGCCTGCCGGACGCGCACCGGCAGCCCGGATTCCGTGTACGTCGGGTCCGGCTGGGCGTCCGGCGTCGGCGCGGTCGTCCGGTGCGGCTCCGTCGGCGACTCGGCCGCGCCGTTCGGCCCGGCGGACGACTCCACCGCCGGGGTGGACGAGGTCTGCGCCGGCGACGCGGCGGTCGGCGACGGCGATCCGGCCGCACCGCCGTCGCCGTCGGGGCGGGTCCCGATGGTGAGCGGCAGCCCGGTCGGGACCGTCGGTCCGTCGAGCGCACCGCTGCGGTTGCCCGAGCGGGTCGGCAGCCCCTCGGCGGTCGCCTCGGCGAGGGCCCGTCCCCGGGACCGCACCGGGAGGGACCCGTCGGTGGGCTCGTCGGCGTCGGGCGCCGGCCGGGGTCGGGGCGGGGCGGGCTGCTCGGCCAGCGCGACGGGCGCCGCTGCGGCGGGTCGCTCCTCGATCGCCCCGGCGGCCGGCAGGGCCGGTACGCCCACCGTGCCCGCCGTGCCGGCCAGGAAACCGCCAGAGGTGCTGGGGTCCTCGTCGGCGGTCACCAGCTCGGCCGGGATCAGCACGACCGCGGTCGTGCCGCCGTACGCGGACTCCTTGAGCTGCACCCGGACGCCGTGCCGATCGGTCAGCCGGCTCACGACGTACAGGCCGAGCCGCGAGGCGTTGGCCAGGTTCAGCTCGGAGCGGTCGACGATGCGCTGGTTGGCGGCGGCGAGATCCTCCTCGGTCATCCCGAGGCCGCGGTCCTCGATCTCGAGGACGAACCCGTTGGCGACCACCTGCCCGCGCACCTCGACGATGGTGTGCGGCGGCGAGAAGGACAGGCCGTTCTCGATCAGCTCGGCGAGGAGGTGGATGACGTCACCCACCGCCCGACCCGCCAGGGAGACCGCGCCGAGCGGCAGCACGGTGACGCGGGTGTAGTCCTCCACCTCGGCGACCGCGCCGCGGACGACGTCGACCATCGGCACGTTGCGCCGCCAGGCCCGGCCGGGGGTCGCGCCGGAGAGCACGATGAGGTTCTCCGCGTTGCGCCGCATCCGGGTGGCGAGGTGGTCCACCCGGAACAGGTCCTCCAGCTCCTCGGCGTCCTGCTCGCGCCGCTCCATCGCGTCGAGGAGCGTGAGCTGGCGGTGGACCAGCGCCTGCGTACGCCGGGCCAGGCTGAGGAACACCTCGCGCACGTTGCGGCGCAGCTCGGCCTGCTCGACCGCGGTCCGGATCGCGGTCTCCTGGACGGTGTTGAACGCCGCGCCCACCTGGCCGATCTCGTCGTCGCCGAACTCCAGCGGCGGCGCCTCGGCGGCGACGTCCACGTCCTCGCCGCGGCCGAGCCGCTCGACCACGCCCGGCAACCGCTCGTGGGCCAGGCGGAACGCCGCCTCGCGCAGCCGCTCCAGCTGCGCCAGCAGAGCCCGCGCGGTGGTGATCGACACGACGATGGAGGCGATGACGGCGAGCAGCCCGAGACCCGTGGCGAGCACCAGCCTGACGATGACGCCGATCGCCACCGGGGTGGCCCGGGAGACCACGTCCTCACCGCCGGCGAGCACGACGTCGCGTACCTGTTGCAGTGCCGGCTGGGTGGCACTCTGCCACGCCTCGGCGGTCACCGGCGGACGCGCTTCCGGATTACGGGAGCGGGTGACCCGGTCCTCGAGGTCGGTCAGCCGTTGGTAAGCCTCGCTCTGGACCATCTGCTCGTAGCGGGCACGGTCCGCAGCGGGCAGCTCGGCGGTGGTGCGGCGGGCGGTGAACCGCTGCGCCCCGACGAGCTGAGTGAACTGTGCCTGCTCGGCGGCGGTCAGCCGGCCAGCGGCCAGGGCGCCGGCGAGGAGCGCGTCCTCCTGGGCCAGCAGTTCCCGGGCTCGGTTGAGACTGATCAGCGCGGCCGTGTCCGCGGCGACCTGCCGGTCGTCGAGGCTGCCGATCGACTCGTAGATCTTGAAGATGGACTCGATGATGTCCCCGTACTGGCCCATGACGGTGACCCGGTCGGCGTTGCGGTCGTCGACGGTCGACCTGATCGCCGGCAGGCGGTCGAGGCTGGCGACCAGTTCGTCGAGACGCTGCTCCGCCTCGGCGTCGGTGACGAGCCTGACCTGCCAGTCGTCCAGCGACGACTTCAGCTCGCCTACCAGGCGGTCAGCGCGCTCCCGCCCGGCCTCCAGCTCCTGCTTCTGCCCGGCTTCCGGCCGTCCGAGATAGACCAGGGACATCCGCCGTTCGGACTGCAGCTCGATGAGCACCGGGTCGACGGGTTCGAACACGCCGGTGTTGCGCATCTGAACGCCCAGCAGATTGAATCCGTCGCGGACGGTCACCCACGCCGCGAAGGACCAGAGCGCGACCAGCGACGCGAGCAGGGCGATGACTTTGGTACGGAGATTGGTACTGCGGGAACCCATCACACCGTCCTGGCCGGATGTTCGTTGACCGCCGGAGCGCGGCTGGCCCTTACCCGGCGGGAACGCTAGCAGTGTCGGAAAGTTCACTCAAGCAGCCCTGATCACGCCGGTTCGCCGTGTGCCGGCAGGGTTCGTCCGGTCGCTCCGCCGGTCGGCTCGGCGAGCCGGCGCGTCGCCAGCACCTCGGCCCGGACGATGACATCCGGCCGGTAAAGATCCTTGTCGTGCCAGAGTGGCGGCGCGCCGTCGAGACCGTCCATCTCGGACAGCCACTGGTGGCCGCGCCGCCGAACCGGCGCCGCCTCCGGCACGAACCGACCGGCGGCGTGCAGGGTCTGCAGCGCGTACGCCGTCTCCTCCACGCTGCCCGCCCACCTGCCCCATGAGCCGTCCGCTCGCTGCGACGAGAGCACCCAGCGGGCGGCTCGCCGGACGGCCGTCGCCGTGGGTACGCCCCGGCCGTGCGCGACCAGGGCGAGCACCACGCAGTTCGTGGCGTAGTAGGGCGAGGAGTGCCACCGGTCCGCCCACATCCCCTCCGGCCGCTGCTGCCCGCACAGCCAGTCGGTCAGCCGTCGCACCACAGCGGCCAACGGCTCGTCGGGATCGGCGCGCTTCGACAGCTGCAAGCCCAGCGCGTCGAGCACGTGGGCGTTCGTGGTGACCGAGGCGCCGTCCTCGCCCTGCCAGGTGCAGAAGTGCTCGCCGGTGTCGTACGGCCACAGGCAGGACGGGTCGGCGGCCTGGCCGAACCGTCCGAGCGCGTACAGGGTCATGGCGGTGGTGTCGGCGTCCGCCGGTAGCCCCGGTCCCGTCGCCGTCCCGTTCGGGCCCAGGACCCCGGCCAGTTCGACGAGCACGCTCGGCGGCGGGGACACCCGCACGCGGGCCCGGGCCAGTGCGCTGAGCACCCAGGACCGCTCGAAGACGGTGATCGGGACAGCGGGCGGTACCGGACCACCGTGGCGTCGAGACTCCTCCACCAGGAATCGGAGCGCGGCTTCCGCCTGCCCGCCTCCGCCCGGAACACCAAGCCAGGCAGCGGTCGCTGCCGGAGACGCCCCGACGCACCCCGGGCCGACCGGGACCACCCCCGGGGCCCGGCGAGCCACCCTCCCACCGACCTCGAGGGCGTGCAGCACCTTGTCCGGGACCCGCTGCCCCGATCGGAGCCGGTCCCGGATCCGCTCCAGTCGGTCCCGGCTCAGTCCCACCGGCAGCGGCAACGGGGGACGGCCCGCCGGGACGCTCGGCCCCGACGGGGCCGGCCCGTCCGCTCTCAGCTGCTCGTTGATCTCCTCGATCAGCGCCGGCACGATGAGGTCGACCGCCGGGGTGTCCGGCAACGTCGCGGGACGAAGGGCAACGAGGCGGTCGTGGAGCACGTCCAGGCCTCTGCGCACCGCGGCCGTGAGCCGGGACTCGTCGACCTCGCCCGCCATCCGCCGCCCCCGGAGGACCGTGAGCAGGGCTCCGGTGGCACTCAGGGTCGGCACGAATGCGTACGCGTCACGCCCGCCCCAGGTTCCGTCGGCATGCTGGCCGTCCAACAACCAGGCGACCCGGTCGGCGTGGTGGATCAGCCAGGGCGCGAGAGCGACGAGCCGGGCCGTCTCGTACACCGACGGGGACGAATGTCCTACCGGTGTCCGGGTCATCGCCGCGACGATCTCGTGGGCCACGTGTTCCAGGTCGACCGGCTGCCCGGCACGGTCGGCGGACTGCGGCTGTCCGGCCCGGACAGCCGCGGCGGAGTCAATGCTCATCGGAGGCCCAGAAGTCGGTGGAGCCGTAGAAAGCGCTGCTGTAGCCCAGCTGCCGGGCCAGGTACTCGACCGCCCGAGGACAGCTCGGCTCGAGCTCCGCGAGCAGTGCCCGGCACCGGCTTGTCCCGCTCTGGATCCGCTGCTCCACCTCGGTCCGGTCGTCGACCAGCAACAAGCTGTTCAGGTCACCCCATGCCAGGTCGCGGCGGTAGGTGGAGAGGTCGTTGACCAGCCGCAACACCCGCTGCACCTCGTCGCTGGCCTCGACCAGCTCGGTGATGCGTTGATGGACCTGGCGGTCGCCCGTGTGGGCCAGGTGGGTGACGTTGACGAAGGTGCTCGCGAGGTTGTCGGCGTTGTCCAGGTACTCCTGCAGGCTGGGTGAGGACCCGCCGGCCCGGCGGGCCGTCTTCCACTCCCATTCCCGCTGCATCGCCGACAACACCCGCTCGAGCGCGGTCCGCCACAGCGGGAGCAGCTCGCGGCCGGGTCCGCCGGCCAGGTCGTCGCGAATCTCCGAGAGGAGACGAGACATGTCGTCGTCCGGCTCAGCCGGACCACCGGCCGCGACCGTGAGGTAGCGGGCAGCCGCGTCCTCGATCTCCTCGCGGCCCTGGGCAGCATGGTCGATCTGCCAGTCGAGCGCGAACGCCCACAACACGGCGCGGCTGGCGACCCGCAGATCGGCGGGTGAACACCAGGGCGAGGTGAAGGCCATGATCAGTGCGATGTTGGCGTACAGCGCGGGCTCGAAGGCGCGCGCGGAGAACAGCCCGGGGTACGCCGCGGCCCGGTCGAGCAGGTCGCGGTGACCGTGCGCGGCGAGGGCGGAGATCCGACCGTGCTCGGTGGAGACGGCGAGGTGCTCCGCCACCTTCTGCCGTACGGGCGACAGGGCGGCCGTCATACCGCGGCCGATCGGGCGGCGACCAACGTCAGCTTCACCCGCTCCTGCGGCCGCAGCGCCGCGGCCAGCCGCAGACCCGGCACACCGCGGCTGCGCATCCGGAACCGGTACCGACTGAGCATCGTGGCCACGATGAGCTGCGCCTCCAGATAGAACAGGTGCATTCCCAGACACTGGTGGGGGCCGCCGCCGAAGGGGAAGTGCGCGTAGCGGTGCCGCGCGCGGACGCGCTCCGGCCGGAACCGCTCCGGGTCGAACTCGTCGGGCCGGTCCCAGAACGCGGACATCCGCTGGGTGATGAGCGGGCTGGCCACCACGGTGGCGCCGGCCTCCACCCGGACCCCGTCGATCACGTCGTCGGCCACCGCCCGGCGCGGGATGAGCCACCCGATCGGGTAGAGCCGGAGCAGTTCGTCGAGGACCATCCGGGTGTACGGGAGCCGGTCCAGGTGTTCGCGGGCGACCGGCCCCCGGCCCACCACCCGCTCGATCTCCTCGTACAGCCGGTCGGCGACGTCGGGGTGCTGGTCGAGGTGCGGCCAGAGCCAGGTGAGCACGTTGATCGTGGTCTCGGTGGTGGCCGCGAACATCGCGACGGTGTCGTTGCGTACCTGCCGCTCGTCCAGTTGCCGGCCGTCGTCGGTCCGCGCCCGCCACAGCGTCGAGATGATGTCGTCGCCACCGCCGTCGGCCCGCGAGGCCCGGACGATCGGTACGAGGACCTCGTCGACGATCCGCACCGCCCGGCGGAACCGACGGTCGCCGGGCATCGGCAGCGAGAGCGGGGCGAACGGCACGACGATCCGCGGGATGACGGCCGTGGCGATCACGTCCTGCGCCGCGATGACCCGCATGGCGTCGGGGACCGAGATCCGGTCGGCGAAGAGGACCCGCATGATGGCCCGGGACACGATCCGGGCCTGCTCGACTCCGATGTCGACGGTACGGCCGTCCGGCGACGGCGTGCCGAGCTCGTCGACGGCCTCGGCGATCGTCTCGGCCATCCCGTCGACCATGGCGCCGACACGCTTGGCCGTGAACAGCGGCTGGAGGGTCCGCCGGCTGGCGGACCAGATCTGCCCCTCACCGAGGATGCCCTCGCCGAAGAGCCGCTTGACCGGCCGCCAGAACAGCCCGTCGCCGGCCCGATCGTAGTTGTCCGCCCGCTCGCGCAGGACGTGCTGCACGTGCCGGGGATGGGTGACCAGGTACGGGCGGAAGGTGCCCAGGTTCAGCCGGAGGATGTCACCGCCACCGCGCTCGCCGACGTCGATCAACGCGCGGGCCGGATCCCGTACCACGGCCGGCAGGATCTGGCGCAGGGGTACGGACCTCGTGCGGTTCACCGGTCTGGAGGGGACTGGCATCCAGCGCCCCTTTCCCATCAGCGGTCAGTGACCGTCCCGACATTCAGCGTGACGATTCGCTGAGCATGCCATCAGTCAGGCCCGGATATCCAGCGACCGTGAGGAAATTATCGCGTACAACAAATTGCGGGTGTCCACACTCGACGCCGTGGTTCTTGCGGCTGCGGCACTTGACGTGCGACGGGACCTCCGGTTGCGGCGGTCCCCCGCGTACCCCGCCAGCCACCGCACGGCCGGCGCCCACCCGCCGGGCCGGGCCCGCCCGGGCGGCGGATCGCACGTCCGGGGTACGACGGCGCGCCCGTCCCGTCCGACGACGGCGAATCCGGGCGCGCACCGCCGCCCTGTGCCAGGCTCATGGTCATGGACGACAAGACCATCCTGAAGCGGATCTCCGAGCTGGTCGACGAGGAGCACCGGCTCCGCGCCGACGCCCAGGCCAACGAGGCGGGCACCGACGAGGAGGCCCGCACCCGCCTGCGTGAGCTGGAGGAGTCGCTGGACCAGTGCTGGGACATGCTGCGCCGGCGGCGCGCCGCCCGGTCGACCCACGGTGATCCCGACGCGCAGGGCGTACGCCCGGTGCCGGAGGTCGAGCGCTACCTCCAGTGAGAGGCTGTCGGGAAACCCCGGGGCGGGGTTCCCCGACAGCCTCGGAGACCGTCGCGACGGTCCGGGCCGCCCACGAGGGCGGTGCCGGACCGTCGCGCGGTCCCGGACGGGCTCACCGGTGGCCCGGGACGGTCCCGGTCAGCGCAGACCCGCCTCCCGCAGCAGCAGCTCGGTCAGGGCCGTCGGGTCGGCCTGCGCCGCCGGCAGCCCGCGCGCGGCGAACCAGGCGGCGACCACCTGGACGTCCCGGGCCAGGAACTCCGGGCCCTGCGGGTTGGCGACCAGGTCGACCACCTGCGGCAGGTCGATGAGCACCAGGCGCCCCGCGTGCACCAGCAGGTTGTACGGCGACAGGTCGCCGTGGGCGTGTCCGGCGCGGGCGAGCACGACCAGGGCGTCGACGAGCTGCCGCCACAGGTCGCGCAGCTCCTCGTCCTCCGGTCGCAGTTGGGCCAGCCGCGGGGCGGCGCGCCCGCCGTCGGCGTCGCCGAGGAACTCCAGCATCAGCTCGGTGCCGCGCAGCTGAACCGGGTACGGCACGGCGATCGTGCCGTACCGGGAGCCGATCTCCCAGAGCCGGCTCAGCGCGGCGAACTCGGCCGCCGCCCACTGCCCGGCGATCATCTGGCGGCCGAACGAGGTGCGACCGGTCATCGCCCGCATCTCCCGGGACCGGCGGACCCGGCGCCCCTCCAGATAGCCGGCATCCCGGTGGAACAGCCGGTGGTTGGCGTCCCGGTACCGCTTGACCGCCAGCAGGCAGGACCGGTCGGTGCCGGGCACCGCCCGGCGAACCAGGTGGACGTCGGCCTCCTTGCCGGTCTTCAGCACGCCCAGGTCGGTGTCCTTGGCGGCCAGTTCGGTGACCAGCCAGTCCGGGTGCGGTTCGGGGCCGTGGACCGCGTCGTCCCAGGACGACCAGGTATCCCCCGTCTCCGGGTCCGGCTCGGCGTCGGGGTCGGTGAGCAGCGGCTCGGCGGGCCGGCCGCGCTTCAGGAAGTGTGGTTCGTCGTCGTCGAAGCGGCGCTTGCCGCGGGTACGGCGCTCCGGCGCCGGAAGGTCGTGATCGCGCACTGCGGTGAGAGTCCCTTGGTCGAGGTTGCTGGAGGCAGGTGGAAGCGACCTGCGAAGACGGCCATGACCGACCCCCTCTCCTCGACCGGGCGTCCACGCCCGGGTGCACGATGCGGCACCATGCTGCCGACCGGCGACCGCCGGGAGCAACCGATTTACGCGCCGAGAACCGTGGCGACAGCGGCGATCAGGCCGTCGACGGTGTAGGTCGGGGCGAACCGACCGTCGGTCCAGGTACGGCCGCGGTGCAGCCAGACGCTCGGCAGGCCGATGGCGGCCGCGCCGCCGATGTCCGCCTCCGGGCCGTCGCCGATCACCCAGGCCCCCCGCAACGGCATCCGGACCCGCTGGGCGGCCAGCGCGAAGATCCTCGGGTTCGGCTTGCTCACGCCGGCTTCCTCGGAGATGACCCAGTCTGCGACGTACCGGTCCAGCCCGGTCCGCCGGATCTTGGCGTCCTGCTGGCGTACCGCACCGTTGCTCACCACCACGGGCACCCAGCCGGCCTCGTCGGCGATCCGCAGCGTGCAGGCCACGAGCGGGTCCAGGCGGGTGTACGCCACCACCCCGTCGTGCAGTTCCTCCACCAGGTCGATGGACGGGATCCGCAGCGCGTACCGGTCACGGATGGCGTCGGCGATGTCCCAGCGGTCGGTGAGCCCGTCCGCGTCGATGGAGAGCAGCCAGTCGATGTCGGCGGCCGGCGCACCGATGCTGGCCAGGAACCGCTCACCCCAGGCGCGGAACGGGCCCTCCCGGTCGAGCAGCGTGTTGTCCAGATCGAGCAGGAGCAGCGGCACTCGGGAACCCTACGGGACCGACCTGTCCCACCGACAGGGCCGAGCGACCCGTCGCCGTCCGTCAGGCCGTCAACGACGAACGGGTGAGCCCCTGATCGGGAAGCCGGTCGAGGAGCATGGCGTGGGCGGCCCGGGTGCGGGCCAGCGCGTCGGGGTCCAGCGTGGCGACCAGCACCGCCTCCCCGGTGTCCGCGCCGCGGGCGAGCGGGCGGCCCTCCGGGTCGTAGATGGCGGCGCCGCCGTTGAACCGCCACGGGTCGGCGCCACCGACGGCGTTGGCGAACACCACGTACATGGTGTTGTCCAGGGCACGCGCGGCGTAGTAGAGGTCGCGGCGGTGCGCGGAGCCGGCCAGGTAGCCGCTCGGGCACAGGTAGGCGTGCGCCCCGTCCGCCGCGGCCGCCCGGCCGTGCTCGGGGAAGCAGCCGTCGTAGCAGATGCCGAGGCCGAGCCGCCAGTCGTCGACGAGCAGGGTGGCGCCCCGGTCACCGGGATCGAACAGTTCCCGCTCGCCGCTCCAGAGCTGCTGCTTGTCGTACCCGACGCGGATCTCCCCGGCCCGGTCGACCACCAGGGCGGAGATGGTCCGCCGGCCGTCGGGCTGCCGGACGGCCGCGCCGATCACGACGACCGCGCCGCCGTCGCGCGCGGCGTCGCGCAGCGGCTCCAGGCGGGGGTCGGCGACGCGCCGCGCGGCGTCGGCCGTGACGTCGGTGCCGGCCGGGTCCGCGGCGAGGGTCGGCGGGTGGTACGCGGGCAGGAACAGCTCCGGCAGGACGACCACCCGCGCCCCCTCACCGGCTGCCCGGCGCACGAGGGCCGCGGCGCCGGCCGCGTTTCCGGGCACGTCTCCCGGTACGGGCTGGGACTGCACCGCCGCGACGGTCAACGGCGCGGTGGGAAGGGCGGTGGTGGGTGGCGTCACGCGCGGATCCTAACCGCCGGGCCGCCGGGCGGAGCAGCCACAAGCCGTACGTACGGTTTGCGTGACGCGGGGTGACCTGACACGATCGACCCGTGCCCAGAGTAAGTCAGGACCAGCTCGACGCGCGCAGGCAGGAGATCCTCGCCGCGGCGCGGGCCTGTTTCGCCCGGCACGGGTACGAGGGCGCGACCGTGCGCCGCCTCGAGGAGGCCACCGGGCTGTCCCGAGGTGCGATCTTCCACCACTTCCGCGACAAGGACTCGCTGTTCCTCGCCGTCGCCGAGGACGACGCGGCCACGATGGTCGAGACGGTCGCCCGCAACGGCCTGGTCCAGGTGATGCGCGACCTGCTGGCCCGGGCGGTCTCGCCGGACACGACCGGCTGGCTGGGCAGCCAGCTGGAGGTGTCCCGCCGGCTGCGGACCGATCCGGCGTTCGCCAAGCGGTGGGCGGAGCGGTCCGCGGCCATCGCCGAGGCGACCCGCGACCGCCTGGTACGGCAGCGGGAGGCGGGCGTCCTACGCGACGACGTGCCGATCGACGTGCTGGCGCAGTTCCTCGAGCTGGCGTACGACGGCCTGGTCCTGCACCTGGCGATGGGCCGGCCGGCCGGTGACCTCGGCCCGGTGCTCGACCTCGTGGAGGAGGCGGTCCGCCGCCCCTGACCAGCGGGCGACGACCGCCCCGGGGCGGCAGGTTGCGGTCCGGTAACTGCACCCGCACCCGCGGCCGGCGCTGGCGGGCCTGCTCCACAATGGGGCCGCGATCCCCTCCGCGACAGGAGCAGCACATGACCGTCCTCGCGGCCCCCGGCGACACCTGGGGCATCCCCGGTCCGCTCTTCCTCCGGCTCTACCTGCTGGCGGCCGCCGTGCTCGTCATCGGTCTGCTGGTCCAGCGGGTCCGTGGTCTCGCCGGCCCCACCGTCAGCGACGTCGGCGACCTCGGCCCGCAGCAGGTCGCCTACCTCAACGGCGGCGAGCAACTGGCGATCTGGACCTCGCTCGGCGGGCTGCGCGGCAGTGGGGCGATCGGGGTGGGGCCGGACCGACGGCTCACCGTCGGCGGTCCCCCGCCGGCCGGGATCACCCCGCTGGACCAGGCGATCCACGCCGCCGCCGGCCGGCACACCCACACTCGCGACCTGCGCCGGGACGAATGGGTGCGGCAGGCGCTCGATCAGCTTCGCGCCGGCCTGCAGCAACGCGGGCTGGCACTGGACCCGGAACGCCGCAACGCCCTGCGCCGTGGCTCCCTGCTGCTCTTCGCCCTGGTGCTGCTCGGCGTGTTCCGGATCTTCGAGGGCCTCAACAACGAGCGTCCGGTGGGCTGGCTCGTCCTGAGCCTGATTCCGTTGCTCATCGCGACCGTCCTGCTCTACCGGGTGCCGTGGCGGACCCGCGCGGCCGACCGGGCCCTGCGCGAGTTGCGCCGGCGGCACACCTATCTGGCACCCGCGTCCGCCCCGGCGTACGCCACCTACGGCGCCGCCGGCGCTGCCATGGGGGTCGCCCTCTTCGGCACGGCGTCCCTCTGGGCCATGGATCCGGGCTTCGCCGAGCAGGCCGAGATCCAGCGGCAGGCCCTCAGCGGTGGCGGCTCGTCCGGAGGTGGGGGCTGCGGCGGCGGCGACAGCGGAGGCGGCAGCTCCTGCGGTGGCGGGGGCGGCTGCGGCGGTGGCGGCGGGTGCGGCGGATGACCGGGCCGGCCGGGGTGGGCATCGGCTGGCGGCCGGAGATCGCCGGTTTCGTCGCCGAGCTGCCCGGGCTGCGCTTCGTCGAGGTCATCGCGGAGTCGGTGCCCGCCACCGGCCCGCTCCCGGACGGGCTCGCCGCCCTGCGCGAGCGGGGCGTCACCGTCGTACCCCACGGGGTGCGGCTCTCCCTCGGCGGCGCGGAGCCGGTCGACCCGGCGCGGGTGGCCCACCTGGCCGCGGTCGCCGACCTGACCGGCGCGCCGCTGGTCAGCGAACACATCGCGTTCGTCCGTGCCGGCGGCCTGGAGGCGGGACACCTGCTGCCGCTGCCGCGCAGTCGGGAGGCGGTCGCGGCGGTCTGCGCGAACGTCGCCCGCGCCCAGGCCGAGCTGCCGGTGCCGATCGCGCTGGAACCGATCGCGGCCCTCTTCGACTGGCCCGACGACGAGCTGGACGAGGCCGCGTTCCTCACCGAGATCCTGGAGCGCACCGGCGCCCTGCTCCTGCTCGACGTGGCCAACGTGTACGCCAACGCCCGCAACCGGGGCACCGACCCGCTCGCCCTGCTGGCCCGGCTCCCGCTGGAGCGGATCGCGTACGCGCACGTGGCCGGCGGGGCGGAGCACGGCGGCTTCTACCACGACACCCACACCGACCCGGTGCCGCGCCCGGTGCTGGACCTGGTGGGCGAGCTGTGCGCCCGGCGGCGGCCGCCGGCGCTGCTGCTGGAGCGGGACGGGCACTACCCGCCGGCCGACGTGCTCCGCACCGAACTGGACGCCCTCGCCGCCGCGTCGGGCTTCCCGGCGGTCACGTGATCAGCGACGACCAGGGGCGGTCGACGGCACAGCCCGCTGGCGGTGGGACGTCCACACACGCCCTCGCCGCCCGGCAGGCCGCGCTCGTCGCCGCCCTGGTGGCCGGGGCGCCGGTGCCAGCCGGGTTCGCGGCGGCGCCGCTGGCCGCCGCCCGTACCGCGCTGCTGCGCAAGCGGGCCGGCGAGGTGGCCCGGCACTGGCCGCTGCTCGCCGCGGGGCTTGGCCCCCGCTGGCCCGAGGTCTTCCTGCACTGGGCCGCCGGCCGGCCAGGAGCGGGTTCCCTGCGCGACGGCTGGGACTTCGCCCGCGACCTGCGCCGAGCGGGCACGCTGCCGCCGCTGGGCGCCGAGGAGCTGGCCGCCCGGGAGGCGGGCCACCGCTACGACGGGCAGGGCACGCCACGACCGCGCCGGTTCCCGGCCTGGGGTCGCGCCGGCGGCGCCGTCGCGGTCCAGCTCGCCGGTCGCGTACGCCTGCTGCGCCCCGCCCGCCGCTGACCCGACGGGCCCCGGCCTGCGGTCCCGGTCGGGCTTCGATGCCGGTCGGCGCGTCGATCCAGTCACGACATCAGGTCCAGAGGAGGGCGCACCGCGCCCGGCTTCCCGCCCGACGGATGCGGCAGGATCGACGGCATGGATCTCGGACTGACCGACCGCGTGTACGTGCTGACCGGCGCCTCCCGGGGACTCGGCTACGCCACCGCCGAGTGCCTGGTCGCCGACGGGGCCCGCGTGGTCCTCTCCGCCCGGGACGCCGACGCGGTCGAGGCCGCCGCCCGGCGCCTCGGCGGCCCGGGGCACGCCGTCGGCGTGGCCGCTGACCTGGCCGACCCGGACACGCCGGAACGACTGGTGGCGGCGGCCCTCGACACGTACGGGCGGCTCGACGGTGCGCTGGTCTCGGTCGGCGGTCCGCCGCTCGGCAGCGCGGCCTCGGTGACCGACGAGCAGTGGCGCCGGTCCTTCGAGACGGTGTTCCTCGGGACGGTCCGGACGGTGCGGACCGTCGCCGGCGCGCTGACCGGCGGCGGGGCCATCGGGCTGGTCCTGTCCACCTCCGCCCGGAGTCCGCTGTCCGGCCTGGGGATCTCCAACGGACTGCGCCCCGGCCTCGCCGGCGTCGCCAAGGACGTCGCCGACGAGTACGGGCCCCGGGGCGTCCGGGTGGTGGCGCTGCTGCCGGGACGGATCATGACCGACCGGAACGTGCAGCTCTTCGCCGCGACGGGCGACCCCGAGCGGGCGCGCGCCGCCGCCGAGGCGGACATCCCGCTGCGCCGGCTGGGCGACCCGGCCGAGTTCGGTCGGGTGGCGGCGTTCGTGCTCTCCCCCGCCGCGAGCTACCTGACCGGGATCACGCTGCCGGTCGACGGCGGCGCGCTGCGGGGCCTGTGATGGCCCGCCACGCGCGGCCGACGCGCGAGGAACTGGCGGCCGCGGCCGACCGTACCCTCGCCGACGTCATCGCGCCCGGGCTGGACGTGCTGTTCGTCGGGATCAACCCCGGCCTGTGGTCCGCCGCGACCGGGTGGCATTTCGCCCGGCCAGGCAACCGGTTCTGGCCGGCGCTGC
The DNA here is from genome assembly GCF_052068455.1 of Micromonospora sp. H33. Taxonomy (NCBI): domain Bacteria; kingdom Bacillati; phylum Actinomycetota; class Actinomycetes; order Micromonosporales; family Micromonosporaceae; genus Micromonospora; species Micromonospora sp. H33. The sequence goes on along the minus strand of NZ_JBQHDE010000002.1, from coordinate 625,964 downwards.
ACCGGGGCGGGTTCACGCCCCGGCAGCTGCACCCCAGTGAGCAGGACGAGTTGCCCGGCTACGGGTTGGGCATCACCAACATGGTGGCGCGGGCCAGCGCCCGGGCCGACGAGCTGACCCCGGCGGAACTCGTCACCGGTGCGGAGATCCTGGCCGGCAAGGTCGCCCGCTACCGGCCGCGGTGGGTGGCGGTGGTCGGGGTGACCGCGTACCGCATCGGGTTCGCGCGGCCGAAGGCAGCCTTCGGCCCGCAGCCGGAGCCGCTGGCCGGCGCCCGGCTCTGGGTGCTGCCCAACCCGAGCGGCCTAAACGCGCACTTCACGCCGGAGTCGCTCGGGGCCGCGTTCGGCGAGCTGCGGGCCGCCGTCGCGGCCGGCTGAGGGCCGCTCGGCGCGGTCAGTTGGCGGCGGCGGGCGGCATTGCCTCGTCGGCGATGTACGAGCGCATCGGCACCGCCACCGGCTCCGGCCCGGTCGCGTCCTGGTACGGCGCCGGGGAGTCGGCGACGGCGAACTGCGTCCGGTACAGCTCGGCGTAGAGCCCGCCGACCGCGACCAGTTCCTCGTGCCGGCCCCGTTCGACGATGCGCCCCTGATCGAGCACCAGGATCTGGTCGGCGTCCCGGACGGTGGAGAGCCGGTGCGCGATGACCAGCGCGGTCCGCCCGGTCAGCGCGACCGACAGCGCCCGCTGCACTGCCGCCTCGCTCTCCGAGTCGAGGTGGGCGGTGGCCTCGTCGAGGATGACGATCGACGGTGCCTTGAGCAGGAGCCGCGCGATCGCGATGCGCTGCTTCTCGCCGCCGGAGAAGCGGTAGCCGCGCTCGCCGACGACGGTGTCGAGGCCGTCCGGCAGGGCGCGCACCAGGTCGGCGACCTGCGCACCGGCCAGGGCCGCCCACAGCTCGTCGTCGGTGGCGTCGGGCTTGGCGTAGCGCAGGTTCTCCGCGATGGTCTCGTGGAACAGGTGCGAATCCTGCGTGACGACACCGATCTCGTCGCGCAGCGAGTCGAGGGTGGCGTCCCGGACGTCCACGCCGCCGACCAGCACCTGGCCGTCGGTCACGTCGTAGATCCGGGAGATCAGCATGGACAGGGTCGACTTGCCGGCGCCGGAGGGGCCGACCAGAGCGACCATCTGCCCCGGCTCGACGGTGAACGAGACGCCCTTGAGCACCGGCTCGGTGACCGTGCGGTCGAGGGTGGCGACGTCCTCCAGGGAGGCCAGCGAGATCTCGGCCGCGCTGGGGTAGCGGAAGCGCACGTCCCGGAACTCGACCCGGCCGTTGCGCCGCGGGACCGGCACGGCGCCCGGCTTCTCCGTGATGCCCGGGTGGAGGTCGAGCACCTCGAAGACCCGGTCGAAGGAGACGAGCGCGCTCATCACGTCGACCCGGACGTTGGACAGGGCGGTGAGCGGACCGTAGAGGCGGGTGAGCAGCAGCGCGAGCGTCACGACGGTGCCGGCGCTGACGCTGCCGGTGACCGCGAGCCAGCCGCCGAGCCCGTAGGTGAGTGCCTGCGCGAGCGACGCCACCAGCAGCATGGCCACGAAGAAGGTCCGCGAGTACATCGCGGACTGGATGCCGATGTCGCGCACCCGCTCGGCCCGGTCGGCGAACCGGCCCGCCTCGACGTCGGGCCGGCCGAAGAGCTTGACCAGCAGCGCACCGGCGACGCCGAACCGCTCGGTCATCGTCGCGTTCATCTTGGCGTCCAGGTTGTACGCCTCGCGGGTGATGTCGGCGAGACGCCGGCCGACCCGGCGCGCCGGGATGATGAAGATCGGCAGCAGCACGAGCGACAGCGCGGTGATCTGCCAGGAGAGGGTGAACATCACCGCGGCGGTGAGCACCAGCTGGATGACGTTGCTGACCACGCCGGACAGCGTCGAGGTGAAGGCCCGCTGCGCGCCGAGCACGTCGTTGTTGAGCCGGCTGACCAGCGCGCCGGTCTGCGTACGGGTGAAGAACTGCAGCGGCATCCGCTGGACGTGGTCGTAGACCCGGGTGCGCAGGTCGAGGATGATCCCCTCGCCGATGCGGGCCGAATACCACCTCTGGACGAGGGAGAGCAGCGCGTCGGCGACGGCCAGCGCGGCGATGAACAGCGCCAGCCGGACCACTATGCCGCCGGCGTCGGAGCCGCCCCGGTTGATCGTGTTGATGACGTCACCGGCGAGCACCGGAGTGGCGACGCCGATCATCGCGGCCAGCACCACGGTGACCAGGAAGACGACGATGTCGCGCCGGTACGGCCGCGCGAACGCCACGATCCGCCGGGCGACGCCCCGCTGGAGCCGGTGGGTGGAGATCTCGTCCCGGTTGCGCATCGACCGGAGCATGCTCCACCCGCCCATGCCGCCGCCGGACATCGGATTGGACACGCTCACCTCCGGGTCGTCGGGTCGACCGCACCGTCTGAAGTCAATTCTCCCGACGCCTCTGACAACCTCGGACGTAACCCGGATCTTCCCGAACGGTCCTTACTATTCTCCCCGTCCGGCGAGGTCGCGCAGCCGGCGGGTCTGTGCCTCCCGCTCCGCCCGCCGCTGGTCGGCGTGCGACCGACCGGCGGCACCGGCGAGCAGCGCCTTGATCTCCACGACCGCGTCCCGGTTGCTGGCGAGCAGGCCGGCGGTCAGGTCGCGGACGGCGCCGTCCAGCTCGGCGGTCGGCACCACCACGGTGGCCAGGCCGATCCGGTCGGCCTCGGCGGCGTCCATCCGCCGGCCGGTGGCGCAGATCTCCAGGGCGCGCGAATATCCCACGAGCTCGACCAGGCGCTTGGTGCCGGCGAGGTCCGGGACCAGGCCGAGCGTCACCTCGGCCATGGAGAGCTTCGCGTTCTCGGCGAGCACGCGCAGGTCACAGGCGAGCGCCAGCTGGAAGCCGGCGCCGATCGCGTGCCCCTGGACGGCCGCCACCGAGATCAGGTCGGGTCGGTGCAGCCAGGTGAAGCCGGCCTGGAACTCGGCGATGCGGTCCGCGCACTCCTGCTCGGGCAGGGTGGACAGCTCGGCGAACGAGCCCGGCCCGGTCGCACCGGCCACCGACAGGTCGAGGCCGGCGGAGAACGCCCGGCCCTCGCCGCGCACGACCACGACGCGTACGTCGCCGGGCAGGTCCCGGGAGAAGTCGCTCATCGCGCGCCACATCGCCGGGGTCTGGGCGTTGAGCACGTCGGGCCGACACAACGTGACCGTGGCGATCGGTCCGTCGCATTCCAGCCGGACCCCGGACGCCTCGGCGGTCACCGGGCGGCCCGGGGCGCGGCGCTGATGGACGACGCTGCTGGGCGGGTCACGCCTTCTTGCGACGCCGGGCGCCGCCGCGCTGGCGCAGCTGCACCCCGGACTCGGTGAGCACCCGGTGGATGAACCCGTAGGAACGGCCGGTCGAGGCCGCGAGCGCGCGGATGCTCTCCCCCGAGGTGTACCGCTTTACCAGGTCCTTGGCGAGCGTCTGACGCTCGGCTCCGACGATCCGGCGACCCTTCTCAGTGCTGGTGGCTGTGCCAGTGGCTGCCATGCTGTGTCCTCACGTCCCAGACTGTGCGGTTCGGATACGGTCCCACCTATTAGACCGCCTCGAACGATCATGCGCCAGATATCAACTATTCGCCAACCGACACGCTTAGCAATGTCAGCTTCCCGATAGAGTGATCCCGCCGACCCGTGCCGCCGTACCGGCCGGACGTGCCGGCACCGGTCCGTCGGGCGGCGGAAAGCGCCAGCCGCGCTACCCTCCGCGGCGTGATCGATCTTCTCGGCAGCGCGGCTGGCGCGACGCTCGTCTTCGCCGCAACCGACGTCGACGACATCGTCATCCTGACGCTGTTCTTCGTCGCCGCCCGCACCACCGGGCGGCCTCGCCCCGGGCAGATCGTCGCCGGACAGTACCTCGGCATCGGGGCGCTCGTCCTGGTCAGCGCGGTGGTGGCGGCCGGGCTGCTCGTGGTGCCCGACCCCTGGACCGGCCTGCTCGGGCTGCTGCCCGTCGCGCTGGGCGTCCGGGCGCTGCTGGACCGGGACGACGACGAGGCGCCCGCCGTGGTGGGCGGGACGCTCGGCGTGGCCGGCGTGACGATCGCCAACGGCGCCGACAACGTGGCGGTCTACGTACCGGTGTTCCGGGCGCTGGGCCCCGCCGACAGCGCGATCTTCCTGCTGGTCTTCGTGGTGCTCATCGCCGTGTGGTGCGCCGCCGGGGCCTGGCTGGGCGGCCACCCCCGGGTGATCCGGCTGGTCGAGCGCGCCGGCCGTTGGCTCGTCCCGGCGGTCCTCGTCGCCATCGGCGTGGTCATCCTGGCCACCTCCGGCGTCGTCGGCCACCTGCTCGACCTGGCCGGCTGACCCGCCCGCCGGGCCGGGCGGCGCGCGGTCAGGCCAGCTCGACCAGTTCGAGGAGGTCGTCACTCCATGCGTCCTCGTCGCCGTCGGGCAGCAGGATCGCGCGGTCCGGCTTCAGCGCGGTCACCGCGCCGGCGTCGTGCGTGACCAGCACGATCGCCCCCGGGTAACGGGCGATGGCGTCGAGCACCTGCTCACGGCTGACCGGGTCGAGGTTGTTCGTCGGCTCGTCCAGCAGCAGCACGTTCGCGCCGGAGCAGACCAGGGTGGCCAGCGCCAGCCGGGTCTTCTCGCCGCCGGAGAGCACCCCGGCCGGCTTGTCCACGTCCTCGCCGGAGAACAGGAACGCGCCGAGGATCTTGCGCAGGTCCGTGTCGCTCTGCTCCGACGCGGCGCTGCGCATGTGCTCGAGGATGGTCCGCTCCACGTCCAGGGTCTCGTGCTCCTGGGCGTAGTAGCCCAGCCGCAGCCCGTGCCCCGGCCGCACCTCGCCGGTGTCCGGCTCCAACAGGCCGCCGAGGATCCGCAGCAGCGTGGTCTTGCCGGCGCCGTTGAGGCCGAGGATCGCCACCCGGGAACCCCGGTCCACCGCCACGTCGACGTCGGTGAAGATCTCCAGCGACCCGTACGACTTGGACAGGCCGCTCGCGGTGAGCGGCGTCCGACCGCACGGCGCGGGGGTCGGGAAGCGCACCTTCGCCACCTTGTCGGCGACGCGGACCTCGTCCAGGCCGGACAGCAGCCGCTCGGCGCGGCGGGCCATGTTCTGCGCGGCGACCGTCTTGGTGGCCTTGGCCCGCATCTTGTCGGCCTGCGCCATCAGGGCGCCGGCCTTCTTCTCGGCGTTGGCCCGCTCGCGGCGGCGGCGCCGCTCGTCGGTCTCCCGCGCCTCCAGGTACGCCTTCCAGCCCAGGTTGTAGACGTCCACCACGGACCGGGTCGCGTCGAGGAACCAGACCTTGTTGACCACGGCCTCCAGCAGCGAGGCGTCGTGGGAGATCACGATGAGGCCGCCCTTGTGGTTGGCGAGGAACCCGCGCAGCCAGGTGATCGAGTCGGCGTCCAGGTGGTTGGTCGGCTCGTCGAGCAGCAGGATGCCCCCGCCGTTCTCGCCCGCGTCCCGGAACAGGATCCGCGCCAGCTCGATGCGGCGGCGCTGACCGCCGGAGAGGGTGCCGATGGTCTGCGCGAGGGCCCGGTCGGGCAGGCCGAGGTTGGCGCAGATGCGGGCGGCCTCCGCCTCGGCCGCGTACCCGCCGAGGGAGGCGAACTGGTCCTCCAGCGCGCCGTAGCGGCGGACCAGCTTCTCGTCGTCGGCCCCCTCGGCGAGCTTCGCCTCCAGCTCCGTCATCTGGGCCATCAGCACGTCCAGCCCGCGGGCGGAGAGCACCCGGTCCCGACCGGTGACCTCCAGGTCGCCGGTGCGCGGATCCTGCGGCAGGTAGCCGATGTTGCTGCGCCGGTCGATCTGGCCGGCGTACGGCTGGCCCTCGCCGGCGAGGACCTTCAGCGTGGTGGTCTTGCCGGCGCCGTTGCGGCCGACCAGGCCGATCCGGTCGCCGGGCTGCACCCGCAGCGTGGTGTCGGACAGCAGGATCCGGGCGCCGGCGCGGAGCTCCAGGCCGGTGGCAGTGATCATGTCGGAGGACTCGCTCTCGGGGTCTGGAAGGGCTGACTCAGGGCACGCGAGAGCGCCGGCGGGCGGGAGGCCCGTCGGCGCGGGGCGGTTCAGCCTTCGCAGAGCAGCACGCGGCAAGTGTACCGGGCGCCGCCGGATGGCCCCGCCGGATTACCGGCCAAGATCATCGGGTACGGAACCGGACGTCCGGACCCGGTCCGGTACCGCAACCACCACACGGAATCAGACGGTGATCGGGGTAGACATGGAGCTGAACGAGAAGACGCGGATCGACACCAGTCAGGTGGACGACCGGCGGGGGTCCGGAGGCGGCGGTGGCATCGGCGGGATCCCCATCCCGATCGGGGGCGGGCGGGGCGGCATCGTCGGCATCATCATCGCGGTCCTGGTCGCCCTCGTCGGGGGCGGCTTGGGCCTGAACGCGGCCACCAACGGCGGCGGCGAGCAGGGCGACAACACCTCCCTGGAGCAGAAGTGCTCCGCGGACGACGCCCTCCAGCAGCTGGACTGCCGCAACGCCCTGTACGTCAACTCCATCCAGGCGTACTGGCGGACCGCCCTGCCGCAGGCGTTCGGCGAGCAGTACCGCGCCACCGACACCGTCTTCTTCAGCCAGGCCGTCAACACCGCGTGCGGGCAGGCCGACTCCGGGGTGGGCCCGTTCTACTGCCCCGCCGACTCGCAGGTGTACATCGACCTGACCTTCTACCGGGTGCTGGCCGAGCAGCTGGGCGCGGAGGGCGAGTTCGCCCAGCCGTACGTGCTGGCCCACGAGTACGGCCACCACGTGCAGAACCTGCTCGGCACCAACGAGCAGGTCCGCCGCCAGCAGCAGCGCGACCCGGACAACGCCAACGCGCTGTCGGTGAAGCTGGAGCTCCAGGCCGACTGCTACGCCGGAGCGTGGGCGAAGAACGCCACCGGCACCGCCGACGAGAGCGGGCAGAAGATCTTCAAGAGCATCAGCGAGCAGGACATCGCCCAGGCCATCGACACCGCGGAGAAGATCGGCGACGACGCCATCTCCGAGCGGGCGAACCGGCCGGTGAACCCGGACGAGTTCACCCACGGCTCGTCCGCGCAGCGCCGCGAGTGGTTCACCCGCGGCTACGAGACCGGCGACCCGAAGTCCTGTGACACCTTCAGCGGCAGCCGCTGACCGGCGACCGCCCGCGGAAGGACCGCGGCGACCACCCGACGCCGGGGTCCTTCCGCGTGCACGGGTCGGCGCGCGAGCCCGGGCGGGGCGGCGTCATGGTCGGGTCATCCGAGCCGCGACACCTGGTAGTGGCTGATGAACCAGGTGTCGCCGATCCGGCGCACGATCACGCCGAGGTGGACGGCCACGACCGGCCGGTCGGTGAAGGCGAAGTCGACACTCAGGTAGCCGAGGACGAGGTCGTCCGCGAGGCGCCGGGTCTCGCGGATGTCGTACGTGGCGGTCATGCCGATGGGCTGGGCGGCGTAGTACCCGGCGACGCCGTCACGACCGACCGTGTACGGGTGCAGGCCCTGGAAGATCGCGTCCTCGGTGAAGTACGACGCGACCCGATCGGGGTCGTGGGCGTCGACGGCGGACCTCCACCGGTCGAGGACGGTCCGCAGAATCTGAACCTCGGTGCTGCTGCTGGTCATGGTGGTCTCTCCTGTTCCGCGGTCCGGGGCGGACGGCGCCGGTCACCGGGCGCACCGCACGACGCATCTGGGTGGAAACGGCTCTTACCTAGGTAATCCGGCGACGCCGCCGACCGCTGAAGTCAGCCGGCACGGTCGGGTGCCGGCTCGCGGACCCGGATCCGGACCGCGCGGGCGGCGGCGATCGCGTCGACCAGCACCGCCTGCCGGGGCTCGGGCACGTCGAGCAGCCGGTCCGCGCGCAGCGCCGCGAGCGGGGCCAGCCGCCGGTCGGCCAGCACGGTGTCCACCGCCCGCCGGTCACCGCCGCACACCAGCGCGGCCAGCGTCACCACCTCCGGCAGGAGCAGCCGTACCGCCAGCTCCACCGCGTCGCCCAGCGCCGCCTTCGCCTGGTTGTCCCGCCGTCGTGCGAAGCGCTGCTGCGACCAGCCACCCGCGGCGGTACGGCCCTGCACGTAGCGGGTGTCCACCTTCGACACCACCAGCTCCGCCCCCGCGGCGATCCCGACCGCCACCGCGCCCTTGCGGACGAGCAACAGGCCGATCCGCCGGGGTGCCGCCGCATTCGCCATGAAGGCGGGCAGGTCCGGGGCTTTCGCCGCGCCGGGTGGGGTGTGCAGTTCGGCGGTCGCGCCGTCCGGGGCGGTGAGCAGCAGCCCGTACGTCTGCGGACCGAACTCCGGTGGGCCGTGCCGGTGGGCGAAGCCGTCGACCCAACGGGGCACCCGGCCCGGGTCCACCTCGACCCAGCGACCGCCACCGGCTGCGGGCCTGCTGCTCACGCACCCGAACCTACGGCACCGGGCCCGCCGCGCCTCACCCGGCCAGCAGGGTGGCGACGGCGAGCGCGGCGATGATGGTGCTGGAGGCGAGGGCGGTCATCAGCCGGCCGCGCGGGCCGGCGAGCACGCGGCCGACCAGGGTGCCGCCCCCGGCGACCAGCAACTGCCAACTCGCTGACGCGAGGAACGCCCCGAGCACGAACGCGCCCGCGACGGTCAGATCGGGGTCGGCGGCGTCCCGGCGGCCGAGGACGAGCGCCGCGAAGTAGACCACGGTCGCCGGGTTGAGCAGGGTCAGCGCGAGCACCCCGGCGAACGCCCTCGACGGGCTGTCCAGGCCGCGGCGTGGGGTGCCGGTCGCCGTACCGGCCGCCGGGCGGAGGGCCCGCCAGGCGGTGTGAGCGGCGAGGCCGAGCAGCACCAGGGCGGCCACCACGCGCAGCGGGCCGGCGACCGGGGCGATGACGGTGGCCAGGGCCGCTCCGCCGAGGGCGGCGACGGCCGCGTAGAGACCGTCGGCGGTGGCCACGCCGAGCGCGGCGGCGGCGCCCACCCGGAACGAGTTCCGCGCGGCGAGCCCCATGATCAGGACGGCGATGGCGCCGACCGGGATCGCGACGCCGTACCCGGCGACCAGCCCGGCCAGGAACGCGCCGGTCACGACGGTCGGCGGCGGGTCGAGACGCACCGGAGCGCGGTCCGCTGTCGGCGCGCGACGGTGGCCGCGGCGATAGTGGACTGCATCATCGGGTACGACTCGATCACGCCGCCATCCTCCGCCACCCACCCGCACCACCGCGACCGAATTCCGACCGCCCCTCCGCCCGCCCAGGCGCGCACGTTCACGGAAAGAGTGGCCATTCCGCGGCCGATAGCCACTCTTTCCGTGAACGAGCGTTCTCTCCGGTGATGGGTGGGAGGCGTAGGGCGGGGACGCGTCGGGCGCGGCACCCGGGTGGGTGCCGCGCCCGCTCTCCGACCGGTCCGGTCAGACGTTGAAGCCGAGGGAGCGGAGCTGGTCGCGTCCCTCGTCGGTGATCTTGTCCGGCCCCCACGGCGGCAGCCAGACCCAGTTGATCCGGATGTCCTTGACCAGGCCGCCGCCGGGGCCGGTGGTCAGCGCCGACCGGGCCTGGTCCTCGATGACGTCGGTCAGCGGGCAGGCCGCCGAGGTGAGCGTCATGTCCAGGGTGGCGACGTTCTCGTCGTCGACGTGGACGCCGTACACCAGACCCAGATCGACCACGTTGATGCCCAGCTCGGGGTCGACGACGTCCTTCATCGCCTCCTCGATGTCGGCGACGGCGGCCTTGCCGCCCGCCGCCGGCGCGCCGCCCTCGGTGGCGGCACCACCCACGGCACCGGCCGCCGTGCTGTCGCCGGCCTCCGGAGTCGCCTCGGTCGCGGTGTTCTCGCTCATGCCTTCACCTCCGTCGGGCTGACGCCCACGCCGGCGCGTGCCGCGGCGTCCTTGAACGCCATCCACGGCAGCAGCGCACACTTCACCCGGGCGGGGTAGCGGGCGACGCCCGCGAAAGCGACCCCGTCGCCGAGCACGTCCTCGTCCGGCGTGACCTGGCCACGGCCGGACATCAACTCCACGAACGCCTCGTGCACCACGGACGCCTCGCCGGCCTTCCGGCCGGCGAGCAGCTCGTGCAGCACGCTCGCCGACGCCTGGCTGATCGAGCAGCCCATGCCGTCGTACGAGACGTCGTGCAGCACCTCGCCGTCCGTGGCCACCCGGACGGTGACCTCGTCGCCGCAGGTCGGGTTGACGTGGTGCGCCTCGGCGACGGTCGCCGCCGGGTCGTCCGCGTCACGCAGGCCGCGGCCGTGCGGGTGCTTGTAGTGGTCCAGGATGATCTCCTGGTAGAGCTGGTCGAGCTGCATCAGTCGAACACCTTCCGCACCTGCTCCAGGCCCGCTACCAGAGCGTCGATCTCCTCGGTGGTGGTGTAGAGGTAGAACGACGCCCGGGTCGTGGCCGGCACCCCGAACCGGGTGCAGACCGGGCGGGCGCAGTGGTGGCCCACCCGCACCTGCACGCCGAGCGAGTCGAGGACCTGACCGACGTCGTGCGGGTGGATGTCGCCGAGCGCGAACGAGATCGTGCCGCCCCGACCTACCGGCACCGTCGGACCGAAGATCCGCAGGCCCCGGACGGTCGCGAGGGCGTCCAGCGCGTACGCGGTCAGCTGCTTCTCGTGCCACTGGATGGCCCGCATGCCGATGCCGGACAGGTAGTCGACCGCCGCGCCGAGGCCCACGGCCTCGGCGATCGGCGGGGTGCCCGCCTCGAACCGGGCCGGCGGCGCGGCAAAGGTCGACCCCGACATCGCCACCGTCTCGATCATCGAGCCGCCGCCGAGCACCGGCGGCATCGCCGCGAGCAGCTCGGCCCGGCCCCACAGCACGCCGATGCCGGTCGGGCCGCACATCTTGTGCCCGGTGAAGACGATGAAGTCCGCGTCGTAGTCGACCACGTCCATCGGCATGTGCGGCACCGACTGCGAGCAGTCGAGCAGCAGCAGCGCACCCACCTCGCGGACCCGCTGGGTGATCCGCGAGGTGGCGTTGACGGTGCCGAGGATGTTGGACATGTGCACCAGCGAGACGATCTTCGTCCGTTCGGTGACCAGGTCCTCCAGGCCCGACTCGTCGAGGCGGCCGTGGTCGGTGACCGGGAACCAGCGCAGGGTCGCGCCGGTGCGCTCACACAGCAGCTGCCACGGGACGATGTTCGAGTGGTGCTCCATCTCGGAGATCACCACCTCGTCACCGGGACCCAGCCGGAGGCGCGGGTCGGCGTCCGGGCGCAGCGAGGCGTTCGAGAACGCGTACGCCACGATGTTGATCGCCTCGGTGGAGTTCTTGGTGAACACCACCTCGTCCACGCTCGGGGCGTTGATGAACGCGGCGACCTTGGCCCGCGCGCCCTCGTACGCCTCGGTCGCCTCGGTGCCCAGCGTGTGCACCGACCGCGACACGTTGGCGTTGTGCCGCTCGTAGTGCTCGCGCAGCACGTCCAGCACCTGGCGCGGCTTGTGCGAGGTGTTCGCGCTGTCCAGGTAGACCAGCGGGTGCCCGTTGACCTCCCGATCCAGGATCGGGAAGTCGGCGCGCACCGCGGCGACGTCGTAGCGGGGCACGTCGTCGTACTGCGGCATGCCCGCCGGGATCGCGATCGAGCTCATGCCAGCACTCCGCTACGCTCCGTGCTGCCCTGAGGCACCACCGGACTGAACTGATGATTCGCTCGCTGCCGCTCGCTCATGGCGATCAGGCCCGCGCCGAACCGGCCCCGGCGACGTACCGCTCGTAGCCCGCTTCCTCGAGCTTGTCGGCCAGCTCCGGGCCGCCCTCCTCGACGATCCGACCGGCGACGAACACGTGCACGAAGTCCGGCTTGATGTAGCGCAGGATCCGCGTGTAGTGGGTGATCAGCAGCAGGCCGGTGTCGCCGGTGTCGCGCACCCGGTTGACGCCCTGGCTGACCACGCGCAGCGCGTCCACGTCGAGGCCGGAGTCGGTCTCGTCGAGGATCGCCATCTTCGGCTTCAGCAGCTCCAGCTGCACGATCTCGTGCCGCTTCTTCTCGCCGCCGGAGAAGCCCTCGTTGACGTTGCGCTGGGCGAACGCCGGGTCCATCTGGAGGCGCTCCATGGCCCCGCGCAGCTCACCGCCCCAGGTGCGCAGCTTCGGCGCCTCGCCGTCGATCGCGGTCTTGGCGGTGCGCAGGAAGTTCGCCACCGACACGCCGGGGACCTCGACCGGGTACTGCATGGCCAGGAAGAGGCCGGCGCGGGCCCGCTCGTCGACGGACATCTCCAGGACGTCCTCGCCGTCGAGGGTCACCGAACCGCCGGTGATCTCGTACTTGGGGTGGCCGGCGATCGAGTACGCCAGGGTCGACTTGCCGGAGCCGTTCGGGCCCATGATGGCGTGGGTCTCCCCCGACTTCACGGTCAGGTTGACGCCGTGCAGGATCGGCTTGAGCTCACCCTCGGGCAGCTTCACCGACACCTGCAGGTCGCGGATCTCCAGGGTGCTCATTATCGGGTCACTCCATTACTCGGCGTCAGGTCGACGTAGATGTCACCGTCGCGGATCTCGACGGGGTAGACGGGTACGGGTTCGGTGGCGGGCAGCCCGGTCGGCTCGCCGGTGCGCAGGTCGAAGCGGGAACCGTGCAGCCAGCACTCCAGCGTGCAGCCCTCCACCTCCCCCTCGGAGAGGGCGACCGCCGCGTGCGAGCACTCGTCGTAGACGGCGTAGAACTCGCCGTCCTCGCCGTGCACCAGCGCGATCTGGGTGCCGTCGACGTCCGCGCTGATCACGGTGCCCTTCGGCACGTCCTCGGTGGAGCAGATGCGGATCATCAGGCGCCGGCCTTCGTCAGCCGGGCCTCGATCGTCTCGCCGAGGCGCTCACGCAGGGACTCCACCGGGATCTTGTTCAGCAGCTCGGCGAAGAAGCCGCGGACCACCAGGCGGCGGGCCTCGGCCTCCGGGATGCCGCGGGCCATCAGGTAGAACAGCTGCTCGTCGTCGAAGCGGCCGGTCGCGCTCGCGTGCCCGGCGCCGGCGATCTCGCCGGTCTCGATCTCCAGATTGGGTACGGAGTCCGCCCGCGCGCCGTCGGTGAGCAGCAGGTTCCGGTTGATCTCGTACGTGTCGGTGCCGGTCGCCTCGGCCCGGATCAGCACGTCGCCGACCCAGACGGTGTGGGCGCTCTCGCCCTGCAGCGCGCCGCGGTAGCCGACGTAGCTGCGGCAGTCCGGCACGCTGTGGTCGACCAGCTGCCGGTGCTCGAGGTGCTGGCCGGAGTCGGCGAAGTAGACGCCGTACAGCTCGGCCTCGCCGCCGCGCTCGGTGTACTCGACGGTCGTGTACTGGCGGACCAGGTCGCCGCCGAGGGTCACCTGGACGTGCAGCACGCGCGCGTCCCGGCCCAGCTTGACCTTGAGGTGCTGAGCCTGCACCGCGTCGTCGGCCCAGTCGGACACGGTGACCAGGGTGAGCTTCGCGCCGTCGGCCACCGAGACCTCGACGTTGTCGGCGAGGGTCGCCGAGCCGACGTGCTCCAGCACCAGGGTCGCCTCGCCGAACCGGCCCACCTCCACGAAGGTGTGCCCGTACGCCAGGCTGTCCGCACCCTGGCCGACCACCCGCACGGTCACCGGCTCGGCCACGACGGCCTCACGGGCGACCTGCACCAGCAGCGCGCCGTCCGCACCGCCGTAGGCGAGGGCGCTGATCCGGTCGACCGGGGTGAGCACGCTGCCGACCCGGGGGTCGTCCGAGCCGATCCGCTCGACGGTGACGCCGGCCGGCAGGTCGCCGTACTCGTGCCCGACCGTGCCGGTCGTTGCCTGCACCCCGCCGGTCAGGCCGCGCAGGCGCTTGAGCGGGGTGAAGCGCCACTCCTCCTCCAGGCCGGTGAGGGCCGGGAAGTCGGCGACGTCGTACGAGCGGAGCGCCTGCGACTTGGTGCTGGGCGGCGCGGAAGCCTGGGTAGTCATCTCTTCCTTGGTCTGTTCTGCGACGACGGTCTCTGGTGCTCGGTGCGGCGGACCGGGTGGTCCGGCCCGCCGCTGGGTCGGGGCCGGCGTCAGCCGACCGCGCCCTCCATCTGCAGCTCGATCAGGCGGTTGAGCTCCAGCGCGTACTCCATCGGAAGCTCCTTGGCGATCGGCTCGATGAAGCCGCGGACGATCATCGCCATCGCCTCGTCCTCGCTGAGGCCCCGGCTCATCAGGTAGAAGAGCTGGTCGTCGCTGATCTTGGAGACGGTCGCCTCGTGCCCCATCGACACGTCGTCCTCACGGATGTCGACGTAGGGGTAGGTGTCCGAGCGGGAGATGGTGTCGACCAGCAGCGCGTCACACTTGACCGTGCTCCGGCTGCTGTGCGAGCCCTCCAGCACCTGGACCAGGCCCCGGTACGAGGTGCGGCCGCCGCCGCGGGCGATCGACTTCGAGACGATGGTGCTGCTGGTGTGCGGAGCGGCGTGCACCATCTTGGCGCCCGCGTCCTGGTGCTGGCCCTCGCCGGCCATGGCCACCGAGAGCACCTCGCCCTTGGCGTGCTCGCCGGTCATGTAGACCGCCGGGTACTTCATGGTGACCTTGGAGCCGATGTTGCCGTCGACCCACTCCATGGTGGCGCCCTCGTGGCAGACGGCGCGCTTGGTGACCAGGTTGTAGACGTTGTTCGACCAGTTCTGGATGGTCGTGTACCGGCAGCGGGCGTTCTTCTTGACGATGATCTCCACGACCGCGCTGTGCAGCGAGTCGGAGGAGTACAGCGGCGCGGTGCAGCCCTCGACGTAGTGCACGTACGCGCCCTCGTCGACGATGATCAGCGTCCGCTCGAACTGGCCCATGTTCTCCGTGTTGATCCGGAAGTAGGCCTGCAGCGGGATCTCCACGTGCACGCCCTTCGGCACGTAGATGAACGAGCCACCGGACCAGACGGAGGTGTTCAGGGCGGCGAACTTGTTGTCGCCGACCGGGATCACCGTGCCGAAGTACTCCTTGAAGACGTCCTCGTGCTCGCGCAGGGCGGTGTCGGTGTCGAGGAAGACGACACCCTGCTCCTCGAGGTCCTCACGGATCTTGTGGTAGACCACCTCGGACTCGTACTGCGCCGCGACACCGGCGACCAGCCGCTGCTTCTCCGCCTCGGGGATGCCCAGCCGGTCGTAGGTGTTCTTGATGTCCTCGGGCAGGTCCTCCCAGCTGGTGGCCTGCTTCTCCGTGGACCGCACGAAGTACTTGATGTTGTCGAAGTCGATCCCGGTGAGGTCGGCGCCCCACGCCGGCATCGGCTTGCGGTCGAACAGCCGCAGGCCCTTCAGCCGCAGGTCGAGCATCCAGGCCGGCTCGTTCTTCTTGGCCGAGATGTCCCGCACCACCGCCTCGTTGAGGCCGCGCTGGGCGGACGCCCCGGCGACGTCGGAGTCGGCCCAGCCGTACTCGTAGCGACCGAGGGCGGCGAGCTGCTCCTCCTGGGTCAGGGGCTGGACGATCTGCTCGGTCATCTATCTGTCCTCACAGTGGTGACGGTCTTACCGGACTGGACACGCCCCGGCTGGGCCGGGATGTGCGTGGTGCACACCCCGTCGCCGTGCGCGATGGTGGCCAGGCGCTGCACGTGGGTGCCGACCAGACGGGAGATCACCGCGGTCTCGGCCTCGCACAGCTGGGGGAACTCGGCGGCCACGTGCGCCACCGGGCAGTGGTGCTGGCACAGCTGGCCACCGGAGGCGATCGTGGACGCGTTGGCAGCGTAGCCCTCGGCGGTCAGCGCGCCCGCGAGCGCCTCCGCGCGCGCGAGGGGGTCGTCGCCGGCGTCCTCCATGGCGGCCCGGCACCGGGCCTCCAGGGCGGCCACCTGGTCGGCGGCGAACGCCTCCACCGCCTCCGACCCGCCGTTGCTGGCGATCCAGCGCAGCGCGGCGGTGGCCATGTTGTCGTAGTGGTGGGTGCCGCAGCGGACCCGCGCCTCGTCGGTCAGCAGGAACACCTTGGCTGGGCGGCCCCGGCCCCGGTGGCCCCGCACCGCCTGCTCCCGGGCGACGACGTCACCCTCGGCGAGCATGGCGTCGAGGTGCCGGCGGATGGCGGCCGGGCTGAGCCCGAGCGCGTCACCCAGCTGCGCGGCGGTGGTGGCGCCCCGCTCCAGCAGGAGCTGGGTGACCCGGTCGCGGGTCGAGAGATCGGACGCGGCAGACTGGCCGGCGGCCGGAACGGGCGCCGGCTGGTGCCCAGAGACCCCCGCCGCGTTTTTCACAACGTCAACGTTACGTAATTCGCCAGGGGCCTGCAAACCCGGGGTCCGGTGATCCGAACCACCGCGCCGGCAGAGTCACCCGATCGGGTTCCACTACGGTGCGTAGGATTTGCGCCGTGACTCCTGCCGTCCGGTTCCCGGTCTCCACCCCCCTGCTGAGCCGTCTGGCGTTCGCCAGCATCGTCGCGAACGTCGCGATCGTCGTCACCGGTGGGGCGGTCCGGCTGACCGCCTCCGGCCTGGGCTGCCCCACGTGGCCCCGGTGCACCGACGAGTCGTACACCACGACGCCCGAAATGGGCATTCACGGGGTGATCGAGTTCGGCAACCGCCTGCTCACCTTCGCGGTGGGCATCATCGCCCTCGCCGTGGTGGTGGCCGTCCTGCTGCACCGGCCGCGCCGGCGTGGCCTGCTGCCGCTCGCGGTCGCGGTGCTGTTCGGCATCCCGGCGCAGGCGGTCCTCGGGGGTGTCACCGTGCTCACCAACCTCAACCCGTGGGTGGTCGGGCTGCACTTCCTCGCCTCGATGGTGGTGATCGCGGTCGCGTACGCCCTCTGGCGGCGGATCACGGAGCCGGACGGCCCGACGGTGCCCGTGGTGCCCGGCCCGCTGCGCACCCTCGCGGTGGTCACCACCGTGGTCAGCGCAGCGGTGCTGGTGGTCGGCACGTGGGTCACCGGCAGCGGCCCGCACGCCGGTGACGGCGGCGCGGCCCGCAACGGCCTCGACCCGGAGCAGATCTCCCAGGTGCACGCCGACGGGGTGTTCCTGCTGATCGGCCTGTCGGTGGCGCTGGTCTTCGCGTTCCGGGCGGTCGGCGCCACCGGCCCGGCCCGGGCGGCCCTGGTGCTGGTCGTGGTGGAGCTGGGGCAGGGTGTGATCGGCTTCGTGCAGTACTTCACCGACCTGCCGGCGACCCTCGTCGGCGCCCACATGCTCGGCTCCTGCCTGGTGCTGCTCGCGACCCTGTCGGTGCTCTGGTCGACCCGCGAACGCCGCCCGGTCGCGCCGGCCCCGACCGCCGCCCCGGCGCCCGAGGCATCCGTCCCGGCCCACGCCTGACACCCCCGCCCGCCCCGACCGCGCGCCTACGCGCGCCCCCGCGCGCGGGACGGTCCCCCACTTTCACGGAAAGAGTGGCCTCCCGGCGTTGGGAGGCCACTCTTTCTCTGTTCGGGGGCGAATCCGGACGCGCCCGGGAGGGCGCGCGGGGTGTCAGCCGCGGTGGGACAGATGGGTGAGGATTGCGTCGGCGAGGCGCTCGGGGGCGCCGTCGGCGTACCCCAGGAAGAGGGACGGCTCGGTGAGCTCCAGCTCGACCAGGACGGGGCTGCCGTCGGCGCCGGGGATCAGGTCGACCCGGGCGTAGAGCAGCCGGTCCGGCCCGCCCGGCACCGCCGCGAGCGTCTTCTCGGCCACCGCCAACTGTTCCGCGGTTGCCATACGGGCGGTGATCTGCTCGGGCTTGTAGAGCCCGTCCACGCCCAGGTCCGGGCCGGTCAGCATCGGACCCTTGCGGATCGCGTGACTGAAGGCGAGCCCGCCGGGACCGGCGACGAACAGCAGCGCGGTCTCGCCGGCGGTGTCGACCGCCGACAGGTACGGCTGGACCATGGTGACCCGGCCGGCCGCGCCGAGCCGCCGGACGTGCGCCCGGGCGAGGTCGCGGTGCTCCGTGTCGGCCAAGTCGTACCGGCCGGTGTCCTGGCTGCCGGCGCTGACCGAGGGCTTGAGGACGTACTCCCCGCGCTCGCCGGGGAGCTCCCACTCCTCGCCGGGGGCGACCCACGCGGTGGGGACCGTCGGCACCCCGGCGGCGGAGAGCTCGTCGAGGTAGCGCTTGTCGGTGTTCCAGGCGATTACCTCCGCCGGGTTCGCCAGGGCCGGCACGGCCGCCGCCCAGGCGACGAACTCGTCCCGGCGGGGCATGTAGTCCCAGGGCGAGCGGAGCACCGCGAGGTCGTAACCGGCCCAGTCGACGGCGGGGTCGTCCCAGACGACCGTTTCGACGGTGACGCCGCGGGCCTTCAGCGGAGCGACGACGAGGCGGTCGTCGTCCTCCAGGTCGGGCAGGGCGGCACAGGTGACGAGAGCGACCCGGGGTTCCCCCCGGGTCGACTGGTGGTGGTTGGTCAATTTATGTCAACGGGCCATCGTGCGCCGGGCCATCGACCGCCAGAGGTCGTTGCTCGGGCGCATCTGGTCCATCAGTTCACGCTCCCAGGCGTTCTCGACGGTGACTCCCGCCTTGGCGCACGCCTGCCGCGCGACGACGGTGTCGTCCGCGAACTGGTCGCCCCAGGCCCCGTCGGAGCCGACGAGGACGATGCGCGCGCCGCGCTTGCCGACGTACTCGATGACCGCCTTCGCCCCGCCGTGTCCGGCGGCGAACGACTTGATACCGGCAACCAGACCGTTGGGAGCCTGGTCGTCGGCGGTCTGCTCAGCCGTCAGCGTCGTATCGGAACCATCTGCCATGACGCGAAGCGTAAGCAGACTCGCACCCGTGCGGGCGAGTTCCATGAACCTTTTGTGATGCCAATTACCCCGAGGTTTAAGGAAGACCACAGGCGGCTTGCCCGGATTTATCCCGTAATTTCCTCACCAAAGGGTGGCGACAAAGTTGCGCAGACGTGAACCTGAAAGGCAAGCCCGATGGTGTGAGGAATTCCTGTGACTAATTTAAAAAAGCCGGACAACTCATCCGTGAGGATGACTTGTCCGGCTTCTTCGGCAGTGGATCAGATCAGCGCGTCGAGCGCGACCGCCGCGAACACGATGGTCAGGTACGTGGTGGACCAGTGGAACAGCCGCATCGGCTTGACCGCCTCGCCCCGGATCGCCCGGCGGCACAGCTTGTGCGCCTCCACCAGGAAGATCGCGCCCACCACCAGGGTTGGCACCCCGTAGACGGCGCTCATGCCGAGCGGCCAGACCGCCAGCGAGGTGAGCACGGTCAGCCAGGCGAAGACCAGGATTTCGGCGTTGACCCGCCGGGTGGACGCGACCACCGGCAGCATCGGGATGCCCGCCCGCGCGTAGTCGTCCTTGTACTTCATCGCGAGCGGGTAGAAGTGCGGCATCTGCCAGAAGAAGACCACCGCGAACAGCGCCCAGGCGGCCGGCGCCAGCGAGCCGGTCACCGCCGCCCAGCCGATCAGCACCGGCGCGGCCCCGCACGCGCCCCCCCAGAAGGTGTTCGCCGTGGTGGTCCGCTTGAGCCAGGCGGTGTAGACGAGGTCGTAGTAGACGATCGCGGCCAGGGTGAGGCCGGCGGCCAGGAGGTTGGTGAACGCCGCCATCAGCGCCACCGAGACCACCGCCAGCACCAGGCCGAAGACCAGCGCGCTGCGCGGCGTCACGGTGTGCGCCGGCAGCGGGCGGCGCTTGGTCCGCCGCATGAGCTGGTCGATGTCCCGGTCGATGTAGCAGTTGAGGACGCTGGCCGCGCCGGCCGCGAGCGACCCGCCGACCAGCACCACGGCGACCAGCCACAGCGACGGCATGCCGCCGTCGGCGAGCATCATCGCGGGCACGGTGGTGACCAGCAGCAGCTCGACGATCCGGGGCTTGGTCAACGTCACGTACGCCGCGATGACCGACCGCACGTCCCGCCGCGAGGTGGCCGACTCGCCCGCCACCGTGCCCACCGGCTGCCCGGCAGGGTTGCTGACGGGGCGCTCGGTGATCATGCTCACGGATTGCCACCTTCCGGCGTCGGCAGGGGAGGTCGGGGTCGGCGAGACCCGCCTCGGGGTCCACACACCGCCCACACACTACGCGCTGTCGTTTTGGCTGCCCGGCTGACCCGGCAACGGTGCGAGGCGTCACACGTTCGATCGAACGTGGAACCGCACGGACGCGTACAGAACAGCATGCAGAGATCCCCGGGCGGACGTTTAGGACCGCTCGATAGGGTCACCAGTGAGGGTTCCGCCCATCTGCCGAGGAGCACAAACCATCGTGGCTGCCAACCGACCCGAGCATCCCGCACTGAACTGGTCCGACCTCGACCGCCGGGCCGTCGACACGGTCCGCGTGCTGGCCATGGACGCCGTGGAGAAATCCGGCAACGGCCACCCGGGCACCGCGATGAGCCTCGCGCCCGCGGCGTACCTGCTCTTCAACCGGGTGATGCGGCACAACCCCGCGGACCCGACCTGGCCCGGCCGGGACCGGTTCGTCCTCTCCGCCGGCCACTCCAGCCTCACCCTCTACATCCAGCTCTTCCTCTCCGGGTACCCGCTGGGCCTGGAGGACCTGAAGTCGCTGCGGCAGTGGGGTTCGCTCACCCCGGGCCACCCGGAGCACGGGCACACCCCGGGCGTGGAGACCACGACCGGCCCGCTCGGGCAGGGCCTCGGCAACGCGGTCGGCATGGCGATGGCGGCCCGCCGCGAGCGCGGCCTGTTCGACCCGGAGACCGAGCCGGGCGCCTCGGTCTTCGACCACGACATCTGGTGCATCGCCTCGGACGGTGACATCGAGGAGGGCATCTCCCACGAGGCGAGCGCGCTCGCCGGGCACCAGCAACTGGGCAACCTCTGCGTGATCTACGACGACAACGAGATCTCGATCGAGGACGACACCCGCATCGCCAAGAGCGAGGACGTCGCGGCCCGCTACGAGGCGTACGGCTGGCACGTCCAGGCGGTGGACTGGCGCCGCGGCGACGCCGACCAGGGCGACTACCACGAGGACGTGGAGGCGCTGTACCGGGCGTTGCTGGCCGCCAAGGCGGAGACCGGGCGCCCCTCCTTCATCGCGCTGCGCACCATCATCGGCTGGCCGGCACCCAACAAGCAGAACACCGGCAAGATCCACGGGTCGGCGCTGGGCGCCGACGAGGTCGCCGCCACCAAGCAGATCCTCGGCTTCGACCCGCAGGGCGCCTTCGAGGTCGACGAGGAGGTCCTCAAGCACGCCCGGCAGGTGATGGACCGCGGCGCGGAGGCGCAGCGCGCGTGGACCGGGGCGTTCGAGACCTGGGCCAAGGCGAACCCGGAGCGCACCGCGCTCTGGGACCGGCTGGCCACCCGGACGCTGCCGAAGGGCTGGACGGACGCGCTGCCCGAGTTCCCCGCCGACGCCAAGGGCATCGCCACCCGGGCGGCGTCCGGCAAGGTGCTCGAGGCGCTCGCCCCGGTGCTGCCGGAGCTGTGGGGCGGCTCGGCCGACCTGGCCGAGAGCAACAACACCACCATGAAGGGCGAGCCGTCGTTCGTCCCGGCCGTGCACGCGACGAAGGACTTCCCCGGCCACGAGTACGGCCGCACGCTGCACTTCGGCATCCGCGAGCACGCCATGGGCGCGATCCTCAACGGCATCGCCCTGCACGGCGGCACCCGCCCGTACGGCGGCACCTTCCTCGTCTTCAGCGACTACATGCGCCCGGCCGTCCGGCTCGCGGCGCTGATGAAGCTGCCGGTGACCTACGTCTGGACGCACGACTCGATCGGCCTGGGCGAGGACGGCCCGACCCACCAGCCGGTGGAGCACCTGACCGCCCTGCGTGCCATCCCCGGCCTGGACGTGGTGCGCCCCGCCGACGCCAACGAGACCGCGTGGGCGTGGCGGCAGGCCCTCGAACACACCGACCGGCCGACCGCGCTGGCGCTCAGCCGGCAGCCGCTGCCGACCCTGGACCGCTCCGCGCTGGCCGGCGCCGAGGGAGTGACCCGGGGCGGGTACGTGCTGGCCGAGGCCTCGACCGGGAAGCCGCACGTGATCCTCATCGGCACCGGCTCCGAGGTGCAGCTGTGCCTCACCGCCCGGGAGCGGCTGGAGGCCGACGGCACCCCCACCCGCGTTGTCTCGATGCCCTGCCTCGAGTGGTTCGCCGAGCAGGACCAGGCCTACCGCGAGTCAGTCCTCCCCCGGGGGGTAAAGGCACGGGTGAGCGTGGAAGCGGGCATCGCCATGTCCTGGCGCGGCATCGT
This sequence comes from Micromonospora sp. H33, assembly GCF_052068455.1. Classification (NCBI taxonomy): domain Bacteria; kingdom Bacillati; phylum Actinomycetota; class Actinomycetes; order Micromonosporales; family Micromonosporaceae; genus Micromonospora; species Micromonospora sp. H33. Next base: position 603,818 of record NZ_JBQHDE010000002.1, on the reverse strand, counting down.
CGGCGACTGCGGCGAGAGCGTCAGCCTCGAGCACTACGGGGCGAGCGCCCCGCACATCGTGCTCTTCGAGCAGTTCGGGTTCACCCCCGACCGGATCGTGGCCGCCGCGCACGCGGCCCTGACCCGGGTGGGCGAGATCACCGGTAACCCCACGGGCAACTGAGGGAGCGTGAACGGCATGACGGACAGGTTGGGAGAGCTCAGCGCCGCGGGCGTGGCGGTCTGGCTCGATGATCTTTCACGGGTACGGCTCAGCTCCGGCGGGCTGGACCAGCTGCGCCGGGAGAAGCACCTCGTCGGCGTCACCAGTAATCCGACGATCTTCGCCAAGGCGCTGAGCGACGCCGACGAGTACGACTGGCAACTGCGCGACCTCGCCACCCGGGGGGTCCACGTCGAGGAGGCGGTACGCAACCTCACCGCGTACGACGTGCGGTGGGCCTGCGACGTGATGCGCCCGGCGCACGACGCCACCGCCGGGGTCGACGGCCGGGTCTCCCTGGAGGTCGACCCGCGGCTGGCGTACGAGACGGAGAAGACCGTCGCCGAGGCCAAGGCGCTCTGGTGGCTGGTCGACCGGCCGAACCTGTTCATCAAGATCCCGGCCACCCTGGCCGGTCTGCCGGCGATCACCGCCGCGCTGGCCGAGGGCGTCAGCGTCAACGTCACCCTGATCTTCGGCCTGGACCGGTACTCGCAGGTCATGGACGCGTTCCTCGCCGGCCTGGAGCAGGCGAAGGCGAACGGCCACGACCTGTCGAAGATCGGCTCGGTGGCGTCGTTCTTCGTCTCCCGGGTCGACACGGAGGTCGACAAGCGCCTGGAGAAGATCGGGTCGGCGGAGGCGAAGGCGCTGCGCGGCAAGGCCGCGGTGGCCAACGCGCGGCTGGCGTACGAGCGGTACACCGAGGTCTTCTCCTCCGCCCGCTGGCAGGCCCTCGCCGACGCCGGGGCGCACCCGCAGCGCCCGCTGTGGGCGTCCACCTCGACGAAGAACCCGGACTACCGGGACGTGATCTACGTGGAGGAGTTGATCGCGCCCGGCACGGTCAACACCATGCCGGAGTCGGTGATCGACGCCTTCGCCGACCACGGCGAGGTCCGGGGCGACACCGTGACCGGCGCGTACGACGACGCCCGGCGGGTCTTCGCGGGTCTGGAGTCGGTGGGCGTCGACATGGCCGACGTGATCGACACCCTGGAGCGCGAGGGCGTGGAGAAGTTCGAGGCGAGCTGGAACGAACTGCTCGACGGCGTCCGCAAGTCGCTGGAGGCCGCGGTCAAGGGCACCGGTCACCCGGGCGCCGCCGCCAAGGGCAGCGCCGAGGCCGCGCGGAAGGCCGGGGGTAACGCATGAGCGACCTGCTCGCCGGACCGGTCGAGGCGGCAGCCGGGCTCGCCGTGTACGGGGCGGACGTCGTCGACAAGTCCGCGCCCGCCTCCACCCGCGACGCGCTCGTCGCCAACGAGGCCCCCGGCCGGCTGGCGCGGAAGGACCCGACCCTGTGGGGCCCGGACGCCGAGGCTGAGGCGAAGATCCGCCTCGGCTGGGTGGACACCCACCGCCGCAGCCGGGAACTGCTCCCCCAGCTCGCCGAGCTGAAGGCGGAGCTGGGCGACCTGGACCACGTCGTGCTCGCCGGGATGGGCGGCTCGTCGCTGGCCCCCGAGGTGATCGCACGTACCCTCGGCAGGCCGCTGACCGTGCTCGACACCACCGACCCCGGCCAGGTCCGGGCGGCGCTGGCCGACCGGCTGGAGCGGACGGTGGTCGTGGTGGCCAGCAAGTCCGGCTCGACGGTGGAGACCGACAGCCACCGCCGCGCGTACCGGCAGGCGTTCCTGGACGCCGGGATGACCGAGGAGGAGGCCGGCCGGCACTTCGTCATCGTGACCGACCCGGGCTCGCCGCTGGAGCAGACCGCCGCCGAGATGGGCGCGTTCTGCGTCCTGGCTGATCCGAACGTGGGCGGGCGCTACTCGGCGCTGACCGCGTTCGGGCTGGTCCCGACCGCGCTGGCCGGCGTCGACGTGGCCGACCTGCTCGACGAGGCCGACGCGCTCGCCGAGTCGCTGGGCCGGGACCGGGACAACCCGGGGCTGGCACTCGGCGCCGCGCTCGGGGCGGCGGCGACGATGGGCCGGGACAAGATCGCGCTGGTCTCCGACGGCACCGGCATCGACGGCCTCGGCGACTGGATCGAGCAGCTGGTCGCCGAGTCGACCGGCAAGGCCGGCGTCGGCGTCCTCCCGGTCGTGGTGGAGTCGCCGCAGAGTCCCGGCGCCACCGGCCGGAACGTGCTGACCGTGACCTACGGCGGCGCGCTGCCCCCCGGCACCGTCCCCGGCGGCGGCGCCGACCCGGACGTGGCGGTCAACGGCCCGCTCGGCGCCCAGTTCCTGACCTGGGAGTACGCCACCGCGATCGCCGGCGTGGTGCTCGGTATCGACCCGTTCAACCAGCCGAACGTCACCGAGTCCAAGGAGAACACCAACAAGATCCTGGCCTCGGGCCCGCCGGCCGAGACGCCGTCGTTCACCGAGGGCTCGATCGAGGTGTACGCGCCGGCCGGCGCCCCGGGCGACCTGGCCGGTGTGCTGCGCTGGCTGCTGAACGGTGTGGAGGACGACGGGTACCTCGCGGTGATGGCGTACCTCGACCGGTTCGCCGACGCCGACGCCGCCCGGCTGCGGCCGCTGCTCGCCGGCAGCACCGACCGGCCGGTCACCTTCGGCTGGGGGCCGCGTTTCCTGCACTCCACCGGGCAGTACCACAAGGGCGGCCCGCAGCTCGGCAGCTTCCTCCAGATCACCGGTGCGGCCGACGTTGATCTGCCGGTGCCCGGCAAGCCGTACACCTTCGGGGAGCTGCAGGCGGCGCAGGCCGCCGGCGACCGGCAGGCCCTGGCCGGCCGGAAGCGCCCGCTGCTGCGGCTCCACCTGACCGACCGGTCCGCAGGCGTGGCCCAGCTGCTCGATGCGGTCGGGGCACTGCGCGCGTGACGATGACGGACGGAACGAGGCGGAGCGAGGAGGGCGGCGTGACGAACCCGCTACGCGACCCGCAGGACCGGCGGCTGCCGAGGATCCCGGAGCCGTGCGCTCTGGTGATCTTCGGCGTCACCGGGGACCTGGCCCGCAAGAAGCTGCTGCCGGCCGTGTACGACCTCGCGAACCGGGGGCTGCTGCCCCCGGGCTTCGTCGTGCTCGGCTTCGCCCGGCGCGACTGGGGCGACGGCGACTTCGAGACGCTGGCCTGCGAGGCGGCGAAGAAGCACGCCCGCACCCCCTGGCGCGAGGAGGTGTGGGCCCGCCTGGCCGGCAACATCAAGTTCGTCGGCGGTTCGTTCGACGACGACGGCGCCTTCGACCACCTCGCCACCACCCTTGACGAGCTGCGCCAGACCCACGGTATCCCCGGCAACGCGGCCTTCTACTTCTCCATCCCCCCGGCGGCGTTCCCCGTGGTGCTCAAGCAGCTCGCCCGCACCGGCATGGCCGACAACGAAAAGTCCGGCGGGTGGCGCCGGGTGGTGGTGGAGAAGCCGTTCGGGCACGACCTGCCCTCGGCGAAGGCGCTCAACGACCTGGTCGACGACGTCTTCACCCGGGAGGACGTCTTCCGGATCGACCACTACCTGGGCAAGGAGACCGTCCAGAACATCCTCGCCTTGCGGTTCGCCAACAACCTCTTCGAGCCCCTGTGGAACTCGAAGTACGTCGACTCGGTGCAGATCACCATGGCCGAGGACGTCGGCATCAGCACCCGGGCCGGTTTCTACGACTCGGCGGGCGCCGCCCGTGACGTCCTCCAGAACCACCTGCTCCAGCTGCTCGCGCTGGTGGCGATGGAGGAGCCGACCAGCTTCGACGCGGACGAGATCCGCACCGAGAAGCTGAAGGTGCTCAAGGCGATCACCCTGCCGAAGGACGTCGGCAAGGGCACCGTACGCGGCCAGTACCTGCCCGGCTGGGTGGGCGGCGAGCGCGCGGTCGGCTACCTGGAGGAGGAGGGTGTGCCGCCGGACTCCACGACGGAGACGTACGTGGCGGTGCGGCTGGGCATCCAGAACCGCCGCTGGGCGGAGGTGCCGTTCTACATCCGGGCCGGCAAGCGGCTCCCGCGCCGGGTCACCGAGGTGGCCATCATGTTCAAGACGGCTCCGCACCTGCCGTTCAACGACGCGGACGTCGAGTCGCTGGGCAACAACCAGCTCGTCATCCGGGTGCAGCCGGACGAGGGCGTGGTGCTCAAGTTCGGCTCGAAGGTGCCGGGCACCGCGATGGAGGTCCGCGACATCGCGATGGACTTCCAGTACGGCGAGGCGTTCACCGAGTCCAGCCCCGAGGCGTACGAGCGGCTGGTGCTGGACGTGCTGATCGGTGACCGGACGCTCTTCCCCGACGCCGCGGAGGTCGAGCAGAGCTGGGCCGTGGTGGACCCGCTGGAGCGGGCCTGGGCGGGCACGACGCCGGAGCCGTACCGGGCCGGCGAGTGGGGCCCCCGCGCCGCCGACGAGATGCTGGCCCGCGAGGGCCGGGCCTGGCGGCGGGCGTGACGACCGAGCGACGCGAGCACACCGGGAGGCTCCTGTGATCGGCCTGTGGGACACCACCGGCAACGAGGTGGTCAAGGCGCTCGCCGCCGAGCGGCGCAGCGCCGGCGGGGTGGCCAGCGGCATGGCGCTCACCCTGATCGTGGTGGTGGACGAGAAGCGGGTCCGCGAGGCGGAGGCGGCGGCGACCATCGCCGCCGCCGCCCATCCGTGTCGACTGCTGGTGGTGGTCCGCTCCGACGTCGAGCGGGACCGCAACCGGCTGGACGCGGAGATCGTCGTCGGCGGCCGGCTCGGCCCGTGCGAGGCGGTGGTCACCCGGATGTACGGGCGGCTGGCCCTGCACGCCGAGTCGGTGGTGATGCCGCTGCTGGTGCCGGACGTGCCGGTGGTGACGTGGTGGCACGGCGAGCCGCCGGCCGAGATCGCCACCGACTTCCTCGGGGTCGTCGCCGACCGGCGGATCACCGACGCCGCGCAGGCCGCCGACCCGGTCGAGGCGCTGCGGCAGCGGGCCCGGGACTACGTGCCCGGCGACACCGACCTGGCCTGGACCCGGATCACGCTGTGGCGCACGCTGGTGGCGGGCGCGTTCGACACCACCGAGGCGCAGGTCACCGACGCGACCGTGGTCGCACCGGCGACCGACCCGACGGCCGCCCTGATGCGCGGCTGGTTGGCCGCCCGGCTGGGGATCGACCCGCAGTGGCAGCACACCGACCAGCACCCGCGGATGCACGAGGTGCAGCTGCGCTGCGCCAACGGTGACGAGCTGACGCTGACCCGGAACGACAGCATGGCGATCTTCCGGCGTACCGGCCAGGAGGACCGGCACCTGCCGCTGGTCCGTCGGCCGCTCGGCGACGAGCTGGCCGAGGAGCTGCGCCGGCTCGACGCCGACCAGGTGTACGCGGAGGCGCTGGGCGCTGCGGCGGGGCTCACGGGGCTGGACCAGCGCCCCGCCCAGCGGGTGCACGTCTGGAAGGATCCGGCGGAGGCCCAGCGGGCCGAGGCGGGGGTCACCGCGCACTCCGGGACCAGTGGGGAATGAGCGAGCGGAGCGAGCGAATCATCAAGCTCAGTGCGACGATGCCTCATGACGGCACTGCTCACAGTCCGATCCCCGGCCGAGGCCGTAGCGAAGCTGTGGCATACACGGACGCGGCCGTGGCTCGGACCGTTCGGCGCAGCGGAGTGCCGGCATGAGCGAGGCGAGTGTCGCCGTCCACGCCGACGCCGACCTGCTGGCGCAGGCGGTGGCGGCCCGGTTGGTGGTGAAGCTGCTCGACGCGCAGGCCGAACGCGGCCAGGCGTCGGTGGTGCTGACCGGCGGCCGGATCGCCGCGGCCGTGTACCGCGCGGTGGCGGCGCTGCCCGCCCGGGACGCGGTGGACTGGTCCCGGGTGGACGTGTGGTGGGGCGACGAGCGGTTCCTGCCCGCCGGCGATCCGGAGCGCAACGAGACGCAGGCGCGGGCGGCGCTGCTGGACGTCGTACCGCTGGACCCGGCGCGGGTGCACCCGATGCCGGCCTCGGGCGGCCCGGCGGGAGACGACCCGGAGGAGGCCGCCGGCCGGTACGCCGCCGAGCTGGCCCGGGCGGCCCGCCCGGGCACCGCTGCTCTCCCCCACTTCGACGTGCTCCTGCTCGGTGTGGGCGAGGACGGGCACGTGGCGTCGGTCTTCCCGGAGCACCCGGTGAACTACGAGAGCCGGCCGGTCAGCGCGGTCCGGGGCAGCCCGAAGCCGCCGCCGGTCCGCACCACCCTCACTCTCCCGGCGATCAACACCGCTGAGGAGGTGTGGCTGGTGGCCGGCGGCGCGGACAAGGCCCGCGCGGTCGGCATGGCCCTCGCCGGCGCGGGTCCGGTGCAGCTGCCGGCGGCCGGCGTGCAGGGCACCAGCCGTACCCTCTGGCTGCTGGACCGGGCCGCGGCGGCCGACGTGCCGGCCCGCTTCCGCAGCCTGCGCTGAAGGTGTAAGGAAGGGCCCCTTGTTAACGCCTGGCGTTGTACAAGGGGCCCTTCCTAACACTCCGGCCGGCCGCGACGACGGCGCAGGGCGTCGAGCGCCTCGGCGAGGATCGCCGCGCCCTCGGCGTCGGTGCGCCGCTCCTTCACGTACGCCAGGTGGGTCTTGTAGGGCTCGGACCGGGCGCGGCCCGGCGGGTTTCCGGGGTCGCGGCCGGCGGGGAGACCGCAGCGGGTGCAGTCCCACAGGTCGGGTACCGGCGCCTCGGCGGCGATCCGGATCTCGACATCGTGGCCGTTGCGGCACCAGTAGGTGACCGCCCGGCAGGGGGCCGGCTCGTAGCGTTCGGTGGGGCGGGCGGGGGCGGAGCCCACACGACTGCCCCGGAGGACGTTACCGTTGCGCACGGCTGCTCGCTCCTGTCGTCGGAGGGGAACCGCCGTCGAGGGGATGGCGGCGGCGACGCGGTGCAGCGGGTGAAACGGACTGCGCGCGGCCCGTCGGGGGACGGACCGCGCGCAGATTGTACGACTTGACGCGCCTGCTCAGGCGACGCCGGCGGTCTGCTGGAGCCGGAGCCAGAGCCCGAGCCCGACGATGCAGGCGAACCAGACGATGCCCACCAGCACGGTGTAGCGGTCCAGGTTCTTCTCGGCGACCGACGACCCGGCCAGGCTGGAGCTGACCCCGCCGCCGAACATGCTGGACAGCCCGCCGCCCTTACCGCGGTGCAGCAGGATCAGCATGGTGAGCAGGATGCTCGTGATGACCAGCAACACGATCAACGTGTATGCGAACCAGATCGGCATGGCTGGGGACAGTCCTCTCGTTGCGATCCTCGCCCGGGCAGATCGGGCGCGGTGGCACCGGCCGGCGGACGGGCGGAGTCAAGAATAGCGAGCGATCAGCGGGCGGTGTGCTCCGGGAACCGGCAGATCTTCGCGAACTCCTCGGCGTCCAGGCTGGCACCGCCGACCAGGGCGCCGTCCACGTCCGGCTGGGCCATGATCGCCGCCACGTTCGAGGACTTGACCGACCCGCCGTAGAGGATCCGGACCTGGTCCGCGGTCTCCTGGCCGAAGTTCCCGGCCAGGCGCTGCCGGACCGAGCCGCACACCTCCTGGGCGTCCTCCGGAGTGGCCGTCTTGCCGGTGCCGATCGCCCAGACCGGCTCGTACGCGACGACGACCCTGGTCACCTGCTCGGCGGAGAGCCCCTTGAGGGCGCCGTCGAGCTGGTCGCCGCAGTGCGCCACGTGGGTGCCCTGCTCGCGGACGTCCAGCCCCTCCCCCACGCAGAGGATCGGGGTGAGCCCGTGGGTCAGCGCCGCCTGCACCTTCGCGTTGACGAGCGCGTCGTCCTCGTGGTGGTACGCCCGCCGCTCGGAGTGGCCGACCACCACGTACGTGCAGCCCAGCTTCGCCAGCATCGGGCCGGAGATGTCCCCGGTGTACGCGCCCGACGCGTGCGGCGAGAGGTCCTGCGCGCCGTAGCCGATGAGCAGCTTGTCGCCGTCCACGGCGGTCTGCACGGTCCGCAGGTCGGTGTACGGGGGCAGTACCACCGTCTCGACCTCGGTGAGCTGCTTCTCGGTGAGGCTCGCGGCGAGCTTCTGCACCAGCAGGTTCGCCTCGAGGTGGTTGAGGTTCATCTTCCAGTTGCCGGCCATCAGCGGCCGGCGGGTGGTGCTCGCCATTCAGTTCTCCAGGGCCGCGATGCCGGGGAGGGTCTTGCCCTCGAGGTACTCCAGGGAGGCTCCGCCGCCGGTGGAGATGTGGCTGAACGACTTCTCGTCCAGACCGAGCACGCGCACCGCCGCGGCGGAGTCACCGCCACCGACCACCGAGAACGCGTCGTGCTCGGCGATCGCCTCGGCGACCCCCCGGGTGCCGTTGGCGAAGGCTGCCATCTCGAACACGCCCATCGGGCCGTTCCAGAAGATCGTCCGGGCGTTCGCCGGATCTCCGCAGGCGGAGGTCTTGAGGGCGGCGGCGAACCCGGCCACCGTCTCGGGGCCGATGTCGAGCCCCACCCGCTTGCTCGGGATACCGTCCGCAGGGACCACGTCGTGCGGGGAGTCGGGGGCGAACGCGTCCGCGACCACCACGTCGACCGGGAGCAGGATCTTGCCCTTCTCGGACCGCTCCAGCAGGTTGCGGCAGGTCTCCACCATGTCCTCCTCGAGCAGGGAGGAGCCCACCTCGTGGCCCTGGGCCTTGAGGAAGGTGAAGCACATGCCGCCGCCGATGAGCAGGCGGTCGACCTTGGGCAGCAGCGCCTCGATCACCGCGAGCTTGTCGGAGACCTTGGAACCGCCGAGCACCACGACGTACGGCCGCTCCGGGTCGCCGGTCAGCTTGGAGAGGACCTCCACCTCGCGCAGCAGCAGCCCGCCGGCGAAGTGCGGCAGCCGGGCCGCCACGTCGTACACGCTGGCGTGCTTGCGGTGCACGGCACCGAACGCGTCGTCGACGTACGCATCGCCGAACGCGGCGAGCTGGTCGGCGAAGTCGCCCCGCTCGGCGTCGTCCTTGCTGGTCTCGCCGGCGTTGAAGCGCAGGTTCTCCAGGAGGGCGACCTGACCGTCGGCCAGGCCCTCCACGGTGGACCGGGCGGAGTCTCCGACGGTGTCCTCGGCGAACCGGACCTCGACGCCGAGCAGCTCACCGAGCCGCCCGGCGACGGGACGGAGGCTGAACTGCGGGTCCGGGCTGCCCTTCGGCCGGCCCAGGTGCGAGCAGACGACCACCTTGGCGCCGGCCTCGACCAGCGCCGTCAGCGTCGGCAGGACGGCCCGGATGCGGCCGTCGTCCGTGATGTCACCGGTCTGCTTGTCGAGCGGGACGTTCAGGTCGGCGCGCACCAGCACGCGCCGACCCGCCACCCCCTCGGCGAGCAGGTCGTCGAGGGTCCGGATGCTCACAGCGACTGACCAACCAGCTTCACGAGGTCCACCAGGCGGTTCGAGTAGCCCCACTCGTTGTCGTACCAGCCGACGACCTTCACCTGGTTGCCGATGACCTTGGTCAGCGGCGCGTCGAAGATGCACGACGCCTGGTCGGTGACGATGTCGGCCGACACGATCGGGTCGTCGTTGTACACGAGGATGCCCTTGAGCGGGCCGTCGGCGGCGGCCTTCAGGGCGGCGTTGACCTCGTCCACCGTGGTCTCCCGACCGACGGTGACGGTCAGGTCGGTGGCGGAGCCGGTCGGGATCGGCACCCGCAGCGCGTAGCCGTCGAGCTTGCCCTTCAGGTCCGGCAGCACCAGGCCGATCGCCTTCGCGGCGCCGGTGGAGGTCGGGACGATGTTCAGCGCGGCGGCGCGGGCGCGGCGCAGGTCCTTGTGGGGGGCGTCCTGCAGGTTCTGGTCCTGCGTGTACGCGTGGATGGTGGTCATCAGGCCCTGCTGGATGCCGAACGTGTCGTGCAGGACCTTCGCCATCGGCGCCAGGCAGTTGGTGGTGCAGGAGGCGTTGGAGATGATGGTGTGCTTGGCCGGGTCGTACTGGTCGTGGTTGACGCCCATGACGACCGTGACGTCCTCGTTCTTCGCCGGGGCGGAGATGATGACCTTCTTGGCACCCCCGTCGACGTGCGCCTTCGCCTTGGTGGCGTCGGTGAAGAAGCCGGTGGACTCGATGACCACGTCCGCGCCGACCTCGCCCCACGGCAGCTTCGCCGGGTCCTTCTCGGCGTACGCCTTGATGGTCTTGCCGCCCACGGTGATCTCGTCCGCGGTGGCCTTCACCTCCAGCGGGAGGCGGCCGAGGATGCTGTCGTACTTGACAAGGTGGGCGAGCGTCGCGTTGTCGGTCAGGTCGTTGACCGCCACGACCTCGATGTCAGCGCCGGACGCCAGCACTGCCCGGAAGAAGTTGCGGCCGATCCGGCCGAAGCCGTTGATGCCAACCCGGATGGTCACAGGTCCCATCTCCTCGCGTTCTGGTCCGCCGGCGTGGTGACCCGCGGCCGGCGGAGTGGTGTGCGCCGACCGTTGGAGCCGGCCGTTGACGGTTCATCTCGGCCGCCCCGCCGCGGTCTGAGGGACCTGACCGCCCGAGGCGGTGAGCACGGCGAGGCGTGCCGGTGCCGGCCCCCTTGCCGTACGCAGCGACCATATCCGAGCGCGCGGGGTCGCGCTGCGGCGGGTGGTGATCCTTCTCGCGCCGTAGGACCCGCCACCGTCCTATCAGACCACGAGCATGTCGGGCGTGACTGCCGCTTCCGTATCCGGGATGCCCAGGTCACGGGCCCGCTTGTCGGCGAGCGCGAGCAGCCGCCGGATCCGGCCGGCGATCGCGTCCTTGGTCAGCGGCGGGTCGGCGAGCGCGCCCAGCTCCTCCAGGGAGGCCTGGCGGTGCTCCAGCCGCAGCTGGCCGGCCGAGGTCAGGTGGTTCGGCGCGTCGTCGGCGAGGATCTCCAGGGCCCGGGTGACCCGGGCGGCGGCGGCCACCGCCGCGCGCGCCGAGCGGCGCAGGTTCGCGTCGTCGAAGTTGGCCAGCCGGTTGGCGGTGGCGCGCACCTCCCGCCGCACCCGGCGCTCCTCCCAGGCGAGGACGCTGGCGTGGGCGCCGATGCGGGTGAGCAGGGCGGCGATGGCGTCGCCGTCCTTGACGACCACCCGGTCCACCCCGCGCACCTCGCGGTTCTTCGCGGCGATGCCGATCCGGCGGGCCGCGCCGACCAGCGCGAGCGCCGACTCCGGGCCGGGGCAGGTGATCTCCAAGGCGCTGGACCGGCCGGGCTCGGTCAGCGAACCGTGCGCCATGAACGCGCCCCGCCACGCGGAGACCGCGCAGCAGACGTTGGCCGCCACCACGTGCGGCGGCAGGCCCCGCACCGGACGGCCGCGGACGTCGAGAAGGCCGGTCTGCCGGGCCAGGGACTCGCCGTCCTTGACGACCCGGACGATGAAGTGGCTGCCCTTGCGCAGGCCGCCGGAGGCGAGCACGTGGATCTCGCTCGGGTACCCGTACACCTCGGCAATCTCACGCCGCAGCCGCCGGGCCACCGCGCCGGTGTCCAGCTCGGCCTCCACGACCACCCGGCCGGAGACGATGTGCAGCCCGCCGGCGAAGCGCAGCAGCGCCGCCATCTCCGCCCGTCGGCAGCAGGGTTTGGGCACGTCGACCCGGCTCAGCTCGTCCTTGACCGCCGCCGTCATCGCCATCTGTGCGTCCCCTCACGGACCGGTTCCGGCGTGTCGCCGGAGATTACGTACGTGTCTAACGATCGGCGCCCAGGACCGGCACCAGAGCGGCACCGAAGGCGGCCGGATCATGACGGGGAGTGCCGTCGGTGACCGCGACGGGGGCGAGGACCAGTCGGGCACCCAGCGATTCTGCCGCACGCCCGACCGGTTCGGGATCACCCACCGCCTTGGAATCCCCGAGCACGTAGTCCACCTTCAGGTTCGGGAGGTACCACCGCAGCTCAGCCAGGTGGTCGGCGAGGGACAGGCCGAACGTCTCCTTTTCCGCGGCCAGGTTGAGCGTGACCAGCCGACGGGCCGGGCTCGCGACGATGGCGGCGGCGAGCTCCGGCACCAGCAGGTGGGGCAGCAGGCTGGTGTACCAGCTGCCCGGCCCGAAGATCAGCCAGTCGGCCGCGCCGATCGCGTCCAGCGCCTGCGGGCAGGCCTCCGGGGCCTCCGGGTTGAGCCGCAGCGACTCGACCCGCCCGGTGGTGACGGCCACCTGGTGCTGGCCGGTGACCGTGGCGACGTCGTCGGGGCGGGCCGGGTCGGCGCCCCGGACCCGCGCCTCGATCCCCACCGGTTGGCAGGACATCGGCAGCACCCGGCCGACCGCGCCGAGCATGGCGCCGGCGTGCTCCAAGGCCGCCACCGGGTCGCCGAGCAGCTCCATCAGGCCGCAGAGGACGAGGTTGCCCACCGCGTGCCCGGCCAGCCCGTCGCCCTGCGGCACGGTGTTGCCGGCGGCCCGGGGCGCGACGGCGTCCCGGCCGGCTCCCGGCGCCGACATCTCGGCGAAGCGGTGCTGGAACAGCCCGGCGCTGCGCCGGGTCGACGGGTGGTCCCCGGCCAGCGCGACGAGGGCCTGGCGGAGGTCACCCGGCGGCAGGCCGCCCCGCTCGGCGCGCAGCCGGCCGCTCGATCCGCCGTCGTCGCCGACGGTGACGACGGCCGTGATGTCCAGGTCGAGTTCGGGTGCGCAGCGCCGCAGCGCGCGCAGCGACGCGGAGAGGCCGTGCCCTCCCCCGAAAGCGACCACGCGGGTGGCCGTCATTCGCGCCCCAGGTCGCGGTGCTGGGCGTTGGCGGCGATGCCGGACTGCCGCAGCCGGGCGGCCAGCTCCTCGGCGATGGCGACGCTGCGGTGCTTGCCGCCGGTGCAGCCCACCGCGACGGTCAGGTAGCGCTTGCCCTCCCGCTCGAAGCCGGCGGTGGTGGCGTTGACCAGGTCGGCGTACGTGGCCACGAAGGCGTCCGCGCCCTCCTGGCCCAGCACGTACGAGCTGACCGCCTCCTCCCGCCCGGTGTGCTCGCGCAGCTCCGGCACCCAGTACGGGTTCGGCAGGAACCGGGCGTCGCACACGAAGTCGGCGTCCGGCGGCAGCCCGTACTTGAAGCCGAAGGAGAGGACGGTGACCCGCAGCCGGCGGGCGTCCTCCCCGCCGAACAGCTCCTCGATGCGCCGGCGCAACTGGTTGACGTTGAGGTGGCTGGTGTCGATGATCACGTCGGCCTGGTCGCGGGCCTCCTCCAGGAGCCCACGCTCGACGGCGATGCCGTCCGCGAGCCGGCCCTCGCCCTGCAGGGGATGCGAGCGGCGGACACTCTCGAACCGCCGGATCAGCACCTCGTCGTCGGCGTCGACGAAGACCACCCGGGGCGAGAAGCCACGCTCCTTGAGCTCCCGGATCGCCCCGACCAGGTCGGTCGAGAACGCCCGCGAGCGCACGTCCAGCACCATCGCCGTACGCCGGGCGGCGCCACCGGCCTTCATGGCCAGCTCGGCCATGTCGAGCATGAGCGCCTGCGGCAGGTTGTCCACCACGTAGTAGCCGACGTTCTCCAGGGCCCGGGCGACCGTGCTGCGACCACCGCCGGAGACGCCGGTCACCACCACGAGGGTGGTGTCCGCCTCCGCCGGCGCCGGCTGACTCATGATCTCCGCAGCCGCCGTTCCGGCCGGCACGCCCTGCTCCGCCGTCCGCGCCTCGCTCACCAGAAACCCCCACCCGTGACGCCGCGGCCGGTCCGGCCGCGCATGGTCAGTCAGCGACTCTAACGGCTGTGACCCCACCCGGGATTCCACGGGGTGACACCCGGAACACCTGATTGTCCAGATACGCCCTATTCTTGGCCGGCCGCGCGTCAGCCGTGGCGTTAGGGGCCGCTCGTAGACTGCGCCAATGTCCTCCCCCACCGATCAGCGGCCCGGCGCCCTGGAGGCGCTGCGCCGGGTCTTCGGCTACGACGCCTTCCGGGGCTTCCAGCAGGAGGTCGTCGACCACGTGGTGGCCGGCGGCGACGCCCTGGTGCTGATGCCGACCGGTGGCGGGAAGTCGCTGTGCTACCAGATCCCGGCGCTGGTGCGCGACGGCGTGGCCGTGGTGGTCTCGCCGCTGATCGCCCTCATGCAGGACCAGGTGGACGCCCTCACCGCGGTCGGCGTCCGGGCCGGGTTCCTCAACTCGACGCAGGATCCGCAGGCCCGGCGCCGGGTGGAGGCGGCGTTCCTCGCCGGCGACCTGGACCTGCTCTACCTCGCCCCGGAGGCCCTCGCCGGCCGTGGCACGGTCCACCTGCTCGAGCGAGGGCGGATCGGGCTGTTCGCGATCGACGAGGCGCACTGCGTGTCGCAGTGGGGGCACGACTTCCGCCCCGACTACCTCAACCTGTCGATGCTGCACGAGCGCTGGCCGGGCGTCCCCCGCATCGCGCTCACCGCCACGGCGACCAGCGCCACCCGCACCGAGATCGCGACCCGCCTGCGCCTCACCGAGGCCCGGCACTTCGTCGCCAGCTTCGACCGGCCCAACATCCAGTACCGCATCGTGCCGAAGCGGGAGCCGCGCAAGCAGTTGCTCAACCTGCTGCGCGACGAGCACCCGGGCGACGCGGGCATTGTCTACTGCCTGTCCCGAGCCTCCGTGGAGAAGACGGCGGAGTTCCTCGTCGCGAACGGGATCCCCGCCCTGCCGTACCACGCCGGGCTGGACGCGGCCACCCGGGCGGCCAACCAGCAGCGCTTCCTGCGCGAGGACGGGCTGGTCATGGTCGCGACGATCGCGTTCGGCATGGGCATCGACAAGCCGGACGTCCGCTTCGTCGCCCACCTCGACCTGCCCAAGTCGGTGGAGGGCTACTACCAGGAGACCGGCCGCGCCGGCCGCGACGGGCTCCCGTCGACGGCGTGGCTCGCGTACGGCCTCCAGGACGTGGTGCAGCAACGCCGGATGATCGAGACGTCGGAGGGCGACCTGGCCCACCGGCGTAACCTCGCCGCCCACCTGGACGCGATGCTCGCGCTCTGCGAGACGGTCCGCTGCCGGCGGGTGCAGCTGCTGGAGTACTTCGGCGAGACCTCCGCCGCCTGCGGCAACTGCGACACCTGCCTCGAGCCGCCCGAGTCCTGGGACGGCACCATCCCCGCGCAGAAGCTGCTCTCCACGGTGTTCCGGCTCGACCGGGAGCGCAACCAGCGGTTCGGCGCCGGGCACTGCGTCGACATCCTGCTCGGCCGCACCACCGACAAGGTCACGCAGTACGGGCACGACTCCCTGACCGTGTTCGGCATCGGCACGGAGCTGAGCGAGGCGGAGTGGCGGGGCGTGGTCCGCCAACTCCTGGCCGAGGGGCTGCTCGCGGTCGAGGGTGACTACGGCACCCTGGCCCTCACCGAGACCAGCGGCGAGGTGCTGGGGCGGCGCCGCACCGTCATGCTGCGCCGCGAGCCGGCCCGCGCGCCGTCCGCCCGGTCGGCGAAACCGCGCGGCGCGGCGACCGTGGTCGCCGAGTTGACGCCGGCCGCCGCCGGCACCTTCGAGCGGCTCCGCGCCTGGCGGGCCGCCACCGCGAAGGAACAGGGCGTCCCGGCGTACGTGATCTTCCACGACGCCACCCTCCGCCAGATCGCCAACGACGCGCCGGCCTCCCTGGCGGACCTGTCCCGGATCAGCGGGGTCGGCGAAGCCAAGCTCGCGAAGTACGGCGAGCAGATCCTCGCGGTCCTCGCCGAGGACCCCGCCCCGGCCTGAGAGGCGGTCAGTCGGCGGCTGGGGTCTTCGTGTCGCTGCCGAGGGCGGCGAGGATCGCCTCGGCCGTCCGCTTGCCGACGCCCGGCACCTCGGTGATCTCCTCCACGGACGCGACGGAGAGCCGTTTGAGCGAGCCGAAGTGCCGCAGGAGCGCCTTGCGCCGCACCTCGCCCAGGCCGGGCACCTTGTCCAGCGCCGACTGCGTCATCCGCTTCGAGCGCCGCTGCCGGTGGAACGTGATGGCGAACCGGTGCGCCTCGTCGCGGACGCGTTGCAGCAGGTAGAGCCCCTCGGAGGTGCGCGGGAGGATGATCGGGAAGTCGTCGTCGGGCAGCCACACCTCCTCCAGCCGCTTGGCCAGCCCGCACAGCGCCACGTCGTCGACCCCGAGCTCCGCGAGGGCCTGGGCGGCCGCCGCGACCTGCGGCGCGCCGCCGTCCACCACCACCAGCTGCGGCGGGTACGCGAACTTGCGCGGCCGCCCGGTCGTCGGGTCGATCAGCGTGCCGACCCGCGGCTCGTCGGGCACCCCTTGCCCGGCCGGGGCGTCCGGGTCGTCGGCCGACTCGATGCCCGCCTCACCGGTCTCGGCTCGGGCGTCGAGGTAGCGGGCGAAGCGCCGCCGGAGCACCTCGGACATCGCGGAGAGGTCGTCGGTGGCGCCCCGGATGATGAACCGCCGGTACTCGCTCTTTCGGGGCAACCCGTCCTCGAAGACGACCATGCTGGCGACGACGTCGGTGCCCTGGATCTGGGAGATGTCGAAGCACTCGATGCGCAGCGGCGACGTCCGCATTTCCAGGGCGTCGGCGATCTCGTCGAGGGCCTTGCTGCGGGTGGTGAGGTCGCCGGCCCGCTTGAGCTTGTGCCGGGCGAGCGCGTCCTTGGCGTTGCGTTCCACCGTCTCCAGCAGGGCACGCTTGTCGCCGCGCTGCGGCACGCGCAGCGCCACCCGGCTGCCCCGGTGGGTGGAGAGCCAGTCGGCGAGCGCGTCGGCGTCGGCGGGCAACTCGGGGACGAGCAGCTCGCGGGGGACGTCGGCCTCGCCGTGCTCCCCGCCGTACACCTGGGTGCAGAAGTGGTGCACCAGGTCACCGGTGGTCAGCTCCTCGGTCTTCTCCACCACCCAGCCGCGCTGGCCGCGCACCCGGCCGTCGCGGACGTGGAACACCTGGACGGCGGCCTCCAGGGGGTCGTCGGCGAACGCCACCACGTCGGCGTCGGTGCCGTCACCGAACACCACCGTCTGCTTCTCCAGGGCCCGGCGCAGCGCGGCCAGGTCGTCGCGCAGCCGGGCGGCCCGCTCGAACTCCAACTGGGCGCTGGCCTCGCCCATCTCGCGTTCCAGCTTGCGGACCATGGCGTCGGTCCGGCCGCCCATGAATTCGCAGAAGCCGTCGACGATGGCCCGGTGCTCCTTCGCCGAGACGCTGCCGACGCACGGGGCGGAGCACTTGCCGATGTAGCCCAACAGGCAGGGGCGGCCGACCTGGCCGGCCCGCTTGAACACGCCGGAGGAGCAGGTGCGCGCGGGGAAGACCCGCAGCAGCAGGTCGAGCGTCTCGCGGATCGCCCAGGCGTGCGAGTACGGCCCGAAGTAGCGCACGCCCTTGCGCTTCGCGCCCCGCATCACCTGCAGGCGCGGGAACTCCTCGTCGAGCGTGACGGCGAGGTAGGGGTAGGACTTGTCGTCCCGGTAGCGGACGTTGAACCTCGGGTCGTACTGCTTGATCCAGGTGAACTCCTGCTGGAGCGCCTCGACCTCGGTGGCGACGGAGATCCAGTCCACCGACTCGGCCGTGAAGACCATCTGCCGGGTGCGCTGGTGCAGGTTGACCGGGTCTGCGAAGTACGAGTTGAGCCGGCTGCGCAGGTTCTTCGCCTTGCCGACGTAGATCACCCGGCCGGTGCCGTCCCGGAAGCGGTAGACCCCCGGCGACTCCGGGATCGTGCCGGGCGCGGGACGGTACGTCGAGGGGTCAGCCACGGCAGCAAGCCTAGTCCGCACCCCCGACAGCCCCCGGCCGTCGCCGCGACCTCCGTAGCTGATTGACGCCTTCCGATGGAAGGCCGGAGACGTTACCATCCGGTTTCCGAATGATATTCGTGTAATGATCCCCACCCCCCGGGAGATCACCATGCCGCGTACCCGCCACCCCCTCCTCGCCGGCGCGACCGCCCTCGCCGGGATCGCCGCCCTGCTGACCGCCGCCCCCGCCGCCGCAACGGACACCGCGACCGCCGCGACGGCCGCCCGGACCTCCGTCACCACCTTCACCCCCGACGACCACTGCCTCGGCGAGTGCGCCGACATCCTGCCGCCCGGCCAGAACGGCAACGCCACGCTGGTCGAGATCCTGGGACACCAGGCCCTCGGCACCCTGCCCAAGCACTCCGCGGACCAGCTCGACCGGTACGCCAACCTCGTCTACGGCTACGCCGGCCTGCGCGAGGACCAGATCGGCACCTTCTTCAACGACGCCTCCTTCGGCGTCCCGCCCGGCCAGGTCGAGCGGGACTACTCGCCCCGCGCGGACGTGCGGATCGTCCGCGACAAGGCGACCGGTGTCCCGCACGTCACCGGCACCACCCGCGGCGGCACCATGTTCGGCGCCGGATACGCCGGTGCCGAGGACCGGCTGTTCACCATGGACCTGCTGCGCCACGTCGGGCGGGGCACGCTGACCTCGTTCGCGGGCGGCGCACCCGGCAACCGGGCGCTGGAGCAGAGCGTCTGGCGCACCTCGCCGTACACGGAGGCCGACCTTCAGGCCCAGGTGCAGGCGCTGCGGACCAAGGCCGGCGCGCGCGGCGAGCAGCTCTACGCCGACGTGCAGGAGTACGTGGCCGGGATCAACGCCTACATCGGCGCCTGCATGGCGAACCGCAACTGTCCCGGCGAGTACGTGCTCACCGGCCATCTCGACGCGATCACCAACGCCGGCGGGCCGAAGCCGTTCCAGATGACCGACCTGATCGCCACCGCCGGCGTCGTCGGCGGCCTGTTCGGCGGCGGGGGCGGCACCGAGATGCAGTCCGCGCTGGTCCGCATCGCCGCCCGCGCCCGCTACGGCCCGGTCGAGGGCGACCGGGTGTGGGACGGGTTCCGCGGCCGGAACGACCCGGAGACGGTGCTGACCCTGCACGACGGGCAGAGCTTCCCGTACGGCGACGCCGCCGACGACGCCCCCAGCGTGGTGCTGCCCGACGCCGGATCGGCGCGGGTGGAATCCGTGGTGACCGACGCGACCGGCTCGGCCGCCGGCACCGCGGCGGCGACGTCGACCCGCTCGTCGGAGCTCGCGGCGGCGCTGTCCGGGCTCACCATCCGGCCGGCCAACCGGGGCATGTCCAACGCCGCCGTCGTCTCCGCCGCCCATTCGGCCACCGGCCACCCGATCGCCGTGTTCGGCCCGCAGACCGGCTACTTCGCACCGCAGCTGCTCATGGTGCAGGAGCTGCAGGGCCCGGGCATCAGCGCCCGCGGTGCCGCGTTCGCCGGGCTCAACCTGTACGTGCTGCTCGGCCGGGGGCGCGACTACGCGTGGAGCGCCACCTCCTCGGCCCACGACATCACCGACACGTACGCCGTTCCGCTCTGCGCCCCCGACGGCGCGACGCCGACCCTGGCGAGCAACCACTACCTGTTCCGCGGCCGCTGCCGGCCGATGGAGGAGATCACGCAGGTCAACCGCTGGAGCCCGACGGTGGCGGACGGCACCCCCGCCGGGTCGTACAAGCTGGTCGCCCGGCGTACCAACCTCGGCCTGGTGGCGTGGCGCGGCACGGTCGACGGACGGCCGCACGCCTTCACCCAACTGCGCTCCACCTACCGGCACGAGGCGGACTCGGCGATCGGCTTCCAAATGTTCAACGACCCCGGGCAGATGGGCACGGCCGACGACTTCATCACCTCCGCGAACAACGTCGAGTACGCCTTCAACTGGTTCTACGTCAACTCCACCCAGGCGGCGTACTTCAACTCCGGCCGCAACCCGCTACGCGCGGACGGGTCCAACCCGAACCTGCCGATGCGGGCCGAGCAGCGCTTCGAGTGGCAGGGCTACGACCCGGCCACCAACACCGCCACGTACGCGCCGCTGGCGGCGCACCCGCGCTCGGTGGACCAGGACTACTACGTCAGCTGGAACAACAAGCAGGCCCGGGACTTCGGCGCGGCCGACGGCAACTTCAGCTTCGGCGCGGTGCACCGGGGCGACCTGCTCGACCGGCCGGTGCGGGCGGCGATCGCCGCCGGGCAGAGGTTCGACCGCGCCTCGCTGACCGCACTCGTGCAGCGGGCCGGCCTCACCGACCTGCGCGCCAGCGAGGTGCTCGGCGAGCTGATCCGGGTGCTGGAGAGCCAGCCCGTCACCGACGCCACGCTGGCCGCCGAGATCTCCCGGCTGAAGGCCTGGCGGGCGGCGGGGTCGCTGCGGGTCGAGACCGCGCCGGGTTCGAAGGTCTACCAGCACGCCGAGGCGATCCGAACCCTCGACGCGTGGTGGCCGCTGCTCGTCCGGGGCGTGTTCCGGGCGCCGCTCGGCGCGGACCTCTACCAGTCGCTGGTCAACGCCCTCCAGGTCAACGAGTCGCCCTCCGGTCGCCAGGCCGGCGACGTCTCCGACCTGCCGACCTCCGCCAACAGCGCCCAGACCCACAAGGGTTCGTCCTTCCAGTACGGCTGGTGGGGCTGGGTCGACAAGGACCTGCGCGCGGTGCTCGGCGAGCCGGTACGCGGCGGCCCCGGCCGGGCCTTCTGCGGGGACGGGAACCTCGCCACCTGCCGGCAGGTCCTGCTCGACACGTTGCGGACGGCGAGCACCACCCCGACGGCCGAGGTGTACCCGGGCGACGAGCACTGCGCCGCCGGCGACCAGTGGTGCGCCGACGCGATCGTGCAGTCCCCGCTCGGCGGCATCACGCACGCGAAGATCGCGTGGCAGAATCGGCCCACCTTCCAGCAGGTGGTGTCGTTCCCGGCCCGGCGCGGCGACGACGTGCCGAACCTGGCGGCGGGCCATCCGGTGACGGCGTCCAGCAGCCAGGTGTTCAACGGGCCCGGTCGGGCGGTCGACGGCGACGACCGTACCCGGTGGGCCAGCGCCTGGTCGGACGACCAGTGGCTCACCGTCGACCTCGGCGCGGCGCGGCAGGTCGGCCGCGTGGTGCTCGCGTGGGAGGCGGCGTACGCCCGGTCGTACCGGATCGAGGTCTCCACGGACGGGACCACCTGGCGGACGGTGTGGTCGACCACGGCCGGCGACGGGGGCACCGACGTGGCCGCCTTCCCCGCCGGATCGGCCCGGTACGTGCGGATGCGCGGGCTGACCCGGGCCACCTCCTACGGGTTCAGCCTGTGGGAGGTGGCGGTGTACGCCCGCTGAGACGGCGCACGGCCGGCGCGGGTGTTCCCCGCGCCGGCCGTGGCGGCGTCGATCCGGGTCAGGCGAGCGAGATCCGGTCGCCGTCGACCTTGACGTTCTTCGGTGCGAGGGGCTGGGTGGCCGGGCCGGCCTTCACCGAACCGTCCTCGATCGAGAACTTGCTGCCGTGGCAGGTGCAGTTGATCGTGCCGCCGTCGACGTTCGACACCGGGCAGCCCTGGTGGGTGCAGATCGGGTCGAAGCCCTTGAACTGGCCCGGCGACGGCTGGGTGATCACGACTCCCTGGGCGGCGAAGACCGCGCCCCCGCCGACCGGGATGTCGGTCGTCCGGGCCAGGGACTGGGCGCCCTGCCGGTCACCCCCGCCCGCGTCCCCGGTGTCGGAGACGGCCGGGCCCGGGCTGACGGGGGCGCCGTCGCCGGAGTCGTCGCTCCCGCAGGCGGTCAGGACGACCGCCGCGCCGACGGCACCCGCGCCGGTCAGCAGCGCCCGACGGGTCTGCGTGCCCGGTCCGGTCAGCGCCTGATCGTCACTCATGCCTCGCCCTCTCGTCGACCCACGCCGCTCGTCATGATCCGCGGCCCTACCTCGGTACACGGACCACTCTGCCCGACGGTTCACCCGTTCGGCGACCGGGCCGCCGACGGCCGCGGCCGCCGAGACTCCGGCCGCCGGCGGGCCGGCATCCCGGCGTGCAGGCGACCGCCGGCCCGGATCCGGCCGTGCGTCAGCGGGCGCCGGCCGGCACCTTCCGGGCCGTCCTGGTCTTCGCGCCGTTGGCCTTGGCGGCCCGGGACGTCGCCGCGGCGGCGCCCTTCGCCTCGCCGTCGAGCTTGAGCACCTGGCGCAGGAACTGGCCGGTGTGGCTCTCGGGCACCTCGGCGACCTCCTCCGGGGTGCCGGTGGCGAGCACGGTGCCGCCCCGGTGGCCGCCCTCGGGCCCCATGTCGATGATCCAGTCGGCCGTCTTGATCACGTCGAGGTTGTGCTCGATGGTGATCACCGTGTTGCCCTTGTCGACCAGCCCCTCCAGGACCATCAGCAGCTTGCGGATGTCCTCGAAGTGCAGGCCGGTGGTCGGCTCGTCGAGGACGTAGACCGTCCGCCCGGTGGAGCGCTTCTGCAGCTCGGACGCGAGCTTCACGCGCTGCGCCTCGCCGCCGGAGAGGGTGGGCGCCGGCTGGCCCAGCCGGACGTAGCCGAGACCCACGTCGACCAGCGTCTTGAGGTGCCGGTGGATGGCCGGGATGGCGGAGAAGAACTCGGCCGCCTCCTCGATCGGCATGTCGAGCACCTCGGCGACCGTCTTGCCCTTGTAGTGGACCTCCAGGGTCTCCCGGTTGTACCGGGCGCCCTTGCAGACCTCGCACGGGACGTACACGTCGGGCAGGAAGTTCATCTCGATCTTGATCGTGCCGTCGCCGGAGCAGGCCTCGCAGCGGCCGCCCTTGACGTTGAACGAGAACCGGCCCGGGCCGTACCCCCGGACCTTGGCCTCGGTGGTCTCGGCGAAGAGCTTGCGGATGTGGTCCCAGACGCCGGTGTAGGTGGCCGGGTTTGAGCGCGGGGTGCGGCCGATCGGCGACTGGTCCACACCGACGACCTTGTCGACGTGCTCCAGACCGGACACCCGGGTGTGCCGGCCCGGCACCAGCCGCGCGCCGTTGATCTGGTTGGCCAGTACGGCGTGCAGGATGTCGTTGACCAGCGTCGACTTGCCGGACCCGCTGACCCCGGTGACCGCGATCAGCTGGCCGAGGGGGAAGCTCACCGTCAGGTTGCGCAGGTTGTGCTCGCGGGCCCCGTGGACCACCAGCTCCCGCTCCGGCGTCTGCGGGCGACGCTGCCGCGGCGTCGGGATCTCCTTGCGGCCGGACAGGTACGCCCCGGTGACCGACTCCGGGTTCTCCAGCAGGGCCGGCACCGACCCGCTGTGCACGATCCGCCCGCCGTGCTCGCCGGCGCCCGGGCCGATGTCGACGATCCAGTCCGCGGTGCGGATCGTGTCCTCATCGTGCTCGACCACGATCAGCGTGTTGCCCAGCCCGCGCAGGCGGACCAGCGTCTCGATCAGGCGGTGGTTGTCCCGCTGGTGCAGGCCGATCGACGGCTCGTCCAGCACGTACAGCACGCCGACCAGACCGGAGCCGATCTGCGTGGCGAGCCGGATGCGCTGCGCCTCGCCGCCGGAGAGGGTGCCGGCGGGCCGGTCCAGGGAGAGGTAGTCGAGGCCGACGTCGAGGAGGAACTTCAGCCGGGCGTTGATCTCCTTCAGGACGCGCTCGGCGATCAACTTCTGCCGGTCGGTCAGCTCGATGCCGGCCAGCAGCTCGGCGCACTCGCCGACGGACAGGTTGCAGACCTCGGCGATGCTCTTGCCCGCGAGCGTGACCGCGAGCACCTCGGGCTTGAGCCGGGCGCCGCCGCAGGCCGCGCAGGGCACGTCCCGCATGTAGCCCTCGTACTTGTCCCGCGACCACTCCGACTCCGTGTCCGAGTGGCGGCGCTCGATCCACTGCACCACGCCCTCGAAGCCGGTGTAGTAGGAGCGCTCGCGGCCGTACTTGTTCCGGTACCGCACGTGCACCTGGTCGTCGGAACCGTGCAGGATCGTCTTCTGCGCCCGCGACGGCAGCGCCCGCCACGGCGTGTCGACGTCGAAGTGCTCCGCCTCGCCCAACGCCTCCAGCAGGCGCAGGAAGTATTCCAGGTTGTGGCCGGTCGACCAGGGCTGGATCGCGCCCTCGCGCAGCGTGCGCTCCGGGTCGGGGACCAACAGCTCCGGGTCGACCTCCTTCTTGGTGCCCAGGCCGGTGCACTCGGGGCAGGCGCCGTACGGCGCGTTGAAGGAGAAGACCCGGGGCTCCAGGTCCTCGATGGCGAGGGGGTGGTCGTTGGGGCAGGCCAGGTGCTCCGAGTAGCGGCGCTCCCGGTCCGGGTCGTCCTCGGGCAGGTCGACGAAGTCGAGCAGGACGATGCCGCCGGAGAGGCCGAGCGCGGCCTCGACCGAGTCGGTCAGCCGCTGCTTGGCGCCGGGCTTGACGCTGAGCCGGTCGATGACCACCTCGATGGTGTGCTTCTCCTGCTTCTTGAGCTTCGGCGGCTCGGTCAGCGGGTGCACGACACCGTCGACCCGGGCCCGCGCGTAACCCTTGGCCTGGAGCTCGGCGAAGAGATCCACGTACTCGCCCTTGCGGCCGCGCACGACCGGGGCGAGCACCATGAACCGGGTGCCCTCCGCCATCGCGAGGACCCGGTCGACGATCTGCTGGGGACTCTGCCGGGAGATCCGCTCCCCGCAGACCGGGCAGTGCGGCTCGCCGATGCGCGCGAAGAGCAGGCGCAGGTAGTCGTAGACCTCGGTGATCGTGCCCACGGTCGACCGGGGGTTGCGCGAGGTCGACTTCTGGTCGATGGACACGGCGGGGCTGAGGCCCTCGATGAAGTCGACGTCCGGCTTGTCCATCTGGCCGAGGAACTGCCGGGCGTACGACGAGAGCGACTCGACGTAGCGGCGCTGCCCCTCGGCGAAGATCGTGTCGAACGCCAGGCTCGACTTGCCCGACCCGGACAGCCCGGTGAACACGATGAGGGCGTCCCGCGGCAGGTCGAGACTGACGTCACGCAGGTTGTGCTCGCGCGCGCCACGGATGATCAGTCGGTCGGCCACGGTGCGTGTACTCCCGGGTGCAGAAGACGAGGTGGATCTGTCCGCCAGACGGCCCGTCCGGGCGGTTGTGCGGGCGCCGGAATGCGCCTCGGCAAGACTAGCCCCGAGGTACGACAACTTTCCCGGCCGGCACATTCCCCCAGGTCAACCCGGGTCCGGCGCACCGCCGGCACCCGGAAACCGGACGCCGGCGGTCAGAAGTCCCCGGTCGCGGGCGGCCGGGCCGGCCGCCCCGCCCGTCGGCGCGCGCCACGCCAGCCGCCGCGCCGCTCGGCGGCCAGCCGGACGTCGCGCCGCCGCGTCTCGTAGGCCACCTCGCGGTGCAGCCGTCGCCAGCTCTCCCACCGCCGGGCGGTCAGCTCCCCGGACTCCAGCGCCTCCCGCACCGCGCACGCCGGCTCCCCGTCGTGCCCGCAGTCGGCGTACCGGCAGCCGGTGGCGAGCGCCGCGATGTCGGCGAACGCCCTGTCCAGCCCGGTGAAGCCGTCGAGCAGGCCCACCGCCCGTACCCCCGGGGTGTCGAGCACGGCCCCGCCGCCGGGCACCGGGACCAGCGCCCGCCAGGTGGTGGTGTGCCGGCCCTTGCCGTCGACCCGGCGGATCGCCTGTGTTGGCATCACCACCGCTCCGGCCAGGGCGTTCACCAGGCTCGACTTGCCCGCGCCGGACGGGCCGAGCAGGCCCAGCGTCCGGCCCGGCGCCACCTCGGCGCGCAGCGGGTCGAGCCCGTCGCCCCGCTCCGCGCTGACCGGCAGCACGGGCGCGCCGGGCGCCACGGCCGCGATCTGCCGGGCCAGCGCGGCCGGGTCGGGGGCCAGATCGGCCTTGGTCAGGACCACCAGCGGGCGCGCGCCGGACTCGTGGGCGAGGGCGAGCAGGCGCTCGATCCGCCCGATGTCCGGTTCCGGGTGCACCGGCTCCACCACCGCCGCCGCGGTCAGGTTCGCGGCCAGCACCTGGCCGCTGGCGTCCTTGCCGGCGGTACGGCGGATCAGCGCGGTACGCCGGGGCAGCACCGCCTCGACCGTGACGTTACGGTCGGGCCAGGTGGCGAGCAGCACCCAGTCGCCCGCGCAGGGCAGGCAGGTCAGGTCACCGGCGGCGGCGGCCAGCACGGCCCCGCCGAGCGTGGCGCGGACCGGGCCGTCCACGCCGAGGACGGTGCACACGCCGCGGTCGACCCGGGCCACGCGGCCCGGTCGCTGGTCGGTGCGCCGTCGTACGTCACGTGCCCGGTCGGCGTCCCAGCCGAGGGCGGTCAGGTCGATGGTCATGGCGTCCTCACGGGTGTGGGTTCGGATGGCTCACGCGTGCTCCGACCGGCACGATCACCACCTCCTCCGACCTCCCGGTGCCGCGTTCGACGCCGACGGTAGGGCGCGCGGCGACGCGCCGAAAGCCATTTCCCCGGCGACGCGACGCCGCCCGACCGCTAGGGTCGACACGTGACCACGGATCCGCTTCTGCTGACCGGCGAGGTGGACGACGCCACGGCCCGCCTCCTGCGCACCGCGGCGACCTTCGACGAGGCGGACCTCGCCGCACCGTCCCTGCTGCCCGGCTGGACACGCGGGCACGTGCTGGCCCACCTCGCCCGCAACGCCGACGGGTTCGTCAACCTGCTGACCGCCGCCCGCACGGGGGAGCGGATCCCCATGTACGCGAGCGCGGCCGCCCGTAACGCCGACATCGAGGCCGGCGCTCCCCGCCCGCCCGACGTGCACCTGGACGACCTGCGGCGCACCGCCGACCGGTTCGCCGAGGCGGTCGCGGCGATGCCGGTGGAGGCGTGGGGCGTGACCGTGGAGACCCGCCGCGGGCCCTGGCCGGCCGCCATGCTCGTCTGGGGGCGGTTGCGGGAGATCGAGGTGCACCACGTGGACCTGGCCGCCGGCTACCGGCCGGCCGACTGGCCGGAGGCGTTCGGCCACCGGCTCCTGCACGAGGTCGCCACCGGCCTGGCCGAGCGCCCCGACGCGCCCCCGATGGTCCTGCGCTTCGACGGCAGCCGGCACGAACTCGTTGTCGGCGACCGCTCGGCCGCCCCTACGGTGACCGGCGCCGCCCCGGAACTCGCCGCCTGGCTGATCGGCCGCAGCCCCGGCACCGTGCTCACGGTCACCCCCGACGGTCCCCTGCCGACCCCACCGGAATGGATATAGAGCACCCATGACCTACACCGGAGACGTCACGCCGGGCGGCGCGCCGGCCGTACGCGACCTCGACCGGCTCGCCATCACCAAGGTGTCGGTGGGCCCGATGGACAACAACGCCTACCTGCTGCGCTGCCGGGCCACCGGCGAGCAGGTGCTGATCGACGCGGCGAACGAGGCGCCCCGGCTGCTCGACCTGGTCGGCGACGGCGGGCTCGCGGCGGTGGTCACCACCCACCAGCACATGGACCACTGGGTGGCGCTGGAGGAGGTGGTGGCCAAGACCGGCGCCCGCGCGCTGGTGGGCGCCGAGGATGCGCCCGGGCTGCCGATCGAGGCGGAGACGCTGAGCGACGGCGACACCGTGCCCGTCGGCGACTGCGCGCTGGAGGTCATCCACCTGCGCGGCCACACGCCCGGCTCGATCGCGCTGCTCTACCGCGACCCGGCCGGCATCCCGCACCTCTTCACCGGCGACAGCCTCTTCCCCGGCGGCGTCGGCAACACCGACAAGGACCCCGAGCGCTTCGGCCAGCTCATCGACGACGTCGAGCACAAGCTCTTCGACCGGCTGCCCGACGAGACCTGGTTCTACCCGGGCCACGGCAAGGACAGCACCCTGGGCGCCGAACGCGCCGCCCTCCCCCAGTGGCGAGCCCGCGGCTGGTGACCCCACCACCTCAGCCGATCAGGAACCGACGCCGCGTCAACGCCAGCACGACGCCGGCCAGCACGACCCCCACGCCCATCGTCATCACGACCGGGCTGGGCTCGCCGGGCAGCAGGCCGGCGACCGACCGCGCCACCGTGCCGAGCGCCAGGTAGAGACCGGCCCAGGCGGCCGCGCCGAGCGCCGCGCAGCCGAGGAACCGCCGGTACGACATCCGCAGACCGCCGGCCGCCAGCGGCAGCAGCGCGTTGAAGACCGGCAGGAAGGGCGCCACCAGCACCATCCGCCCTCCGCCGCGACGCAGGGTCCCCTCCGCCGCGGCCCAGCGCTCCTCGCCGATCCAGTCGCCGACGCGGCTGTGCCGCAGCCGGTCCCCCCACCGGCGGCCGGCCAGGAAGCTCAGCGACCAGCCGGCCAGGCAGCCGGCGACGACGGCGGTGAAGGTGGCCAGGCCGGCGGTGGGGCCACCCACCCCCACCGCCGCGAGGATCGCCACGTCCCCCGGGACCAGCACACCCAGCAGCGGTACGG
Organism: Micromonospora sp. H33; assembly: GCF_052068455.1. Lineage (NCBI taxonomy): Bacteria > Bacillati > Actinomycetota > Actinomycetes > Micromonosporales > Micromonosporaceae > Micromonospora > Micromonospora sp. H33. The sequence goes on along the minus strand of NZ_JBQHDE010000002.1, from coordinate 575,654 downwards.
CGTCGAAGACCATCACCACCCCGAGCACCCCCATCAGCAGGGTGGTGGGAAGCTCTCCGACCTGGGCCAGCCAATCCGCCATGCCACGTACGCTATGGCCGCCGGTCCACCGCGGGCATCCGGTCGCATCCCCCACCGTCCCCTGGTCCCCGCCTCAGGGTCGTCCCTGATCCGGTCATCCGGGCCGCAGCACCTGCACCCGTCGCACCGGCGGCCCCGCGGTGGGTTCGGTGATCGGCACGAGGTAGTCGGCCGCCACCACCAGGCCGTCCGGCGGCCGGTGTCCCCGTCCGGGATCGCCGACCAGCACCTCGGCGCCGGCGGCGGCGGCACGGTGCAGGAACGGCAGCACCCGCGCGGCCATCGCCCGGTCGTAGAGGACGTCGCCGGCGACCAGGAGGTCGACCGGGGCCGGCGCGGTGTCGAGCAGGTCCCGCCCGGTGGCCTGCACCGCGACCCGGTTGACGCGGGCGTTGACGGTGACCGCGGCGACCGCGTACGGGTCGACGTCGTTGGCGACCACGGCGGCCGCGCCGGTCAGCGCGGCGGCGATCGCGACCACGCCGGAGCCGGCGGCGAGGTCGAGCACCCGGCGCCCGGCGGCCAACTCGGGGTGGTCGAGCAGGTGCCGGGCGAGGGCCTGCCCACCGGCCCAGACCGACGCCCAGTACGGCGGCGGCAGGGAGTGCCCCGCGCGCGCTTCCATCCGCGCCCACCAGACGATCGGGTCCTCGGCCAGGTGCAACCGCACCTCGGGGACGAACGGGGTGGGCACCAGGCACAGCCGGTCCAGGCCGGCGCCGGGCGCACCGATCTCCCGTTCCAGGTCGACCAGCTCGGTCGTGACTCGGCTCACCGACGCAAGCATGCCGCACCCGGAGGCCCGCCACGCCGGGTCGGCCGAGCCCGTTCCGAAAGTTCACCACATCGCCTGCGGCACTTCGCCCGGCAAACCACGCTCCGGGCAGTTAGGGTCGGGAAGGTACCGGGCGATCGTCGGCCTTCGGTCGGCGGTCGCCTGCTTGTGAACAGGGAGAGATGCATGGCTACCGGCACCGTCAAGTGGTTCAACGCGGAAAAAGGCTTCGGCTTCATCGAGCAGGACGGCGGGGGGCCGGACGTCTTCGTCCACTACTCCGCGATCCAGTCGAGCGGCTACCGGGAGCTGAACGAGGGCCAGAAGGTCGAGTTCGACGTGACGCAGGGCCAGAAGGGCCCGCAGGCGGACAACGTCCGTCCGATCTGATCCGTGGCGGTGACGGCGGCCGGCGTCCGGCCGCCGTCGCGCGCACGGATCAGACCGTCAGCGGTGCCACCGGCAGGTCCCGGCGGTGTCGCAGCGGACCGGCGAGCAGGATCAGCGGCGTGAGCGCCAACCAGCCGGTCATCGCCGCGATCGCGGGGCCGGCTCCGAGGATGCCGGCGAGCACGCCGCTGGCGAGGGCGGCGACGGGGATCGTCCCGTAGTTCAACAGCTGCATGCTGACGGTGACGCGTCCCAGCAGATGCTGCGGGGTGTACGTCTGCCGGAAGCTGCCCTTGACGACGTTGCCGACCGCGACCCCGAAGCTCACCAGGGCACCGCCCAGGGCCAGGCACACCAGCCGCCAGCCGGGAGCCGCCAGCGGGATGAGCAGGGCGGGTGGGCCGGTGAACGCCGCGGCCACCAACAGGGCCCGGGCTGTCCCGCACCACCGGCCCACGGCCGTCGCCAGCACCGCGCCCACGATCCCGCCGGCGCTCATCGCCGCCAGGAGCAGACCGACCAGGCCCGGCGCGAGATGCACGTCGCGGACGAGGAAGACCACCATCAGTGCCTGGTAGCCGGTCAGGCCGAAGTTGCTGGCCGCCCCGAAGACGGTCAGGACCCGGAGGTACGGGTCGCCGACGACGACACGGACGCCTTCGGCGATCTCGCGTCGCAGGGATCGGCGCTCCCGGGCACGCACGGGACGGCGCTCATCCACCCGGATGCGTGACAGGCAGAGGGCGGACAGCAGGAAGCTCACCACGTCCAGCAGGAGCGCGGCCACCGCGCCCACGGCCTGCGCGGCCAGACCGGCGATGCCGGGGCCGAGCAGGTAACTCGCCGTCCGGGTGGCCTGCAGGCGGGCGTTCCCGCCCGGTACCTGCTCGGGAGGCAGCACCACGGGCAGGTAGGCCTGGTCGGCGGTCTCGAAGAAGACCTTGGCCAGCCCCGCACCCAGGGCGACCGCGAGCAGCTGACCGATGGTGAGCACACCGAGCACGGCGGCGACCGGGACGCTGAGGAAGAGCGCCGCGGACACCAGGTCGCAGGCGATCATCACGGGCCGGCGCGGCAGGCGGTCCACCCATGCCCCGGCGGGCAGACCGACCAGCAGCCACGGCAGCCACGCGGCCGCGGTCAGGACCGTGACTGCGAAGGGCGTGGCGTCCAGCACGGCCACGGCCACCAGCGGGAGCGCCACGACGGTCACGTTGCTGCCGACGCTGCTGGCCGCGTGCCCGATCCACAGGAGGCGGAAATTGCGCTCGTGCCGAAGTCCCCGGCCCGGCACCGCGCCGCCCGGCACCGCGCCGCCCGGCACCGCGCCGCGCGGCGCGTGCGTCGCGGCGGACGGGTCGGGTGGGCTGGATGCGGCACCACCCCGGGCGGCGGGGCGTACCGGGTGGGAGGCCTCCGTTCCGGCGCGGCTCACGGTCGGGCCGGGACGCCGTGGGCGAACACGAAGACGGATTCCCGGACGCGACCGTCGTCGGGAACCTCCCGCTCCGCCCAGCGGGCGAACAGGTCGACGACCTGCCGGCCGAGCTCCTCCAGTTCCTCGGGGGTGAGGCGCAGCCACCGGTCGGCGGAGAACGGCCCCTCCCCCCACGCGGCGCGCACCTCGTCGTCGGCGGCCTGCCAGGCGCGGACGAGCTCGGCATGCCGCTCCATGTTCAGAGCGGAGGCGGCGTCGGCGACGGCCCGGGTCGCCGGGTCGGCGTCGAAGTCCGACGTGGACCAGCGCACCGCCCGGTTCACCAGCCGCCACCAGCGCTCCCGCCGGTCGCGGGCGCGTTCGGGAACCTCCTCCACCAGCTCGACACCGGCCAGCATCCGCATGTGATGACTGACGTTGGCCGGGGCCTGCCCGGTGCGCTCGGCGAGCATCCCTACGGTCGACGGCCCGTCCACCTTGAGGACGTCCATGAGCCTGCGGCGCAGGGGGTGGGCGAGCAGCGCGAGCACCTTGGCGTCGGTGACCTTGCGGACGGCGTCTCTCTCCATGCCGTCCGACCCTACTTAGGCAAGACCTCTTGTGCAACACGTCTTGCCTAATTCGTGGTCGGCTCCCGTTCACGCCGCTTCCGCGGGAGAGCCAGCCGGCCGACGGCGCCGGCCGCCTCAGGCGGCCAGCCGCCGGGCCAGTTCGTCCGCCACCTGCTTCGCCAGGCTCGGGGGGATCGCGGCGGCGATCTTCTCCGGGGTGAGTCCGGCGAGGACCCCCTGGATGATCGCCGGTTCGTCGGTGAAGTCCCGTGCCGCGAGCTGCGTGAGCTGGGTACGGAGTGCCTCCACCTGGCCGGGCAGCAGGCGCATCTGGTCCAGGACCTCCGCGACGGTGGTCCCGGTGCGTCCGATGGGGGTGTTGTGCACGGCGGCCTTGATGATCGGCTGGTCGGCGTCGGTGAGCGGCATGTCGTCCTCCAGGAGTCCGATGCTGGCGAGGTAGCGGCGGAACAGGGGGGTCTGGTCCCGGCCCGCCTTGATCGAGTCGCGGAAGAAGCTGAAGTGGGTGTGCCAGAGGTGGGAGTTGTCGCCGGTGGTACGCCGGCGCAGCCGGTCCCACCGGCGGACGGTCCTGCCGTCGGGGCTGTAGATGATCTCGCGGATGTCCCGGGTGTCCGCGGCGTTGGCGGCGCACTGCTCGACGCACCAGACCGAGAAGGTGCGCAGGGTGTGCGTACCGCCGCCGGAGCGGACCTCGAAGAGTCCGACGTCGAGCGCGGCGGCGTCGAGGGTCAGCCCCGAGGAGTCGCGCGGGGACTCGACGACCGAGTAGTCGTTCGCCACCACGCGGTCGGACCCGCAGTGGTAGCCACCCCGGTGGTTGGGGTCGCCGACGATGCCGACCTCGGCCGGTTCGAGATCCTGGCTCCGGACGGTTTTCGGGTCGAGGTTGAGGTGGGCGAGGAGCAGGCCGCGGAGGGCCAGCAGGTTTTCCGGAGCCCGCGTCATGGCTCCCCCTTGCGGTTGGTCGGGGGCCGGGCACGACGGTGACACCGCGTACGCGGTGTCAGGGGCTCACATGCGGGCCCGGCCGAGGTGTGCACAGCGCCGGGCGTTGGCCCAACCATAACCCGCCCGGTGGGCAAACGCCCAGCTCAGAGCGGGACTGTTTACCGTGGAGGCAACTCGGGGCCGGAGTGGACGGTGGGCAGGACCACGGCGGACGGGTGTCTGGGGTCGTGCAGGACCTCCCGCCATCCGGCACGCAGAGTGATCGCCGTGCCGAGGGGTTCGCCGGTGCCGGGGTTGCGCGCGTACCGGGGGTGCGCGCCGCCGGAGACCTGCACGCGCAGCCGGTGGCCGGCCGCGAACCGGTGCGCGGCCGGCCACAGCTCCACCGGCACCCGGACGGCGCCGGTCCCGTCGGCGCGGAACCCGTCCGGGGTCACCCGGACCAGCCCGTCGCACACGTTCCAGGACCGGCCCCGGGCGTCCACGTCACACAGTCGCACGAAGACGTCGAGGTGGGGCAGGTCACTTCGGACGAAGACCTCCGCCCGGACCGGCCCGACGACCTCCACCGGAGCCGGCAGGGCGAGGCTGGTCCACGTCAGCACGTCAGGGCGGGCCTCGACGGGACGGTTGTCCACCGGCCCCGCCCGTTGGGCGACGAGCAGCGGGCCGCCCAGCGAGGGGGTGGGATCGGCCGGGTCGTACCAGAAGCCGGCGGGGGCCGACTCCACCGGCGACGCGGTGCGGAGCGCGCCACCCGGATGCAGGTGCCAGGTCGTCGGCGTCGAGGGCGGCGGCCAGTCCGGCAGGTCCCGCCAGCCGCCGCCCGCCCCGCCGACGTGCACCCGCACCGGGGCGCGTCGGGGCGCCGGCCGCCCGCCGAGGTGTTCGTCGAGCCAGTCGAGGCCGTCGCGCAGGGCGGCCACGAAGAGCCCCGGGCTCCCGTGCGTCCACGGCCCGACGGTGAGCCGGGGTCGGGCGCCGGCGGCGCGCAACGCCGCGAAGTCACGCAGCTGCGCCGGCAGGAAGATGTCGTGCCAACCGCTGATCATGGCGACGGGGACGCGGACCTCCGCGAGACGGTCACCGAAGACCCGGGTACGCCAGTACGCGGCGTCGGGGGTGTGGTGGCGCAGCCACTCCTGGAAGAAGGGCACGGTGACCCCGGTGGCCACCCGGTCCGCCTCGGCCAGCGGCAGGTGGGCGAGCGCCGCCGCGAGCCGGGGCTGGCCCCGCTTGAGTTCCCACTGCCGGGCGAGCCACGGCACGGTCTGCGCCTGGAGCAGCTCCGCCCAGGTGAGCACGGTGTCGAGAGCGAAGGACTCCCCCGCGTACGTGGAGTCGCGGGTGCCGGAGGCGGTCACGACCGCGACCATCGCGCGCAGCTCCTCCCCGGCGTCGGCGGCGAGAGCCCACTGGACGAACCCCTGGTAGCTGGCGCCGAACATGCCGAACGCGCCGCTCCACCAGGGCTGGCGGCGCAGCCAGTCGAGGGTGTCGAGCCCGTCGTCGCGCTCGTGGACGAGCGGGTCGAACACGCCCCCGGAGCCGTGCGTGCCGCGGCAGGACTGGATCACCACGTGGTAGCCGCGCTCGGCGGCGAGCCGGCCCAGCAGGCGCATCGGGCCGCCCCGCCCGTACGGGGTCCGGATCAGGACGGTGGGGGCGCCCGGCAGGTCCGGCGCGTGGTGATCGGTGCGCAGCGCCACGCCGTCCCGGACCCGGACCGGGATGGCGCGGGTCAGGGTGACCCGCCGGGTCCGGGGTGGCGGGAGTCGCAGCGCCGCCGTGGCCAGCCGGGTCGCCAGCGTGGTGAACACGGGGTCAGCCGTTCGTCCGTCGCGGCGACTCGGCGCGGACGGCGTCGCGATGCTGCCGGAGCGAGGCGCCCATCGCCGTCATGAACCGGTGGACGATCTCCAGCGCGTCATCGGTGAAGTCGGCCATCACCGCGTCGGCGCGCCGGCCGAGGGGCCCGCGCCCTAGTACGTGAGGCAGACGCACTCGGTCATGAGGGCGCGGACGTTGCGCACGTACTGGGGGTTGGGGATGGTGAGCGGCTCCCCCTCGCGGGCGACCGCGCCGTGCCCGTAGTTGTACGCGGCGATCACCGCGTTGAGCAGGCAGGAGTTCAGCTCGCTGGTGCACAGGGCGGCGTCCAGCCGGTAGTCGGCCTCGAAGTACATGTCGCCGATGTACTTCGTCAGCCAGGCCAGGTAGTTGGCGCCGAGGTAGGCGTTGTCCGCATAGTCGCGCACGTCGTAGCTCTGCCCGAACCGCTGGTTCATCCAGTCGGCCGTCGCGGGCATCACCTGCATCAGCCCGATGCCGCCGTCGCAGGCGATGATGTTCGACTGCCAGCCGCTCTCCTGCCAGGCGGTCGCCTTGACCAGGGCCAGCGGGATCCGGATGTCGGGAGCGGAGGTCGGCCAGTACGTCTTCGCCGCCGCGTCGCCCAGCGCCGCCTTGACCTGGGAGCGGGTGGCCTGGGTGCCCTCGTAGCGGGGCGTGCAGGAGGTCGGCGCCGGCTTCGGCGGTGGCGGCGGCACCTTCGTCTCGGTCGGCGGCTTCGCGACGGCGCGGGGGGCGGTGGCGCGGGTCGGCTTCGGCGTGGGCCGGGCGCTGGGCGACGCGCTGCGCCGGGGCGCGGCCCCCATCGACTCCCGCGCGGGCGGCGTCGCCGTCGCGGTGGTGACGTCCGCGTCAACGGCCGGTGCGGCGGTGGCCTCGGCCGTCGCACCGACCGGGGCCGCGATCTCCGGCGCGGCGGCCCGGTCGCGGGCGCATCCGGCGAGCCCGGCGGCCAGCAGCACCGCCGCGAGCGTCGCCGTGCCCGCACGGCGTACTCCCATGTCGACCCCTTCCCCGTGACCGTCGCACGGTAACAGGGATCGGCGGGCGGCCACCGCCCCGTGATCGACCGCGCCCCGTTACGCCGGCGCCTCGGTGGCCGACGGCGGGTCGGCGGTGGCCGGCACGTCCCCGGGCGGGTCCCCGCCGCCGGCGGGCGGGTCCGCGGCGGAGGGCGAGTGGTCGGTGGCCGGCGGCTCCACGCCGACCGCCCGGTCGCGGGTCACCCACGCCACCATGAACACCGCCGTCCAGGCCACCCCCAGCAGGACCCCGGTGACGGCGGTGCTGGCCGTGCTCAGGCCCAGGTAGAGCCGGGCGCCGACGACCACGACGACCCCGGCGGCGGTGACCGTCCACGCCGCGACCGCCACCGGCCACCGCGCCCCCCGGGAGAGCAGCCAGGCGAGAGTGCACAGGCTCGCGGTGACCACCGCGTCCTGCGTCGGGAACAGGACCGGCGGACCGGACTCGTCCGGCCGGGCCAGGTCGGCCGTCATCGCGAGCACCACCAGCGGCACGAACGCGCCGGCGGTGCCCAGCACGCTCAGCAGGTCGGCCTGCCAAGGGCGGTGCCGCCAGGCCAGCACCGCCGCCACCACCGCCACCACCGCGATCAGCACCGGCCCGCGCAGTACGGACACCGCCGCGAGCGTGACGTCGACGGCCTCCGGGGTGCGGCGGTCGGCGAACCAGTCGGCGATCGCGCCGTCGACGACCGACAGCCCGCTGTGCCGGATCACCACGCCGAGCGCCCAGGCGACGGCGAGCCCGGCCAGGAAGAGCAGCAGCAGGCCGGCGGCCAGGTTGAGCAGCAGCGTCCAGCCCGGCCCGATGTGCATGGCGAGCAGGAAGAACAGCACCCCGTACCGGCCGGTGAGCCAGCGCACCGGCGGCAGGGCACCCGCCCGGGCCAGCAGCGCCCGTACCGGGTCCGGGTTGCGGCCGAGCCAGCGCCCGGCCAGCAGCACCGCGATCATCGCACCCAGCAGCACCAGCACCGCTCCGGTCGCCCGGCCCAGCAGGTGCGACACCGTCTCGTACGACTCACCGGCCAGGTAGCCGGCGACCACCGAGCCACCCACCCAGGTCACCACACCGGCGAGGTTCCACGGCGCGAACCGCCGGTACGGCATGTTCGCGGCGCCGGCCAGCCGGGGCACCAGCGTGCGGGCGAACGCCACCCACCGGGCGGTGAACACGCCCCGCCCGCCCAACCTTCCCAGCATGGCGTCGGCCCGGCGCCAGCGCTGCGGACCCACCCGGGCACCGAAGCGGCTCGCGCGCAGCCTCGGCCCGTACCGGCGGCCCGCGCGGAAGGCGAGTGTGTCGCCGATCACCGCGGCGACCATCATCACCAGCAGCGTCGGGCCGATCCGTAACGTCCCCGCGTACGCTAGAAAGCCGACCAGCAGCAGGGTCGCCTCGCCCGGCACCAGCAGTCCGAAGATCACGGCGGTCTCCGCCGCGATGATCAGGGCGGCGACCAGGTAGATCAGCAGGGACGGCAGACCCTGCAGTGCGGTCAGCAGGTCGTGCACGTGGCCCCCATGAACACGAGGGTCAGCATGCCAGCCGCACGAACGGCTGGGACAGGAGTTTCGCCAGAGACCCGGGCCATCTGGGGGTTGACCCCGACGCGACCCGGGCAATCGCAGACAGGAGAGTATGGAGGGTATGCAGCTTCGCACCGACCTCCGCAACGTCGCCATCATCGCCCACGTCGACCACGGCAAGACGACCCTGGTCGACGCCATGTTGCGGCAGGCCGGCGCCTACGGCGCCCGCGGTGAGGTAACCGAGCGGGTCATGGACTCGATGGACCTCGAGCGGGAAAAGGGCATCACCATCCTCGCCAAGAACACCGGCGTGCGGTACCTGCCGGCCGACGGGTCCGAGCCGGTCACCATCAACATCATCGACACTCCCGGTCACGCCGACTTCGGCGGCGAGGTGGAGCGCGGCCTCACCATGGTCGACGGAGTGGTGCTGCTGGTCGACGCCAGCGAGGGCCCGCTGCCGCAGACCCGCTTCGTGCTCCGCAAGGCGCTCAAGGCCCGGATGCCGATCATCCTGGTGATCAACAAGGTGGACCGCCCCGACGCGCGGATCAAGGAGGTCGTGGACGACACGTACGAGCTCTTCCTCGACCTGGACGCCGACGAGGAGCAGATCGACTTCCCGATCGTCTACGCCTGCGCCCGCGACGGCATCGCCTCGCTGACCCAGCCCGCCGACGGCTCCGTCCCGCAGGACAGCCACAGCCTCGAGCCGCTGTTCCGCACCCTGCTCGACACGATCCCGCCGCCCGCCTACGACGAGCAGGCCCCGCTCCAGGCGCACGTCACCAACCTGGACGCCTCGCCGTTCCTCGGCCGCCTCGCGCTGTGCCGGGTCCGGCAGGGCACGATCGCCAAGGGCCAGACCGTGGCCTGGTGCCGCACCGACGGCAGCAGCCAGCGGGTCCGGATCTCCGAAATGCTGATGACCGAGGGCCTGGAGCGCAAGCCCGCCGACTCCGCCGGGCCGGGCGACATCATCGCCGTCGCGGGCATCCCCGAGATCATGATCGGCGAGACCCTCGCGGACGCGGAGAACCCGGTCGCGCTGCCGCTGATCACCGTCGACGAGCCGGCCATCTCGATGACCATCGGCACCAACACCTCGCCGCTGGTCGGCCGGGTCAAGGGCGCCAAGGTCACCGCCCGCATGGTCAAGGACCGGCTCGACAAGGAGCTGGTCGGCAACGTGTCGCTGCGGGTGCTGCCCACCGAGCGCCCCGACGCCTGGGAGGTGCAGGGCCGCGGCGAGCTGGCCCTGGCGATCCTGGTCGAGCAGATGCGCCGCGAGTCGTACGAGCTGACCGTCGGCAAGCCGCAGGTCGTCACCAAGGAGATCGACGGGAAGACCTGCGAGCCGGTGGAGCGGCTGACCATCGACGCCCCGGAGGAGTACCTGGGCGCGATCACCCAGCTCCTCGCCACCCGCAAGGGCCGGATGGAGCAGCTGGTCAACCACGGCACCGGCTGGATCCGCATGGAGTGGCTGGTCCCGGCGCGCGGCCTGATCGGCTTCCGCACCGAGTTCCTCACCGAGACCCGGGGCACCGGCATCCTGCACCACGTCTTCGAGTCGTACGAGCCGTGGTTCGGCGAGCTGCGGACCCGCAACAACGGTTCCCTGGTCGCCGACCGGGCGGGCGCCGTCACCGCGTTCGCGATGACCAACCTCCAGGAGCGGGGCCAGCTCTTCATCGAGCCGGGCACCGAGGTATACGAGGGCATGATCGTCGGGGAGAACTCCCGCTCCGACGACATGGACGTCAACATCACCAAGGAGAAGAAGCTCACCAACATGCGCTCGTCGACGGCGGACGAGACCGAGAAGCTGATCCCGCCGCGGAAGCTGTCGCTGGAGCAGGCCCTCGAGTTCTGCCGCGAGGACGAGTGCGTCGAGGTGACGCCGGCCGCGGTCCGCATCCGCAAGGTGGTGCTCGACCAGACGCAGCGCGGCCGGATGGCCGCCCGCCGCAAGCACGCCGGCTGAGTGCCGGCAGGGGCTCTTCACCACGCCCGGCGTGGTGAAGAGCCCCTGCTCACCCGCTACCCTCGGCGGGTGATCTTCGACGAGCTCGACGCCCACCTCGACCGGGTGCCGGGCACCGTGTCCGTGTACGTCGGCCGGCTCGACGCCGCCCCCACGTGGACCCGGCACCCGCAGGCGACCCACTACGCGGCGAGCACGATGAAGGTCGCCGTGCTGGTGGCGCTGCACCGTGCCGCCGAGGCCGGCCGCCTCGACCTCGACTCCCCCGTGCCGGTCCGCAACGAGTTCGACTCCGCGCTGCCCGGGGCAATCCGCTTCTCCTGCGCCCAGCACTACGACAACGACGACGCCGTCTGGGCCCGCGTCGGCGGGACCGCAACCCTGCGCTGGCTCGCCGAACGCATGATCGTCCGCTCCAGCAACCTCGCCACCAACCTGGTCGTCGACCACGTCGGCCTACCGGCCCTGGCCGACGTCTGGGCCCGCGCCGGAGCCCGGCACAGCGTCACCGGCCGCGGCATTGAGGACTTCGCCGCCCGTGACGCCGGCATCACCAACCTGGTCACCGCCGCCGACCTGGCCGCCCTCCTCGGCGGCCTGGCGCGCGGCGCCGCCCGGCCCGGCCCGCTCGCCGCGCCGGAGAGCTGCGTCGCCATGCTGGACACCCTCGCCGCGCAGGAGCATCGCGAGGACCTCGCCGCCGGCCTGCCCGAAGGCACCCGCATCGCGCTCAAGAACGGCTGGGTCCGCGGCGTCCGCCACGGCGCCGGCGTCGTCTATCCCGACGACGCGCCACCGTACGTCATCGTCGTCTGCACCACCACCGACCTCGCCGACGGCGGACCGGGCGGCGAGGAGGTCGAGGACGACGCCTGCCGGCTCATCGCCGACATCTCCACCGTCGTCTGGAACGCCCGGCACGAGCTGCGCGTCGCGGGATAGCGCGGGCCGGGCCGCCCGGCAGCCCGTCGCGGCGCCCGCACCGGTCACTCCAGCAGTCGCGCCCGCAACGCCGTGACCAGGTCGTCGTTCACCCCGAGCCCGTCCCGCAGGTACGCCCCGAACGACCCGTGCACCCGCCGCACCTCGTCGTACGCGGCGTCCAGGTACTCGTCGCGGACCTCCAGCACCGGGCGCACCGCGTCGACGTCCAGCTCCGGCTGCCGCCGGTGCATCGCGGTCACGATCACCTCGCGCAGACTCTCCGTCAGCGGGTTGTTGGCCAGGTAGTCGGCGCGGATCGCCGCCTCGTCCACCCCGAGCGCATGCAGCAGCACCACCGTCAGCCAGCCGGTGCGGTCCTTGCCGGCCGAGCAGTGGTAGAGCAGCGGCAGGTTGTCCGCCTCCGCCGCCAGCCGCACGGCCGTGCCGAACCCGACCCGCGCCGACTCCCCGGTCACGAACCACCGGTAGATCGCCGCCATCGCCGCCGGGGTGCCCTGCACGGCCAGCTCCGCGTACGCACCGAGGTCGTGGCCCAGCAGCACCGCCGACACGTACGTGAAGACCGGGTGCGCCGCGTCGTGCACCGGCAGGTGCACCACGCGCGGTTCCCCCGGCAGCCGGTCCGGCGGGGCGACCGCCTGCTCCGAGGCGTCCCGCAGATCCACCACGCAGGACGGCCCCAACTTCGCCAGCACCGGCAGGTCCTCGTCGGTCAACCGGCCCAGCGCCGGGGTGCGGATGAGCACCCCGGGGCGTACGCGCCGCCCGTCCGCCCCGACCAGTCCGCCGAGGTCACGCGCATTCGGCGCGCCCACCAGGTCCCATTCCCGTCCCCTCATGCCGCCACGAGGCACCGGTGGGCTGTGCGTGATGATTCGCTCGCTCCGCTCGCTCATGCGGCCTCCCCATCGCCTGCCCTTCCCCCTATAGGGTGCCCGACATGACGATCACGGCGGTACGCACCCACCGGCTTTCCGCGCCCCTGCACACCCCGTTCGTCACCGCGCTGCGCCGCACCACCACCGTCGACACCCTCATCGTGGAGGTCGTCGACGCCGACGGGCGCCGCGGTTTCGGCGAGGCGCCGCAGGTGTGGCAGGTGACCGGGGCATCGATGGCCGGCTCCGAGGCGTGCGTCCGCGAGGTGCTCGGCCCGCTGCTCACCGGCCGGGACCCGGACGACCTGGTGGCCCGCTGCACCGAGGTGGGTAAGGCGATCGCCGGCAACGAGGCCGCGAAGGGCGCCGTCGACGTGGCCCTGCACGACCTGGCCGCCCGGCGGCTCGGCGTACCGCTGGTGCGCCTGCTCGGGGGTACGGCCCTGCGCGTCCCGACGGACGTCACGCTGGCCGCCGGCGACGCGGTGGACCTCGCGGCCGCCGCCCGGACGCGGCAGGCGGAGGGCTTCGGCGTGCTCAAGCTCAAGGTCGGTACGGACGCGGCCGGCGACCTGGAACGGGTCCGCGCGGTCCGCTCCGCGGTCGGCACGCGGGTCCGCATCCGGCTCGACGCCAACCAGGGCTGGACGCCCCGCGAGGCCGTCCGGGTGATCCGGGGCATCGAGGACGCCGGCCTGGACGTCGAGCTGGTGGAGCAGCCGGTGCCCCGGTGGGACCTGGACGGGCTGGCGTGGGTCAGCGACCGGGTGTCCACGCCGATCCTCGCCGACGAGGCCGTCTTCGGCGTCCGCGACCTGGTCGAGGTGATCCGCCGGCGCGCCGCCGACCTGGTCAACGTCAAGCTCGCCAAGTGCGGCGGCCTGCACCCGGCCCGCACCCTGCTCGACCTGGCCGCCGCGCACGGCATGGGCACGGTGGTCGGCTCGATGATGGAGAGCCAGGTCGGCATCGGCGCGGCGGCCAGCCTGGTCGCGGCGTACGGCACGACCGCCGTCCCGGACCTGGACGCCGCGTGGTGGCTGGCGTGGTCGCCGGTGCGCGGCGGTCCCCGGTACGACGGCGCGTCCGTGGTCCTGCCCGACGCCCCGGGCCTCGGGATCGACGCACTGGCTGAAGTAAAGGTTCAGGACCGCGGTTGATCCCTGGCGGAAAGTTTCATAGGGTCGCGACAGCGGGCGGCGTGAGCTGGGGGTGGACCGTGGAGCTGCAAGCGGGCCGCGAGGCCGTCGTCCGGGTCGGCGTCGCCACCCTGTGGGCCGCACCCGAGGCGGTACGCGCGGTCGACTGCCCCGCCCTCGCCCCGCGCACCGACCTCGCCGCCTGGATCGCCGGCATGGACGCCGACCAGCAGGTCGGCGACTGCGTGCTCAGCCAGCTCCTGCTCGGCGAGCGGGTGCTGGTGACCGAGCTGCGCCCCGACGGCTGGGCGCACGTCGTCGCCGTCGAGCAGCCCGCCAAGCTGGACCCGCGCGGCTACCCCGGCTGGCTCCCGGCCGGCCAGCTCGCCCCGGCGACCGCGCTCCCCGACACCGATCCGCTCGTCGTGGACGCCACCGTCACCGCCCTGCACGCCACGCCCGACGGCCCGGTACGGCTGCCCGGCGTCGTCCTCGGCAGCCGGCTGGCCGCCGCCGGCCCGGTCGTGGACGGCTGGCGCCCGGTGCACGCCCCGGGCCACGACGCACCCCTGTGGATCCCCGCCCGGCACACCGCCGCCGTGCCGGCCGCCGCCCCCACGGCCGAGGAGGTGCTCGCGGTCGCCCGCCGCCTGCTCGATGTCGTGTACGTCTGGGGCGGCGTCTCCACGTACGGCATCGACTGCTCCGGGCTGGTCCACCTGGCCTGGCGGCGCTTCGGCGTACGGCTGCCGCGCGACGCGGACGACCAGGCCACCGCCACCACGCCCCTGCCGCCCGGCAGCGAACGCCCCGGCGACCTCTACTTCTTCGCCCGCCCCGGACGGGGCATCCACCACATCGGCATCGTCACCGCCGACCCGCGCCCCGGCGACGACCGCCGGATGCTGCACGCCTGCTACCGGCAGCGCCGAGTCCTCGAGGAGCGGCTGCCCGAAGACCGCACCGCCACCCTGGTCGGCGCCCACCGGGTCTGACCCCGTACGAACGACGGCGGGGGCGCCCCCACCGGAGCGCCCCCGCCGTCACCCGCCGTCTCAGCCGCGGGCCTTGACCAGCTCCCGGCGGCGGTCCCGGGACGACTTCACCAGGCTCGCCACGGTGGCCGCCAGCAGGGTGCCCAGGATGACCGTCAGCGACAGCCAGATCGGGATGTGCGGGGCCCAGGCGACGTGCTCGCCGCCGTTGATGAACGGCAGGTTGTTGTCCGCGAGGGCCTCCAGCACCAGCTTCACGCCGATGAAGCCGAGCACCACCGCGAGACCGTAGCTGAGGTAGATCAGCCGGTCCAGCAGACCGCCGAGCAGGAAGTAGAGCTGCCGCAGGCCCATCAGCGCGAACACGTTCGCGGTGAACACCAGGTACGGCTCCTGGGTGATACCGAAGATCGCCGGGATCGAGTCGAGCGCGAAGATCAGGTCGGTCGTGCCGATCGCGATCATCACGATCAGCATCGGCGTGAACAGCCGCCGGCCGTTCACGTGCGTGGTGAGCTTCGCGCCGTCGTAGTCCCGCGAGATCGGCAGCGCCCTGCGGCTCCACCGGATCAGGATGTTCTCGGTGAACTCGTCCTCGTCCGGCTCGCCCTGCCGGGCCAGGTTGATCGCCGTGTAGATGAGGAAGGCGCCGAAGATGTAGAAGACCCAGGAGAACTGGGAGATCAGCGCCGCGCCGGCGGCGATGAAGCCACCCCGCATGACCAGGGCGAGCACGATGCCGACCAGCAGCACCTTCTGCTGGTACTGCCGGGGCACGCCGAAGCGGGCCATGATGATCACGAAGACGAAGAGGTTGTCCACCGAGAGGCTGTACTCGGTCAGCCAGCCCGTGTAGAACTGCCCCGCCGCGCTCGGCCCAGAGGCGAGCCAGACACCCACGCCGAAGATCAGAGCCAGGGCGACGTAGAAGCCGACCCACATGCTCGACTCCCGCACGCTGGGCTCGTGGGGGCGCCGACCGATGATCAAAAGGTCGACGAGCAGGATCGCGGTCAGGGCAACGAGCGTCCCCGCCCACACCACTCCGGACACGTCCAAGGTTCATTCCTCCGGCAGACACGCAACGTCCGGCACACCGTACGCCCTTACCGAGCGTGGTGAGCCGGCGACGCTGACTCTGGTGACTGTCGGAGGTCTCTTCCGCCGCCGCCCTGGCTGGGTCGGCGACCGACGGGGCCGGGTCGCGCCACCGGGGGCCGGCGGTCGACCGTGCTGACGACTCCGTCGCAGGGGAATACTCCCCTCCTCACCCGCCATTCTGACCCACTGCGGGCAGTGACCGCACCTTGGGCGGTCGGTGTCCCTCCCCACGCCTTCGAACGGGAATAGCCGGAGCCACACCGCCTACGGCTTCCTAGGAGGCTAGCCCTGAGGCCCGGCCTCGTCGGCGAGCGCGCGGGCTCCGGGAGCAGGCTGCTACCGCCCGGGCCGGGTCCTCGGGAGCGCGGGGAGCAGCGGGTCGGCCAGGTCCCAGCCGGCCGCTAACAGGTCGGTGCAGGCGACGACCGCCGCCGCCAACCGCCGCTCGTGCGGGCCGGCCAGCTCGACCACCGGCACCCCGCAGCCGGCCAGCTCGGCCCGGAACCGGTCGGTCATCCACGCCCGCAGGTGCTCCCCGTCGCGCAGGCCGTCGTCGTCGAAGGGCACCCCGACGTGGTCCGTGAGCAGGTACAGCGCCGGGCGGCGGGCCGCGGCCCGCACCTCCGCGGAGGTGGAGCCGAGGTACCGCTCCTCCCACACCGCGGTGGCCCGCGCGTCGGTGTCGCAGAACAGCAGCGGCCCCGACGACCGCGCCGCCGCGTCCTCGGCAACCTGCTGCTCCCGTACCACCTCGACGAAGTCGTCCCGGTCCCACGTCACGTCGAAGACCGTCGCCGCGGGTCGGTCCCGGCGCAGCCGCGCGAGCTTGCGCGCGGTCAGCTCCCGGCCGTACTCCGGCACCCACCCGGTGCCGAAGTGCGCGGCGAGCGCGGCGGCCATCGTGGTCGTCCCCGTCGACTCCGCGCCCACCACGACGACCCGCTTGACGAACCACGCCCGCACCGCCGGGTGGAGCCGGTCCCAGTGCCCCGCCGGGTCCGCGCGCACGGCGGTGCCGGAGACCGGCACGGACCGCCGGCCCGGATCGACACTGACGGGTACGGCGTCGAACCGCCGCGCCAGCTCCGCGCCGTACGCCTCCGAGGAGAAGACCGCGTCCACCCGGTCCCCGCCCAGCGCGGCACGGAACACCGCGCAGTGCAGGTCCCAGACCGCCGGATCGGCGTAGTCGACCGGATGGTCGTCGTACGTCCCGACGAAGCGGACCCAGGGCGTGTCCGCGTGCGCCTCGCGGAACCAGGCCAGCCGAAGGTCGAGCGGGATCGACTCGCGGCGCGACGGCGCCACCACCACCGTGACGGCGGCGCAGCGGGCGGCGGCGGCGGCGATCAGCGCGTGGTGCCCGGCGTGCGGCGGGTAGAACTTGCCGACCACCAGGCCGTGCCCGAACTCGGTCCCGCGGCGCCCCGCCTCGCGGCGCTCGGCCGCACCGGCCGCCTCGCGACGCTGTGCCGCACCGGCCGCCTCGGGGCGCACCGCCTCGCCGGCGGTCACGCGGCGACCGGGGCCGGGCCGGGCGGCACCGGCGTCGCGGTGGCGCCGCGCCGCAGGTCGGCCCACCACTCGCGCAGCCCCAGCACGCACAGCCCCAGGAAGATCACGTAGAGCGCGGCGGTCAGGTACAGGCCCTTGTAGGCGTAGAGCGGGATGTAGATCAGGTCGGCGGCGATCCACAGCCACCAGCTCTCCACCCGCTTGCGGGTCTGGCCGTACGTCGCCAGCAACGACAGCGCCGTGGTCAGCGCGTCCGGCAGCGGCACCGTCGAGTCGGTGGCCCGGTCCAGCAGCAGCCAGATCGCGGCGGTCAGCGCCGCCCCGACGGCGGCGAGGGCCCACCACTCGCCGCGGCCCGTCCGGCTCACCGTGAGGCGGGTCCGCCGCTCGCCACCGAAGAGCCAGGCCCACCACCCGTACAGGCCGAGGCCGACGTAGACGACCTGGAGAGCGGCGTCAGCGTACAGGCCGGCGGTCCAGAAGAGGAGCATCAGCAGCAGCACGTTCGCGATGCCGAGCGGCCAGTTCGCGATCCGCTGGCGGGCCACCAGCCAGACGGTGAGCACCCCGGTGGCGAAACCCAACAGCTCCGCCCAGGTGGTCGGCGTGCCCGCCGCCGTGAACGCCGCGTCGGTGAGCCAGTCGATCATGCCTCTCCCCTCTCCCGCGCGATCACCCTAGAGAGCCGTCCACCCGACGGGAAGGCACCCCTGCCGCGAACGCCACGCCGGCCGCCGTGCGAGGCTGCGCACATGGTGCTTGAGGTCGCGCTGATCGACGTGCTGCCGGGACACGAGGACGAGTTCGCCGCCGCGTACGCGAAGGGGCATCCGGTGCTCGCCGGCACGCCGGGCTGCCGGTCGGTGCGGATGACCCGGGGCGTGGAGTCGCCGTCGCGGTTCGTGCTGCTGGTCGAGTGGGACTCGGTCGAGGCGCACGCCGAGAACTTCCGGAACAGCGAGCGGTTCACCCGGTGGCGCGAGCTGATCGGCCCGCACTTCGCCAACCCGCCGCTGGTCGAGCACTTCGTCGACGTGGCCGCCTGAGACTGTCGTACCCGCCGGCTATCGTGCTGTCCGCACGCGCCGGTCGCCGGTCCCGACGGGCTCGGGGGCGCCGGGCCCGGTCGACCGCGCCGTGCCGCCGTCGATCCGTCGACGGCCACCGCGTCAGTCGGCGAGCCGCCGGCCCAGCGCCGCGACCGTCTCCTCCGGTGTCAGCGCGGCCTCCAGCAGCCACCCGGTGAGCCGCTCGTACCGGTCCACGTCCACCGGGGCGACCAGCCGGACGTCTGTGGTCAGCGCCTCCAGCATCACGGTGCGGGGGTCGGCCGGGTCCGGGAACGAGTAGCAGGAGTACGGCGTGAGCGGCTGCACCCCGCCGTGCAGGGCCCGGTCACGGGGCAGCAGGCGGATCGTCACGTTCGCCAGCTCGGCCAGGTCGACGAGGTGTCGGAGCTGCTCGCGCCACACCTCGGGCGGCATGTCGCCGAAGTCGCACACCGCCTCGGCGAGGAGCGCGGTGTAGCGGGGCGGATCCTCCCGCCGCAGCACGTCGTGCCGGATCAGCCGGGCCCGGAGGTCCCCCTCGACATCCACGGTCGGGTCCACCAGATGGCCGGCGGTGATCCGCAGCCGCGCGTACGCCGGGGTCTGGAGCAGCCCGGGCACGACGGCGGGCTGCCAGTCCACGATGCTCGCCGCACCGGCCTCCAGCTCCGCGTACGTGCGCTGCCGCTCCCCCATCTCCCCCAACGCGCGCCACCAGCCCCGGCTGGTCGCGGCGTCCCGGGCGATGACGATGAGCGCGTCCCGCTGGGCCGGGGGCACCTGGTAGACGTCGAGCAGGTCCAGCACGTCGGCGAGGTCCGGGCGGCTCTGCCCGAGCTCGATGCGGGACAGCTTGGAGGTGGAGGCCCAGCCGAGCCGTTCGCAGACCTGCTCCAGGGTGAGTGCCTCCCGTCGGCGCAGTTGACGCAGCTCGGCACCGAGTCGCGCACGTCGGATGACCGGACTTGTTGGCAACGGCATTCCCGCCTCCCCACCGAGGGAGAGTACGCAGCACGATCACCCAGCGCAATAGAACGCTCGCGGAAAGCGACGATCCAAGGTGTGGCGACCCGGACCCCGGCCACCCCCGTCGGCCGGCGGGGTCGTCCGCCGTTCACGGGCGGTACGTGCCGAAGGACCAGACGCGGCCGGCCGGGTCCCGGGCGGCGTAGTCGCGCGAGCCGTAGTCGGTGTCGAAGGGGGCGCGCACGATCTCGGCGCCGGCGGCCCGGGCCCGTTCGTGGTGGACGTCCAGATCGTCCACCGCGACGTAGACCGCGTAGTCGTCGTCGGCCGGGCGGCTCTGCGCGCCCCGCCCGGTGCCCACCATGATCATCCCGTCATCGAAGATCAGCTCGGCGTGCGCGACGGAGCCGTCCGGCCCCTCGTGCACCTCGTGCACCCGGAAGCCGAACGCCCGGCACAGCCATTCCATGGCGGCGTGGGCGTCGGGGTAGCGGAAGGTCGGGTAGATGCTTCTCATGCGTCGATCCTGCCGCCGGACCGGTCAGGCCGGATTGGACGAATGTGATCCGGCCAGAGCGGCCGGGGTGGTGCCGGTGAACTGGCGGAAGTCCCGGATCAGGTGCGACTGGTCGTAGTATCCGCAGCGCGCCGCCACCTCGGCCCACCCGCCGCACTCCCCCGGCGGGACCGCCCCGCCGGGCGTCGGCGGGGACACCAGGTCCCGCGACACGGTCGCGTACGCGCGCTGGAACCGCAGCAGCCGGCCGGCTGTCTTCGGCGCCACGCCGATCTCCTGCCGGAAGCGGACCGCCAGGTGCCGGCGGCTCCAGCCCAGCTCGTCGGCCAGCTCGGCGACACCGATCCCGCCGGCGGTGCCGGCCAGCCGCCGCCAGGCCCGCCCCAGCCGGGGGTCGACCGGCGCGGTGGCCGCCAGCCGGGTGGCCACCGCCGCGTCGAGCAGGGCGAACCGGCGGGACCAGCGGGTCTCGGCGGCCAGCCGGTCGCCGAGCCGGGCCAGCCACGGGTCGGGGAACCGGTCGAGTGCGACCGCCCGGTTGGTCAGCTCACCCAGCGGCAGACCGACGAGCCGGCGGGCGGCCAACGGGGTGAGGATCAGCTCCACGCCGGCTCCGACGCCCTGCGTCGTGGTCGTGCACCACCCGTCGTACGGGCCGGCGACGAACGAGGTCACGCCGACGGCGCCGTGCGCGGCCGCCCGCGGGTCGACGACGTCCAGCGGGGCGCCCCACCCCAGGATGAGCACGACGAACGCGCCGGCCGCCTGGTGGCGCACCAGCGGGAGCGGCGCGGTCTCCCGGTAGCCGAGGTAATGGTCGACGAACGGACGCAGCCGCGCCTCGGGCCTGCCGACCACCACCTCGTCCATGGTCATGCCCGGGCCGTCACTTCACCCCGGCGGCGTCCATGCCCCGCAGCTCCTTCTTCAGCTCGGAGATCTCGTCGCGGATCCGGGCCGCCAGCTCGAACTGCAGCTCCCGCGCGGCGGCGAGCATCTGGTCGTTGAGCTCCTGGATCAGCTCCGCGAGCTCCGCCCGGGCCATCCCCTCCCGGGCGGGGCCGGCGGCACGACCCCGGCTGCGGGTCTCCTTGACCGGCGCCTTGCCCCGGGAGAGCTGCCGCACCGCCCCGCCGACCCGCGTGTCGGTGTCCTCCGCCTCGCGGTAGATGTCGTCGAGGATGTCGTGGATCTTCTTGCGCAATGGCTCCGGGCTGATGCCGTGCGCCTCGTTGTGCGCGGTCTGCTTGGCCCGCCGCCGGTTGGTCTCCTCGATCGCCGCCGCCATCGACGGGGTGATCTTGTCCGCGTACATGTGCACCTGGCCGGAGACGTTCCGCGCCGCGCGGCCGATCGTCTGGATCAGCGACCGGCCGCTGCGGAGGAAGCCCTCCTTGTCCGCGTCGAGGATGGCGACCAGCGACACCTCGGGCAGGTCGAGGCCCTCGCGCAGCAGGTTGATGCCGACCAGCACGTCGTAGTCGCCCTTGCGCAGCTCGCGCAGCAGCTCCACCCGGCGCAGCGTGTCCACCTCGGAGTGCAGGTACCGCACGCGGATGCCGTTCTCCAGGAGGTAGTCCGACAGGTCCTCGGCCATCTTCTTGGTCAGCGTGGTGACCAGCACCCGCTCGTCCCGCTCGGTGCGCAGCTTGATCTCGTGCATGAGGTCGTCGATCTGGCCCTTGGTCGGCTTGACCACGACCTCCGGGTCGACCAGGCCGGTCGGGCGGATCACCTGCTCCACGTACTCGCCCTGGGCCTGCTCCTGCTCCCACGGGCCGGGGGTGGCCGACAGGAACACCATCTGCCCGACCCGCTCCAGGAACTCGTCGAAGCGCAGCGGCCGGTTGTCGGCGGCGCTGGGCAGCCGGAAGCCGTGGTCGATGAGCATGCGCTTACGGGAGGCGTCGCCCTCGTACATGCCGCCGATCTGCGGGATCGTCACGTGCGACTCGTCGATGACGGTGAGGAAGTCGTCGGGGAAGTAGTCGAGCAGACAGTGCGGCGGGCTGCCGGGCAGCCGGCCGTCGATGTGCATCGAGTAGTTCTCGATGCCGGAGCAGAAGCCGACCTGCCGCATCATCTCGATGTCGTACGTGGTGCGCATCCGCAGCCGCTGAGCCTCCAGTAGCTTGCCCTGCCGCTCCAGCTCGGCCAGGCGCTCGCCCAGCTCGGTCTCGATGTCGCGGATCGCCCGCTCCATCCGCTCCGGGCCGGCCGCGTAGTGCGTCGCCGGGAAGATCAGCAGGTGGTCGACCTCGCGGACCACGTCGCCGGTGAGCGGATTGAGGTAGTAGAGCTTCTCCACCTCGTCGCCGAACAGCTCGATCCGGACCGCGAGCTCCTCGTACGCCGGGATGATCTCCAGGGTGTCGCCGCGGACCCGGAACGTGCCCCGCTGGAAGGCCATGTCGTTGCGCGTGTACTGGATGTCGACGAGGCGCCGCAGCAACTGGTCGCGGTCCAGCTCCTGGCCGACGGCGACCCGGACGGCGCGGTCCAGGTATTCCTCCGGGGTGCCCAGGCCGTAGATCGCCGAGACGGTGGCGACCACCACCACGTCGCGGCGGGTCAGCAGCGACATCGTCGCCGAGTGCCGCAGCCGCTCGACCTCCTCGTTGATCGAGGAGTCCTTCTCGATGTACGTGTCGGTCTGCGGAATGTACGCCTCGGGCTGGTAGTAGTCGTAGTAGGAGACGAAGTACTCCACCGCGTTGTGCGGCAGCAGCTCGCTGAACTCCTTCGCCAGCTGGGCGCAGAGCGTCTTGTTGGGGGCCAGCACCAGCGTCGGGCGCTGCAACCGCTCGATGAGCCACGCCGTGGTGGCGCTCTTGCCGGTGCCGGTCGCGCCGAGCAGCACCGTGTTGCGGTCGCCGCGCCGGACCCGCCGCTCCAGATCGTCGATCGCGGCGGGCTGGTCACCGGCCGGCTGGAACTCGCTGACGACCTGGAAGCGGCCGTCGAGCCGGGGAATGTCGAGCGCCATGACCCCACCGTACGCCCGGGGTCCGACACTCCGGGCCGACTACCGACGGTCCGTGATCGGCTTCGATATCCCCATTGTGTGCCCCATCCCACAGGACTACGCTTTTCACGTAGGCCGCTCGCGGCGGCCGACCGGGCCGGTGGCCGTGCCCTCGAAGGCCGGCCACCCCCGGCACAGGGGGTCGCAGCACCCGTTTCCGGCGTGCGCACCCGACGTGGTCGCGCTGACGGCGCTGACCGGCCGCCGCGAGCGCCCCTGCTCGTCACCCCGGGCCGGGAAATCCGTTCAACCTCGCGTGGAGTCCTCCGCCCGTCCCCGCCGCACGCCACCGGAATCCGACCGCCGGCCGGTCGCCGGCCGCCCTCCGGACGCGGCCGACCAGGTCGACCCGGAACCGCCGCCGACGCCCGGGCGCAGCGCACCGGCCGGCGTCCCGACGCCCACCGCCGCGCCACCCGGCGCCCGCCGGCGCCGGACACCGCGCGGCAGCCCGCCCCCGGCCCCACACCGCCCGCTGCCCGACGGCACGCAGACCGGTCAGCTTCCCCGGGTGGTCACCGGCCGCCGCCGTACCATCCTCATGGTGCTCGCGGCGGTGGCCCTGGTCTCCGCCGCCGCCCTGGTCGTCGGGCTGCTGAGCTGGGCGCCCGAGCCGACCGACCCGCCCCGCGCGCTGACCGTCGAGGAGCGGACGCGGCTCGCGGCGGTGCGGGTCACCAACTACCGCGACCTGCGCGCCGGGGTGCGCCTGACGGCGGGGACCGGCGCCGAGCGCACCGAACTGGTCGGCTGGGTGGACTGGTCCCGCCCCCTGGTCTACCTGGATGTCGGCGGCCCGGGCGCGGGCACCGAACGAGGACTCCTCCAGGCCACGCCGTCGGCGGTGATGCTGCGGCCGGACCCGGCCGCCGTACCGACCCCGGCCCCCCCGCCCCTGGTGCCGCCCGGCGACCGGTGGCGCCTGACCGCCCTGCCCGCCGGTGGCCGCCTCGCCCCGGTCCTCGACCTGCTGTTCGGGCTCGCCGCCGACCGGCCCGACGCGCCGGCCCCCGACACGGCGCGCTGGACCGCCCGGACCGACGTCGAGGCCGAACGGGTGGACGTCCTGGAGGCGCCGCTGCCGGCGCCGTCCGGCGCGTCCCCGCCGCCGGTCCCAGACGGGCGCTGGTGGGTGGACGGCGACGCCCGGCTGCACCGGCTGGAGGCCCGGCTACCCGGCGCCGGTCCGGTCTCCCTGCAGCTCAACCGCACCGACCGGCCCACGCTGCGCCCGGTGGACGCGCTCGGCGGGCGGCCCGGGGCGCCCCGGACGCTCACCACCGCCGAGCGGCACCGCCTGGAGCGGCTCCCCGCCCGACTGCGCGGGGTGGGCGGGGCGACCGTCACGCTCACCGCCCCCCTCGGCCCGGGCACGAACCTGCAGGGCGCCGGCTGGGTCAGCTGGAGCCGGCGCGACGCGTACCTCGCGGTCGCCGACCTCGGCGGTCCCGGGCGACGGACGCTGGTGCGGCACGACGCGGGCCGCGCGACCCGGACGGACGTCCCGGCGGCCACCGTTCCCGGCACCGTGGAAGCCCCCGCCCGCCCGCCGCTGCCGGTACCGGCGCGCGGCTGGCGGGCCGCCCCCGCCGACGACCTCACCGCGCTGGTCGACGCCGCCCTGCGCGCGACCACCGCCGCCCGCACCGGGACGGCCCGGCGGATCCGCGGGGACAGTCTCGCCGGGACCAGCGTCGACGTGGTGGAGCTGCGCGCGTCCGGCGCACAGCTGCGCTACTGGCTCGACCGGTCGGGCCTGCTGCGCCGGCTGGAGCTGCGGACCCGCGCGCACACGTGGGCGCAGCTCGACCTGACGCCGGGGTCGGTGCCCCGGCTGGCCGCCGCACCACCCGGCACGAGCGGGACGTCGATCGGACGGTGACCGGTCAGGGCCGCCAACCGGTCTGCACGGCCCACTCCTCGGCCCGCAGGTGCTCCTCGTCGAACCACGGGTCCTTCGCGGTGCCATAGCTGGCGGCGTCCGGCGCGGAGGCGGCCAACTCGCGCTTGAGCAGCAGGTACGCGGCCCGCTGGTCCGGATCCGCCCGCAGGTGGTCCCGGATCAGCAGCGCGTACCGCCAGCCCGGCGAGCCCGCTTCGCGGATGTGCAGGTTCACCGGCCGGGCCGGGTCGGCGCTGCCGTGGAGCCGCTTCTCCCACCGGTCGTCGCCGCGCAGCCGGGGCATGTCCCACCAGTCGCCGGGCAGGCGCGGGAAACCCGCGTCGGCGAGACGCTCGGCCAGCGGCCCGTCGGCCTCGGCGAGGCGCGGCACGGTGAGCTGGATGTCGATCACGTCCTTGGCGGCGAGGCCGGGAACCGCCGTCGAGCCGATGTGGTCGATGCGCAGGTCGGCCGGCGCGACGGCGTGCCGGATCCGGGCGGCCAGCCGCGCGTACTGCTGCGGCCACGTCGGGTCCGCCTCGATCAGCTCGACCCGCGGCGGTCGGACCGCCCGCCGTTCCCGGACGTTGACCTCGTAGGGCAGCAGCCGGTCCGCCCAGAGCGCGTCGACCGCGGCGTGCAGGTCGGCGAGGGTGGCGTCGTTGGTCAGCACCACGTCGGCTGCCGCCCGGCGGCGGGCGTCGTCGGCCTGCGCGGCGATCCGCCGCCGGGCCTCCGCCGGGTCCATCCCCCGGTCCCGCGCCAGCCGCTCCAACCGCGTCGGCACGGCCGCCTCCACCACGACCACCAGGTGGTACGTGGGCGCCAGCCCCACCTCCACCAGCAGCGGCACGTCGTTGACCACGATCGCGTCGGGCGCCGCCGCGGCGACCAGTTCGGCGGTGCGGGCCCGGACCCGCGGATGGATGATCGCCTCCAGCGCCCGGCGGGCGGCCTCGTCGGCGAAGATCACGGCGCCCAGCGCGGCGCGGTCGAGGGCACCGTCCGGGCCGAGGACCCGCTCGGAGAAGGCGGCGACGATCTCGGCGAGCCCCTCGGTGCCGGGCGCGACCACCTCGCGGGAGATCCGGTCGGAGTCGACGATCACCGCGCCCCGCTCAGCCAACCGGGCCGCCACCGCGCTCTTGCCGGAACCGATCCCGCCCGTCAATCCCACCTTCAGCACGGCACCAGTCAACCGGATCATCGTTGGGGCCGCCAACCCGGCTCCGCCGAAGCGGGCTACCGCGACGGCCCGGCCGACGCGCGGCGTGGGAACGGCGAGGGCCCCGCCCCCGACGATCTGTCGATCGTGGGGACGGGGCCCGTCGTCAGCGACCAGCTCCAGGTCGTTGCGCGGCGTCAGACGCGCCGAGCTGGAGTCGTCGTAGGGTCACTTACCGCCGGCGAGCTTCTCCCGCAGCGCGGCGAGCGCCTCGTCGGTGGCGAGGGTGCCGGCCGGCTCCTCGGCCTGCCGGCTCGGGGCCGGGCTGATCGAGGTGGTGGTGCCGGCGGCCGGGGCCGGGGCGGCGGCCGCCTCGGCGTCGGCGGCGCGGGAGGTCTGCACCTGCTTCTGGTGGGCCTCCCAGCGCAGGCGCGCCTCGGCGTACTGCTGCTCCCAGGTCTCGCGCTGCTTGTCGTACCCCTCGAGCCACTCGCCCGTCTCCGGGTCGAAGCCCTCGGGGTAGATGTAGTTGCCCTCGGCGTCGTAGGTCGCGGCCATGCCGTAGAGGGTCGGGTCGAAGTGCTCCTCGCCCTCGACGAAGCCCTCGTTGGCCTGCTTCAGCGACAGCGAGATCCGGCGGCGCTCCAGGTCGATGTCGATGACCTTGACCATGACCTCGGAGCCGACCTGGACGACCTGCTCCGGGATCTCCACGTGGCGCTCGGCCAGCTCGGAGATGTGGACCAGGCCCTCGATGCCGTCGTCGACCCGGACGAACGCGCCGAACGGCACCAGCTTGGTGACCTTACCGGGCACGATCTGCTGGATCGCGTGGGTGCGGGCGAACTGCCGCCACGGGTCCTCCTGGGTCGCCTTCAGCGACAGCGAGACCCGCTCGCGGTCCAGGTCGACGTCCAGGACCTCGACCTCGACCTCCTGGCCCACCTCGACGACCTCGGACGGGTGGTCGATGTGCTTCCAGGACAGCTCGGAGACGTGCACCAGGCCGTCCACGCCGCCCAGGTCGACGAAGGCGCCGAAGTTGACGATCGAGGACACGACGCCCTTGCGGACCTGGCCCTTCTGCAGCTTGTTGAGGAACTCGGTGCGCACCTCGGACTGCGTCTGCTCCAGCCAGGCCCGGCGGGACAGGACCACGTTGTTGCGGTTCTTGTCCAGCTCGATGATCTTGGCCTCGAGCTCGCGGCCGACGTACGGCTGCAGGTCACGCACCCGCCGCATCTCGACCAGGGAGGCCGGCAGGAAGCCGCGCAGGCCGATGTCGAGGATGAGGCCACCCTTGACCACCTCGATGACCGAGCCGCGGACGACGCCGTCCTCGTCCTTGATCTTCTCGATCGTGCCCCAGGCGCGCTCGTACTGGGCGCGCTTCTTCGAGAGGATCAGACGCCCCTCCTTGTCCTCCTTCTGGAGAACAAGGGCCTCGATGTGGTCGCCGACCGACACGACCTCGGCCGGGTCCACGTCGTGCTTGATCGACAGCTCCCGAGAGGGGATGACACCCTCGGTCTTGTAGCCGATGTCGAGCAGGACCTCGTCCCGATCGACCTTGACGACGGTGCCTTCGACAATGTCGCCGTCGTTGAAGTACTTGATGGTCTCGTCGATCGCGGCGAGGAAAGCCTCCTCAGAGCCGAGATCGTCGACGGTGACCTTGGTGGCGCTCGAGGGGGCCTCGATGCTGCTCGTCATGTGGGCGGTTGCTCCGGTCGGATGGGTTGTCATCGCGGACGTGGGCCGCGGTGACCTGTTCGCGCCAGCGGATCCGCCGCCGGGCACACCCTACGATCGCTGATGGGGATCATGATGTGGCTCCGTCGACCGCGCACCTGCTCCCTGCCGAGGCACACGATCCGCGAGCGCATCGTCTAGCCTACCCGCTGCATTACCACAGCGTGCAAGCCCTCCCACCTCATCGCGACCTCGTCAGCTGCGAAAGCGGAGATTTCGGCCGGAAGTCGCCCCGGGTGTCACGCGGGTCACACCGGTCGCAGGGGCCAAGGGTAGGACCGGGCCGGGGACCGCCGCCAACCGGGGCCGCCCCTGCCGGACGGAAACGGCCGGAGGACGGAGCAATGCACGGGCGGCCCCGCCGGCCGTCGACGCCGGGTCGCGGCCTAGCGTGAGCGGGTGGACGACGACAGCCGGGTGGCCCGCCGCACCGTCGGCGACGCCGAGGCCCGCCGCGCCAACCGCCGCTGGTGGGACGTCGACGCCGACGACTACCAGGCCGAGCACGGGGCGTTCCTGGGCGAGGTGGACTTCGTCTGGTGTCCCGAGGGGCTGCGCGAGGAGGACGTGCGTCTCCTCGGCGAGCTGGCCGGGCGGCGCGTACTGGAACTGGGGGCGGGGGCCGCCGCCGCGGCCCGCTGGCTCGCCACGCAGGGGGCGCGGCCGGTCGCCCTGGACCTGTCCGCCGGCATGTTGCGGCACGCGTCGCTCGCCGCCGACCGCACCGGGGTACGCGTACCGCTGGTGCAGGCCGACGCGCTCGTCCTGCCGTTCGCCGACGCCGCGTTCGACGTGGTGTGCACGGCGTTCGGCGCGGTCCCGTTCGTCGCCGACTCGGCGGCCGTCATGCGGGAGGTCGCCCGGGTGCTGCGCCCCGGAGGACGCTGGGTGTTCTCGGTGACCCATCCGATGCGCTGGATCTTCCTCGACGACCCGGGCGAGCACGGGCTGACCGCGGTGCACTCGTACTTCGACCGCTCCCCGTACGTGGAGCAGGACGAGCACGGCGTCGCCACGTACGTCGAGCAGCACCGCACGCTCGGCGACCGGATCCGGGAGCTGGTGGGCGCGGGCTTCCGGCTGGTCGACCTGGTTGAGCCGGAGTGGCCGGAGGGGCACGAGGGGATCTGGGGCCAGTGGAGCCCGCTGCGCGGCCGCCTCTTCCCCGGCACCGCCATCTTCGTCACCGAGAAACCGGACGCGTGAGCCGACCGGACGATCAGCGCGACGCGACGGCGGTCGTTTCCGCCCGCGCCGTCCGGGTACCCGGACGGCATGGCCAAGCAGGAGTTCCACGAGGGTGACCACGTGTCCTGGGCCAGCCACAGCGGCCGGGCCCACGGCGTGGTCAAGGAGAAGCTGATCGACCGGACGCACGTACGCGGGCACGCCGTCAACGCGTCACCGGAGGATCCGCAGTACCGGATCCGCAACGACCACTCGGGGCGGGACGTCGCCCACCGGCCGGAGGCGCTGCGCCATGAGCCGCGGTGACCAGGACCGGGACACCTACCGGGAGTTCACCGAGGCGGTGAACATGAAGCCCGGCGAGCTGTCCAGGTGGCTGGAGACCGAGGAGTCCAAGCACGTCGGCTGGCGGAGAAAGGGCGGCGGGGGCGGTGAGACCGTCGGGCACGAGTCCGGCCGGAAGATCGTCGACCTGCTGCGGCGCAAGCGCGGCGAGCTGTCCGAGGCCGACTACAAGCACATGCGCACGGTCGTCGGCTACGTCCGGCGGCACATGGCGCAGCGACCGAGCGGCGACGTCCGCGCGACCCGGTGGCGGTACTCCCTGATGAACTGGGGCCACGACCCGGTCAAGGGCCCGCTGCCGCCGCCGGGTGGTCCGTCCCGCAAGGCCCTGGAGCGGCACGGCGCCCCGCCGAAGGAGCGTCGGGGACCGGGCCGCTGAGCCGCCGGGCACGGATCAGTGATCGGCGCTGTTCCAGTCGCGGCCCTCACCGACGGACACCTCCAGCGGCACCGACAGCGGGTACGCCCCGCCCATCTCCCGCCGGACCAGCGCCTCCAGGGTCTCCCGCTCACCGGGGGCGACCTCGAAGACCAGCTCGTCGTGCACCTGGAGCAGCATCCGGGAGCGCAGCCCGGACTCACGCAGCGCCGTGTCGACGTGCAGCATCGCGACCTTGATGATGTCGGCGGCGGAACCCTGGATCGGGGCGTTGAGCGCCATCCGCTCGGCGATCTCCCGCCGCTGCCGGTTGTCGCTGCCCAGGTCGGGCAGGTACCGGCGGCGGCCGAGGATCGTCTCGGTGTAGCCGTCGTGGCGGGCCCGGGCCACGACCTCCTGGAGGTAGTCGCGCACCCCGCCGAACCCGGCGAAGTAGTCGTCCATCAGGCCCCGCGCCTCCTCGGTGCTGATCCCGAGCTGCTGGGAGAGGCCGAACGCGCTCAACCCGTACGCCAGGCCGTAGTTCATCGCCTTGATCTTGCGCCGCTGGTCCGGGGTGACGGCGTCGACCGGCACCTTGAACACCGACGAGGCGGTGGCGGCGTGGAAGTCGGCGCCGGAGTTGAACGCGTCGATCAGGGCGTCGTCCGACGACAGGTGCGCCATGATCCGCATCTCGATCTGGCTGTAGTCGGCGGTGAGCAGGCACTCGTAGCTCTCGCCGACCACGAAGGCCCGGCGGATCCGCCGTCCCTCCTCGGTGCGGATCGGGATGTTCTGCAGGTTCGGTTCGGTTGACGACAGCCGGCCGGTCGCCGCCACCGTCTGGTTGAACGTGGTGTGGATGCGGCCGTCGTCGGAGACCGACTTGAGCAGACCGTCCACGGTGGTCTTGAGCTTGGCCACGTCGCGGTGGCGCAGCAGGTGCGCGAGCACCGGGTGCGGGTTCTGCGCGTAGAGCCACTGCAGGGCGTCGGCGTCCGTCGTGTAGCCGGTCTTGATCCGCTTGGTCTTGGGCAGGCCCAGCTCACCGAAGAGGATCTCCTGGAGCTGCTTCGGCGAGCCCAGGTTGAACTCCCGCCCCACCGCCTCGTACGCGCCCTGCGCGGCGGCCTTCACCTCGGCGGCGAAGTGGGCCTCCAGCTCGGACAGGTACTGCGTGTCGGCGGCGATGCCGGTGCGCTCCATGCCGGCGAGCACCCGCATCAGCGGCAACTCCACCCCGGCCATCAGCCGGGCGGACTGCTCCCCGTCTCGGGACAGCTCGGCGTCGATCGCGTCGGCCAGGTCGAGGGTGGCGCGGGCCCGGAGCATCAGGTTCTGCTCGGCCTCACCGTCGTTGCCGAGGCCGTCGAAGGTGAGCTGCCCGCTGTCCGGCGTGTCGACCCGCAGCTCGCGGTGCAGGTAGCGAAGGGCCAGGTCGGTCAGGTCGTACGACCGCTGGTCGGGCCGGGCCAGGTACGCGGCGATCTGCGTGTCGCGGGCGATGCCCTCCAGAGACCAGCCGTGGGCGGCGAACGCGAGCACCGCCGGCTTGCTGTCGTGCAGCACCTTGGGGCGGCTCCCGTCGGCGAGCCACCCGGCCAGGGCGCTCTCGTCGGCGGCGTCCAGCCGGGCGGGATCGAACCAGGCCCCGGCGCCGGCGGCGGTGGCGAGGGCCATCCCGGTCACCGCGGCGGTGTGCCGCCGGTTGGGGCCGGTGTCCAGCGTGACGGCGACCCCGACCGGCGTGCCGGCCGGCGCGTGCGTGCCCAGCCAGGTGGCGAGCGCCCCCGGCTCGGTGAGCACCTCGCCAGCCAGGTCGAAGCCGGCCTCGGCCTCCGGCTCCACGGCCTCCAGGTACTGGTACAACCGGTCGCGCAGGATGCGGAACTCCAGCGTGTCGAAGACCTGGTGCACCGCCTCGCGGTCCCACCCCTGCCAGCGGGCGTCCTCGGGGCGCAGCGGCAGCTCCAGGTCGGACACCAGGCAGTTGATCTCGTAGTTGCGGATCACGTCGGCGAGCCGCTCCCGCAGGCTGTCGCCGGCCTTGCCCTTGATCTCGTCGGCCCGGGCGACCACCCCGTCCACCCCGCCGTACGCGGTGATCCACTTGGCGGCGGTCTTCGGACCGACACCGGGAACGCCCGGCAGGTTGTCGCTCGTCTCGCCGACCAGGGCGGCCAGGTCCCGGTAGCGCTCCGGGGGGACGCCGTACTTCGCCTCGACCGCCGCCGGGTCCATCCGCGCGAGGTCGGAGACGCCCTTGCGCGGGTACAGCACCGTGATCGCGTCGCCGACGAGCTGGAACGCGTCCCGGTCGCCGGTGGTGATCAGCACCGACATGCCCTCGTCGCGGGCCTGGCAGGCGAGGGTCGCGATGACGTCGTCGGCCTCGTAGCCCTCCTTCTCCACCACCGGGATGCGCAGCGCCGCCAGGACCTCCTTGACCAGGCTGACCTGGCCCTTGAAGTCGGTCGGGGTCTCGCTGCGGCCGGCCTTGTACTCCGCGTACTTCTCCGTGCGGAAGGAGCGCCGGGACACGTCGAAGGCCACGACGATGTGCGTCGGCTGCTCGTCGCGCAGCACGTTGATCAGCATGGAGGTGAAGCCGTAGACCGCGTTGGTCGGCTGGCCCGTCGTGGTGGAGAAGTTCTCCACCGGCAGGGCGAAGAACGCCCGGTAGGCCAGGGAGTGTCCGTCGACGAGGAGCAGGCGCGGCGTCGTAGCTTTCACGGTGGCGACTCTAGTCCGTACCGCCGACAAGCCCGGGTGGCGGCACCGCGCCGCCGCACGAAAACGACGACCGGGCGCAAAGCCGGCGGCCGGCCGCCCCCGGGTGGGGACGGCCGGCCGCGGACCGGACGGGCCTCAGGCCACGCCGAGGTACGCCTCCTTGACCGCCGGGTCGTGCAGGAGGGCCTCACCGGTGCCCTCCTTGACGATCCGGCCGGTCTCCAGCACGTACCCCCGGTGGGCCCGGGAGAGCGCCTGCTGGGCGTTCTGCTCCACGAGCAGGATCGTGGTGCCCTGCTCGTTGATCCGCGTGATGATCTCGAAGATCTGCTGGATCAGCATGGGCGCCAGCCCCATCGACGGCTCGTCGAGCAGCAGCAGCCGCGGACGGGCCATCAGCGCCCGGCCCACCGCCAGCATCTGCTGCTCACCGCCGGACAGCGTGCCGCCGGCCTGCTTGCGCCGCTCGGCGAGCCGGGGGAACAGGTCCAGCACCATCGCGAGGTCCTTGGCGATCTCGCCACGGTCCCGGCGGGTGTACGCCCCCATCTCCAGGTTCTCCGTGACCGTCATGCCGGGGAACACGCCCCGACCCTCGGGCGCCTGCCCGATGCCCCGGATCACCCGCAGGTCGGCGCGCATCCGGGTGACGTCGGTGCCGTCGAACACGATCGAGCCCGACGCCACCGGCCGCAGACCGGAGATCGCCCGCATGGTGGTCGTCTTGCCGGCGCCGTTGGCACCGATGAGCGCCACCACCTCGCCCTCGTTGACGTGCAGGCTGATCCCGTGCAGCGCCTGGATCCGCCCGTACAGCAGGGTCAGGTCCTTGATCTCAAGCAGCATCGGTCGGCACCCCCAGGTACGCGGCGATCACGTTCGGGTCCTCCCGGACCTCGGCCGGCAGGCCCTCGGCGATCTTCTTGCCGAACTCCAGCACCACGATCCGGTCGGTCACACCCATCACGAGCCGCATGTCGTGCTCGATCAGCAGGACCGTGACCCCCTGGTCACGGATCTTGCGGATCAGGCCGAGCAGCTCCTCCTTCTCCGCCGGGGTGAAGCCGGCGGCCGGCTCGTCCAGGCAGAGCAGGGCCGGGTCGGTGGCGAGGGCGCGGGCGATCTCCAGCCGGCGCTGCTCGCCGTACGACAGGTTGCGGGCCAGGTCGTCGGCGCGCCGCTCGATACCCACGAAGCGCAGCAGCTCGTGGGCCTTCTCCCGGCCCTGCTTCTCCTCGCGCCAGTGCCGCGGCAGCCGCAGCATCGCGGAGATCACGCTGGTCTTGTGGTGGACGTCCGCGCCCACCATCACGTTCTCCAGCGCGGTCATCTCCGGGAACAGCCGGATGTTCTGGAAGGTACGGGCGATGCCCGCCTTGGTGATCCAGGACCGCCGCCTGCCGCTGACCCGCTCCCCCTTGAACCGGATCTCACCCTCGGTGGGGCGGTAGACGCCGGTCATCGCGTTGAAGCAGGTCGTCTTACCGGCGCCGTTCGGACCGATCAGACCGAGGATCTCCCCCTTGTAGAGGGTGAAGGCCACGTCGTTGAGGGCCACCACGCCGCCGAAGCGCAGCGTGACGTGGTCGACCTCCAGCAACGGCTCCCGGCCCGCGGCGTCCGGCCCGGCCGGGGTGACCTCGGCCGGCTCGGCCGGGCCCTTCTCCGGGGGCACGCCCACCGTGCTCCGACCGTCGGCGACGATGTCCCGGTCGCTCGTCTGGTCGCGTTCGCTTCTCATCTGCGGCTCATTCACTGGGCACCGTCTCCTGGGGAACCGCTTCCTTGCGCCGGTCGGCGAACTCGGCCGCCCGCCGCCGGTTGGGCACCAGACCCTGCGGCCGGAAGATCATCATGACGATGATGACCAGACCGAACACGAGGATCCGGTACTCGGCCGCGTCGAACTCCACGCCGACCAGGTCGCCGACGCCCCGCAGCCACTCCGGCAGGTACCAGGTGAGGGCACCGCCGACGATCGCTCCCTTGATGTTGCCGGCACCACCCAGAATGACCGCCGCGAGCACCAGGATCGAGCTTTCCAGCAGGAACTGGTCCGAGTTGATGAACGTCTGCTTCCCGGCGAATACGGCACCGGTCAGACCGGCGACGGCGGCGCCGATGGCGAACGCCCACAGCTTGTACTTGAACGTCGGCACGCCCATGATCTCGGCCGCGTCCTCGTCCTCGCGGACCGCAACCCAGGCCCGGCCGACCCGGCTGTTCGCCAGGTTCCGCACCAGCAGGATCACCAGGAGGATCAGCGTCAGCATCAGCCAGTAGTACGGCCGGGCGTCCACCACGCCGAACAGCGGCTTGCCGTCCGTGCCGGTGCCGGGCGGGTGCGGGACGGCCGGGATGCCCCGCTGGCCCTGCAGGATGCCCTCGTTGCGCGCGGCGTAGAGCCGGATCATCTCGGCGAAGCCGAGCGTGACGATGGCCAGGTAGTCGCCGCGCAGGCGCAGCGTCGGGCCACCGAGGATCACGCCGGAGACCATGGTCACCATGACCGCCAGCGGCACCGCCGCCAGCCACGGCCACTCGGTGCCGAACCGGCTCTCCGGCGAGGTCAGCAACGCGACCGTGTACGCGCCGAGCGCGTAGAAGCCGAAGTAACCCAGGTCGAGCAGGCCGGCGAAGCCGACCACGACGTTGAGCCCGACGGCCAGCAGCACGAACACCGCGGTGTCGAAGAGCACCCCGGCGAAGTCCGATCGGGTGGTGTAGAAGGCGAAGTACTCGCCGCCGATCGGGAAGCCCAGGTACTCGTAGAACCAGCGGTTGGGCAGGATGTAGAGGAAGACGACCAGGGCCGCCAGGCCCGCCCAGCGGACCTGCTTGGGCAGGTGCGACCACCGCGCCTTCATCCGCGAGGTCCGTCCGTTCTCCGCGGTGGCGGTCATGCGCGCGCCCTCCCGAGTGATTCACCGAGCAGACCGGTGGGCCGGAACATCAGCAGCACGACCAGCAGCACGAAACCGGTGAAGTCCTTCCAGTCTCCACCGAAGAGGCCGGCCGCGTAGTTCTCCGCGACGCCCAGCAGCAGGCCACCGAGCAGCGCGCCGCGCAGGTTGCCGATGCCGCCGAGGACCGCGGCCGCGAAGGCCTTGAGCCCGATGAGGAAGCCGACGTTGAACTTGGTGTAGCCGTACCGGACGTTCCACAGCAGCGCCGCCACACCGGCCATCAGACCGCCGAGCACGAACACCAGCAGGATGACCCGGTTCTTGTTGACGCCCATCAGGGCGGCGGTGTCCGCGTCCTGGGCCACCGCCCGGATGCCGCGGCCCAGCCGGCTGCGGTTCACGAACTGGTCCAGGCCCACCATCATCACCAGCGTCACGCCGAGGATGATCAGCTGGACGTTGGTGATCGCGGCGCCGAAGACGGTGAAGAGCGTCTCCTGCGGGATCAGCGTCGGCATGCCGAACGGCGCCCGGGAGGTGCCGATGCCGAACGACTCGGCCAGCACGAAGGACGCGCCGATCGCGGTGATCAGGAACGCCAACGGCGGGGCGTTGCGCTTCCGCAGCGGCCGGTACGCCACCAACTCGACCGTGACGGCGGTGGCCGCCGAGGCGAGGGCCGCCACCGCGAGGCCGGCCACCAGGGCTATGAGCAGCGGCCCGAAGGCCGGTGAGGGGCTGTTCTGGTCGTAGCCCAGCGCCTCCCAGGTCCACAGGGCGGTGAAGGTACCGACCATGAAGACCTCGGAGTGGGCAAAGTTGATCAGGCGCAGCACACCGTATACCAGGGTGTAGCCGAGAGCGACGAGCGCGTAGATCGCGCCCTGCTCCAACCCGGTTATGGTCAGCGCCGGGAAGTTTCCGAAGAACTCATCGAAGTTCAAGTGGGGGCTCCAAAGGTGCGGCCAAACGATGCGGCCGGGAGGAGAACTCCCGGCCGCACCGTGTGTCCCAGGGGACCGGCTGTCCGGTCAGGCCTTGGGGATCTCGACGTCCGGGACGACCTTGCCCGCGTTGACCTTGAACGCCCAGACGACCACCTGGGCCGGGTCCAGCTCGCCGCTGGCCTCGAACTTGTAGGTCACGCCGGTCGCCGTGCCCGCCTTGTTGTACGACTTGACGAAGGACAGCAGGTCGGCACGGGTGCTCTTGCCGCTCTTGATGCCCTCGAGGAAGATCTTGGTGATGTCGTACGACACGTCGGCGTAGGTGCCGGGCTCGGCGTTCTCGAACGCGGCCTTGTAGTCGGTGAGGAAGGTGCCCTTGGCCGCGGTGGCCGGAGCGCACGGGCAGGTCAGGATCGTGCCCTCGGCGACCGCCTCGCCGGCGACCTTGATGAAGTTGGCGTCGTTGACGCCGTCACCGGCGACCATCGTGCCCTTCCAGCCGGCACCCTTGAGCTGCTTGAGCAGCAGGCCCGCCTCGGTGTAGTAGCCACCGAAGAACAGCGCCGTCGCGCCGCTGGAGATGATCCGGGTGGAGACGGCGGAGAAGTTGGTCTGCTTGACCTGGATCTTGTCCTCGCCGACCGCGCTGCTGCCGATGACCTTCTTGACCTCGTCCTTCAGACCCGCGCCGTAGGCGGACTGGTCGTCGACGACGTAGACCTTCTCGGCCTTCAGGACGTCCTTGATGTAACGACCGAGGGCCGGGCCCTGGGAGATGTCGTTGCCGACGCCCCGGTGGAAGATCTTCCAGCCCTTGGTGCTCAGGCTCGGCCGGGTGGCCGACGGGGTGATGATCGGCAGACCCGCCTCGTCGAAGATCGGGTCGGCAACCTCGGACTCACCGGAGAACGCCGGGCCGACGATGCCGACGACCTTCTGGTCGCCGACGGCCTGCTGCGCCAGGGCCGGGGCCTTGGCCGGGTCGCCCTGCGAGTCGTACTCGGCCAGGGTGACCTTGCAGTCGGCGTTCTCCTTGTTGTACTGGTCGATCGCCAGCTTGGTGCCGTTGCGCATGTGGATACCGAGACCGGCCGCGTCACCGGTCAGCGGGCCGAAGAAGCCGAGCTTCAGATCGCAGGCGGCGGAACTGCCACCACCCTCGCTACCACTGTCAGCCTTGCATGCGGCCGCGCCGCCGAACACTAGTGCGCTGATGGCGACGCCACTCAGCACCCGTGCGAGCTTCTGCCTCACGGCTCGTACCCTCCTCCATCCCAATGGCCCGATCCACCCGGCACCGATTGGCCCTTGCGGGGTGGCCGAACCAGACCGTCGTCGCCGGTCTGGGGCCGGACGTTATCCCACCTCCGAGCTGTGATGAAAGCCCCAGGAGAGCGGGTTGACCGAACCGTTACACGCCGTGCCCGATCAGAAACGATCGCTGTAAGAACCTTCGGTCCTGAAACCTTTTCACCTTTGTTTCGTCGGTAACGAGCGAAAGTCGTTAGACCAGCTACCGACCGGCCGCCGACAACGCCCCCCACCAGGCACGGGAGCCTTCCCCGTCATCCCCGACCAACAGCAATCGATCTCCGTCAGACGCGACCGCCACCGCCGTGTCACCGGTGTCCGGAACCGCCCTCGGCAACCCCATCGCCCGCCACGAATGGCCAAGATCAGGCGAGAACCACAGGGCGTGACCGGCCGCCCCACGAGTCACCGCCACCACGCCCGCGCCGGCCACCGCCAGACCCGCCACCGACGGCACCCCGGCACCACCGGCACCGAACGCCCCGGCCCACCGCCAGCCGTCCGCCGTCGACCGCCACGCCGCGAAACCCACCGCACCCGCCGGCCCCACCGCCACCGGCCCGCCCGCGGTCGCCACCACCCGCTGGGCCGCACCCGAACCGTCCGGACCGCCCGGCAACTCCGCCCGCCGCCACGCGCGGCCGTCGGCCGACATCCACGCCAACGGCCTCGGCCCGCCGGCCGCCAGCAACGACCCCACCACCAGCCACCCCGACGGTACGGCCACCGCGTCCGCCGCCACCGTGCGCCCGCGAGCGTCGCCCGCAAGCTCCGGCACACCCTCCACCAGCGTGAACGCCGACGAGTCCGGTGAGATCCAGACCGCCGCCCCGGCCACCCGCGACCCGACCACCAGCCAGCCCTCCGGGCCGGCCACGATCCGGCCCACACTCACCGCCCGGGGACCACCGAACTGCTCGAACGGCGCCGGCACCTCCCGCAACGCCCCGTCCGGACCCTGCGCCCAGGTCCCGACCCGCGGATTGCCGTGCACTCCCCCGCTCTTCGACCCGACCGCCGCCACCCGCGACCCCCGGCACGCCACCGCCGACAGCACGTGCTGCTCACCGGAGAAGCTCGACGGCACCAGCGTCAGCGGCGCGAACGTCACGCCGTCCGCACTCGTCCAGGCCGCCGGCCGGGTGCCACCCGCCGCGTCGGCGACGCCGCCGGCCACGTACCACCGGCCCCCGCAGGACGCCGCGTCGCGCAACAGCAGCCGCCCCGGCGGCCCCGGCGGGACCGGCAGGGTCAGCGCCGTCCAGGCCGGCGTGAGCGCGCGTTCCGGGCGGTCGGCGGTCCCCGCCCGCTCGCAACCGACGAGCAGCACCACGGCGGCGAGCACCGCCATCAGCCGCCGCACCGACACGGATCCGATGCTATCGATCCGGACCCCGCCCGGGACCGGCCGGACGGATGGGTCCTCAGGTGGCCGGGCGGGCCACCTCGCCGCCGGCGGTCTCCGCGAGGATCCGCTCGGCGACCTCCTTCATGGTCATCCGGTGGTCCATCGCCGTGCGCTGGATCCACTTGAACGCCTGCGGCTCCGTCATCCCGTACGTCGTCATCAGCGCGCCCTTCGCGCGTTCGACGGTCTTGCGGATCTCCAGGCGGTCGGTCAGGCCGGCGACCTCCGACTCGAGGGCGGCGATCTCCGAGTACCGCGACAGGGCGATCTCCACCGCCGGGACCAGGTCGCTCTTCTGGAACGGCTTCACCAGGTACGCCATCGCGCCGGCCGCCCGCGCCCGCTCCACCAGGTCCCGCTGGCTGAACGCGGTCAGGATGATCACCGGGGCGATCCGCGCGCCGGCGATCCGCTCGGCGGCGGCCAGCCCGTCCATGATCGGCATCTTGATGTCGAGGATGACCAGGTCGGGCTTCAGCTCCTCGGCCAGCCGGACGGCGGTCTCACCGTCGCCGGCCTCGCCGACGACCTCGTAGCCCTCCTCGGCGAGCATCTCGGCGAGGTCCAGCCGGATGAGCGCCTCGTCCTCGGCGATCAGTACGCGCCTGCGCTCGGCGTCCGTCTGCGTCTCGGCCACCAGCCTTACCCCCACCATTCTTCGCCCGACACCCGCTCAGCCGGGTGTCGACGCCCCTAGCGTAGTGGGTACTCTATGAGGCGCCACTAAAGGCTTCGGCGAGTATGTCCCCGTATTCCAACCGGTAGAGAAACGGAGCTCAAACCTCCGACAGTGTGGGTTCGAATCCCACCGGGGACACCAATTTGTCGTACTTCTGTTCGACGATCAGTGCGTGCATCCACCCGAGATCCGCGCTCGCGCCCGGCGGTTGTATCTGTCCGGAGCCAGCATCGCTGACACCGCCCGCAGCGTCGGGCTCTCCTACCGCACGGTGTGGCGCTGGTGCCGCGATCGGCCCGAGCCCATCAGCCAAGGGACCGCACTTCGCTGCTTCCGCTGCCGGCCCGATGTCGGCAGCCCGACAGATCCATCGGCATACAGCTACCTTCTCGGCCTCTACCTGGGTGACGGCCACCTCGTCACCACGGCGCGGGTCCCCGTGTTGCGGATCTCCTGCAGCAACTCCTGGCCCGGCCTGATCGCCGCCTGCGAGAACGCCATGCGCCGGGTGCTGGCGTCCAAGGTGCAGCGGGTCCCGCAACAGGGCTGTGTCAACGTCCAGAGCTACGGCAAGCACTGGCCCTGCCTGCTGCCGCAACACGGACCGGGCAAGAAACACGAGCGGCCGATCGTCCTCGCCGACTGGCAGAAGGACATCGTCACCGCCTGCGCGGGCGATTTCCTGCGCGGCCTGTTCCACTCCGACGGTGCGCGTTTCGCCAACCGGGTGAAGGTTCGAGGCAAGGAGTACGTCTACCCCCGCTACATGTTCACCAACGAGTCCGTCGACATCATGGGCCTCTGCCAGTGGGCCCTGGACCTGCTCGACATCGCTTGGCGGATGAACCGTCGCAACTCGCTGTCCGTCGCGCGCCGGGAAGCCGTCGCCGCGCTCGACCGCCACGTCGGCCCGAAGTCGTGACGCCCGTCGGGCCGGCGTGCCGGACCCGCCCGTCAGGCGATCGCGCCCAGCGCCCGCCCCAGGTCCTCGCGCAGGTCCTCCGGGTCCTCCAGGCCGACCGACAGCCGCAGCAGTCCGCCCACCGGCCTCGCCTCCCCCTGCACCGGCCGGTGGGTGAGCGACGCCGGGTGCTGGATCAGCGTGTCCACGCCGCCCAGCGAGACCGCGTGGGTGATGAGCCGGCAGGCGCCGGCGACGGCGGCCGCGGCGGGTGCGCCGCCGCGTACCTCGAAGGCGAGGAGGCTGCCCGGGCCGGACATCTGGCGGCCGACGAGCCCGGCGGGGTCGTGCAGCGAGGGGTGGTGGACGCGCGCGACGGCGGGGTGGTCGGCGAGCCAGGCGGCGATCTTCTCGGCGCCGGCCTGCTGGGCGCGGACGCGCAGCGGGAGGGTCTGGAGGCCGCGGTGGGCGAGGTACGCGCCGAGGGGGTGCAGGATCGCGCCGGTGAGTGCCCGCACCTGCCGGAGCCGGGTCGCCCAGTCGGTGTCGCAGGCGATGACGCCGGCGAGGACGTCGCCGTGGCCGCCGATGCTCTTGGTGGCGCTGTGCAGGACGAGGGTGGCGCCGTGCCGGGCGGGCTGCTGGAGCACAGGCGTGGCGACCGTGTTGTCGACGAGCAGCGGCGCTTCGCCGGCGGCGCGGGCGAGGGCGGCGATGTCGACGAGGTCGAGGGTGGGGTTGGCGGGGGTCTCGACGAGGACGAGGGCGGTGTCGGGCCGGACGGCGGTGGCGACCTCGTCGGGGCGGGCCCAGGTGACGTCGGTGCCGAGCAGGCCGGTGGCGAGGACGTGGTCGGTGCCGCCGTAGAGGGGGCGGACGGCGACGAGGTGCCGCTTGCCGTCGCGGGTGGCGGCGAGCAGGGCGGCGGTGAGGGCGGCCATGCCGCTGGCGAAGGCGACGGCGTCGGTGGTGCCTTCGAGGTCGGCGAGGGCGGTCTCGAAGCGGGCGACGGTGGGGTTCCACAGCCGTTGGTAGACGGCGGTGCCACCGGGTGAGAGGGTCCCGCCGGTGGCGAGGGTCTCGTACGCGTCGCCGCCGGTGTCGACCGAGGGCAGTGGGTTGGTGGTGGACAGGTCGATGGGCGCGGCGTGGACGCCGAGGGCGGCGAGGTCGTCGCGGCCGGCGTGCACGGCTCGGGTGTCCACGGTCGTCATGCCGGAAGGATCGAACATGTGAGGCGTCTACAGCAATAGCATCGAACATCATTCGGCAAAGTCGCTGGGCAGGCTCGGGTGATTCGGGAGAGGATGGTGGCATGCCCGTTGCACCGAACGATGTGCGGCCGTACGCCAGCCTGGACGACACCGACCGCGCGATCCTGGCGGAGCTGGCCGCGGACGGCCGCCTGCCGAACAACGCCCTCGCCGAGCGGGTGGGGGTCGCTCCGTCGACCTGCCTGGCGCGCACCCGCGCCCTGCGGGAGTGCGGGGCGATCCGGGGGTTCCACGCGGAGGTGGACCCGGCGGCGGTGGGCCTGCCGTTGCAGGCGCTGGTGTCGGTGCGGCTGTCGGCGCACGACCGGGCGGTGGTGGACGCGTTCCGGGCGCGGTCGGTGCGGCTGCCGGGGGTGGTGGCGGTGTTCCACGTGGCGGGCGCGGAGGACTACGTGCTGCACGTGCGCGCGGCGTCGGCGGACGCGCTGCGGGACTTCGTGCTCGACCATCTGGCGGTGGACCCGGCGGTGCAGCACACCCAGACGAGCCTGATCTTCGAGCAGGCGCGCGGCGTGGGTTAGGCCACCTTCCGGAACAAACTGGACGCCCAGCGGGTTGGCGACGGTTGTGATCGACGTACCGATGTCTGTTCTTGATCTTGCTCCGGTGGCCCGTGGCGCGAGCGCCGGGGAGGCGTTGCGGCACACGACCGCACTGGCCCGGCGGGCCGAGGAGCTGGGGTACCACCGGTTCTGGGTGGCCGAGCATCACAACATGCCGGCGATCGCGTCGTCCGCCCCGGCGGTGCTGCTGGCGCACCTCGCGGCGCACACGAGCACCATCCGGCTGGGCTCGGGCGGGGTGATGCTGCCGAACCACGCGCCGCTGGTGGTGGCCGAGCAGTTCGGCACCCTGGAGGCGCTGCATCCGGGCCGGATCGACCTCGGCATCGGGCGTGCGCCGGGCACCGACCAGATGACGGCGCTGGCGCTGCGCCGGACGATGGAGGGGCTGTCGGCGGAGGGGTTCCCCCGGGAGCTGACGGACCTGATGAACTACTTCACCGGTGAGGACCCGGGGCCGATCACGGCCACGCCGGGTCTGGGGCAGCGGCCGGCGATCTGGCTGCTGGGCTCCAGCGGGTTCAGCGCCCAGCTGGCCGGGTTGCTGGGTCTGCCGTTCTCGTTCGCGCACCATTTCAGCGCGCAGAACACGCTGCCGGCGCTGGCGCTGTACCGGCAGAACTTCCGGCCGTCGCGGTGGCTGGAGCGGCCGTACGCGATGGTGGCGGTCAACGCGGTGTGCGCGGAGACCGACGAGCGGGCCGAGTGGCTGGCCGGGCCGGCCGGGCTGGCGTTCCTGAAGCTGCGCTCGGGCCGGCCGGAGCCCCTCGCCACGCCGGAGGAGGCGGCGGCGTACCCGTACACGGAGCTGGAACGGGAGTTCGTGGCGCAGCGCCGCGAGGGGCAGGCGACGGGTTCGCCGGAGACGGTCCGGCGGCAGCTCGGGGAGCTGCTGGAGCGCACGGGCGCGGACGAGCTGATGCTCACGACGCTGGTGTACGACGTGGCCGACCGGGTGCGCTCGTTCGAGCTGATCGCCGAGCGGGTCGCCGGCGGCCTGCGCCGGGACTCCTGAAACACGATCTTTACGCCGACGTCACTCCCGGGACGCCCGGTGCGCATAGCTTTGGTTCCGGTGGTGGTACGGCATTCCCGGTCGGGACGGGTCGGGGGTGCCACGGTGTGGCGCACCGGGCCGGAGTTGGCGGGTTCCGCGGCTCCGGCCCGGTGCCTCACTATTTTCAACGCGGGTGGTTGTCCTTGCCTCCGCCGCGCATTCTTGATCCACTCGCCGGGTGGTTGCGCACATGACCCCGGAGGAGTTCCGCCGCGCCGGGCACGCCGTGGTGGACTGGATAGCCGACTACTGGGCCACGCTGCCCGAGCGTCCCGTGACCTCGTCGGCCCCGCCCGGCGCGGTGGCCGCCGGGCTCCCGGCCGGACCGCCGGAGCACGGCGAGCCGGTCGCGGCGGTCCTCGCGGACCTCGACACGCTGGTCACGCCGCACCTCACGCACTGGCAGCACCCCGGCTTCTTCGGCTACTTCCCGGCCAACACGTCCGGCCCGAGCGTGCTCGGCGACCTGGTCAGCT
Organism: Micromonospora sp. H33; assembly: GCF_052068455.1. Lineage (NCBI taxonomy): Bacteria > Bacillati > Actinomycetota > Actinomycetes > Micromonosporales > Micromonosporaceae > Micromonospora > Micromonospora sp. H33. Next base: position 531,973 of record NZ_JBQHDE010000002.1, on the reverse strand, counting down.
CGGGGCTGGGCGTGCAGGGGATGCTCTGGGCGACCGGTCCGGCCTGCACCGAACTGGAGACGGCGATGCTGGACTGGCTCGCCGACCTGCTGGACCTGCCGGAGCGGTTCCGGTCGGCCGGCGCCGGCGGCGGTGTCATCCAGGACTCGGCCTCCTCGGCGACCCTCGTGGCGACACTGGTGGCGGTGCACCGGGCGAGCGGGGGCCGGTGGCGGGAGGCCGGCGTCGACCGCCGCTACCGCGCGTACACGTCCACTCAGGGCCATTCGTCCATCGAGAAGGCCGTCCGGATCGCCGGGCTCGGTGAGGACGGCGTCGGGTTGGTCGAGGCGGACCCGGAGACCCTGGCGATGTCGCCGGCGGCACTGCGGGCCGCCATCGAGGCGGACCGGGCCGCCGGCGTGGTACCGGCCCTGGTGGTCGCCACCGTGGGGACCACCTCGACGACCGCGATCGATCCGCTGCCGGAGATCGGCGCGATCTGCGCCGAGTACGGGATCTTCCTGCACGTGGATGCCGCGTACGCGGGCGCGGCGGCGGTCTGCCCCGAACTGCGGTTCGGGCACGCCGGGCTGGAGTACGCCGACTCGTACTGCTTCGACCCGCACAAGTGGCTGCTCACCGGCTTCGACTGTGACGCGTTCTGGGTGGCCGACCGGGGCGAGCTGATCGAGGCGCTGACGGTGATGCCGGAGTTCCTCCGCAACGTGGCCACCGAGTCCGGCGCGGTGATCGACTACCGGGACTGGCAGGTGCCGCTGGGCCGCCGGTTCCGGGCGTTGAAGCTGTGGTTCGTCCTGCGCTGGTACGGGGTGGAGGGCCTGCGCGCGCACATCCGGTCGGGGGTGGCGCTCGCCGGCCGCCTCGCCGACCGGGTACGCGCCGACGAACGGTTCGAACTGGCCGCTCCGCACCCGTACTCGCTGGTCTGCTTCCGCCTGCGGGCCGACGACGCGGTCAACGCCGAACTGCTGGCCCGGGTGAACGCGACCGGCCGGGTGCACCTGACGCACACCCGGGTGGCGGGCCGGTACACGCTGCGGCTCGCGGTCGGCTCGCCGCAGACCACCGAGACCCACGTCGACGAGGCCTGGACCCTGCTCACCGACGCCACCGACACCCTCCTCCCCCGCTGACCGCACGGCGGGCGGCACGGCGGGCGGCGCGGCGCGCGGCGCGCGGAGGATCTTGGAAGATTTCGGCCCCTCGGGCGGGCCGTTCCTCTCCAAGATCTCGCGGTGGAACGAGCGGGGACTACCGGCTCGGAGCGGCGACCGGCTCGGGGGTGGCGTCGGCGGGGTGCGGCACCGGGCCGGCCGGGTGGGCGGCGACGAGGGCGGCTGCGGCGACCGCCCGGGCGCGGCGGGCGCGCAGCAGGGCCCGGACGGCGAACCCGAGCGCGGCGACCCAGCCGGCGACCAGCAGCGCGTACACGGCCGGCCGGGCCCCGCCACCGAGGTCGGCGGCGCGCATCAGCGTGCGGGCGTTGGTCAGCACGATCACCCCGCCGATCGCCGCGCCGAGCAGTTGGGCGGGCACGATGCGGACCAGCCAGGCGGCCAGCGGGGCGGCGATCAGGCCGCCGACCAGCAGGGCGGCCACCATCGGCAGCAGGAAGCCCTCGGAGCCGAGGCCGAGGAGGAACCCGACGCTGGCCGCGCCGGCGACCAGGAACTCGGCGGTGTCGACCGAGCCGATCACCTTGCGGGGCTCCATCCGGCCGCTGACCAGCAGGGCGGGCGTGGCGACCGGCCCCCAGCCCCCGCCGCCGGTGGCGTCGACGAAGCCGGCGGCCAGGCCGAGCGGGCCGAGGAAGCGCCCGCGCAGCCGGCCGGCGCGCCGCTCGGTGCGCAGCGGCCGGGAGAAGCGCACCAGCAGGTACGCGCCGAGCGTGAACAGGATCGCCGCCATCCAGGGCGCGGCGGCCTCGGTGGAGATGGCGCTGAGGAAGGTCGCGCCGGCGAACGCCCCGAGCGCGCCCGGCACGGCGATGCGGCCGACCACGCGCCAGTCGACGTTGCCGAACCGCCAGTGCGCCACGCCCGCGGCGAGCGTCGTGCCCATCTCGGCGAGGTGCACCGACGCCGAGGCGGCGGCCGGCGCGACGCCGGCGAGCAGCAGCAGCGTCGAGGAGGTGAGCCCGTACGCCATGCCGAGCGCGCCGTCGACGAGCTGCGCGGCCAGCCCGACGAGCGCGAGGACGAGCAGCTTGCGCACGGCACCTCCCGAGTTTTTGGGTATCTCCTATCGACTTGGTCGACAATGCGGGATGGGCGGTGCCCGGGTCAAGCCCCTGTTCGATCAGTGGGACGTCGGTCAGGTCCAGGCGGCCGGGTCGGCGGCGAGTTCGGTGACGCGCGGCGGGAGCGTGCCGCCGGCGACGTCGGCGACGGTCACCAGGTCGAGGATCTGCCGTTCGCTGGCCCGCAGGGCGATCCACACGTCCTGCAGGGCTCGCGCCGGCCCGTGGTAGCCGAGGTCCTCGGGCCGCTGCCCCCGTACGTGCGCGAGCGGCCCGTCGATCACCCGGATCACCTCGGCGAGGGAGATCTCGTCCGCCGGCCGGGCCAGCCAGTAGCCGCCCTCCGGGCCCCGCTGGGCGTGCACGATCCCGCCCCGGCGCAGTTGCAGCAGGATGCTCTCCAGGAACTTCGGCGGGATGTCCTGGGCGCGGGCGATCTGGTCGGCGGTCACCGGCCGGCCCCGCCCGGCGGTGGAGCCGCCGGTCACCGAGGCGAGCTCGGCGACCGCGCGGAGGGCGTAGTCGACCCGGGCGGAGAGACGCATGCCGGACAGGCTATCCGGCCGGTCACCCCGCCCGGCGGATCACCCCTCGGCCGATCGGCAGGGGGCGGCCGGTGACGGCCGGATCGCGGTCAGGCGCCGACCCGGCGCAGCAGGCCCTCCTGAACGGCGCTGGCGATCTGCCGCCCGCCGCGGGTGAACATCCGGCCGGTCGCCAGCCCCCGCGCGCCGGACGCCGACGGGCTCCAGCAGTCGTAGAGGAACCACTCGTCGGCGCGGAACGGCCGGTGGAACCACAGCGCGTGGTCCAGGCTCGCGCCCACCACGCCGCCGGGACCCCAGACCTCGCCGTGCACCGACAGCACGGAGTCCAGCAGGGTCAGGTCGGAGGCGTACGTCAGCGCGCACGCGTGCAGCAGCGGGTCGTCGGGCAGCTTGCCGTCGATGCGCATCCACACCCGTTGGTGCGGCTCGGCCGGGCGGTCACCGGGACGGACCCAGCCCGGCTCGCCGACGTAGCGGACGTCAATGGGGCGCGGGATCTGCGCCCAGATGCCGAGCCGCTCCGGGTAGCGGGCGAGCCGGTCGCTCATGGTCGGCACCTCGTCCGGCCCCGGCACGTCCGGTGGGCCCGGCGCCTGGTGGTCCAGCCCCTCCTCCACCCGCTGGAAGGACGCGGACATGAAGAAGATCGGCTTGTCGTGCTGGAGCGCGACCGCGCGGCGGACCGAGAACGAGCGGCCGTCGCGGATGTTCTCCACCTGGTACTCGATCGGCTCGACCGGGTCACCGGGGCGTACGAAGTAGCCGTGCAGGGAGTGCACGAAACGCTCCGGGTCGACGGTGCGGCCGGCGGCGACGAGGGCCTGGCCGGCGACCTGCCCCCCGTACACCCGCTGCGGACCGACCGGCGGGCTCATCCCCCGGAAGGCCATCTCGCCGGTGGGCGTGAGGTCCAGGACCTCCAGCAACTGGTCGACGGCGGCCTGGCCGACCGCGATCTCCGCCGCGCTCACTGCAGCGCCCGCGCGGACGCGGCGTCGACGAGCGACCCCAGCTGGTGTACGCGCAGCGTGTTGGTCGAGCCGGGGGTGCCGGGCGGGCTGCCGGCGACGATCACGACGTACTCGCCGGGATTGGCCCGGCCCAGGCCCAGCAGGGCCTCGTCGACCTGCCGGAACATGTCGTCGGTGTGTTCGACGAACGGCATCAGGAACGTCTCCACGCCCCAGGACAACGCGAGCTGGTTGCGCACCTCGGGCACCGGGGTGAACGCGAGCAGCGGCAGGTCGCAGTGCAGCCGGGACAGGCGGCGGACGGTGTCGCCGGTCTGCGAGAACGCCACCAGGGCCTTGGCGCTGATGGCCCGGGCGATCGACGAGGCGGCGACGGTGAGCGCGCCGCCGTGCGTACGCGGGTCGTGCTGGAGCCGGGGCACGCCGATCGAGCCGGACTCGGTGGTGGTGACGATCTTGGCCATGGTGCTGACGGCCAGCACCGGGTACCTGCCGACGCTGGTCTCGCCGGAGAGCATCACCGCGTCCGCGCCGTCGAGGACGGCGTTCGCCACGTCGGAGGCCTCGGCGCGGGTGGGCCGGGAATTCTCGATCATCGAGTCGAGCATCTGGGTGGCCACGATGACCGGCTTGGCGTTCTCCCGGCAGAGCTGCACCGCGCGCTTCTGCACCAGCGGGACGTGGTCGAGCGGGAGCTCCACGCCGAGGTCGCCCCGGGCCACCATGACACCGTCGAAGGCCAGCACGATCGCCTCGAGGTGGTCCACCGCCTCGGGCTTCTCGACCTTCGCCAGCACCGGCCGGTGCACACCCTCCTCGGCCATGATGGCGTGGACCAGCTTGATGTCGTCGGCGGAGCGGACGAAGGAGAGCGCGATCAGGTCGACGCCGAGGCCGAGGGCGAACCGCAGGTCCTCGGAGTCCTTGTCGGACAGCGCGGGGACGCTGACCGCCACGTTCGGCAGTGACACGCCCTTGTTGTTGGAGACCGGGCCGCCCTCGGTGACCAGGACGCGGATGTCGTTGCCCGTGACGTCGGTGACCTCGACCGCGACCCGGCCGTCGTCGATCAGCAGCCGGTCGCCGGGCTTCACCTCCTGCGGCAGCTTCTTGTAGGTGCAGGAGACCCGCTCCTTGGTGCCGACGACGTCGTCACTCGTGATGACGACGGAGTCGCCGGTGCGCCACTCGTGGGGGCCGTCGGCGAAGCGGCCGAGCCGGATCTTCGGGCCCTGCAGGTCGGCCAGGACCGCCACCGGACGGCCGGCCGCGTCGGCCGCCTCCCGCACGAGCCGGTAGACGGCCTCGTGGTCGGCGTGGCTGCCGTGACTGAAGTTGAGTCTCGCCACGTTCATGCCGGCCTCGACGAGGCCGCGGATGCGCTCGGGCGAGGAGGTGGCGGGACCAAGTGTGCAGACGATCTTCGCGCGGCGTGTCACGCCCATCAGGCTAGTCTCTCCTCCGGGCCGGACTGCGGGCCGACCCCTGTCGCACTGCAAACAAGTTCGTCCGACGACGCGCGGGTGCGCGGCCGGCGGTGGGACTGCCCGCCGGGGACGTCGTGACGGCGGGCATCGGCGACCGCGCGCCCGGAATCGTACCGTCCGGTGTCAGCCGGGCCGGAAGGCGCGGGTGCACGGCGCCGGGGCGACCGACGAACGCTCATGGAGTCTGCTCAGCTCTGCGTCTTGGCCAGCGGGAACTCCAGCGAACCGGCCGGGCAGTAGAAGCTCATCACATCCACCTTGTAGAGGCCGGCCTGCACGGCCGGGTCGGCCTCCATCACGCTGCGGACGTCGTCCACCGAGCCGGTGCGGGCCAGGCCGAACCCGAGCGGCGGGTCCGGCTCGCGGGCGGGCCCGTCCACCGCCCCCGCGACCAGGATGATGCCGCGCCGTTGCAGGGCCTGCATGTGCGCGAGGTGCTCGGCCTGGAGCCGCTGCACGGTCTCCGCCGGCAGCGCCCGCCCGGACGGGCCGGGATAGAGCACGATGCACTCGTACGTGTCGAGCGCGAAGTCGACCTCCGGCATCCCCGTCATGGCGTTCTCCTCCCGCCCGTCGCGCCGGCGGCGCCGGCCGGCACGCGCACAGCGTCCCACGCGCCGGGGGCCGGTACGGCCAACTTCGTCGGCAATCCCGGCCGCGCAGCCGCCGCGAGGAGAACCGGTCAGCCGCCCTCGACGTTGCCGCGGCCCGGCGGTGGGCCAGTTCCTCGGGGCGAGCCGGTCCAGGCCCCCGGTGCGCCCGGTCGGGGCCGGGCCGAGCAGCGGACCCGGGGACAACGATCGGGCCATTTCCGCTGAGTAATCGGATCACTACCGTATGGAGGATCTTCATGTTCCAGCGGGGGTGAGGGTCCAGGATGAACGGGTTCGACTACGTCATCGTCGGGGCGGGAGCGGCCGGCTGTGTTGTCGCCAACCGGCTCAGCGAGGACCCGGGCACCCGGGTGCTGCTGATCGAGGCCGGCGGGTGGGACGGCAGCCCCCTGGTTCGCGTCCCCAAGGGCTTCGCCCCGCTCATGGACGACCCGCGCCGGGCCTGGCACTACCCCGCGAGCGCCGCCCCGGGGCGCCCGGAGACGTGGCAGCGCGGGCGGATGATCGGCGGCTCCACCTCCGTCAACGGCATGGTGTACGCGCGCGGCGGCCCGGCCGACTGGGACGACCTGGAACGCCGGGGCAACCCGGGCTGGGGCTGGTCGACCATGCTGGCGATCTTCAGGCTGCTGGAGGACAACCCGCTCGGCGCCTCGCCGGTGCGAGGCGCCGGCGGGCCGCTGCGGCTGTCCTCCGTCACCGGCACCGACCAGCTGTGCGAAGAGATGATCGAAGCCGCGGGCACCCTCGGCTGGCGCCGCGTCGACGACGTGAACGCCGACGACGGGGAGCGGATCGGCTACACCATGGCGACCATCCGCGACGGCCGGCGGGTGAGCGCCGCCGACGCGTTCCTGCACCCGGTCCGGGACCGCCCGAACCTGACCGTCGCGGTGGACACCCGTGTGCTGCGGGTGCTGGTCCGCGACGGTCGCGCGGTCGGCGTTGGGGTCGAGTCGGGCGGGCGGCGGCACGAGCACCTGGCCACCGCCGAGGTGATCTTGGCCGCCGGCGCCCTCGCCAGCCCGCAGTTGTTGCAGGTCTCCGGGATCGGGCCGGCCGACACCCTGCGCGCCGCCGGCGTGGACGTGCTTGTCGACCAGCCGCGGGTCGGCGCCGGCCTGCGGGAGCACCGGCCGATGGTGCTCCAGTACCGGCTCGCCGGTCCCGGAGGCTACAACCGGCGGCTCGGCAGCCCGCTCGGGCAGGCCGCGGCGGCGCTGCGCTACCTGGCCACCCGCCGGGGGCCGCTCGCGCTGCCGGTCCACGACGTCGTGGCGTACGTCAAGTCCCGGCCGGAGCTGGACCGGCCGGACGCGTCCCTGCTGATGGCGCCCTTCTCCGCCGCGCCCCACCAGCCGGGCCGGGCATTGGAACTGGAGCGCGAGCCGGGGCTGATGTGCCTGGGCACGGTCGCCCGGCCGGACAGCGAGGGCCGGCTGGCCATCACGACGGCCGACCCGCGGACGCCACCGGAGATCGTGGCGAACTACTTCACCACCGCCCACGACCGGGCCGTCGCGGTGGACCTCTTCCGGCGGATGCGGGACCTCTTCGCCACCGCCCCGATCGCCGGGCGGATCGCCGCGGAAACCCTGCCCGGGCCGGCGGCACGGACCGACGAGGAGATCGTCGAGGCGGCGGTGACACACGGCTACTGCGGCTACCACGCCGTCGGCACCTGCGCGATGGGCCCGGACGACGGGTCCGTGGTGGACCCGCAGCTACGGGTCCGCGGTGTGGCCGGGCTGCGGGTGGTCGACGCGTCCGTGCTGCCGGTGCTGGTTGCCGGCTTCCTCAACGGGCCGGTCACGGCGCTGGCGTGGCGGGCCGCCGACCTCATCCTCGGCCGGGCCACCGGCTGAGCCGACGCCGACCGGCGGTCGCCACCGCGGGGTGGCGACCGCCGGCCCCGGGCCGCGCGGCGGCGCCCGGAGCGCGTCGCGTGTCAGAGGGCGAAGCAGTTCGGCCTGATGCGCTCGTCGCGCAGCGCCTGCCGGATCACCGTGTACGTGGTGCCGTCGAGCGCGAGCCCGAGGTGCCCGACCAGCCGCAGCGGGCACCACGCCTGGATCAGCGCGTTGGTGGCCCCGTCGGCCAGCGCGGCGTTGTCCACCGGCCGGACCAGCTCGTCCTGCCAGGTGCGGACCGTGGTGTAGCGGACCGCGCCGGGGGTGTCGTCGCCGGCGTTGAGGTCGGCGACGAAGTCCGAGCCGATGGTCATCTGCTGGCAGGAGACGACGCCGGCGCAACTGCCCAGCCCGATGAAGGTGAGGATGTTCGCCACGTACGTCCCCTGCTCCGGGGTGCCGAGGCTGACGTACCGGCCGACGGTGCCGGTGCCGTTCAGCCGCTTCAGGTAGTAGCGGGCCACCAGGCCGCCCTGCGAGTGCGCCACGACGTCCACCTTCGCCGCACCGGTGACGGCGCGGACCTGGTCGACGTACCCGGCGAAGGCGCGGGCGGAGGTGGGGATGTCGCCGAAGCCGAGCCCCGGCAGTTCGTAGGTGAACGGACGGAAACCGTCGCCACGCAGGCGGGCGGCGAGCGGCTCGTAGACCAGGGCGAAGCCGCTGAGGCCACCGACGATGATCACCGGGTTGGCACTGGCATCGGCGCGTTCCGCGGCGTCCTCGGCGGCCGGAACGGCGGCGGGTTCGGACGCCGCCGAGGCGGTCGGGGCGGTCGGGACAGGTGCCGCGGCGGCGGTCGCGGCCGGGACGGCGAGCGTCGCGGCGAGAACGGCCGCGAGCACGGTGGCGGTCTTTCGGAGCAGCATGGCTGCACCTCCGGGGTGGTGGTGGGTGCGGTGTCCGATCGACCGGTGCGACGATGATGGGGCCATTAATTCAGGCTCGTCAATGCTAAGTTACGCTCCGGTAACCGTTTGTTCCATCAAAGGTGCATTCCGGCATTCCGGATGCCGTCCGTCTACAAGGGAGTGTCGTACGGTCCGCGAGGCGTTGCGCGGCAACGATGTCGGCGCGCTCCCCCACCCGCTGGCGCGTCGATGGCATGCTGGGGGCCGTGACCTCACCCCCCGACGAGCGGCTGCGGGTGATGCCGTGGTGGCTGGTGCTGGTCGGGCTGCTGCTCGCCGTCGCCCTCGGCTGGTGGGTGCTGGACTGGCTGCTCGGCGAGGCCGACCGGGCCACCCAGCCGGACACCCGCGCCACCCTGCGGGTCGACGCGATCCGCACCGGGCTGACCGTGGTGGCCGGCACCGGCGGCGGCCTCGCGCTGCTGCTCGCCGCCCGCCGGCAGTGGATCAGCGAACGCGCGCAGCGCCACCAGGAGGCCGTCGCGGCCCAGGACCAGACGCACCGCGAACGCGTCCAGGCGCACACCGAGGCCGTCGCCGAGGCGGCGCAGCGGCAGCAGGAACGGCAGGCCGCGGCGGCCGAGCACGACGCCGCCGAGCGCCGGCTCACCGAGCTGTACACCCGGGCCGTCGAGCTGCTCGGCAGCGACAACGCCGCCGTCCGCCTCGGCGGCCTGCACGCGCTGGAGCGGCTCGGTCAGGACAATCCGGGGCAGCGGCCGACGATCGTGGCCGTGCTCTGCGCGTACCTCCGGATGCCGGGCGCCAACGACTCGCGCGAGACCGAGGTACGGCGCACGGCCCAGCGGGTGCTCACCCGGCACCTGCGCGCGGACGGCGACCACTTCTGGCCCGGGGTCAGCCTCGACCTGACCGGCGCCCGGCTGGACGGGTTCGACGCCGCCGGCTGCACCCTGGTCGACGCCGACCTCACCGGGGCGGTCTGCACCGGCACCACCCGCTTCACCGGCGCGGACGTACGCGGACGGCTGTCGCTGGGGGCGACGTTCGACGAACTGTTGCTCGACGGGGTCACCGGCGACGCGGAGATCGTGCTCGACGGAGCCGACAGCACCGGGACCAGCTTCGACCGGGCCGACCTCGGGGGCACGCTGTCCTGCCGGGGCGCCACGTTCGCGCGGGTGACGTTCCGGGGCACGACGTTCCACCAACCGGCCACCTTCGACACCGCCCGGTTCACCGACAGCGCCACTTTCCGGGATGCGGTGTTCCTCGGCGGCCTGTCGATGGAGCACGTGGTGTTCGGCGGGTACGCCGGCTTCCGCCAGGCCCGCTTCGCCGACCTGGCGCTGTTCCGCTTCGCCGAGTTCGACGGCGAGGCGTGGTTCGAGCAGGCCCGCTTCGAGAGCAAGGCCAGCTTCGGGCGGGCCCGCTTCCACGGCCCGGTCACCTTCGACGGCGCGACGTTCGCCCGCCGCCCCGGCTTCGACCAGGCCCGCGCCACCACGACGGCGTCCCACGTCTGGCCCGACCGGACGCAGGTGCACCCGGTCGACGACGACTGGCTGCTGCTGACCGACCAGTGACGCGGCGGCGCGCCGGCCGCAAAATCTTGGAAGGAAGCGGCCCCTGGGCTGAATCCGTCTCGGCGACCGGCCCGTGGTTCGACCCGCGTCAGGCCGGGCGGACGGCCAGCGCCGTGGCGACGAGCTGGCCCCGGTCCACGCGCTCCGGGTCGACCAGCACAGTCACGGCGACACCCGGTTCGGCCAGCCAGAACGCCTGGTCATCGGCGACCGCACCCGGGCTCGTGCCGTGGGCGAAGTCGGCCGGCGTCCACGAGGCCGGATCCCGCTCCTGGTATTCGGCGAGGAAGTCCCGCAGCGCGGCGAGATCGGTGAGCCGCTCGCCGCGCAGGACGTGCACTCGCAGGTCCACGCGGTGGCCGTCGGGCACCTGCCGCTCCCAGACGCGGCTGGCGACGCGGACGTCCTCCCACTCGCTGGCGAAGTCCGACACCTCCGCACCGACCCCGGCGGGCACGTGCCCGATGTGAAAGCCGTCGAGCACACCACCATCCCGCGCCACCACTCGCCTCCCTACGCCGGTGAGCGTCCAGCGTAGACAGATCTTGGAAGATTCCGGCCCCTGGAAGGGCCGGAATCTTCCAAGATCTGCCGGCCGCGTCTCAGAACACCGTGCGGAAGAGCAGCAGGTAGCCGCAGTAGGCCAGCGGGAGCGCCAGGAAGCAGACCAGGATGCCCAGCACCGGATAGCGGGCCGGCGTCCCGGCGACCATCGCCGGCCGACCCCAGCGGCCGAGCACCAGCCAGCCGGCGATCAGCGACACGGCAGGCAGCCCGGCGCACATCCAGGCGTACAAAGTGCCGAGGTCGACCACCCCGACGCCGGACGCGAGCACCATGACCAGCATGAGGACCACGCCGACGCCGGCACAGCCCAGGTACACGGCGAACGCCCGGGCCACCGGCGACCAGGCCGGCAGCAGCGGGGGCCGCTGAGCCAGCAGCTCGGCCTGCTGCCCGTACCGGTCGGCCTCGTCGGCGTAGCGCCGCGCCAGCTCCAGCTCCGCCGCCGGGTCCGCCTCCCCCGCACGCGGCCCCGGCACCCCGGCCGCCGCCGGCACCGCCAGCGCCGTCTCGCCACCTTGGGGGTACGCCTCGACACCCGGCCGCCCCGGCGCGGCGGCTGCGCCGCCGGCCATCCCCGCCCCCGATCCGTGGTGCGTACCCGGCTGCCCGGCCGACGGCGGAGCCGGAGGCGGCGGACCGGCCGGTGACCGCGGCCCGGCCGGCGCCGATGACGGCGGGCCGGCGGGCGCCGATGACGGCGGGCCGGCGCCCGGCGGTGGGGGCGGCCCGGCGGGCGCCGATGACGGCCGGTCGGCGCCCGGCGGTGGGGGCGGCCCGGCGGGCGGCGAGGGTGCCCCGACGTGCGGTGGCGCCGGCGGACCGGCGGCGGGGGTCGCGGCGCCGATCGCGCGGCCGAGGTGGTCGAGGCGCTGCCCCTGGGCGGTGAGCCGGTGCTGGAGGGAGTCGACGGCGGCGTGCAGGTTGCGCCGGCGCTCGGCCTCCACGGCGGCGCCCTGCTCACCGGCCCGGCGCTGCTCGGCGAGCAGCCGGGCCAGCGCGGCGTAGTCGGCGAAGGTGGCCACGCTCAGCCCTCCCCGTCGTCGTCGGCGGGCTGGCCGTCCCGGGCGAACGGCACGATCAGCCGGGTGCGGTGGTCGTGCCGGTCGACCAGCAGCGCCCGGTCGGCGCGGGGCTGGTAGCTCAGGTCGGGCACGCCCAGGTGCAGCCCGAGGTCGGCACCGGGCACGTTCAGGGCGACCAGGCAGGCCACGTCGTCGCGGTTGTGCGTGCCGCCGAGGTCGTCGGCGAGCCTGCGCAGCCCCCGCCACCAGCCGAGCAGATGCACTCCCTGCCCGGGGCCCTGCCGGAGCAGCTGCCGCAGGTCGTCGTGGCCGCTGCGGAAGGTCTCCGGATCGGCGGCGCCGAGCACGGTCGTGGCGGCGTCCATCCCGAACACGACGAGGTAGGTGCGGCCGGCGCGGTTCCCCCCAGGCGCGCCGTCCACGGCAGCGGCCGGGGGGCCGGCGGGCCGGCCCGGGGGCGCGCCGCCGGCGGCCGGCGACGCAGCGGGAGATGCCGCCAGCTCGGCGATCCGGTCCCGCACCGCTCGGGCGTCGAGACGCTCGACCCGGTGACCGGCGGTGGCCAGCGCGGCGGCGGTGTCGTCCACGGCCGGGGCGGCGGCGGTGACCAGCGGGGCGAGCAGGAAGAGCGCTTCGCCGGGGGCGTGCTGGCGGGCCAGGCTGAGGGTGGCCGCGCGCAGCACCTCGGCGCCGGCGGCGGAGGTGCCCACGACCGCCAGGTGCCGGCCCGGGGTGGCGTCCATCAGGAACAGCGCGGACGTCCCGTCCACGTCGACCGTGCGGCCGACCAGGGCGAGGGGGCGGCGGCCACCCGGACGCAGGCCGGTGAAGGTGGGGTCGTCCTCCAGCCGTGCGGTGTCGTACCCCTTGAAGACGGACGGGGGGCGCGCGCCGGCCGGGCGGGCCTCCCACAGGTCGTGGCGCAGCCGGGCCAGGTCGGCGGCGGCCGCGTGGGCGTCGGGGAAGCGCACGACGGTGTCGGCGCCGGACGCGCCGGCGGCGGTGTTGAGCACGGCGGAGCCGACCGGCAGGGTGGCGGCGGAGTCGTTCAGCGGGTCCAGCACGCCGCCTCCGCCGGGCAGTGCCACACGGAGGGCGAACTGCCCGAAGATCGCCTCCGCGCGTCCGTAGAGCGCCTCGATGCCCGTCGTGCTCTGGCTGGCGAGCACGAGGTGGACGCCGTACGAGCGGCCCTTGCGGGCCAGTTCCTCCAGCAGGTCGACCGACTCGCGGGCGAGCGGGTCGTTGCCGGCGAACAGCACGTGGAACTCGTCGACCACCGCGACGATGCGCGGCAGCGGCGCCTCCCGGGGCAGGTCGGCGAGCTTGGTGACGCCGTGCCGCTTGAACGCGGTGGCCCGGCGGTGCAGTTCCCGGCGCAGCTCGCGGAGCACCGCGACGCCGTACTCCCGGTCGGATTCGATGCCGACCGCCCGCGCGTGCGGCAGCCAGGACGGGTCCCGGCCGGTGGGGACGAACTCGGTGAAGCTCACCCCCTCCTTGAAGTCGAGCAGGTAGAGCTGCAGCTCGGCCGGGGAGTAGCGGGCAGCCAGTCCGTAGAGGACGTCGAGCAGGAAGACGGTCTTGCCGGCGCCGGTGCGGCCGCCGACCAGCCAGTGCGGGGTGGCGTCGTCGAACGCGACGGTGACCGGATCGCGGCCGGCCCGGCCGATGACGGTGCGCAGCCCGGTGGCCGAGGACTCCGCCCAGCGCCGCTCGGGCAGGAGATCCGTGAAGCGCAGCGCCGCGCCCTGTCGGACGGCGGCGCCCAGATGCCCGGCGAGGGCGGCCACGGACGCGGCCGGCGGGTCGCCGTCGAGGCGTACCGGGGCGGCCAGGCCGGTGCCGTCGGCGCTGAACGGCTCCCCGGGCGGGTCGCCCACGTGGGCGTGCTCCCCGGTCAGCCGGACGGTCGTGGTCGCGCCGAGGGCCGGTGCCCCGGCGCTCCCGGCGAGCAGGACGCACACCGCGGCGGCCGGGCCGGCGTGGGTGAGCGCGGCGAGGCGGGCGGCCTCCCGGGGTGGCGGCAGGGAGGCGGCGACCACGAGCAGCAGCTCCTGGTCCGCCCGGTCGGCGGTACGGGCCGCGCGGGCGTGCGCCTCGGCGGCGTCGAGCACGCCGCCGGCCTCGGCCTCGGTCGTCGCGGGCGGGTCGAGCACGCCGGCGTCGACGAGCGGGCGCAGCGGCCCGAAGGTGGCGCCGAGCGCGGCGGTGTCGAGGCCGGTGACCCGGACCCCGCCGGGCGGGGCGGTGGCGAGCAGGCGGAGCACGACGGCGCGCAGCAGCGCGGCGACCCGGGGGTCGCGGGCGTCGGTGTCGACCGCGAGGTGGTGGCCGCTGCCCAGTGGGACGACGACCGGGAAGGCGCCGCCGGCCGTGGCGGCGTCGCCGAGGCGGACCGGCACCGGGCCGGTCGCGAGCGGGGTGGCGCCGGGGGTGGGCGTGGCCAGCGCGTCGCCGAGCTGGGCGAGGCGGGCGAGCAGGTCGGCGGCAGCCGCAGGGGCGGCCGGGGCCGGGGCCGCGCCGAGGGCCCGGCGGGCGGTGTCGAGGTGCGCGCGGGCCGCGCGGTGGGCCGCGACCGCCTGACCGTAAGCCGACGCGAGCCTGCCCACCCTCGTTGCCGCTCCCGTCACCTCGCCCGGTCAGGCCGTGTCTCGACGTCCCGGCGCGAGCCGCGGCGAGGCCCGACCGGGCGATCCGGCGCAAGGCGCGGCCGGGCTGTGACGTCGAGACGCGGCCCAGGTTCGCCGAGAACCCTAGCCGACCCCGGCGACGCCGGGACAGTCCGAAGGCGACCCGACACGCCGGTCAGCTCGGCGGCGACCCGGAGGCCGCGCAGGGGGCGGGCGTCCCGGTGGGACGGTCGGCGGCGCCGCAGTGCCACACCTCGACCGCCTCGACGGTCACGTCCGGCACCCGCTCGACGCGCAGCAGCGCGAGCCGCTTGTCGACCGGCTCGCCGGAGTCCGGCGGGTACCGGATCAGCCCGGACACCCCCGGGTAGCCAGTGCCGGTGTTCTGCCGCAGCACCTCGGCGTGCACCCCCACCGGGTTGACCGCCGTCGGCTCCCACCGCTGCCCCGGGTCGGCGTGGTGCAGCCGCGCCGCGAGGCTCTCCACCGCGCGGACCATCATCATCGCCGCGTCGTACGCGAGGCTCACCCGCTCCCCCACCGGGTGCGGGCGGTCGGGGCGGCAGCGCGGCGGGTCGAGCAGGTCGTCGGCCTGGATCCAGGTCAGGAAGCTGGCGCGCGCCTCGTCGCGGCGCTGCTGCGCGGCCCGCAGCGCCGCGCAGGTGCCCAGCGACGCCTTCGACACGTACGTGACGGGGATGTTGCCCGGGGCGGCGGCGCGCAGCCCGGGGTTGGCGATGTAACGGTTGACCGAGTCGTCACCGACGAGGTGCCGCGGCGGGTTGTCGCCGCACTCGCGCAGGGCGCGCAGGAAGCCGTCGAACTCCGACCAGCGGCCGGCGAAGAAGAGCAGGCCGGGATAGCCGCACTCGGCGGTGAGCCGCTTGCCGGTGCGCCACTCCTCCAGCCGGGTGAGCCGCGGACCGAAGCGCTCCTTCAGGCCGGCGACGAGGGTGCCGACGTAGAGGTCCTCGGCGAGGGAGCTGCCCTCCCCCGTCGTCCAGTACACGTGTGCCTCGCCCACCTTGAGCACCTGCCGGGCGTACGCCTCGACCATCCGCACCTGGTCGGTGTTGGGCGCGCTGACCTGGAGGTAGAGCCGCGAGTTGGCGTCCATCCGGTCGGCCGACAGGGTGGGGGCCAGGACCGGCAGGCCGATCCGGTTGAGTTCGGCGAGGGCCCGGGCGGTGCTGGCGCGGCTCTCCACGAGGCCGACCACGCCGAGCACGGTCGGGTCGTCCCGGGCGAGGTCGGCGAGCCTCGCGACCGCCCGGTCCGCGTGCCGCATCTGCCGGCCGCCGTTGGCGACGACGACGCGCAGCAGCGCCGCGCCGTCCGCGCCGGCCGACTCCTTGAGCAGCGCGTACTGGGCGGTCGCCATCCCCTCCAACTCCTCGCGCTCGGACACGTAGGACTCCTCGTCGGCCCGCGTGCGGTTGCCGGTGAGGGTGCCGAAGTAGACCAGGGTCAGGTAGGGCCGGCGGCGGTCGCTGCGCCGCCACACCTCCTCGGCCGCCCGGTTCTGGGCGAAGATGCGCTCCTGGACCGCGCGCAGCCGGTCCTGGCCGGGTTCGTCGTTGAACAGCTGGGCCGCGCTGTCGCTGTAGCCGACGCACTCGCCGTCGACCAGCTCGACGGCGACCCGACCACCGCTCAGCGACGGGTGGCAGCCGGGCCCCCAGCGGGTGCCGACCCAGGCGCCGCCCGCCGCCACCAGCACCACGGCCAGCGCCGCCGGCAGGAACCGGCGGGACCACCAGGGCGGCTCCGGCGCGCTGAACGGGCGCAGGCCGCCGCGCGGCGGCGGGCCGGTCTCGACCGGGTCCGGCCGCAGCACCACCAGCCAGGCCGCCGCCCGGCGCAGCCGGCGCATCTCGGGCAGGGCCGCGGACCATTCGTCGTACGCCTCGTCGGCCTCGTCGAGGGGGTGCGGCTCGGCCAGCTCCGGCGGGGGGACGTCGCCGGCCGCGACCACGAGCAGCGGATCGTTGCGCCCGGTCTCGTTGCGGACGTCGGTCAGCAGGCGGACCAGCACGTGCGCGGGGTTGCCGGGGGCCACGTTGTCCAGCAGCAGCACCGGGTACGCGGTGCGCCGCCAGTCGGCCGGACGCCACAGCCGCCGCCGGTACGCCTGACGCAGGTCCTCGAGGAACGCGTGCAGCAGCAGCTTGTCGACCTGGTCGGGCTGCTCCCCGTCGCGCCAGCCGGCGGTGAGCCGTTCGGCGAAGCCCAGGAAGGTGGCCGACTGCCGGGGCGCCAGGTACTGCTGGCGCATGAACCAGCGGTAGTGCCGGCCGAGCACGGGCACCCGCCCGGAGACGGCGAGCCGGAACACCGCCCCGGGTACGGCCCGGCGGACCAGCCAGAGCAGCACGTGCGAGGCGATCGAGACGGTGTCCCCGCCGGCCGGCAGCGGCTCGGTGGCGCCGCGCGGCCCGCGGCGGTCGCGCAGCCGCCGGACCAGCGCGGAGCGGCCCTCGTCGGCGTCGAGGCCGACGCTGAGGCTCTGCTGCATCAGCCAGTCCGCCAGCGGGTAGTGCCGGAACCGGAGCCGGGCCGCGCCGAAGGCCTCCAGCGACAGTTGCCGGTGCAGGTCGCGCAGGAGCGCGGGGACCTCGGTGCCGGGGGGCTGCGCCGCGGCGTCGAGGACGGCGTGCGGCACGCGCCGTCGGGGGCCCTGCCCGAGGAAGCGGCGGACGAGTGCCAGCACGTCGGGCGTGCCGGGCGGACGGACGAGCCAGAGCACCGGCGGCCGGCGGTCGCCCCGGCGCGGCCGGCGCAGCAGGCGCGCGAGCAGCGCGAGGAACTCCCACCCGCCGACCGGGAGCCGGTCCCGGGTCGGCGGTTTCTGGCTGGTCGACTCCCGCATGGTCACCCCCGGGTCGATGGCTCACCGTGTCCGTCCGATCCACCCAGTGTGGCGGATCACGGCAAGACGGCGGCCGACGGTCCGGGGTGGACGGTCGGCCGCCGGGTCGCGTGGGTCAGTTGGTGACGGCGTTCAGCGCCGGCAGGTAGCCGTAGCGGTAGCCGTCGGCGTCCGGGTGGTACGCCTCGATGACCCCGGTGACGTCCCGGATCCACGGGTCGGACGCGCACACGCCGTGGCCGGCGAAGTAGGGGCGGGTGTCGGCGAAGGTGGCCCCGGCGGCGGCGGCCCGGGCGGCGGTGACGCCGGCCAGCACGTCGGCGGCCTCGTTGAGGATCGTCCGCTTGTAGGTGCTCATCGCGAACAGGCCGCAGTAGCTGGTCTCGAACAGGCGCGGGTAGCCGAGCACGATCAGGCGGGCGTTCGGCGCCCGGTTGCGGATGGCCGCGTACGTGGCGTCCAGCCGGCCCGGCAGCGTGGTGGTGGCGAAGGACTTGGCGTTGTTGACGGCGTTGGTGCAGCTCGTGGTACTGCCGAACCGGCAGGTGGTCATCACGTCCGCGAAGCCGGCGTCGTTGCCGCCGATCGTGATGGTCACCAGGGTGGTGCTGGTGCTCAGCGAGCTCACCTGGTTGTTGATGACGTCGGCCGTGACCGCGCCACCACAGGCGGGAAACCGGAAGCTGGTCACCGCGTGGGCCGCGGCCCACAGCGGGGCGTACGACTTCTGGCTGCGCAGGCAGCCGGACAGGTCGTACGGGCCGGCGCCCACCCCGGAGGAGTACGAGTCGCCGAGCGCGACGTAGTTGACGGTGGCGGCGTGCGCGGTGGCGGGGACGAGCACCGCGCCGGTGACGGCGGTGAGGACGGCGACCAGCGCGGCCAGGGCGCGGGCCAGCGGGCGGTGTGGCATGAGGGACCTCCACAGGACAGGGGTGGTGGGGCCCGGTGACCGCGCGCGTGGCCAGGGGTGCAACGGTTGTTACTAGCCGGTAATGCTATCGAAACATTTAGATCAACTGAATAGGTGTCGGTCGCGGTGCCGGGCAAGGAAGGGCCCCTTGTTGACGCCGGTGGCGGTACCGGGGCCCCTTGTCAGCGCCGCGCCCGGTCAACGGCCGGGCAGCGACGGGTTGGCGCCGGTCCGGTTGCGCGGGCCGGGCGTCGACGGCCGCCGCAGCGCCCAGGGGCGCCCGCCGGCCTGCCGAGGGCGGACCATGCGGAGCACGGCCGGTCGGGCGTTCCCGACGACCCGCGGAGCCGGACGGACGACCCGGGCCGCGGACGCGGCGACCCGCTGGGCCGGCCGGCGCACCACGGGAGCGGCGAGCATCCGCGCGACCCGGTACTGCAGCCGGCGCTCCCGCAGGCGGTCGAGAGCCACTCCCGCCGCCGCGGTGGCCAGCACGGTGACGGCGCCGGCCAGCACCAGGGTCTGCCGGGGGCCGGCGTGCTCGGAGAGCCAGCCGAGCAGCGGCGCGCCGACGGCGGCGGACACGGAGCCGGTCACCGCCAGGGCGCCGAGCACCCGCCCGCGCATCGCGTAGTCGGTGTCGAGCTGGGCCCGGGCGCCGACGGTGGTGTCGATGAGCACCGCGGCGGCGGCCACCGGCAGGATGACGGCGGCGAAGCTCAGCGTGCCCGGCGCCAGCCCCGCGACGATCTGCAGCGCGCTGGCCAGCAGCCCGGCCGCGATGAGCACGCCGTAGCCGAGGTGACGGCGGCGCGCGGCCACGAGCGCGCCGAGCACCGTGCCGACGGCGAAGACGGTGGACAGCAGCCCGTACCCGGCGGCGCCACCGCCGAGCGGCCCGTCGCTCATCGCGGCCATCGTCACCTGGTAGTTGCGGCCGAGGCTGCCGAGCACGACGGACAGGGCCAGCGCCACCAGCACCACCGGCTGGCGCAGCAGGTAGCGGAATCCGGCCCGGATCCCGCCGACGTCCGGTGCCGCCTCGACCGGTTCCGGGGCGTGCCGATCCCGCTCGCGGACGGCGCACAGGGCCACCACCACCGCGACGAAGCTCGCGGCGTTGACGGCGAACAGCAGAGCGGGGCCGGCGGCGGCGACCACGACGGCGCCCGCGCTCATGCCGAGGATGCGCCCGGCGGAGTTGGTGAGCGAGCCGAGAGCGAGAGCGTTGCCGAGGGTCTCCCGGTCCACCAGCGTCGAGGCCCAGCGGCCCATCATCGGGCCCTCGACCGCGGACACCGCGCCGGAGGCCAGCGAGATCGCGTAGATGGCCGGAAGCCCGCCGGCGCCGGTCACGGCCACCAGCGCGAGCCCGGCCGCGAGCGCCGCGTGGGCGCCCTGCGCGGCGATCAGCAGCGGGCGGGCGGGCAACCGGTCGGCCAGCGCCCCGCCCCACGCGCTGAGCAGCAGGGTCGGGATCGCCTGGAGGAGGACGGCGAGGCCCATCGACGTCGCCGAACCGGTCTCGGCGAGCACGTACCAGTTGACCCCGAGCACCTGCATCCAGGTGCCGACGACGGAAACGAACCCGGCGGCGGCCCAGATCCGGTAGTTGCGGTGGCGCAGCGCGGCGAAGGTGGCTCCGAACGCCACGAGGACCTCCCGGCCAGGACGGCGGCAAACGAAAACCGGACCCGCACGGGTCCGGCCGGCGCCAAGTCTGACCGGCGTGAAACCTCTCCGCCCAGGTTCGTGAGGGGGTTCACCAGCGGGACCGGGCGGGCCGCGCCAGCCCGGCACGAACCGGACACACGACGGCGCCCCGGTCCCGGCCCCCCGGGGGCCGGAACCGGGGCGCCAGGGTCAGCTAGCGGGCGGCCAGCGGCTGCGCGGCCGGCTCCACCGGAGCGGGCAGCGATCCGACGCCGCCCAGGTACGCGTGGATGGCGGCGGCCGCCGCCCGGCCCTCCGCGATCGCCCACACGACCAGCGAGGCACCGCGGTGCATGTCGCCCGCGACGAACACCCCGTCGACGTCGGTCTGCCAGTCCGGACGGGCGTCCACCGCGCCGCGCGGATTGCGGGCCACCCCGAGCTGGTCGAGCAGCGGCTGCTCCTCGGTGCCCTCGAAGCCGATCGCCAGCAGCACCAGATCGGCCGGCAGCTCCCGCTCGGAGCCGGGCAGCGCGGTGACGATGCGCCGGCCGTCGCGCTTCTCCACGGTCACCTCGGCGATGCGAACCGCCCGCACCGCGCCGGTGCCGTCGTCGACGAACTCCTGCACGGCGACGGCGAAGACGCGCTCGCCGCCCTCCTCGTGGGCCGGGTACTCGCGCAGGATCCACGGCCAGGTCGGCCACGGGTCGCGCTCCTCGTCCCGGCCGCGGGGCGGCTGCGGGTAGAGGTCGAGCTGGTGGACGCCGGCCGCGCCCTGCCGGTGGGCGACGCCCAGGCAGTCCGCCGCCGTGTCGCCACCACCGATGATCACGACGTGCTTGCCGGCCGCGTCGATCAGCGTGCCGTCGGGCAGCACCGCGAGCGCCGGGTTGCCGTCCCCGACGGCGGCGACCACCCGGTTGGCGGCGACGAGGTGCTCCATCGCCTGATGGACGCCGCGCAGCGCCCGGCCCGGCGTCTCCGGGGTGTCCCGGCCGGCGAGCGCGCCGCAGGCGAGCAGCACCGCGTCGTGCTCGGCGCGGAGCTCCTCGGCGGTCACGTCGACGCCGACGTTCACCCCCGCGCGGAAGCGCACCCCCTCGGCGGCGAGCTGCGCCAGCCGCCGGTCGATGTGCTGCTTCTCCAGCTTGAAGTCGGGGATGCCGTACCGCAGCAGGCCGCCCAGGGCGTCGTCACGCTCGTACACGGTGACGGCGTGACCGGCGCGCGCCAGCTGCTGCGCGGCGGCGAGCCCGGCGGGACCGGAGCCGACCACCGCCACGGACCTCCCGGTCGGCGCCGGCACCGGCCGGGGACGCAGCCCGCCGCGGGCCACGGCCGCGTCAGCGATCTCCACCTCGACCTGCTTGATGGTGACCGGCTGCTGCCCGCCGAGGCCGAGCACGCACGCCGCCTCGCAGGGTGCCGGGCAGAGCCGCCCGGTGAACTCGGGGAAATTGTTGGTGGCGTGCAGCGACTCCACCGCGGCGTCCCAGTTGCCGGTGCGGACCAGGTCGTTCCAGTCCGGGATGCGGTTGCCCAGCGGGCAGCCGTCGTGGCAGAACGGGATGCCGCAGTCCATGCAGCGGGTGGCCTGCTCGCGGACCAGCTCCTCGCCGGCCGGGGGGTACACCTCGCGCCAGTCCATGATCCGCACCGGCACCGGCCGGCGCGCGGGCAGCCGCCGGTCGTAACGCAGGAAACCGTTCGGGTCAGGCACGGGCCACCTCCTGGGCGGCCACCCGCGGGGCGGGCGGCACCGGCGCGGCCGACGGCGCGCCCAGGGCGCTCATCACCGCGTCGTCGACGTCGTGGCCGGCGGCTTCGGCGGCCCGCATGATCTCCAGCACCCGGCGGTAGTCCCGAGGCACCACCGCGGTGAACTCCTCCACCGCCTCCGGCCAGCGCTTGAGCAGCTCCTCGGCGACCGCCGAGTCGGTCTCGGCGAAGTGCCGCTGCACCAGCTCGTGCAGCGCCGCCCGCTCCTCCTCGCGCAGCGGCGCCAGGTCGACCAGCTCGGTGTTGACCCGCCGCCGGTCCAGCCGCCACACGAACGCGGTCCCGCCGGACATGCCGGCGGCGAAGTTGCGCCCGGTCGGGCCGAGCACGACGACGGTGCCGCCGGTCATGTACTCGCAGCCGTGGTCCCCGACGCCCTCGACGACAGCCACCGCGCCCGAGTTGCGCACCGCGAACCGCTCCCCCACCCGGCCGCGCAGGAGGACCTCGCCGGCGGTGGCCCCGTACAGGATGGTGTTGCCGGCGATGATCTGGTCCTCGGCCCGCCCGCCCGGAACGGCGTCCGCGTCGACGAACGGCGCGGCCTCGTCCGGCCGTACCACCAGCCGGCCCCCGGAGAGGCCCTTGCCGACGTAGTCGTTGGCGTCGCCGTGCAGCCGCAGGGTCACCCCGCGCGGCAGGAACGCGCCGAACGACTGCCCGGCGGTGCCGCGCAGGTCGAACTCGATGGTGTCGGTGGGCAGGCCGGCCCCGCCGTGCCGGCGGGTCACCTCGCCGCCGAGCATCGCGCCCACGCTGCGGTGCTCGTTGCGCACCGGCACCTCGACGCGGACGTGGGTGCCGTCGCGCAGCGCCGGTTCGGCCAGCGCGATCAGCTCGTTGTCCAGCGCCAGCTCCAGGCCGTGGTCCTGGGCGCGGACGCCCCGCCGGGCGGTGCCCTCGGGCAGCTCCGGCAGGTGCAGCACCGGAGCGAGGTCGAGGCCGGCGGCCTTCCAGTGGTCGATCGCCGGGATCACGTCGAGCAGCTCCGTCCGCCCGATCGCCTCGTCGATCGACCGCAGGCCCAGCTCGGCCAGGTACCCGCGGACCTCCTCGGCGAGGAAGAGGAAGAAGTTCTCCACGAACTCCGGCTTGCCGGTGAACCGCTCCCGCAGCACCGGGTTCTGCGTCGCGATGCCCACCGGGCACGTGTCGAGGTGGCAGACCCGCATCATCACGCAGCCCTCGACGATCAGCGGGGCGGTGGCGAAGCCGAACTCCTCCGCGCCGAGCAGCGCCGCGACCAGCACGTCCCGGCCGGTCTTGAGCTGGCCGTCGACCTGCACGGTGACCCGGTCGCGGAGCTTGTTGAGCAGCAGCGTCTGCTGCGCCTCGGCCAGACCCAGCTCCCACGGCGTGCCGGCGTGCTTGAGCGAGTTCAGCGGGGACGCGCCGGTGCCGCCGTCGTGGCCGGAGATGAGGATGACGTCGGCCTTGAGCTTGGCCACGCCCGCCGCGACCGTGCCCACACCGACCTCGCTGACCAGCTTGACGTGCACCCGCGCGGACGGGTTGACGCACTTCAGGTCGTGCACCAGCTGGGCCAGGTCCTCGATGGAGTAGATGTCGTGGTGCGGCGGCGGGGAGATCAGCCCGACGCCGGGCGTGGCGTGGCGGGTCCGCGCGATCCACGGCCAGACCTTGTTGCCGGGCAGCTGGCCGCCCTCGCCGGGCTTGGCGCCCTGCGCCATCTTGATCTGGAGGTCGTCGGCGTTGACCAGGTACTCCGTCGTCACGCCGAAGCGGCCGCTGGCGATCTGCTTGACCGCCGAGCGGCGCTCGGGGTCGTACAGCCGCTCGACGTCCTCGCCGCCCTCGCCGGTGTTGGACCTGCCGCCGAGGCGGTTCATCGCGATCGCCAGGGTCTCGTGCGCCTCGGCCGAGATCGACCCGTACGACATCGCGCCGGTCGCGAACCGCTTGACGATCTCGGTGGCCGGCTCGACCTCCTCGATCGGCACCGGCGGGCGTACCCCGGCGCGCAGCGTGAACAGGCCGCGCAGCGACCCCGCCTTCGCGGCCAGCTCGTCGACCTTCGCGGTGTACTTCCGGAAGACGTCGTACTGGCGGCTGCGGGTGGCGTGCTGGAGCAGGAAGACCGTCTCCGGGTTGAACAGGTGCAGCTCGCCCTCACGGCGCCACTGGTACTCGCCGCCGACCTCCAGCAGGTCGGTCGCCGCCGCGCCGGGCGCGGGCCAGGCGCGGGAGTGCCGCGCGGCCACCTCGGCGTGGATCTCGCCCAGCCCGATGCCGCCGATCTTGCTGGGGGTGCCCCGGAAGTAGCGCTCGACCAGGCGGGTGTCCAGCCCGACCGCCTCGAAGACCTGGGCGCCGCAGTACGAGGACACCGTCGAGATGCCCATCTTGGACATGATCTTCAGGACGCCCTTGCCGAGGGCCTTGACGTAGTTGCGGACGGCCGTTGCGGGTTCCACGCCGACCAGCACGCGGGTGGAGATCATGTCCTCCACCGACTCGAAGGCCAGGTACGGGTTGACCGCCGCCGCGCCGTACCCGATGAGCACGGCCGCGTGGTGCACCTCCCGGCAGTCGCCGGACTCGACGATCAGCGCCACCTGCGTACGGGTCTGCTCGCGGACCAGGTGCTGGTGCACCGCCGCGGTGAGCAGCAGCGACGGGATCGGGGCCAGGTCGGCGTTGGAGTCCCGGTCGGACAGCACCAGGATGCGGACGCCGTCCTCGATCGCCTCGGAGACGTGCCGGCAGATCTCGGTCAGCCGGGCCTTGATGCCGGCGCCGCCCTCGCGCACCCGGTACAGCCCGGAGACCCGGACCGCCTTGAAGCCGGGCAGGTCCCCGTCCTCGTCGATGGAGAGGATCTTCGCCAGCTCGTCGTTGTCGATCACCGGGTAGGGCAGCACGATCTGCCGGCAGCTCGCCGGACCCGGGTCGAGCAGGTTGCCCTCCGGACCGATCGTGGACTGCAGGCTGGTCACCAACTCCTCGCGGATCGCGTCCAGCGGCGGGTTGGTGACCTGGGCGAAGAGCTGGTGGAAGTAGTCGTAGAGCAGCCGCGGCCGGGTGGACAGCGGGGAGATCGGCGTGTCCGTGCCCATCGAGCCGATCGGCTCGGCGCCGGCGCGCGCCATCGGCGCGAGGAGGATCTTCAGCTCCTCCTCGGTGTAGCCGAACGTCTGCTGCCGGCGGCGGACCGAGTCGTGGGTGTAGACGATGTGCTCGCGGGCCGGCAGGTCGGTCAGCTCGATGAGGCCGGCGTGCAGCCAGTCGGCGTACGGCTGCGCCGCCGCCAGCTCCGCCTTGATCTCGTCGTCGTGCACGATCCGGCCGGCGACGGTGTCGACCAGGAACATCTTCCCCGGCTGGAGGCGCCCCTTGGCGACGACGGTGGCCGGCTCCAGGTCGAGCACGCCCGCCTCGCTGCCGAGCACCACGAGCCCGTCGGCGGTCTGCCACCAGCGGCCCGGGCGCAGGCCGTTGCGGTCCAGCACCGCGCCGACGATCTCGCCGTCGGTGAACGCCACCGACGCCGGCCCGTCCCACGGCTCCATCAGGCTGGCGTGGAACCGGTAGAACGCGCGCTTGTCGGCGCGCATGTCCGGGTCGTTCTCCCACGCCTCCGGGATCATCATCAGCACCGCGTGCGGCAGGCTCCGCCCGGCGAGGTGCAGCAGCTCCAGCACCTCGTCGAAGTTGGCCGAGTCGGAGGCGGCGGGCGTGCAGACCGGGAAGATCCGGCGGATGTTGCCCGGCAGGTTCGGGGTGCGCAGCAGCGCCTCCCGGGCCTGCATCCAGTTGCGGTTGCCCCGGATGGTGTTGATCTCGCCGTTGTGCGCGATGAAGCGGTACGGGTGCGCCAGCGGCCAGGACGGGAAGGTGTTGGTCGAGAAGCGGGAGTGCACCAGCGCGATCGCGCTCTCCACCCGCTCGTCGGTCAGGTCCGGATAGAACTCCGGCAGCTGGTCCGGAGTGAGCATGCCCTTCCAGACCATCGTCCGGCCGGACAGGGACGGGAAGTACGCCGGCACGCCGCGCTCGGCGGACTCCCGCTCGGCCTGCTTGCGGACGCAGAACGCCACCCGCTCCAGCTCGACGCCGCCCAGGCGGGACCCGGCCGGGCCGTCCGGCGAGTCGGTCAGCCGGTGCGCGGCGAGGAAGAGCTGCCGTACCCGGGGCATCGCCACGAGCGCCGTCTCGCCCAGGCCGGACGGGTCGACCGGCACGTCCCGCCAGCCGAGCAGGTCGGCGCCCTCGACCAGCGCGTACTTCTCCACCACCCGGCGGGCGCGCGCCTCGGCCGCGTCGTCGTCCGGCAGGAAGACCAGGCCGGTCGCGTACTCGCCGGCGGGCGGCAGCGGGAACTCCACCACCGTCCGCAGGAACGCGTCCGGCACCTGGATCATGATCCCCGCGCCGTCGCCGGTGTTCGGCTCCGCGCCCCGGGCGCCCCGGTGGTCCAGCCGGCAGAGCGCGGCGAGCCCGTTCGCCACGACCGCGTGCGACCGCCGGCCGTGCAGGTCCGCCACGAAGGCCACCCCGCAGGCGTCATGCTCGTGCGCGGGATCGTAGAGCCCGGCCGCGGGCACGCCGGAGCCGAGGTGCGGGACCTGCTGCGGGCTGCTGTGCGGGTGCGGAAAGGCCACCGGGCCTCCTGTCGTCACTCAGGTTGGATCTCGGTGGGGACGACGTCGGCCCTCAGGGGTCATTTGAGTCTACGTTAGGGGGGTCGGCGCAAGGCCAGTGCAGATTGATCACACCTTCCAGACTCTGGGACATGTAGTCTCGCGCGGTGGATCCCGTGCACAAGGATACGGTCGACCGGCTGGAGCGCTTCTACGACGCGGTGCCCCGGGACGCCGCCCGTGCCGAGGAGCACGGGGCCCTGGTGCTGTTCGTCCGCGACGACGCCGGATGGCCGTTCTACGCCCGCCCCCGCCTCGACGCCACCGGCTCACCCACCCTCGCCGACGTCGCGGCCGTCCGCGAGCGCCAGCGGGAGCTCGGGCTGCCGGAGGCCTTCGAGTGGGTGCACGAGGTCACGCCCGACCTGCTCGCCGTCGCCCGCTCGGCGGGCCTGTCCGTGCTCGAGGCGCCGCTGATGGTCCTCGACCCGGCCGCCCTGCCCGACCCGGCGACGCTCACCGACGTACCGGTGCGGCTGCTCGATCCGGCGGATCCGGACTTCGCGCTGGCGGTGGCCGCCCGCCGGGCCGTCGCCGCGGTCGGCTTCGCGGCACCCGGCACCGGCCGGGGGCCGGCCGGTGCCGCCGAGCGCGACGCCACACTTTCCGAAATCGACGTGGCGGCGCTGGACGAGGAGCGGGCCCGCGTCGCCGACGGCCGGCGGCTGTCGGCGCTGGCCGGCACACCGCCGGAGGGGGCGCTGGCCAGCGGGATGGCGATGCGGGTCGGCGACGTCGCCGAGATCGCCGGCGTGGCCACCCTGCCGGCCGCCCGCCGTCGCGGCCTGGGCGCTGCGGTCACCGCCACCCTGGCCCGGGCGCTGCTCGCCGCCGGCACCGACCTGGTCTTCCTCTCCGCCGGCAGCGAGGAGATCGCCCGCGTCTACGTGCGCGTCGGCTTCCGCCGCATCGGCACCGCCTGCATCGCCGAACCCGCACCCGTCGTCCCCTGACGCCGCCCGCCGCACCCCCGCCCGGGCCGATCATGGAGTTGTGGTGGCCGTTCGGGGTGCTCAAGGGCCTTTGTCCACCACCACAGGTCCATGATCGACGGGGTGGGGCGGGGGACGGTCACGGGGACGTGAGGGCCAGGGGGTTCAGGACGGGGGGCGCCACTGGGCGGCGCTGGCGGCAGCCGACGCGAGCAGGCGGGGGCTCAACGTGCCGAGGGCGGCGTCGCGGGCCCGCAGGGCGAGACGCCCCCGGGCCTGGAGCACCGCCGACATGCGGCGGGTCTGCCGGACCACCCCCGCCGCACGGGGCCGGCGCACCCGGTCGTACGCGGCCACCGCGTCGGGCAGCCGGGACTCGCGCAGCAGCGCGGCGAGCGTGGCGGCGTCCTCGAAGGCGAGGCAGGCGCCCTGGCCGAGGTGCGGCGGCATGGCGTGGGCCGCGTCACCGAGCAGCACCGCTCCCCCGGGGCCGGCCGGGAAGCCGTACGCGCGGGGCAGCGGACGCAGCTCGCGGATCTCCTGCTGCACCAGGTCGGCCGGGTCGGTGGCGTCGAGCAGGTCGGCGATCGGCGCGGGCCAGCCCGCGTACCAGCGGCGCAGCAGGGCGAGCTGGGTCTCCGGCGGCTCCGGCCGGGGAGCGCCGGCGGCCGTGGCCACCCAGTAGATCCCGCCACGGCTGGACGCCCCGGAGGAGCCGCGCTCCCCGAGCGACGCGGACACGAACCGGTATCCGGCGCCGAGGACCTCGCCGGCGGGCGGGGTGTCGGCGGGCAGCCGGGGCGCCCGGTACCAGGGGATCACCGCGCGCCAGGCGGCGGAGCCGGAGCTGACCACGGCCGCCTCGGGCGCGAGCTGCCGGCGGACCACGCTGTCGGTGCCGTCGGCGGCGACGACCAGGTCGGCCTCGATCGTGTGCCGCCCGTCGCCGACCGACGGGCGGGCGCCGGACTCGGCGCGGACCGTGCGGACGGTCACGCCGGTCCGCAGCTCGACCCCGTCGCCCAGCCCGGCGATGAGCGCGTCGTGCAGGTCCTCCCGGTGCACCACGACCGGCATCCGGTCGGCCGGGGTGGGTCGGGGCTGTACCAGCCAGTGGCCGTCCGGGCGGCGTACCCCGCCGTCGGGAAGCGGCGTGGCGATCGCGTCCAGCCCGGCACCGAGGCCGAGGGCGTGCAGCGCGCGGACCCCGTTGGGCCAGAGCACCACGGCCGTGGGCTCCGGGCGGATCCGGTCGGCCCGCTCGACCAGGGTGACGCGCCACCCCGAGCGGGCCAGCGCGCCGGCGACCGCGAGACCGCCGATGCCCGCACCGACCACCACCGCGCTGCGCATGTGGCGCCCCCGCTCAGCTGTCGCGGTCGGCGGGGCGGGCGCCGGCGTCCGGCGCCCCGGCGTCCCCGGCCTCTGCGTCGCCGGTCGCCGCCCGGTGCGCCGGCTGGGGTGCCCGCTCGGGCGCGGTGTCGTCGGCCGCCACGACGTCGTCGGCGGCCTCGGCGCGGGCCGCGTCGTCGGGCCCGTCCGCCGCCTCGGGCGGCAGCTCGCCGGTCTCCCGCCAGCGCCGGAACTGCTCTTCGCCGACCACCCGGTACCCCTCCGGGGCCACCGGCCGGGAACCCGCCTCGCGGGCCGACAGGTCGACCTGGGACAGGTCCGACTCGGGGGCGGGCGTCGCGGCCGCGCCGACCGGGACCAGGTACTCGCGGGGGCCACGCACCCGCAGGAAGTAGATCAACGCGCCCAGGAAGACCACCGCGGCGGTCCAGACGTTCAGGCGTACGCCGAGGATCGTGTTCGCCTCGTCGGTGCGCATCAGCTCGATCCAGAACCGGCCGGCCGTGTAGCCCATCACGTAGAGCGCGAACGCCCGGCCACGGCCCAGCTTGAGCCGGCGGTCGAGGACGAGGACCAGGGCGGCGACGCCCAGGTTCCACAGCAGCTCGTAGGCGAACGTGGGGTGGTAGAGGCCCTCCTCGAGGATGGGCCGGCCGGCGTCGTCGCGCAGCGCCTGGCCCGGGTTGTCCGGGTCCATCCGGTGGATCTCCAGGCCCCAGGGCAGGGTGGTGCGGCCGCCGTACAGCTCGTTGTTGAACCAGTTGCCGAGCCGGCCGATCGCCTGGGCCAGCGGCAGCCCGGGGGCGACGGCGTCGGCCACCACCGTGAACGGGATGCCGAGCTGCCGGGCGGCGATCCAGGCGCCGACCGCGCCGCCGGCGACGGCGCCCCAGATGCCGAGACCGCCCTCCCAGATGGCGAACGCCTTCAGCGGGTCCCCGCCGGTGCCGAAGTATTTCTCGGGGGAGGTGACGACGTGGTAGATCCGGGCACCGATGATGCCCGCCGGCACCGCCCACACCGCGATGTCGAGCACCGCGCCGGGCGCGACCCCGCGCTGGCGCAGCCGCCGCTCGGTGACCCAGCAGGCCACCACGATGCCGACGATGATGCAGAGCGCGTACGCCCGGATCGGCACCGGGCCCACCTGCCACACGGCGGTGGTCGGGCTGGGCAGGGCCGCCAGGGGTGTCTGCGAGACGAGGGTCACGGGGGAACAGGCTACCGCCGACCGGCCCTCGCGTGGCACCCCGGTCCGCCCGCCCGGTCGCCGTTCCATGACTTCCGGTGGCCGCGGCCGTAGGCTCGGGTGTCATGAGCGCGCTCACCTGGGCGGTCGCCGCCGTCGTCACCGACGGTGCCGGTCGGGTGCTGCTGTGCCGGCAGGGCCGGGGCGAACGCCGGCACGCGCTGCCCGGCGGGCGCCTGCGCCCCGGCGAGGGCCCGGTCCGGGCGGTGCGCCGGGACATCCGGGCCGAGACGGGCTGGGACATCGAGGTGGTCGACCTGGTCGGGCTCTACCACCTGGCCGAGCCGGGCACGCCGCCGGCGGGTCGGGGTGGCCTGCTGCCCGATGTGCTCGTGCACGTCTTCCGCGCCCGTACGGTCGGTTCGGCTCCGGCGCACGCGCCGACGGGCGGCTGCCGCCTCTCCTGGCACGATCCCGAGGCGCTGCCCGAGGTGCTGACCCCGACCACCCGCGCCGCCCTCACCGACGCCCTCGCCAACCGCAGCGGCGTGGTCCGCGACTTCCCCCCGCCGCCCGTTCCCCCGCCCCCGCGCAGCGCCCCCCCGACAACCCCCGCAACCCACGCCTGACCCGCGACAGCATCCGCGCCGCCCCGCCCCCGCCCCCGCCCTCGCCCCGCCGCCGCCCCCGCGATCTTGCACTTTCTGCCCCGACAAAGGGAGCATTCCACGCAAAGAGGGGGCCAAAACTGCAAGATCGACGCGGAGCAGCGCCCGGGGCGGGGCGCGGCCGGGCGCGCAGGCATGGCACGGGCGGGGTTAGCGGGTGGGGGTGCGGACGCCTTCGGCCAGTTCGGCGCTCAGGGCGCGGAGGGCGGTCAGGCCGGACGGCAGGTCCGGGGCGTCGAGGAGGCGGCGGACCAGGGCGCTGCCGACGATGACGCCGTCGGCGTACCCGGCGACCGTGCTGGCCTGCGCGCCGGTGCCCACGCCGAGACCGACGCCCACCGGCAGGTCGGTGACCTCCCGGACCCGGGAGACCAGGATCGGCGCCGCCTCGGAGGTCTGCGCCCGCGCTCCGGTGACACCCATGATCGCGGTGGCGTAGACGAACCCGCGGCAGTGCTCGGCGGTCATCCGCAGCCGGGCGTCCGTGGAGGACGGGGAGACCAGGAACGTCCGATCCAGCCCGTACGCGTCCGAGGCGGCGAGCCACTCCTGCGCCTCGTCCGGGATCAGGTCCGGCGTGATGAGACCGGTGCCGCCGGCGGCGGCGAGATCCCGGGCGAACGCGTCCACGCCGTACTGCTCGATCGGGTTCCAGTAGGTCATCGTGACCACCGGAGCGCCGGTCGCGGCGACCGCCTCGACGATGCGCAGCGCGTCGGCCACCCGGACGCCGCCGGCCAGGGCGATGTCGCTCGCCTTCTGGATGACCGGCCCGTCCATTACCGGGTCGGAGTACGGAATCTCCACCTCGATGACGTCCACGCCGGCCTCGACCATCGCGGTCATCGCGGCGATGCTGCCCTCGACCGTCGGGAAGCCGGCGGGCATGCAGCCGACCAGCACCGCCCGGCCGTCGGCGCGGGCCTTGTCGAACGCGACCCCGATCCTGCTCACGCCATCACTCCTTGTCGAGGATGCCGAAGTACTCCCCGGCGGTGTGCACGTCCTTGTCGCCCCGGCCGGAGAGGTTGACCACGACGACCGGCTCGCGCCCGAGCTCGGCGGCGAGCTTCGGCGCGATCGCGACGGTGCCGGCGAGCGCGTGCGAACTCTCGATCGCCGGGATGATCCCCTCGGTGCGGCACAGCAGCTCGAAGGCCGCCATCGCCTCGGCGTCGGTGACCGGCAGGTACGTCGCCCGGCCGGTGTCGTGCAGCCACGCGTGCTCCGGTCCGACGCCCGGGTAGTCCAGGCCGGCGGAGATCGAGTGCGACTCGACGGTCTGGCCGTCGGCGTCCTGGAGCACGTACGTGCGGGCGCCGTGCAGCACGCCGGACGAGCCGCCGGTGATGCTGGCCGCGTGCCGGCCGGTCGCCACCCCGTCGCCGCCCGCCTCGAAGCCGTACAGGCGCACGTGCGGGTCGTCGACGAAGGCGTGGAAGATGCCCAGCGCGTTGGAGCCGCCGCCGACGCAGGCGGTGACCGCGTCGGGCAGCGCGCCGGTGAGGTCGAGGCACTGCTGGCGGGCCTCGTCGCCGATGCCGCGGACGAAGTCGCGGACCATCGCGGGGAACGGGTGCGGGCCGGCGGCCGTCCCGATCAGGTAGTGCGTGTCGTCGACGTTGGCGACCCAGTCACGCATGGCCTCGTTCATCGCGTCCTTGAGCGTGCGCGACCCGGTGGTGACCGGCACGACGGTGGCGCCGAGCATCCGCATGCGGGCCACGTTGAGGGCCTGCCGCTGGGTGTCGACCTCGCCCATGTAGACGACGCACTCGAGGTCGAACAGGGCGGCGGCGGTGGCCGTGGCCACGCCGTGCTGGCCGGCGCCGGTCTCGGCGATGACCCGCTTCTTGCCCATGCGCTTCGTCAGCAGCGCCTGACCGAGGACGTTGCGCACCTTGTGCGCGCCGGTGTGGTTGAGGTCCTCCCGCTTGAGCAGCACCCGGGCGCCGACCTTCGCAGAGAGGCGCCGGGCCTCGTACAGCAGCGACGGCGTGCCGGCGTAGTCGCGCAGCAGGGCGCCGAACTCGGCCCGGAACGACTCGTCGGCCGTCGCGGTGCGCCACGCCCCGTCCAGCTCGTCCAGCGCGGCCACCAGGGCCTCCGGAACGAACCGGCCGCCGAACCGACCGAAGTGGCCGGTGGCGTCGGGGTACGAACCGGCCGGGGCGGCCAGGGCGTCGGCGCTCATCGCGGCTCCTCTCGCTGCGGGCCCGGCGCGGTCAGCGCGCCGGGCGGGGCGTCGCCGGGTGGTTGCCGGCGTTGACCAGCTCGGCCACCGCCTCGCGGGGGCTCTTCTGGGTGACCAGGCCTTCGCCCACCAGCACCGCGTCGGCGCCGGCCGAGGCGTACCGGATCAGGTCGTGCGGGCCCCGCACACCGGACTCGGCGATCTTGACGACCCTGCTGGGCAGGCCGGGCGCGATCCGCTCGAACACCGAGCGGTCGACCTCCAGGGTACGCAGGTCGCGGGCGTTGACCCCGATGACCTGGGCGCCGGCCTCCAGCGCCCGGTCGGCCTCCTCCTCGTCGTGCACCTCGACCAGGGCGGTCATGCCGAGCGACTCGATCCGCTCGAGCAGGCCGACCAGCGCGTTCTGCTCGAGGGCCGCGACGATCAGCAGCACCAGGTCGGCACCGTGCGCCCGGGCCTCGTGCACCTGGTAGCTGGAGACGACGAAGTCCTTGCGGAGGACCGGGATGTTCACCGCGGCGCGGACGGCGGCGAGGTCGTCCAGCGAGCCGCCGAACCAGCGGCCCTCGGTGAGGACGCTGATCGCCCGGGCACCGCCGGCCGCGTAGTCGCCGGCCAGGTCGGCCGGGTCGGCGATCTCGGCCAGCTTGCCCTTCGAGGGCGAGGAGCGCTTGACCTCCGCGATCACCGCGACCCCCGGCTTGCGCAGGGCGGCGTACGCGTCCAGCGGCGGCGGGGCGGCGGCGGCCAGCTCCCGGATGCGCTCCAGCGGGACCTGCTCCTGCCGCCGGGCCACGTCCTCGCGCACGCCGGCCAGGATCTCGTCGAGCACGCTTACGGACTTCGCCGGACCGGCGTCGTCCCCCTCCGCGTGCGCATGCTCAGCAGTCACCAACGGACTCCCCTCTCCGGGTGTCATGGGCCGATGCTAGGGGGCGCCACCCGGCGCGGACCCCCGGGGGTATGGCGCTCCTCACCAAACGGGCTGCGGCATAATGCCCGACTTCTGGTGAAGGACGGATCACGCAGGGCCACCATCCCCCTCGACGGGGCGCCACCGCGCGCACCGGCCGGACCGTCCCCGACATCGACATCGATGCTATCGACCGGGCTCCCCTCCCGCCCGGCTCGCGGCTGCGGCGACGACGCCCGTCGATGCTGTGAGCAAGCTCAAGGCCGAACGGCCCTTTCCCAGCTCAGAGCCGTCGATGGAGAGTTGACGCGTCGGTCACGAGCACGAAACGCGAGCCAGCCAGCATGTCCCTCAGGCAGACTCGATGAGGCGTCTGCCCGAGTCCCACACGCATCTCCGTACCGGGGTTGATCATGAGCACTGCCGGACCGCACGAGACCATCGGCCTCACCACCATCTCCCGTACCGTCGCGTCGCTCGCCGTCGGCGTGGTGCACACCCTCGAACGCGCCGTGGTCGGGGAGGGACGCATGCGCACCGCCCGGGGCAACGCGTGGGAGGCCGTCTGCGCCGACCGGGCCCGCGCGGACCAGCGGGCCGAGCTGGACCGCCTGGTGGCCGAGCTGGCGGCGGCCCGCGCCGCGGCCCGCGAGCGCCAGCCGGTGGGCTGAGCCGGCGACATCGGCGCGCCCGCCGGACGCCGGGGACGAGACCAGGCGCTCAGTCCCGCGTCGGATCCTCGCCCCGGTCCAGCGCGTCCCACGCCTCGGTGGTGCGCCGGCCGGTCACCGAGCCCGGCTGCGGCCGCGCGGCGGCCACCGGCCGCGGGCGGCGCTCGTACCGGGCACCCATCGCCGGCCACCGCCGCCCGCGCAGGGCCGTCAGCAGGCCGCCCGCCGCGGCGAGGACCCCACCGACCAGGCTGAGCAGCGGCCACTGCCGGCTGACGTCACCGGCGAACCCGGCGGCCAGCCCGTAGGCGCCGCCCGCTGCCACCGCGACCCCGAGCAGCGCCAGCAGGCCGCCGAGCAGCCGCCGCACCCGCCCGCGGGTGGCCAGCACCGCGCCCCCGCCGGCCAGCGCGACCAGGGCCAGCGCCGGCAGCCAGGGCAGCAGGTCGGCGCCGGTGCGCGCGTCGCGGACCGGCGGCAGCGGGGCGGGGCGCGGGGTCAGCTCCACCGCCCAGGTGCGGGTCGCCGCCCACGCCGCGAGGCCCGCGCCGGCCACGCAGAGCAGCACCGCGTACGTCAGTTCGCGCCGGACCGCCGCGGCGGGCGGGCCGGTGTCGGCGCCGGTCATCGGGCCAGCCTTTCGCTCGCGACTGCGGGGCTCCGCTGCGCTGCACTCCTCGCGCTCACCGGGCCGCCCGCAGGGTCTCGGCGGCGGCGATCGCGGCGAGCACGGCGGCGGCCTTGTTCCGCGTCTCCTGGTCCTCGGCGGCCGGGTCGGAGTCGGCGACCACTCCCGCGCCGGCCTGCACGTACGCGCGCCCGTCCCGCATCAGCGCGGTGCGGATCGCGATCGCCATGTCGAGGTCGCCTCCGAACCCGAAGTAGCCCACCGTGCCGCCGTACAGCCCCCGCCGCACCGGCTCCAGCTCCTCGATGATCTCCATCGCCCGCACCTTGGGCGCGCCGGAGAGCGTGCCGGCCGGGAAGGTCGCGGCGAGGGCGTCGAAGGCGGTGCGGTCGTCGCGGAGGGTGCCGACCACGGTGGAGACGATGTGCATCACGTGGCTGTACCGCTCGATGGTCGCGAACTCGGGCACCTCCACCGTGCCCGGGCGGCAGACCCGGCCCAGGTCGTTGCGGCCCAGGTCGACGAGCATCACGTGCTCGGCCCGTTCCTTCGGGTCGGTGAGCAGTTCGGCGGCGAGCCGGGCGTCGGCCTCGGGGCTGCCGCCGCGCGGCCGGGTGCCGGCGATGGGGTGCAGCAGGGCGCGCCGCTGCCCGTCGGCGTCGGTGGTGACCTTGAGGTGCGCCTCGGGCGACGAGCCGACGATGTCGAAGCCGTCGAAGCGCAGCAGGTACATGTACGGGCTGGGGTTGGTGGTGCGCAGCACCCGGTACACGTCGAGCGGGTCGGCGTGGGTCGGCCGTTCGAAGCGCTGCGCCAGGACGATCTGGAAGCACTCGCCGGCCCGGATCGCCTCCTTGGCCGCCTCCACCGCCTTCGGGTAACCCCCCTCGGGCGTACGGCAGAGCACGTCGCCGGCGGGTGAGCGGTCGACGGTCGAGATCATCGGGGGGATCGGCCGGGACAGCGCGGTGGTCATCGCGTCGAGCCGGCCGACCGCGTGGTGGTACGCCGCGGCGACGGCGGCCTCCCGGTCCGGCTCGTCGGGCGGCGGCAGGATCGCGTTGGCCACCAGGATCGCCGAGCCGTCGTAGT
This sequence comes from Micromonospora sp. H33, assembly GCF_052068455.1. NCBI lineage: Bacteria > Bacillati > Actinomycetota > Actinomycetes > Micromonosporales > Micromonosporaceae > Micromonospora > Micromonospora sp. H33. Next base: position 496,000 of record NZ_JBQHDE010000002.1, on the reverse strand, counting down.
GGTCGAGCACCACCAGGTCGGTGGCGAGCATCATCCCCAGCTCGGGCATGCCGAGGTCGTCCTCGGTGAGGGCGGGCAGCCGCTCGAAGCGCCGGACCAGGTCGTACCCGAGGTAGCCGACCATGCCGCCGGTCAGCGGCGGGAGCCCGGCGTCGGCGGCCGGACCGGCCAGGGCCGCCACGGTCTCCCGCAGCACCGCGACCGGGTCGCCGGTGGTGGGCAGCCCGGCGGGCGGCTGGCCCGCCCACACCGCCGCGCCGTCGCGCTCGGTCAGCGTGGCGACGCTGCGGACGCCGATGAACGAGTACCGCGACCAGGCCGTACCCGCCGAGCCGACGCCCTGCTCGGCGGACTCCAGCAGGAAGGTGCCCGGGCCGCCGGCCAGCTTGCGGTAGACGCCGACCGGGGTCTCTGCGTCGGCCAGCAGCCGCCGGGTGACCGGGACGACCCGCCAGCGCGCGGCCAGCTCGGCGAAGGTCGCCGCGTCGGGGCTCACCGTGCCGTCGGTCATGGCTGGACCTGCCTCTCGTCCCCCGGGGCCGCGACGCCGCTGACCGGCAGGTCGGTGTGGAAGCACGTGCGCTGCCCGGTGTGGCACGCCGGGCCGACCTGGTCGACGCTGACCAGCAGGGCGTCGCCGTCGCAGTCGAGGGCGACCGCGCGGACGTACTGGTGGTGGCCGGACGTGGCGCCCTTCACCCAGTACTCGTTCCGGCTGCGGGACCAGTACGTGGCCCGCCCGGTGGTCAGCGTGCGGTGCAGCGCCTCGTCGTCCATCCAGGCCACCATCAGCACCTCGCCGGAGTCGTGCTGGCGGACCACGGCGGCCACCAGGCCGTCCGGCGTGCGCCGCAGCCGCGCGGCGATGGCCGGGTCCAGGCGGGAGGGCCGGGCCGGGCCGCCGGCCGGGTCCGGGCTGCGTTCGGCGCCGGTCACCGGCGCGTCAGGTACGGGCACAGTGACCCATTCTCCCGTACGCGACGCGGGCACCGCCGCGGGCTCCCGCCGACGCGGCGCCTGGCGGGAGGACGGGCCGGAAGCGACCGGGGCAGACCCTTGCCAGCGGGCCGGAATCTCACCTAGCGTTGAGTTCAACAGCTGATGAGTTTCGGGGAGGTGTGCGATGGAGAACGCCATCGCCGTCCGTAACCTGGTCGTGGACCGGGGCGGACGGCGGGTGCTGCACGGCATCGACGCGACGGTGCCGCGCGGCGCCGTGACCGGCCTGCTCGGCCCGAGCGGCAGCGGCAAGACCACGCTCATGCGGGCCGTGGTCGGGGTGCAGGTGGTCACGTCCGGGTCGGTGGCCGTGCTGGGGCGCCCGGCCGGCACTCCTGAGCTGCGCCGCCGGGTGGGTTACCTGACCCAGGCGCCGAGCGTGTACGTGGACCTGACCGTCCGGGAGAACGCCCGCTACTTCGCGGCGCTACACGGGCGCGGGGCCGCCGACGCCGACCGGGCGGTGGCCGACGTCGGGCTGAGCGGGGCGGCCGGCCAGCTCGTCGGCACCCTCTCCGGCGGCCAGCGCAGCCGGGCCTCGCTGGCCTGCGCGCTGGTGGGCGAGCCGGAGCTGCTCGTGCTCGACGAGCCGACCGTCGGGCAGGACCCGGTCCTGCGGGCCGAGCTGTGGTCCCGGTTCCACGCGATGGCGGCGGGCGGCACCACCCTGCTGGTCTCCAGCCACGTCATGGACGAGGCGGCCCGGTGCGACCGGCTGCTGCTGATCCGCGAGGGACGGCTCATCGCCGACGACACCCCGGACGCGGTCCGCACGGCAACCGGCGTCGACGACCTGGAGGAGGCGTTCCTCCGGATGATCCGCGCGAGCGAGGCCGGCATGGCCGGGCGGGAGGCGTCGTGAACCCCCGGATCCTCGCGGCCACCACCGGCCGCATCCTGCGCCAGCTGCGCCACGACCGGCGTACGGTGGCGCTCCTCCTGATCGTGCCGACGGTGCTCCTGGCCCTCGTCTACTTCATGTTCGTCGACCAGCCCACGCCGCCGGGGCAGCCGTCGACCTTCGACCGGATCGCGCTGGTGATGCTGGGGTTCTTCCCCTTCATCATCATGTTCCTGGTGACCAGCATCGCGATGCTGCGCGAGCGGACCACCGGCACGCTGGAGCGCCTGCTCACCACCCCGCTGGGCAAGCTCGACCTGCTCTTCGGGTACGGCATCGCGTTCGGCCTGGCCGGCGTCGTGCAGGCGGCGGTGGCGTCGGCCGTCGCGTACTGGCTGTTCGACCTCGACACCGCCGGCGGCAGCGGCCTCGTCATCCTCATCGCGGCGGTCAACGCGGTGCTCGCCGTCGCGCTCGGGCTGTTCTGCAGCGCCTTCGCCCGCACCGAGTTCCAGGCCGTACAGTTCATGCCGGTCGTGGTCGCCCCGCAGCTGCTGCTCTGCGGGCTCTTCGTGCCGAGGGACGAGATGGCCGGCTGGCTCCAGGCGGTCAGCGACGCGCTGCCCCTGTCGTACGCGGTCGAGGCGTTGCAGGAGGTCGGCGCGAACGCCGACCCGACCGGCACGATGTGGCGCGACCTGACGATCGTCGGCGGAGCCGCGGTCCTGGCGCTGGTGCTCGCCGCCGCCACCCTGCGGCGGCGCAGCGGCTGAGCCGCACGCGCCACGGCGGCGGACCACACCGGCGGGAGACGAGCGAAGGGCGGCGATGAGGCGGCGGACCGGACGGCGACCCGGCAACCCGGACACCCGGGAGGCGATCCTCGTGGCGGCGCGCGCCGCGTTCGCCGAGCGGGGCTTCGACGCGGCCTCGATCCGGTCCATCGCCGCCGCCGCTCAGGTCGACCCGGCGCTCGTGCACCACTACTTCGGCAGCAAGGACCAGCTCTTCCTGACCGCGATGGAGGCGCCGGTCGACCCCCGGGAGCTGCTGCCGAAGGTGCTCGCCGGCGACCGCGCGGGCATCGGCGAGCGACTGGTACGCACCTTTCTCGGCGTCTGGGACTCGCCGGCCGGCGCCGCCGGGGTGGCCCTGCTGCGCTCGGCGGTGAGCAACGAGTGGACGGCCCGCCTGCTGCGGGAGTTCCTGACCACCCAGGTGCTCCGCCGGGTCCTCGACCACCTCGACGTCGACCCGGCGGAGCTGCCGCTGCGTGGCTCACTGGTGGCCAGCCAACTGGTCGGACTGGGCATGATGCGGCACGTGATCCGGCTGGAGCCGGTGGCGTCGGCCGCCCCCGAGGCCCTGGTCGCGGCGGTCGGCCCGACCGTCCAGCGCTACCTCACCGGCGACCTGTCGGCCTGACGGACCGTGACGTCTAGAGTGCGCGAGGGTGGGCCGGCATGGCGGCCTGCTCCGGCTCGTCGTCCGGGCTGCGGCTACGGCCGAGGGCGTCCAATCTGCCCCAGCGGCCGGGGATGTTCAGCAGCTCGACACGTCCGACACCGGTGGGCAACTCGGGGTCGATGATGAGGTGTTCGCCCTGCGGTTCGAGGCCGAGCATGACGCGCAGCAGGAGCAGGGGCGTTCCCGTCGACCAGGCCTGTGGGCTGCAGGCGGTGGGGTACTCGACGGGGTAGGTGGTGCGGGTTCGCGGATAGCCGGCGAATGCCTCGGGCAGCCGGCCGCGGAAGTACTCGGCGGCGTCGAAGATGGCCTGACAGATGGTGGCGGCCTCGCGGCGGAAGCCGTAGCGCCACAAGCCCCAGGCGATGATGGAGTTGTCGAACGGCCACACCGTGCCGACGTGGTAGCCGAGCGGGTTGTACCGGGCGCAGTCGGTGGCCAGGGTGCGTACGCCCCAGCCCGAGAAGAGCCTGGGGCTGAGCAGAAGTTCGGCGACCCTGCCGGCGCGGGACTCGTCGACGATGCCGCTCCACAACAGGTGTCCGATGTTGGACGACAGCGCGTCGACCTGGCGCCCGTCGGCGTCGAGGGCGAAGGCGTAGAACTCCCCGTCGGCTATCCAGAACTCCTGGTTGAACCGGGCCTTGAGTTCGGCGGCCTCGCGTTCCAGGCGGTCGGCGTAGGCCGGGTCGTTCCAGAACAGGCGGGCCAGGCGGGCCCCGCGTACCTTCGCGTCGTAGGCGTAGCCCTGAAGTTCGCAGGTCGCCCGGGGGAAGCCGGGCAGGCGGCCATCACGGTAGGACACCGAGTCCCAGGAGTCCTTCCAGCACTGGTTGGGTAGCCCGGTCTCGGGGTTACGGGTCTGGTACCAGATGTATCCGGTGTCAAGAAGGTCACCGTACGTGTCGATCCACTGCAACGCTGCGCGAGCCTCGAATTCGTACGCGCGCACCAGGGTCGCGTCCCCGGTCCAGCGTTCGTACTCGTCGAGCAGGATCACGAACAGTGGGGTGCTGTCCGCGGACCCGTAGTACGGCGAGTGGGGCTGCTCCTCGAAGCCGGCCGATTCGCCGTAGCGCAGCTCGTGCAGGATCTTGCCCGGTTCCTCGTCCGAGAAGTCGTTGATCCGGGTGCCCTGACCGTAGGCGAGAGTGCCGAGGGTGGGCGGTACGAGCTGGGGGGTGAACGGCAGGGACTGCAGGCAGGTGAAGATGCTGTCGCGGCCGAACACGGTCATGAACCACGGCAGACCGGCGGCGACCAGCTCCGCGGCCACGCTGATCGACGTGTACCGCAGCGCCGCCAGGTCCACCAGACTCCGCCGGTAGGTGGCGGTTACCGACGGGCTGTCGCAGGAGAGCCTCGGCGCTGCCGCCGTCCACCGTCGCAGCTCCTCGTCCAGCTCGTCACCGGAGCGGGCGGGCCGCAGCTTCATGCTGTCCCGGAAATCCCGTTCCTGCGCACCGAGCACAAGGGTCCGCACGTGCAGCTGCGTCTGCCACTCCCCCTGGGGCGGGATACGGATCTGGAAGGTCATCCCGCCGGAGTCGACGACCCCGGTGGCCGAGCTGGAGATCACGGTCTCCCGGTGGAACCGGTCGCGCCGGTAGCGCAGTCGCAGCTGACCCTCTTCCACGATCGCCGACACCGCTGCCTTCTTGCGCTGCGGGTTCTTGATCTCGAAGATGTCGGCGAAGTCGCTCCCCATGTCCATCCGAACGGTCAGGTCCACCTCGCGATCGCCGTGGTTGAGGACCGCCAGGTCTTCCCGGAAACTGCCGCCGATCGTCCGGTCGCGGATCACGGAGACTTTCGCATCGACGTAGTGAGTGGGCTCCCCGGGAACGAGGAAGAACCGGGTCTCGAAATACCGGATGTCGTCGACCGACAGCGCATGCAGACGCTCGCCGTTCAGCGTCAGCCGCCACGTGGACAAGAAGCGGGTGTCATAAGAGAACAAGCCGGTCGGCGCACTCGGCGACGGATCAATGTCGCCCTGCTCGTCGCAGGTCAGGAACGTATTCCCGTCCAGGATGCTGATTGACCTCCGCATCTCGCGTCACAGGATCCGTGCGTGCAGCCGCTGCCGCCACGCCTGCCCGTGCGGGGCCTGCCGCCGCGCCACCTCCCGCGGGTCACGCGTGCCCGACGGGGCGGGGAAGAACCGCCGAAAGGCAAGGATCAGGCGTGCGTCACCGGCGTACGACGCCTCGTTACGCAACAGCGCAGCGGTCGTCGGCGTGTCACCGCAGATCAGCCGCTCGAACAGCCCGTGGGAGGTCGTCAACACGGCATCGGCGTGCTTCCTCTCCCGCGTCACCACGACAGCATCCGCCGCGGTCAGGTCCGCGTACCAGTGATCGGTGTGACCGTGATCAACAAGATCAACGCGAATGGTCCCGCGAATCCGTGGCGGCAACATCGAACGACCACGTTGCTCCAGCGCACCGAAAAACGCCTCGATGGCCTCACTCATACATTCTCCCGCGCACCTCACGCAGTGTAGGCAGGCGCTCACGCCCTCGCGCTGGTTTCGAGGGACCGGGGCGGGCCTGGGCGGCGGGTCCGGGACCGTGCGCCTGATGCCGTGGCGGCGTAGCTGTCCGGTCAGCCGCACCAACCGAGCGGCCGCAGAGCCCTACCGGTTCCGGTCGGTGGCGTCGGCGTGCGGGCAGAGCATGGGGTGCAGCAGCCGGACGAGTTCCGCGCGGTCGGCCACCGGCTGCGGGAAGACGAGCCGGGCGCGGCGAGGGGCACCCGGCCGGCCGTAGGCGACCACCAGGCCGTACCGGTCGATTCGAACCACCCGCCCGCCGTCGGCGAGACCGAACTGCCGGCGGAGGTAACCGGTCACCTGGCCGGCGTGGTGGTCGGCGAGGTCGGCCAGCAGCGCCGCCTCGACCGGGTGCAGCGGATCCGGCTCGGCCTCCGCGTACGCCCCGAGGTCGATCCGCCGCACGGAGCCGGCGCGTTCCCAGCGGGCCTCGACCACCTCGAAGCGGAACAGCCGGAACCGGGTGCCGACGTCGAGCAGGTCACCGGTGGGGTCGACGGCGGCGAAGTCCACCGCCGCGGCCCGCGCCTCGGCGCCGTGCAGCTGCTCCGCCCAGCCGGAGACCCAGGCGCGGCCCAGGTTAGGCGCGCCGGCCGCCGGCGGCAGGTCGAGCACGTCCAGCACGATCGCCACGTCGGAGCCGCCGTCGGTGGACCGCAGCGCGGCGGCGAGGTCGCTGACGACCGGCACCAGCAGCAGCACCCGGCCGTCCGGGTCGGTGACGTGCCGGACGTGGTGCGGGCCAGGGCGGTGGGCCACGTGGACGAGGCCGGGCAGCCGGCCCGCGATGAGGGTACGGACGATCTCCGCGGGGCTGGGCCGCATGGCACGATCTCCTCATCAGGTTAGGCTTACCTAACTCGGAGCGTAGAGCACCGGCCCGGCCACGTCTACCTGGTCTGCTCCAGCCACGAGGCGTAGAGCAGCCCGTACACCGACTCGGGGTCGCGAACGAGCTCCTCGTGCGGGCCGCGCTGCACGATCCGGCCCCGGTCCACCACGATCACCTCGTCGGCCGCCTGCGCCGTGGAGAGCCGGTGCGCGATGGCGAGCGTCGTCCGGCCCCGGGTCACCGCGTCCAGGGTGCGTTGCAGCCGCACCTCGGTGGCCGGGTCGACCGCGCTGGTGGCCTCGTCGAGCACCAGCAGGTCCGGGTCGGCGACGTACGCCCGGGCCAGCGCGACCAGCTGCCGCTCCCCCACACTCAGCGCCTCGCCGCGCTCGCCCACCGGCGTGTGCAGGCCGGCCGGGAGCCCGTCCAGCCAGTCGGCCAGCCCCAGCTCGGTGAAGGCGGCGGCCAGTTGCTCGTCGGTCAGCTCGGGACGGGCGAACCGGACGTTCTCCGCGACGGTGGCGTCGAACAGGAACCCGTCCTGCGGCACCATCACCACCCGCGAGCGCAGCGAGCCGAAGCGCACCTGCCGCAGCGGCACCCCGGACAGCAGCACGTCCCCCTCGGTCGGGTCCATCAGGCGGGTGAGCAGCTTGGCGAACGTGGTCTTGCCGCTGCCGGTCTCGCCGACCACCGCCACCCGGCTCTTCGCCGGGATCTCCACGTCGATGTCGTGCAGCACCGGCGCACCGCCCGGGTACGCGAACCCCACCGCGGCGAACCGGATGTCCAGCGGCCCGGGCGGCAGGTCCCGCCCCTGCTCGCCCGGGTCGGCGACGTCCGGTGCGACGTCCAGCACGTCCAGCACCCGGCGCCAGCCGGCGATCGCGTTCTGCGCCTCGTTGAGCACCTCGGTGGCGATCTGCACCGGCTGGATGAAGAGCGTGACCAGGAACAGGAACGCCGTCACCTCGCCGATGCTCAGCGTGCGGTCCGCGCCGAGCAGCACCCCGAGCACCACCACGGCGGCGAGGGCCACCCCGGCGGCGATCTCGCCGACCGAGCTGCCCACGATGCTGATCCGGATGGCCCGCTGCTGGGCCCGCCGCTGGTTGTCGATCGCCTCGTCGAGCCGCCGCGCGGTCCGCCCCGCGATCCCGTACGCCCGGATCACCGGCGCACCCACCACGCTCTCGGCGATCGCGCCCAGCAGCGTGCCGGTGCGCTGCCGCACCACCCCGTACGCCCCGGCGAGGCGCCGCTGGAGGCGCCGGATCACGAACACCGCCGGGCCGAACGCGGCCAGCACCACCAGCGTCAGCTGCCAGGAGTACGCGAGCATGACGGCCGTGGTCACCACCAGCTGGCCGAGGTTGATCAGCAGGATCACGCCGCCCCACTGGAGGAACTGGGTGATCTGGTCGACGTCGCTGGTCACCCGGGAGACCAGCGAGCCGCGCCGCTCGGACTGCTGGTGCAGCATCGACAGGTCGTGCACGTGCCGGAAGGCCCGTACCCGCACGTTGGCCAACGCGGTCTCGCTGACCGTGAACAGCCGGCGCATCATCAGGTAGCCGCAGGTGGTGGTGACCGCGAGCACCGCCGCGGTGACGGTCACGACCGTCCACACCACGTCCAGATCGAGGCCGCCGGTGATGCCGTTGTCGATGCCCTGCTGCACCGCCACGGGCACGGCCGCCCGGCCGACCATGTAGATCAGCGCCAAGCCGAGCGTGCCGGCCAGGCCGACCCGCAGCTCCGGGGAGAGCGCCAGGCCGCGCCGCAGCGTCCGCCAGGTCGTCTCGGTCGCCTCCGGCGCCTCGGGTGCCTCCGCGGCTGTCACCGGCCTCGCCTTTCGTTCGCGACTGCGGGGCTCGCGAGATCACTCCTCGCGCTCACCGGTCCACCTCCATCTCGAGGCCGGAGGCCAGCGGCGGCGTGACCTCGTCGTTGTACGTACGCTGCTCGGCCTGCTCGACCTCGGCCTGCTCGTACGCGGTGACCAGGTCGGCGTAGCCGGGGACGGTGGCGAGCAGCTCGGCGTGCGTACCCCGGGCCACCACCCGGCCCTGCTCCAGGTAGATCACCTCGTCGGCGAGCGCGATGGTCGCCCGCCGGTACGCGATCACGAGGATCGACGCGGCCGGCGCTCCAGGATCACCGGCCGACGAGCGCAGCCCGGCCAGGATCGCGGCCTCCACCCGGGGGTCGACCGCGCTGGTGGCGTCGTCGAGCACGAGCAGGCGTGGCCGGCCGGCCAGTGCCCGGGCCAGGGTGAGCCGTTGCCGCTGGCCACCGGAGAGCGAGGTGCCGCGCTCGCCGACCCGCGTGTCCAGCCCGTCGGGAAGGGCGGCGACGAAGCCGTCCGCCTCGGCCAGGCGCAGCGCCGCCCAGACCTCGTCGTCGCCGATGCCGGGGCGGTCCAGGGTGATGTTGGCCCGGACGGTGTCGTCGAAGACGAACGGCACCTGGGCGACGAGCGCGGCCGTGCCGGCGAGCGAGTCGGCGGTGAGGTCGCGGACGTCCACCCCGTCGATCGCGACGGTGCCGGCGCGCGGGTCGACCAGCCGGACGGCGAGTGAGGCGATGGTGGACTTGCCGGCGCCGGTCGGCCCGACCAGGGCGACCGTCTTCCCGGCCGGCACCGTGAAGCTGACCTCGCCGAGCACCTCGGCGCCGGGCAGGTGCGCCTCGGCCGGCTCGTACGCGAAGTGGACGTCGGCGAAGGTGAGGGTGGCCGGCCGGGGGTCGGCGGGATCGAGGACGCAGTCGCCGTACGGCATCTCGCCGGTGGCGTCGAGCACCCGCCGGACCCGGTCCCAGCCGGCGACGCTGCGCGGCAGCTCGGCCAGCACCCAGCCGATGGCACGCACCGGGAACGCCAGCACGGTGAACAGGAACGCCACGCTGACCAGCTCGGCGACGCTGATCGCGCCCTGCCGCAGCCGGATCGTGCCGACCACCAGCACCGCGAGGGTGCCGAGGCTCGGCAGGGTGTCCAGCATCGGGTCGAAGACGCCGCGCAACCGCCCGACCGACACGAGCGCGTCCCGCAGCTCGCGGGCGCGGGCGGCGAAGCGATCGGTCTCCTGCGCCTCGCGCCCCATGGTCTTGACCACCAGGGCGCCGTCGAAGCTCTCGTGGGCGATGCCGCTCACCTCGGCCCGCAGCCGCTGCGCCCGGGCCTGGCGGGGGGCCATCCGGCGGGAGTAGACGACGTTGAGCGCGAAGAGCGCCGGAAAGACGGCGAGACCGACCAGCGCGAGCGCCCAGTCGGTGACGAACAGCGAGGCCACCGCGCCAACCAGCATCACCAGCGTGCCGACGGCGAACGGCAGCGGCGCGATCGGGTACCACGCGGCCTCGACGTCGGAGTTGGCGTTGGAGAGGAGGGTGCCGGTGGCGTTGCGGTGGTGCCAGGACAGCGGCAGGTCGAGGTAGCGCCGGGTGACCCGGCGGCGGTAGGCGGCCTGGAGGCGGAACTGCATGTAGCCGGCGCCGAGCCGCCGGCCGAAGATGCCGACCACCCGCAGCACGCTGATGCCGAACAGCGCGACGGCGGCCAGGGCCAGGGCGCCGACCTCCACCGACCCCTCCGCGATCGCCGGCACGACCACGTCGCCGACCACCGCGCCGACCACGTACGCGCTGGCGATGACCATCAGCCCGAAGAGCACGCTGCCGGCCACCGCCACCCCGAAGATCCGCGGCTGTTCCCGGATCGCCCGGCCGAGGACGGCCAGCCCCCGCCAGAGCACGTCCCGACTCGTCCTGCTCGCCACGCTCTCCCCCGCCGTAAGCCGCAATTATCTCTCCCATCCTTACGTGTGCGGGCCAGCTCCGCCGACCCGGGCGGGCATGTCCGCGATCACCCTCCGGGACGACCCGGTCCGGGCGGCTCCCGGCGAATGGCCGCCACCGCGGCTCCGCGGTCCCGCCGCGCCGGCCGACGGGGCCTACGATCGATGCCATGCCGCGGCACGCCCGATCAGAGCGCGAGGCGCTCGCCGATCTCCTGCAGACGCTCGGACCGGACGCACCGACGCTCAACGAGGGCTGGACCACGCGGGACCTCGCCGCCCACCTGGTGCTGCGGGAGCGGCGCCCGGACGCCGCCGGCGGCATCCTGCTCCCGCCCCTGCGGGCGTACGCCGAGCGGGTCCGCCGCCGCATCGCCGCCCGGCCCTGGCCCCAACTGGTCCACCAGGTACGCCGCCCGCCGGCGTGGAGTCCGGTCAGCAACCCGCTGACCGACGAACTGGCCAACACGCTGGAGTTCTTCGTCCACCACGAGGACGTCCGCCGCGCCCGGCCGAACTGGCTGCCCCGCGACCTGCCGGTCGCGCTGCACCGGGCGCTGTGGAAGCGGGCCGCCCCGCTGGCCCGGATGGCGCTGCGCCGCTTCCCGGCCGACGTGTTCGTCCAGGCGCCCGGGCACGGGCAGCTGTCCGTCGGCCGGGGCGGGGAACCGGTCCGGGTGGTGGGCGCACCCGGCGAGCTGGTGCTCTTCCTGACCGGCCGGCAGCGCGCCGCGCGCGTGCAGGTCGACGGGCCGACGGCGCTGGCGGACCGGCTGCGCGCGGCTCGCCTGGGCATATAACTCGCTGTACACAAACGGTCACGCAACAGCATGGGATCCCCTCGACCCACTGATCGCGGCCGATCCCTGCCTCACGTACGCTGTCCCGCGCCGCCCGCCCGGGGGCGGCGCGACAGGGGGCATCATGCGGACCTTCGCGGTCTCAGCGCTTCGTGAGCCCCCCTTCCCCGCGGGACGGCACGTCGAGACCGAGCGGGTGGGAGGGGATAGCATCGCCTGGGCGCAACGCTTCGGTCTGATCACTAGCGGGCAGCGGCTCCGCCGAGCGGACGCCGCGGGGCTCGCCGGGCGTGCCTGCCCGACCGGTCCGGTCGAGCGGGTCCGCCTGCTGGCCGACCTGATCTCCTGGTTGTTCGTCATGGACGACGCCTGCGACGAGGACGGTCTCGGCGGGGCGCCCACCCGGCTGGCCCCGACCGTCGCGGCGCTGCTCGACGTGCTGGACCGGCACGGCGACCCGGGGGCGGCACTGCCGACCGGGGGCGGTCCGCTGGGCGACGCGCTGGACGACCTCTGCCGGCGGGTCCGGCACCTGGGCCCGCCCGGCCTGCTGCTGCGCTTCACGAGCCAGGTCCGCGACTACCTGCTCGCGTTGCTGTGGGAGGCGGCCAACCGGGAACACGGCCGGGTGCCCGCGCTCGCCGAGTACGTGCAGATGCGCCGGCACACCGGCGGGGTGCAGCCCAGCTTCACCCTCACCGACCTCGCCGCCGGCGGGCTGGCGGGGCCGGAACGGCACGCCGACCCGGCGCTGGTCGCCCTCGACCTGCTCGCCGCCGACCTCGTGTGCTGGTGCAACGACCTCTTCTCGTACGGCAAGGAGACCCGCGGCACCCGGGACGCGCACAACCTGGTCACCGTGCTCGCCGAGGGGTCCCGCGGGGACGAGACGGCGGCGCTGCTGGCCGCGGCCGACCGGTTCAACAAGGGGCTGGCGGCGTACCTGGAGGCGGAGTCGGCGCTGTGGGCGACCGGGGACGACGTGCTGCGGACCGTCCTGCGCAATCGCCGCGCCTGGATCCGAGCCACCTATGACTGGTCGCGGACGGCGGCCCGGTACGCCTGACCGGCGGCGTTCCAACGGGTGGGACACCGGCCGCGCCGACGGGGAGGGCTAGCCGACGCCCGGGGGCAGGCAATACTCTTCGGTAACGAACATTGGCGTGACGGCCGTCACGCCATCACCCCCCGAAGGCGGCTACAGCGATGGCTCTCGATGTACCGTACCGTTCCATCCCTGACATGTTCCTCAAGCGCGTGGCGGCGAGTCCCGACCGCCGCGCCTTTGGCTACCCCGGCCCGGACGACTCGCCGGCCTGGTTGACCTGGGAGCAAGTGGCCCACCGCGCCAAGGCGATCGCCGCCGGGCTGCACGGCCTGGGCGTCGGTCAGGAGGATCCGGTGGCAATCCTGGCGAACACCCGACTGGAGTGGGTGCTCGCCGATTTCGGCATCATGTGTGCCGGCGGCGCGACCACCACCGTCTACCCCACCACCGAGCCGGAGGACGCGACCTACATCATCGCCGACTCCGGGTCGCGGGTGTTGTTCGCCGAGAACCCGGCTCAGGCAGCGAAGATCGCCGGCGCGGAGCTGCCGCGGCTCACCCACGTCGTGCTCTTCGACGGCGCGGCGGACCCGGCCGCGGCCGTACCGCAGCTCACCCTCGCCGAGCTCGAGGAGCAGGGCGCCCGCGCCCTCGCCGCCGAGCCGGACCTGGTCGACATGCTGGTCGCCGGGATCGGTCCGGACCACCTGGCCACCCTGATCTACACCTCGGGCACCACCGGCCGGCCGAAGGGCGTCGAGCTGCTGCACGGCGGCTGGTGCTGGGAGGGCGTGGCGCAGGCCGAGCTCGGGCTGCTGCGCGAGGACGACCTGCAGTACCTGTGGCTGCCGCTGTCCCACTCGTTCGGCAAGACGCTGCTCTGCGGCGCGACCCACGTCGGCCTGCCGACGTACGTCGACGGCCGGGTGGACAAGCTCGTCGAGCTGCTCGCGGTGGTCAAGCCGACGCTGATGTGCGGCGCCCCCCGGATCTTCGAGAAGGTCTACAACAAGGCGGTCACCACGGCCCAGGACGCCGGCGGCGCGAAGGCCAAGATCTTCGCCTGGGGCGTCCGGGTCGGCAAGGAGAAGGTCGCCCTGGAGCAGGTCGGCAAGCCCGTCCCGGCCGGACTGAAGCTGAAGTACGCGGTGGCCGAGAAGCTGGTGTTCAGCAAGCTCCAGGCCCGCCTGGGCGGGCAGATCCGGGTGCTCGTCTCGGGCGCGGCGCCGCTCAGCCCCGAGATCGCCACCTTCTTCGCCGCCGCGAACCTGCCGATCTCGGAGGGCTACGGCCTCACCGAGACCAGCGCCGGCAACTTCGTCAACCCGCCGGAGGGGCTCCAGATCGGCACCGTCGGCAAGGCGATGGGCGATCTCGAGTGCCGGATCGACACCGACGGCGAGATCCTGATCAAGGGCCGGCCGGTGATGCGCGGCTACCACAACCTGCCCGAGGAGACCGCCGCCGCGTTCACCGAGGACGGGTTCTTCCGCACCGGCGACATCGGCAGCCTCGACGAGAGGGGCTACCTGCGGATCACCGACCGCAAGAAGGACCTGGTGAAGACGTCCGGCGGCAAGTACATCGCGCCGTCGCACATCGAGGGCATGTTCAAGGCGACCTGCCCGTACACATCGCAGGCGGTGGTGATCGGGCAGTCCCGCAACTACTGCACCATGCTGGTCACCCTCGATCCGGACGCGATCAAGGGCTGGGCGGCCGGCACGCCGCTGGAGGGTCGCAGCTACGCCGAGATCGTCGCCTCGCCGGAGGCGCAGGCCATGGTCGACGATTACGTCGCGCAGCTCAACACCAAGCTGAACCGGTGGGAGACGATCAAGAAGGTCACGATCCTGCCCCGCGACCTGACCATCGAGGACGGCGAGATCACCCCGTCGCTGAAGATCAAGCGCCGCGGTGTGGAGAAGAACTTCGCCGCGGAGATCGACCGGATGTACGAGGGCACGCTCGCCGAGCTCTGACCGACCCGAGCGGTGGCCCCGCACCCCGACCGGGGTGCGGGGCCGCTGCCGTACGGGGCGGGATCACAGGTGGTGGCGCCGCCAGGCGGTCTGTTCGGCCTCTGACGCGAGCTGCTCCCGCAGCGCCACCTCCCGCACGTCCCGCCGCAGCGGCGCGTCGACGACGGTCTGCCCGACGACCGTCGCCACGGTGGCGACGGCGAGCACGGAGAGGGCGAGCAGCTCCGGCAGCGGGGCGGCCACCGGCACCAGCGCGGCGAGCAGCACCACCGCCGCGACCGAGGGCCAGCGCACGGTCCCCAGCACCCGGCGGCCGAGCGCCACCAGGCCGAGCAGGTAGAGCGCGACGCCGCCGTAGAGCGCCAGCTGGTCCGAGCCGGGCAGCGGCAGCCCCCCGGTCGGCGTGGACGGATCGGCGCCCTCCTCCAACAGGCCCTTGAGGCCCAGCGCGAGCAGGATGATCCCCGCCACCAGCACCAGGTGCAGGTAGGTGTAGGCGTCCCGGGCAAGAGCGGCGCGGGTACCCGGATCCCGGGTCCGGTGCAGCGCCTGCTCGCAGGCCAGCGCCAGCGTGTCGAAGTACGCCCACCACAGGGCGGCCACCACGGCGATGCCGAGCAACGCCGCGATGATGACCGGCCAGCTCAGCGAAAGTCCGGTGGTGAAGCCGGGTCCGATCCCGAGGGCGATGATCGTCTCGCCGAGCGCCACCAGGACGATCAACACGTGCCGCTCAGCCCAGTGCCCGGCGGAGAGCACAGTCCAGCCGGTGCCGGGCAGGACCAGCCCCGACCCGTACTCGACGCCGATGGCGGCGAGCCAGAGCGCGAGCCGGACGACCTGCTCGACGCGGTCGTCGGCGAACCGCTGCGGCAGCACCGCGGCGACGAGAAGGAATCCGGTGGCGGCCAGCACCGGCACCACCGGCAGAAACCGGCGGAACCGCGAGCGTTCGTACCGGACCATCCAGCCGAAGACCGCCACTTGGCTCACCCGGATCACGAAGTAGCAGACCGCGAACACCAGCGGCCCGGGCAGGCCGCCGGGGAGGTCCCGGAATGCCTTCGGCATGGCGAGGGCGAACACGAAGGCCGCGGCCGTGGCCGCGAACCCGACGAACGGGACAACGCCCTGATCCGTACGGACGAGGTTGCCCAGCACCGCGAAGCCGGTCCAGGCCCACCACAGCAGGGCCAGCACCAGCAGGCCCTGTGTCAGGCCGCGCGCGGTCGGGTTGCCGGCCAAGGCCGTGGTGACGTTGAGGAAGGCGAAGACGAACACCAAATCGTAGAAGAGCTCCAGGCGGGTGGCCCGGGAGCCCGGCGCGCTCGGCTGGACGCCGCGCGGCCATGGCGTCCCCCGAACGCTCTCCACCTGGGCAGTCTGTCAGCCAAGGCGGTGCGGGCAGGCGGGATTGACCGACCGGCGGCCCACGCGGAGGCCCCCGGTTCCCGGCGGCGTACGTCGCCGGGATGGCCTCACGCGATGACGGCCGGCTCACCCCACTGCGGCCGGCGTGCCCGGTCCAGGTCGTACCGCACGGCGGCGATCCGGCCGACGGCTTCCACCAGGTCCGCGACGGGCAGGGTGAACGGCAGCCGGAGGAAGCGCTCCAGCGTGCCGTCCAGGCCGAACCGGGGACCGGGCGCCAGGCGTACGCCGACCTCCTCGGCGGCCCGGGCGAGCGCGCTGGAGATCGGCCCGTCGAGTTCGGCCCAGAGGGTGACCCCGCCGTGCGGCACGGTCACCCGCCAGTCCGGCAGGCGCTCGGCGAGGGCGCCGAGCAGCGCGTCGCGCTGGGCGGTGAGCTGCGCCTGGCGGGCCGCCACGATCGCCGGGGCCTGGGCGAGCAGGTGGACAGCGACCAGCTGGTCCAGCACCGGGCTGGCCATGTCGACCCCGACCCGGGCGGCGGCGAGGCGCTGCACCTGCGGGGCGGACGCGCGGATCCAGCCGATGCGCAGGCCGCCCCAGAACGGCTTGCTCATGCCGCCCACCGTGACCACCCGGGAGTGCCGGTCGAAGCTGGCGGTCGGCGGCGGTACCACCGTGCCGTCCAGCGGAAGGTCCACGAAGGACTCGTCGACGATCAGGTCGGTGCCGACGGCGTGGGCGGTGGCGACGAGCCGTTCCCGCAGCGGCGCCGGCATCAGGTGACCGGTCGGGTTCTGGAAGTCGGGGATCAGGTAGGCGAGCTTGGGCCGGCCCTGGCGCAGGGTGCCGAGGAGCAGGTCGGCGTCCCAGCCGGGCTCGTCGAGGGCGAGGCCGTGGGTGGTGATCCGCGCCCGGCGGGCGGCGAGGGCGGCGAGCGCGTTCGGGTAGCTGGGCGCCTCGACCAGGACGCTGCCCCCCGGGCTGTGCGCGAGCCGGAGGACCAGGTCCAGGGCGTGCTGGGTGCCGCTGGTGACCATGATCTGCTCGGGCGAGGTGGGCAGGCCCCGGTCGGCGTACGCGTGGGCGATCGCCTCGCGCAGCTCGATGATGCCGGTCGGGTGGTATCCGGCCCCGCCCAGGTAGCGCGGGAGGTCCTCGGCGGCGGCCCGGGCGGCGGGCAGCAGCTCGGGTGGGGCGGCCAGCGCGGCGACCCCGAGGTCGATCATGTCGCGGTCGTCGAGGGGGGTCCACAGGCCGGTGCCGGCCATCCGGTGGTTGCCGGGGAGCATGGTCCAACTGCCGGCGCCCCGCCGGCTGGCGAGGTGGCCGCTCTCCCGCAGCTCCCGGTACGCGGCGGTGACCGTGGTCCGGCTGATCCGCAGCGCCTCGGCCAGCTCCCGCTCGGCGGGTAGGCGTACGCCCAGCGGCAGCCGGCCGTCGGCGAGCAGGCCGCGGACGGCAGCGGCCAGCGCGGCGTAGTCGGGGCTGCGCCGGCGACCCGGCAGAGCGTGCCACTGGCCGAGCAGCCGGGCCAATTGGGCTCCGCGCACCTGACTCGTCATGCCACTCCCCCCGGATTGGCTCTTCTCCTTCAACGATTGGCACCTAGGGTGGCATGCGTGGCTGCGATTGGCAATCTCCGGTACCGGCCCGCACGGCGGCTGGTCCAGCTCTACGCGGGGCTCGTCCTCTACGGCGTGAGCATGACCCTGATGATCCGCTCGGGGCTCGGCCTGGACCCGTGGGACGTCTTCCACCAGGGCGTGTCGGAGCGGACCGGGCTCTCCTTCGGCACGGTGACCATCGCGGTCGGCGCGCTGGTGCTGCTGCTGTGGATCCCGCTGCGGCAGCGGCCCGGCATCGGCACGGTGAGCAACGTGGTGGTGATCGGCCTGGTGGTCGACGCCACGCTGCCGCTGCTGCCCCAGGAGCTCCCGTTCGCCGCCCGGGTGGCCCTGCTGGCCACCGGGATCGTCGCCAACGGCGCTGCCACCGGCCTCTACATCGGCGCGCGGCTCGGCCCCGGGCCCCGGGACGGCCTGATGACCGGTTTCGTCGCCCGCCGGCCGGGCTTCTCGATCCGGCTGGTCCGCACCACCATCGAGGTGACGGTGCTGGCGCTGGGCTGGCTGCTCGGCGGAAAGGTCGGCGTCGGCACGGTGGCGTACGCGCTGACGATCGGCCCGCTGACCCAGCTCTTCCTCCCCCGCGTCACGGTCCCGCAGCCGGTGACGCCCGCCCCCACCCCGGCGCCGGCGCCAGCCACCCCCTGACCTGCGCGATCATGCAGTTTCGGCCCTCGTTTCGCGCCTTCTGCCCAGGAATGACCGGGCCGAAAGTGCAAGATCGCGTGAGGGTGGGCGGAACGTGACGAGGGCGTGACGCTCGGGTGGTCGATGGGGTGGGGGTGTTTTCTTTCCCCGAGGCGCCCGGCAGAATCTGGCCATGGTGGAGAACCGCTGGCGGTGGACCGACGCCTGGATCTTCGTCTCGTTGGTGATCGCGAGCGGCGCCGGCCGGCACCGCCGAGCGGCGTCCAGCCGCCGGCCCGAAGGGGTCCGCCTCGCCGACGTGCTCTCCACCGCCGACCACCTCAACCAGTCGATCCCGGAGCGGCACGACGTCGAGGTGGCCGTCCGCCGGTTGGTCGGCGCGGGGCTGGTGAGCGTCAGCGACGGCTGGTTCCGCATCACCCCCGACGGCGAACACCTCTGGCGCACCCGCCCCAACGCCGGCCTGGCCACCACGGTCGACGCGGTGCAGAGCGCGCTCAGCCGCCGCCACACCCCGGGCGAGGCGGAGTGGCACCTGGACGAGGCCGACCACGCGGCGGCCGTGCAGGAGTACGTGGTGCGGTCGATCCCGGCGCCCCGGCGCTCTCCCGAGAACCACGCCCGTCGGGACTGACCGGGTCCGCGTACGCGAGAGGGCGCGCCGGACCGCGACGGCGCGGTCAGCGGACGGGGTGGCCCGCCCCGCGCAGCGCGTCCTTGACCTGCGCGACGGTCAGCTCGCCGAAGTGGAAGACGCTCGCGGCGAGCACCGCGTCCGCGCCGGCGCCGATCGCCGGCGGGAAGTGCGCGACCTCGCCCGCGCCGCCGCTCGCGACCACCGGCACGTCGACCACCTGCCGCACCGCGCGGATCAGGTCGAGGTCGAAGCCGGCCTTGGTGCCGTCGGCGTCCATCGAGTTGAGCAGGATCTCGCCCGCGCCCAGCTCGGCGCCCCGCCGCGCCCACTCCACCGCGTCCATCCCGGTGCCGCGCCGGCCGCCGTGGGTGGTGACCTCGAACCCGCTGGGCGTGGTGCCGGCCGGGGCACGGCGCACGTCGAGGGAGAGCACCAGCACCTGCCGGCCGAAGCGGTCGGCGATCTCGGCGATCAGCTCCGGGCGGGCGATGGCGGCGGTGTTCACGCCGACCTTGTCCGCACCGGCGCGCAGGAGGGTGTCGACGTCAGCGACCTGCCGTACCCCGCCGCCGACGGTCAGCGGGATGAAGACCGACTCGGCCGTGCGCCGGACCACGTCCAGCATCGTGCCGCGGTCGCTGGAGGAGGCGGTGACGTCGAGGAAGGTCAACTCGTCGGCGCCGGCGCGGTCGTACGCCGCGGCCAGCTCCACCGGGTCGCCGGCGTCCCGCAGGTCGAGGAAGTTGACGCCCTTGACGACCCGTCCGGCGTCCACGTCCAGACAGGGGATGACCCGTACCGCCACCGTCATGCCGCGAGCCTATCCAACGCGCTCCCGCCGGTGGCCGGCGTGTGAGGCCGACCACCGGCGGGCTGCGTCCTGTTAATAAGGGGCCCCTGCTCTACCGCAGGCGTTAAGAAGGGGCCCTTCCTTACAGCCGCACGAGCATCTTGCCCAGGTTCTCGCCGCGGAGCAGGCCGAGGAAGGCCGCCGGGGCGTTCTCGATGCCGTCGACGACGGTTTCGTCGTACGCGAGCTTCCCATCCCGCAGCCAGCCGGCGACCTCCCGCACGAACTGCTCGCGCAGGTGGCCGTGGTCGCCGACGAGGAAGCCGCGCAGGGTGAGCCGCTTGCCGATGAGCAGCGCCAGGTTGCGCGGCGCGGCCGGCGGCTCGGTGGCGTTGTACTGCGCGATCATGCCGCAGATGGCGGCCCGGCCGTGCAGGCGCATCGCGCCGATGGCGGCCTCCAGGTGCTCACCGCCGACGTTGTCGAAGTAGACGTCGATGCCGTCCGGGGCCGCCGCGCGCAGCTGCTCCCGCACCGGGCCGTCGTGGTAGTCGAAGGCGGCGTCGAAGCCGAGGGCCTTCAGCCGGTCGACCTTCGCCGGGGACCCGGCGCTGCCGACCACCCGGGCGGCGCCCTTGAGCTTGGCGATCTGCCCGACCATGCTGCCCACCGCACCGGCCGCGCCAGAGACGAACACGGTCTCCCCCGGCTTCATCGCCGCCACGTCGAGCAGACCGGCGTACGCGGTGAGCCCGGTCATGCCGAGCACGCCCAGGTACGCCGTGACCGGGGCCAGGTCCGGGTCGACCTTGCGGGCGGCCTTGGCGTCGAGCAGCGCGTACTCCCGCCAGCCGAGCCCGTGCAGCACGGTGTCGCCGGGCGCGAACCCGTCGGCCTCGCTGGCCACCACCTCGCCGACCGCCCCGCCGTCGAGCGGCGCGTCCAGGGCGAACGGCGCCACGTACGACTTGACGTCGTTCATCCGCCCGCGCATGTACGGGTCGACGGACAGGTACGTGTTGCGGACCACGAGCTGGCCCGGCCCCGGGGTCGGGACGTCGGTGGTGACGAGTCGGAAGGTGTCCTCGGTCGGCCACCCCTCGGGGCGGGAGGCCAGGTGGATCTCACGGTTGGTGGTCACGGGTGTCCCTTCGTCGTACGCGGGCGGGGGCGTCGCGGCGTCACGCCGCCAGCGCCTCGCGGACGCGCAGCGCCACGTCGACGTTCCCGCGGGTCGCGTTCGAGTACGGGCAGACCTGGTGGGCCTGTGCGACCAGCTGCTCGGCGGCCTCCCGCGGCACGGCCGGAAGGTCGACCACGAGGGCCACGGTCAGCCCGAAGCCGCCGCTGCCGTTCGGCCCGATGCCGACCTCCGCCTCGACCACCGAGCCGGTGACGTCGGCCTTCGCCCGACGACCGACCAGCCGCAGCGCCGAGTGGAAGCAGGCCGCGTAGCCGGCGGCGAACAGCTGCTCCGGGTTGGCGGCGTCGCCCGACCCGCCCATCTCCTTGGGCACGGCGAGGTCCAGCTCGACGGTGCCGTCGGTGGTGCGGACGTGGCCGTCGCGGCCGTCGCCGGTGGCCGTGGCGTGGGCGGTGTAGAGCACCTGCATGGTCGTCACTGCTCCTTCTGTCGGTGGATCGTCTCGGTGACCCGGGTGAGGGTGTCGCGCAGCGCGACGAGGTCGTCGGCGGTCAGCCCGGTGGCGCGGGCCACCCGCTCCGGCACGTCGGCCATGCGTTCGCGCAGGGCCCGCCCCTGCGCGGTCAGCTCGACCACCACCCGCCGCTCGTCGGCCGCGGACCGCCGCCGGACCACCAGCCCCGCCCCCTCCAGCCGCTTGAGCAGCGGGGAGAGCGTGCCGGAGTCGAGGTGCAGCCGCTCGCCGAGCGCGGAGACCGTGGGCGCCTCGTCGTGCTCCCACAGGACCAGCAGCACCAGGTACTGCGGGTAGGTCAGGCCGAACCCGTCGAGGATGGGCCGGTACACGTCGGTCACGGCGCGCGACGCGGCGTAGAGCGCGAAGCACACCTGCCGCCGCAGCACCAGATCATCGGTCACCGGACGACCGTAGCGCACAATTCAGTTGTGCGCAATCGAGTCGTGCCCTTCCGACGGTGCGCTCCTGGTCAGGCGGTGGCCAGGGCCTCCAGCGCCTGGGCCACGGTGAACGCGCCGGCGTAGAGCGCCTTACCGGCGATCACGCCCTCCACCCCGACCGGCTCCAGCACCGCGAGGGCCCGCAGGTCGTCCAGGGTGGACACACCGCCGGAGGCGATCACCGGGGCGTCGGTGCGGGCGCAGACCTCCCGCAGCAGGTCCAGGTTCGGCCCGCGCATCGTGCCGTCCTTGGTGATGTCGGTGACGACGTACCGCGACGCGCCGGCCTTGTCGAGGCGCTCCAGCACCTCCCACAGGTCACCGCCGTCCCGCGTCCAGCCCCGGGCCGACAGGGTACGGCCGCGCACGTCCAGCCCGATCGCGACGCGGTCGCCGTACTCGCCGCAGACCCGGTCGCACCACTCGGGATCCTCCAGGGCGGCGGTGCCGATGTTCACCCGGGCGGCCCCGGTGGCGAGCGCGGCGCGCAGCGACGCGTCGTCCCGGATGCCGCCGGAGAGCTCCACCTTCACGTCGAGCCGGCGCACCACGTCGGCGAGCAGGCCGGCGTTGGAGCCCCGGCCGAAGGCGGCGTCGAGGTCCACCAGGTGGATCCACTCGGCACCGTCACGCTGCCAGGCGAGCGCGGCCTCCAGTGGATCACCGTAGGTCGTCTCGCTGCCGGCGGCGCCCTGCACGAGGCGTACGGCCTGGCCGTCGGCGACGTCGACGGCGGGCAACAGGGTGAGGCTCACGTCTCTCTCCTCGGATCAGGTACGTCGGTCCAGGGCGATCACCACGATCGCCGGCAGTACGAGCAGCAGCAGGGCGACCAGGGCGAGCCGCAGCGCCAGATCGTCCACCAGGGACCAGATCAGCAGGATCGCCGCCCCGGTCAGCACCACGATCCCGGCACGCTCCCGCCGGGAGTGCCGGGGCAGCCGGCCGGTCCGCCCCCGGCGCAGCGTCGGCGTCAACCGGCGGGCCAGCGCCCGCCGGCGGACCCGGCGGGCCAGCCGCCGTTCCCGGGCCACCCGCTGCCGCGCCGCCTCCGCCTCGCGCACGGCCCGGCGCCGCGCCCGCTCCTTGCTCACCGGATATCCTCGGTGGCGCTCACCGGCTCAGTCACCGGTGGGCAGCGTGGCGAGCCAGTTGCGCAGCAGCCCGGCACCGGTGTCGGCGGACTTCTCCGGGTGGAACTGGGCGGCGGAGAGCGGGCCGCGCTCCACGGCCGCCACGAAGTCCGTCTCGTGGTAGGCGGTGGTGACCGCGGCGCCGGCGGCGGCGAGCCCGGCCACGTCGCTCACGGCGTACGAGTGGACGAAGTAGAACCGGCTGTCGTCGGGCAGGCCGGCGAAGAGCACCGAGCCGGCCGGCGGGCGCACCGTGTTCCACCCCATGTGCGGCAGTCGCCGGGCGGGCAGCCTCGTCACCCCGCCGGGCAGCAGCCCGAGGCCCTTCGTCACGACGCCGTGCTCGTCGCCGTGCTCGAAGAGCACCTGCATGCCGACGCAGATGCCGAGCACCGGCCGGCCGGCGGCGACCCGCCCGGCGATGACCGGGCCGGCGCCGAGCGCCTCGATCCCCGCCATGCAGGCGGCGAACGCGCCCACGCCGGGTACCACCAGGCCGTCCGCGTCGGCGGCGGCGGCCAGGTCGTCGGTGACGGTCACGTCCGCGCCCGCGGCCTCGAGCGCCCGTTCCGCCGACCGCAGGTTGCCCGAGCCGTAGTCGAGTACGACGACGCGACTCATGTCGCCGCCTCCGTCCGGTCGGCGCCGCCACGAGGCTCCACGACGCGGTGCCCGATGATTCGCTCGCTGCGCTCGCTCATGAACCCTCCCCCGGAAGCAGCCACAGCCCGCCGGCCACGGCGGCCAGCACGGCCAACAGTGCGGTGACCACCACGGCTCCGCGCGGGGCCCCCTGCCGGTGCAGCGACAGCACCCCACCGGCCAGCACCCCGGCCAGGACCAGCAACAGGATCGGCAGCAGGCTCCCCATCACAGGGCGCCCTTCGTGCTCGGCACCACGCCGGCCGACCGCGGGTCGATCGCGGTCGCCTCGCGCAGCGCCCGGGAGACCGCCTTGAACTGGGCCTCCACCACGTGGTGGGCGTCCGGGTGACCGCCGGGACGGGCGGCCCGCAGCACGTCCACGTGCAGGGTGATCCGGGCGGACTGCCCGAAGGACTCCCAGATGTGCCGGGTCATGCTGGTCGGGTAGACCGGCCCGATGTACGGGGCGAGCGCCGGCTCGTCGTGCACCACGTACGGCCGGCCGGACAGGTCGACGGCGGCGCGGACCAGCACCTCGTCCATCGGCACGGTGGCCGAGCCGTACCGCCGGATGCCGGCCTTGTCCCCCAGCGCCTGGTCGAACGCCGCGCCCAGGGCCAGCGCGGTGTCCTCCATGGTGTGGTGGGCGTCGATCTCCAGGTCGCCGACGGTCTGCACGGTCAGGTCGAAGCCGCCGTGCCGGGCGATCTGGTTCAGCATGTGGTCGTAGAAGCCGACACCGGTGCTGATCTCGGCCTGGCCCGTGCCGTCGAGGTCGATCTCGACGAGGACCTTCGTCTCCTTGGTGACCCGCTCGATCCGGGCGGTCCGGCTCATCAGATTCGCTCCATCGCTGAAAGGAAGGCGTCGGTCTCGGCGGGGGTGCCGGCGGTGACCCGCAGCCAGCCCGGCAGCCCGACGTCGCGGACCAGCACGCCGGCCTCGAGCAGGGCGCGCCAGGCGACGGCCTGGTCGCCGCCGGTCTCGAACAGCACGAAGTTGGCGTCGCTGTCGGCCACCCGGTAACCGCGGGCGCGCAGCTCGGCCACGATCCGGTCGCGCTGCTCCATGATCGCGGCGACGGTGCCGAGCAGGGCGTCGCGGTGCGCCAGCGCCGCGCGGGCGGCGGCCTGCGTGAGCGCCGACAGGTGGTACGGCAGGCGGACGAGCTGCACCGCCGCCACCACCGCCGGATCGGCGGCGAGGTAGCCCAGGCGCCCGCCGGCGAACCCGAACGCCTTGCTCATCGTGCGGGTCACCACCAGCCGGGGATGCCCGGGCAGCACCGCGAGCGCGCTCACCGTGCCGGGGCGGGCGAACTCCGCGTACGCCTCGTCGACCACGACCATGCCCGGCGCCGCGTCGAGCACGGCCGCGACCACGGCCGGGTCGAGGGCCGTCCCGGTGGGGTTGTTCGGCGAGCAGAGGAACACCACGTCCGGGCGGTGCTCCCGGACCTGCGTCACCGCCTCGTCGGCGGTCAGGCCGAAGTCGGCACCGCGCCGGGCGGGCACCCACCGGGTGCCGGTGCCCAGCGCCAGCAGCGGGTGCATCGAGTACGCGGGCGTGAAGCCGAGCGCGCTGCGCCCCGGCCCGCCGAAGGCCTGGAGCAGCTGCTGCTGGATCTCGTTGGAGCCGTTGGCCGCCCACACGTGGTCGACGGTGAGCCCGTGCCCCAGGTACGCCGCCAGGTCGGCGCGCAGCGCCACCGCGTCCCGGTCCGGGTAGCGGTTGAGGTCGCGCAGCTCGACGGCGAGCGCCTTGGCGATGGCGTCCACCACCGGCTCGGGCACCGGGTACGAGTTCTCGTTGGTGTTCAGCCGGACCGGCACGTCCAGCTGCGGCGCCCCGTACGGGGACCGGCCGCGCAGGTCGTCCCGGATCGGCAGGTCGTCCAGGCTGGTCACGACACGTCCCCCGGGAAGCGCGCGCTGACCGCCTGGCCGTGCGCCGGCAGGTCCTCGACGGTGGCCAGGGTGACCACGTGCGGAGCCACCTCGCGCAGCGCGTCCCGCGTGTACTCCACAAGGTGGATGCCGCGCAGGAAGGACTGCACCGACAGGCCGGACGAGTGCCGGGCGCAGCCGCCGGTGGGCAGTACGTGGTTGGAGCCGGCGCAGTAGTCGCCGAGTGACACCGGCGACCAGGCGCCGACGAAGATCGCGCCGGCGTTGCGGACCCGCAGCGCCCACTCGCGGGCGTTCTCGGTCTGGATCTCCAGGTGCTCGGCCGCGTACGCGTCGACCACCCGCAGCCCCGCCTCGAGGTCGTCGACGAGCACGATGCCGCTCTGCTCGCCGGACAGCGCCGTGGTGACCCGCTCGACGTGCTTGGTCGCCGGGACCTGGCGGGCCAGCTCCCGCTCGACCGCGTCGGCCAGCTCGGTCGACGGCGTGACCAGCACGCTCGCCGCGAGGGGGTCGTGCTCCGCCTGGCTGACCAGGTCGGCGGCGACGTGCGCCGGGTCGGCGGTGTCGTCGGCCAGGATGGCGATCTCGGTCGGGCCGGCCTCGGCGTCGATGCCGACGACGCCGCGCAGCAGCCGCTTGGCGGCGGTGACCCAGATGTTGCCCGGCCCGGTGATCATGTCGACCGGGTCGCAGAAGATGGTGCCGGCGGGGTCGACCGCCGCGCCGTACGCGAGCATCGCCACGGCCTGCGCGCCGCCGACCGCGTAGACCTCGTCCACCCCCAGCAGGGCGCAGGCGGCGAGCACGCGCGGGTCGGGCAGGCCCCCGTTGTCCTTCTGCGGCGGGCTGACCACGACCAGCGAGCGCACCCCGGCGGCCTGGGCGGGCACCACGTTCATCACCACGGTCGACGGGTACATCGCGAGGCCGCCGGGGACGTACAGGCCCACCCGGTCGACCGGCACCCAGCGCTCGGTGACCGTGCCACCGGGCACGACGTGCGTGGTGTGGTCGGTGCGGCGCTGGTCGGCGTGCACCCTCCGGGCCCGCGTGATCGACTCCAGCAGCGCGGCGCGCACCTGCGGGTCGAGCGTCCCCTCGGCCTCGGCGATCGCCTCGGCGGGCACGCGCAGCACCTCCGGGGAGACGCCGTCGAACCGCTCGCTGGCCTCCCGGATCGCCGGGTAGCCATGCTCGCGCACCGCCTCCACGAGGGGGCGGATCCGCTCGACGGCCACGGACACGTCGAGCTGGGCACGGGGCAACAGGCGGCGCGGGTCACGGACGGCGCCGCGCAGGTCGATCCGGTTCAGCACCCTTGTGAGTCTAGGCGGACACTTCCGGCACCGACCGGCACCGCCCGCACGGCGGGACGGTGAGCCGGGACACGCCGCCGGGACGGGATCCGGCTACGCTCGACGCGTGACTGCGCGGCTGCCGGTGTTTCCGCTCGGAACCGTCCTCTTTCCCGGTCTGGTGCTGCCGCTGCACATCTTCGAGGAGCGCTACCGGGCCCTCGTCCGCCACCTGGTCGATCTTCCCGACGGGTCGCCGCGCGAGTTCGGTGTGGTGGCGATCCGGGCCGGCTGGGAGGTCGCCCCGAAGGCGCCGGACGGGCGCCCGCTGCCCGGGGTCGGCGAGGTCACGCTGCACGACGTGGGCTGCACGGCCGAGCTGCGGCAGGTGACCGAGCTGCCGGACGGCGGCTTCGACATCGTCACCGTGGGCCGGCGGCGGTTCCGGGTGGGCGAGGTCGACCGGGCCGGCGCGCCCTTCCTGACCGCCGAGGTCGAGTGGCTGCCCGAGCCGGAGGCCCCGGACGAGGCCGCCGACCTGCTCGCCGCACGCGTGATCGCGGTGTTCCGGCAGTACCTGGGCCTGATCCGCGCCGACCCGGAGGAGATCTCCGAGCAGCTCCCGGAGGACCCGACCGTCCTGTCGCACCTGGTCGCCGCGACCGCCGCGCTGACCGTCGCCGACCGGCAGCGGCTGCTCGCGATCGACGACACCGCCGCCCGGCTCCGCGCCGAGCTGCGGCTGCTCAACCGCGAGGCGGCTCTGCTGCGCCAGGTGCGGGCGGTGCCGGTGCCGCTGGGGGAGCTGGCGTCGCCGCCGATCCCCAACTGACGCCGGGCACCGGCTCGGGGTGCAGCGACGCCCACCGGGACCAGCCGGCCAGCAGGGTGTACGCGACGGCGGCGCCGAACGCGGGCAGCAGCACGTTGCCGTACGGCACCGGGAGCACGCCCAGCACCCACTCGATCCCGCCGGCCCGCAGGTCCGCCGGCTTGCCGAAGGCCCGCCCCTCCGGGGCGGTGTCCAGCAGTCGCTCGTAGGTGGCGAGCCCCACCCGACGGCCCACCTGCCAGGCGGACAGCGCCGCACCGAGCGAGCCGAGCACCGCGGCGACCAGCCCGACCGGCCCCCGGGCGCGGCGCAGCACGAACCAGAGCGCGACCGCCACCAGGACGCCGAACGCGAGGCCGAGCAGGCTGAACCACCCGTCGGCGGCGATCGGCTGCTCCGGCTGCGTCTCGCCGTAGACGGCGCCCGCCGCGGTCTTCACCACCGGGGTGTCGGGCGCGAGCGTGGCCCAGAGCAACCCGAGCGGCGCGCCGAGCACCGTCAGGCCGAGCGCCGCCGCCACGGTCCGCGCGATCCGCGGCCGACGCGGCTCCTGCGCCACCGGGGGCGGACCGCCGTACCAGGTCGCCGGGTACACCGGACCGGCCGGCACGTCGGAGGGCGCCACCGGCGGGCCACCGGCCGGGGCGGGCCCCTCCGGCGCGACCGGTGTCGTCGGGTCACCGGCGGGTAGGTGCCCCTCCGGCGCGACCGGTGTCGTCGGGTCACCGGCGTGCGGGCGCTCCCGCGGCGGGACGGGTGTCGGAGGGTCGGCGTGCGGCGCCACGGCCGCGGGCCGCGGCTCGGGGCGGTCGGGGTCCGGGGTGTCCGCGCTCACGCCGTGATCCTCTCAGGCGGTGCGCCGCGACGGTGGACGAGACCTCACTCGACAGCATCTCAGCGGGCGAACGGCCCCAGCATCACGGCGGCGGCACTCAGCCACGCCTCCCGGGTCGCCGGCTGGAGCTGGTGGTACTCGATCGACGAACCGCTCTCCAGCGCCGGGTCGTACGGCACCACGGTCACCGCCCGGGTCCGGGTGGCGAAGTGGCGCTCCAGGTCGGCCTGGAGATCAGTGCGACCCGGGGTCGGGCAGGAGATCAGCGTCACCGCGTTGTCGGCCAGCTCGCCCATGCCGACCTCGTGCAGCAGGTCGAGCATCCAGTCCGCGCTGAACGCCGCGTCCTCCCGGGGCACCGTGGTGACCACCAGCTGGTCGGCGGCCTGCATGACGGTGCGCCAGTTGGCGCTCTCCACGTTGTTGCCGGTGTCCACGCAGATCACGTCGTGGGTACGCCGGAGCAGCTCCAGCACCCGACGGACGATGAACTGGTCGAGCCGCTGGGCGAACCGGGGGCTCTCCTCGCCGGCCAGCACGTCGTACGAACCGTCCGAGGCGTGCCGCAGGTAGTCGTCCAGCTGGTCGAGCAGCTCCGGCCCGTCCTTGATCTCGATGTGCGCGAGGTCGCTGACCAGGTGCCGGATGGTGCGCGCGTGCCGGGCGCTGCCGGCGCGCAGCCCCAGCGTGCCGCGCAACTCGTTGTCGTCCCAGGCCAGCACGCCACGACCGCGGACACTGCCGACCGTCGCCGCCGCCAGCACGGTCGCCGTGGTCTTGTGCACGCCGCCCTTCGGGTTGGCGAACGCGAGCACCCGGGGAGCGCCCAGGTCGCGCCGGAGCACCGACGCGGCCCGATCCCGTTCGCTCTCCACCGTCTGCGGCCGCCACTCCACCCGGGCGTAGCCCCGGTCGGCGGCCGGCGGGGCGTACGTGGGCTCGGGCTGGTAGCCGTTCTCCGGCGGCGTGTACCGGGGCTCGACGACCGGGGCGTGCCGGTAACCGTTGTCGAGCAGGGCGTACCGCGACTGGGCCGCCGGGGGCGGCTCGGGTTCGGTGTAGCGCGGCTCCGGCGGCGTCCGGTACGCCGGATCGGCCCGGTACGCCGGATCGGCACGGTACGCCGGATCGGCACGGTACGTCGGCTCCACCCGGTAGGCCGCCTCGGCACGGTAGCCCGTGTCGCCCCGCGGGTCCGCGTCGTACCGCGACGGTTCCGCGCCGTAGGGCGGGGGCTCGGCGCCGTACGACAACTCGGCGGGGTGCCCGACGGCCGGCACCCGGGCGGCGTACCCGTTGCCGGCGGCGCGCCGGGGCAGCGGCTCAGGCGCCGGGAAGTCGTCCGGCCCGTCCGGCTCGCCCTGCTCCGCGGCGCGGCCACCCAGCCGCGCCCGGTCGAGCAGCGCCCGCCACCGCGGTGCCGGTTCGGCCGGCCGTCCCCAGCCGGTCTCGCTGCCCTCCACGGCTCGCCCTCCCGACGCCATCCTGCCCCGCCTGACAGGCTACGAACGAAACCCTATTCGGGCCACACCGGTCCGCGCACCGGCGGGCCTACCCACTGTCAGGAAGTGGGCTCCGGCGACCGGCTGTCGGCGGAGTTCGCCGAGGTCACCGGCGACTGGGGACCGGCCGGCGACGAGGGCGGGGCCGACGGAACGGGTGACGAAATAGTCACCTGGGGTACCGGGACGGAGGTCGCACCGCCGGGTGCGGGCGTGGCGGGAGCGGTCGGGACCGGATCGGCCGTCGATGCGGCGGGCGTGGGCAGGGCCCCGTCCGCCGGCGGACTCGCCACCTCCTCCTGTTCCGGCAACGGCGGCGTGAAGACGGTGCGGTCGAGTCGGCGTACCTCCGGTGCCGGGTCCACCACCCGCACCCCCGGCCGGGACGCCACGCGGCGCAGGGCGACCGGCTCCGCCCGGACCACCGCCGCGTAGACGCAGGAGCACCCGGTGCGGTACGCCGCCGCCTCCGCCGCGGCGACCTGGGCGCCGCTGGCGTACAACTCGCGCAGCTCGCGTTCCTCGGGGCCGCCGCCGGTCACCGCGGCGGCCCGCGCCCGGTAGTCGGCCGCCTCCCGGTCCTTGCGGGCGGCGACCTCGGCCATGGCGGCGACCACGTCGTCGGGCAGCCGCTGCGCGGCGATGCGGACGATCTCGGTCTGCCGGTCGGGCAGCGGCACCCGCCCGAAGACGGCGGCGACCGGCACGTCGCCGAGGACGGCGGCGGCCCGCTGCGGCGTCAGGTACGCCGAGAGGGAGACCAGCGCGTACGTGCCGTCGCCGGGCGGTGGGGCGGCGGTCGGCAGCGCCGCCAGGTCGGCGGCGGCCGCCCGGACGTAGCCCGGGATGGAGTCGCCGGCGGCCACCCCCACCCGGGTCACCTCGCCCACCGTGCGATCGCCGACCGGACGGTCGTCGGTGGCCCACACGGCGGTGAGCAGCACGGCGGCGCAGGAGAGCAGCGCCGCCGTGGGCAGCACCCGGGGCCGGGCCGGGCCCTGGCCCAGGCGGCCGACGGCGGCCAGGAGGCGGGGCAGCAGCTGCTGGTCCAGCTGGCGCAGCAGGTCACCGGCGCGCACGGGCGGGGGTCCCCCTCGTCGGGTCGTCATGGGCGTGTCTCGCAGACCGGCGAAGATCCGGGAGACCCGCCCCCAGGGCGGTCACCGCCGCGGTCAGTCCCGCAGGAGTGCCAGCGCGCGTTTCAGATCGTCAGGGTAGTCGCTGACGAAGCGCACCTCGTCCCCCGTTCGGGGGTGGCGGAACCCCAACTCCCGGGCGTGCAGCCACTGCCGGTCCAGCCCGAGCCGGGCGGCGAGGGTCGGGTCGGCGCCGTACGTGAGGTCGCCCACGCAGGGGTGGCGCAGCGTCGAGAAGTGCACCCGGATCTGGTGGGTGCGGCCCGTCTCCAGCCGCACGTCGACGAGACTCGCCGCCGGGAAGGCCTCGAGGGTGTCGTAGTGGGTGATGCTCGGCTTGCCCCCGGAGACGACCGCCCAGCGGTAGTCGTGGTGGGGATGCCGGTCGATCGGAGCGTCGACGGTGCCGCGCAGCGGGTCCAGGTGGCCCTGCACCACCGCGTGGTAGCCCTTGTCCACCTCGCGGTACTTGAACGCCCGCTTCAACACCGTGTACGCCTGCTCGCTCTTGGCCACCACCATGATCCCCGTGGTGCCGACGTCGAGCCGGTGCACGACGCCCTGCCGCTCGGCGGCGCCGCTGGTGGAGATGCGGTGGCCGATCGCGGCGAGCCCGCCGACCACGGTCGGGCCGGTCCAGCCCGGGCTGGGGTGGGCGGCGACGCCGACCGGCTTGTCCACCACGACGATGTCGTCGTCGGCGTACACCACGGTCAGGCCGGGCACGGCCTGCGGCACCACGGCGGGCGGGGCGGGCGGTGCCGGCAGCGTCACCTCCAGCCAGGACCCGGCCCGCACCTTGTGCGAGTTGGCCCGGACCGTGCCGTCCACCAGGGCGGCACCGGCGTCGACCAGGGCTGCGGCGGTCGTCCGGGAGAGCCCGAAGAGCCGGGCGACGGCCTGGTCGAGGCGCAGACCGTCCAGTCCGTCGGGCACCGGCAGCGAACGGTGGTCGCCGCCGGCGGCGAAGGCCGAGGTCATGCCCGCTCCCGCGGCTCGCCGTCGCCGGTCGCCGGGTCGGCGGCCTCGACGGGCCGGCCGTCGCGGCCGAGCCGGCTGCCGTCGCGCTGGCGGCCGGTCAGCTCGAGCAGGACCGCGAGGATGACGCCGCAGACCAGGGAGCTGTCGGCCAGGTTGAACACCGGCCAGACCCGCCCGTACGGGTCGAAGAGGCTGACCATGTCGACCACGTGGCCGACGAACCAGCCCGGCGCCCGGAAGATCCGGTCCATCAGGTTGCCCAGCGCGCCGCCCAGCACCAGGCCGAGCGAGACCGCCCAGGGCAGCGAACGCAGCCGCAGCGCCATCCAGAGGATCCAGCCGACCACGCCGATGGTGATCAGCGGGAAGATCCACGTGTGGTCGGCGCCGATGCTCCACGCCGCGCCGCTGTTGCGGGTGAGGCTGAGGTAGACCAGGCCACCGAACAGCTCGACCGGCTCGCGGTCCTCCAGTGCCCGGAGGGCGAGGTGCTTGGTGAGCAGGTCCAGGGCGAGGGCGGTCAGCCCCACGCCGAGCAGCACCGACAGGGCCCGTCGTCGCGGCGTGCGCCCGCCCCGGGTCGACGGGTCGGCGGGCCCGGCAGGCTCAGCGTCGCCGGCGGGCCGGGTGTGGCCGGCCGTCTCGGCACGGCCCGGTCCGGGGGTCGGTCCTGCGGTCATCTGCTCCCCATCGACGCTCGCGGCGGCGCCGGGGCGCCGCCTCCTCTGCGCGGCCGGGGAGCGTCGCTCAGCGCCGCTCCTCCAGCTGCTTGCACGTCACGCAGAGGGTGGCCGACGGGAACGCGGCGAGCCGCTCCACCGGGATCGGGTTGCCGCACCGCTCGCACCAGCCGTAACCACCCTCGTCGAGCCGCTCCAGCGCCCGCTCGACCTGCGTGATCCGTTCCAGGATGCTGTTGGCGAGGGAGATCTCCTGCTCCCGCTCGAACGTCTTGGTGCCGGTGTCGGCCTGGTCGTCCCCGGCCGAGTCGGTCAGCCGGTCGCGCTGCAGCTCGGTGATCTCGCTCAGCGTCTGATCGTACTCGGCGCGAAGCTCGTCGCGCCGCGCCGCCAGGGCCGCCCGGATCTTCTCGGTCTCCGCCGCGCTGCGGGTGGCCTTGGCCACCGGCTTGCGGCCGGCGGTCCTGGTGTCGGCTGGCTTCGCCATCGTCGCTCCCTCGGCCGCGGAGCCGCGGTGGGCCGCGGCACCTGGACAGGGGTCGCCGCTTTCGGCGCCCCCAGGTACGAAACGGGCGCGCCACCACAGGGCAGCGCACTCCGGAGGTTGGCAAGGATACGGAACGTACAGGCGTCCGACAACGTGCCGCTCCGGCGCCCCGCCGTTCAGCCCCGACTCATGCCATATCGGGGCAAAGGGAACGCTAGCAGATCAACCGTCCCGGTCCTCGCCGTACTCGCCAAACCACCGGGCCAGGCGGCCCTGCCGGCTGACCGCCCGCAGCCGCCGCTCCGCCTGGTCGCGCACGCCGTAGGTGGCCACGATCAGGAGGCTGTCGCCGGTCTTCAGGCGGGAGTCCGGGCCCGGTACGAAGCCGACGCCGTCGCGCAGCACGAGCGTCACCGAGGCACCGAGCGGCAACCGCAACTCGTCCACGTGCACCCCGGCCAGCCGGGAGCCGGGCGGCACCTCCACCTGGAGCAGGTCGGCCCGCATCCGCTCCAGCGGCGCCGTCTCCACCCGGATCTCCGCCGCCTCCGCGGGCGCGGTCACCCTCAGCCGGCGGGCGGCCGGGGCCAGCGTGCCGGCCTGGACCAGCGTGAAGATCACCACCAGGACGAAGACCGCGTCGAAGAGCCGGTCCGCGCCCGGCACCCGCTCCGACAGCGGGATGGTGGCCAGCACGATCGGCACCGCACCGCGCAGCCCCGCCCAGGACAGGAAGGCCTGCTCCCGAAGGCCGACGCGGAACGGCAGGGCGGACACGGCCACCGAGACCGGCCGCGCGAGCAGCACCAGCGCGAGCCCGGCGACCAGCGCGGGCAGCACCGCCGAGCCCAGCCGGCTCGGCGACACCAGGAGACCGAGCAGGACGAAGAGCCCGATCTGGGCCAGCCAGGCCAGCCCGTCGGCGAAGCCCAGGATGGCCTGGCGGTGCGGCAGCCGCGCGTTGCCGAGCAGCACGCCGGCGACGTAGACGGCGAGGAAGCCGGAGGCGTGCAACACCGAGCCGGCCGCGTACGCCAGCACGGTCAGGCCCACCGCCGCGATCGGGTAGAGCCCCGCCGAGGGCAACGCCGCCCGGCGCAGCGCCCACCGCCCACCCACGCCGGCCGCGAAGCCCACCAGGGCGCCCACGCCCAGCTCGTACGTGACCAGGCCGGCCTCGTACCACCAGGGGTGCTCGACCGTGGGCCGGGACAGGAGCACCACCAGCAGCACCGCCGGGGCGTCGTTCATGCCCGACTCGGCCTCCAGGGTGGCCACCAGCCGGGGCGGCAGCCGCAGCCGGCGCAGGGTGGCGAACACCGCCGCCGCGTCGGTCGAGGAGAGCACCGCTCCGTAGAGCAGGGCCAGCCGCCAGTCCAGCCCGAGCAGCAGGTGCACGACGAGCCCGACCACCAGGATGCTCACCACCACGCCGGCCGTGGCGAGTGCGGCGGACAGGCCCAGCACCGGCCGCAGGGTGCTCCACCGGGTGCTCAACCCGCCCTCGGCGATGATCAGGATGAGCGCGCAGAAACCGAGCGTGCGGGTCAGGTCGACGTCGTCGAAGCGGATGCCGAGCCCGGCCTCGCCGATCGCCACGCCCAGCGCCAGGTAGACGAGCAGACTGGGTACGCCGAGCCGGGTGGACAGGCGGACCGCCCCGACAGCCACGAGCAGCACCGCCGCGCCGAGCAGGAGCGCGACGTCCAGACCGGGACTCACCGGTGGCCCGCGCCGGGGGCGCTCGGGCGTGTGGCGACGTCACCACCCGGCCGCACCGGGGCTTCGACACCCACCCTCATCTGTCGCGGAGGCGGTGCAGCGCCCCGGCCAGGTCGGCGGTGGCCCCCTCGACGAGGAAGAGCTTGTCGCGGCTGGCGGCGCCGGTGCGCAGCGACACCGCGGCGGGCCGGACGCCGAGCGCGTCGGCGAGGGCCCTGCGGGCCGCCTCGGTGGCCCGCCCGTCCACCGGAGGGGCGGTCACCGCGACGACCAGGGCGGGACCGTGCGGGCCGTCGAAGCGGCCGCCGACCCGGGTACGGGCGGAGCCCGGCTTCACCCGGACGGCGACGGTGAGTGGGTCGCCGGCACGCGACGCGCCGGCCGGCGCGTCAGGCACCCGTTCCACCGCTGGTGATCCGTCCGTCCTCGGCGAGCAGGGCGGTGGCCGGCGCGCAGTGCGCGCACGGCGTGAAGCCGAGGTCGGCGGCCTCGGCGACCGGCAGCGGCTCGTACTCCCGCCCGACCAGGTGCGGGCACCCGGCGAGGTGGTACCGGGGACGACCGTCGACCACCCGCACCTCGCGGTCGAGCCGGGCCAGCCGCGCGGCGTCCGCCACCGGGACGTCCTGCGCGGCGGGCTCGTCGGCGGACGGCTCGGCCCGTGCCGACGGGTCGACCGCCGGCGGCTCGGGTGGTTGCCGCCACCCGGCGCCGCCGTCGTCGACCGTCGGAGGAACGTGCTGGACGGGGACACCCGCGTCCACGGGCGGCCCGTACGCGCCTGCGGTGACCGGGCCGGTGCGGGGCCGGACCCCTTCCGCCGTCGCCCGGGCGGCGGCCACCTGGCGGGCACCCGCGACCAGCGCGACGGCGGCCAGCAGACTGGCCGCGATGGAGATGATCAGCAGGACGCTCGAGCCGCCGGCCAGGCCGATCACCAGCAGCACCACCGCGAGGAGGATGAGCAGGAGACTGGCGACTATCACGGGTCACCCCCGCCGCGTCGTACCGATGTGGCGAGGCCGGCGACCGTCACCGGGACGGTCGC
The DNA here is from genome assembly GCF_052068455.1 of Micromonospora sp. H33. Classification (NCBI taxonomy): domain Bacteria; kingdom Bacillati; phylum Actinomycetota; class Actinomycetes; order Micromonosporales; family Micromonosporaceae; genus Micromonospora; species Micromonospora sp. H33. The sequence continues at coordinate 460,296 of NZ_JBQHDE010000002.1, read as the reverse complement.
CGGCCGGTGGTCAGCGACCGGCTTCCAGGGCGCCGGAACGACCGCCGCCGTAGGAACCGGCGAGACCGGCCGCGGCGAGGCCGTTGCCACCCGCGGCCCGGCCGCTGTCGGAGCGGTTCATCTCGGCCTCCAGGCCCTGGCCGCGGCCGTCGAGGTCGCGCAGCTGGCTCTCCAGGTAGGCCTTCAGGCGGGTCCGGTACTCACGCTCGAACTGCTTGAGCTCCTCGATGTGCTTCTGCAGCGCCGTGCGCTTGGCGTCGAGGCCACCCATGGCCTCCTGGTGCCGCTGGCGGGCGTCGCGCTCGAGGGCGTCGGCCTTGGCGCGCGCCTCGCGGGTGACCTCCTCGGCCTTGGAGCGGGCCTCGGAGAGCAGCTGGTCGGCCTCACGGCGGGCGTCGGAGACGTGGTCGTCGGCGGTCCGCTGGGCCATCATCAGCACCCGCAGCGCCTGCTGCTCGCCGTCACCGCCCGGCACCACCGGGCCACCGGCGGTGCGGACCTGCTCCAGCTCCGCCTGCATCGCGCGGGCGGCCTGCTCGGCCGCGGCCTTGTCGCGCTGCACCCGGTCGAGCTGGGCCTTGACCTCGTTGAGCTCGGCGGCGAGACGGGCGTCGCCACCGGGACCGGCGGGGGCAGCGCCCCGGCCGCCGCGCTCCACCTGGGCGCGCAGTTCGTTGTTCTCCTCGATCAGACGGGCAAGCTCGCGCTCGACCTCGTCCAGGAAGGCGTCGACCTCCTCCTCGTCATACCCCCGCTTGCCGATCGGCGGCTTTTTGAAGGCGACGTTATGGACGTCGGCCGGGGTCAGCGGCATCGAAACTCCTCGGGTCAGTTGCGGCCGCGAAAGCGCGTCGGTCATCGGGCGGTCCCGATGATCAACGGCCTCAACACGAACTCCATCAGCACGAACAGGATAACCAGGAGCACAAGGGAGGCCAGGTCGATGCTCACGGTACCAATTCGCAGCGGAGGGATCACACGCCTCAACGCGCTGAGAGGGGGATCAGTGACGCTCCACACGGATTCCAGCCCCGCCGATGCCCCGCGCCCCGGCTGCCACCGCCGGCCGTACTGAAGAACGGCGCTCAACACGAATCGGGACAGAAGAAGCAGAAGGAAGACAAACAGGATCAGGTAGAGAACCTGGAGCACGATCGACAACACGACAGGAGACGTCCCTTGCGCTCGGGCGGGATCAACTGAGACTGAAGAAGCCGCCCTCAGCGATCTTGGCCTTGTCCTCCGCGGTGACCTGGACGTTGGCCGGTGAGAGCAGGAACACCCGATTGGTCACGCGCTCGATCGTACCGCGCAGCCCGAAAGCCAGACCGGCGGCGAAGTCGACCAGACGTCGGGCGTCCGCCTCGTCCATCTCGGTGAGGTTGATGATCACCGGGACCCCGTCGCGGAAGTGCTCGCCGATGGTGCGCGCCTCACGGTAGGTGGTGGGGTGCAGCGTGGTGATCTGGTACCGCTGCTCCTCGTCCGCCGTCACCGCGCGCTCGCGGGCCGTCGCCTGCGGCGCCAGGGCCAGGTTGTCGCGGGTGTGGTAGGCCAGGGCCCCGGACGTCTCGCCGCCGCCGGACCGCGTGATGGACCGGACGCTGGACCGCTCGCCCCGCTCCGGCCGCTCCGCCTCGACCCGCTCGCCGTCGCCGGACCGCGCGGCGGTCCGCTCGGTCAGCCGGCCCCGGTCACCGAGCCGCGGCCGCGGTGCCGGCGGCTCCTCGGCGTCGTCCTCGTCCTCGTCGCTGAAGTCCTCCGAGTACCGGCTCGACCGGTACCGCGAATCGCGGTAGCCACCCTTGTCGTAGCCACCGTCGTCGTAGGCCCGCTCGTCGTCCTCCTCGACCAGACCGAGCCAGACCCCCGCCTTGCGCAGCGCACCCATCCCGCGCCCTTCCCGTCCGCCGTGCGGCACGCACCCCCGTGCCGTGTCGCTTGTCGCGAGTGGATCATCTCTGCCCACCGGACCGGACCGGCAATCCCCTGGCGCACAATTCGCGTCGTGCGCCACGACCCCCGAGCCGGGGATGCCGCTCCCACCAAAACAACACCGATGTAATTTGCTTCTGGCGGTCAGGCTACCGCAGCGTGGAACGCATTCCGAGCAACGCGCTGCCCACCCGGACATGTGTCGCGCCGTACCGGATCGCCATTTCCAGGTCCCCGCTCATTCCCGCCGAGAGAACCGTCGCCTCCGGATGGTGCGCCCGGAAAGCGGCCGCCACCTCCGCGAGCCGGGCGAACGCCCGCTCCGGTTCCCAGCCCAGCGGCGCCACCGCCATCAGGCCGCCGAGCCGGAGCCCGTCCGCGCCGACCACCGCCTCCGCGACCGGGTCCAGCCCGGCGTCCGGGTCGGCGGAGCCGGGCAGCGCGCCGCCTCGGGCCGCGTCGCCGTCGATGCTGACCTGGATCAGCACGTCCAACGGCCGGTCCCGGCCGGCCGCCGACGCCGCGTCCAGCGCGCGGGCCAACCGGACACTGTCGACGGACTGCACCACGTCGGCGTACCGGACCACCGACTTCGCCTTGTTGCGCTGCAACTGGCCGATGAAGTGCCACCGGGGCGTCGCCCCGGCCGCCGCCACCTCGGCCGCCTTCCCGGACGCCTCCTGGTCGCGGTTCTCCCCCACGTCGGTGACCCCGAGCCCGACCAGCGCGACCACGTCGCCGGCCGGGTACGTCTTGGTCACCGCGATCATGGTGACCTCGCCGCGATCCCGGCCGGCGGCCGCGCAGGCGTCGGCGATCCGGGAGCGGACGCGGGCGAGGCCGGCCGCGAGTTCGGCACGCCGGTCCGGACGCACCGGGGCGGAACTGTCAGTCATCGGCAGGGCTCAGGAACCGTTCTTGAGGAAGTCGGGCACGTCGACGTCGTCGAAGAGGACCCGACGCGGCGACTGCTGCGGGGCCGGCATGGTGGCCGGCGGCGGGACCGGCGTCGCGGGCGCCGCCGGCTGGTTCTGGTTGGTCTTGCGGGCCGGCTCGGCCGCCTTGTACGAGGGCGCACCCCCGTCGAAGCCCGCCGCGATCACGGTGACCCGCACCTCGTCACCGAGGGCGTCGTCGATGACCGCGCCGAAGATGATGTTCGCGTCCGGGTGGGCCGCGTCGGTGACCAGCTGGGCGGCGTCGTTGATCTCGAACAGGCCCAGGTCGGAGCCGCCGGCGATGGAGAGCAGCACGCCGCGCGCGCCGTCCATGCTCTGCTCCAGCAGCGGGCTGGAGATGGCCGCCTCGGCCGCCTCCACCGCGCGGTTCTCGCCGCGGGCGCTGCCGATGCCCATGAGGGCGCTGCCGGCGCCACTCATGACGCTCTTGACGTCGGCGAAGTCCAGGTTGATCAGACCCGGGGTCGTGATCAGGTCGGTGATGCCCTGGACACCGGAGAGGAGCACCTGGTCGGCGGTCCGGAACGCGTCCATCATGGAGATGTTCCGGTCGCCGAGCGCGAGCAGCCGGTCGTTCGGGATCACGATCAGCGTGTCGCACTGGTTGCGCAGCTCGTCGATGCCCGACTCGGCCTGCACCTGGCGGCGCTTGCCCTCGAAGGAGAACGGCCGGGTGACCACGCCGATGGTGAGCGCGCCGAGCTTGCGGGCGATGTTCGCCACCACCGGCGCCCCGCCGGTGCCGGTGCCGCCACCCTCGCCGCAGGTCACGAAGACCATGTCGGCGCCCTTGAGCACCTCCTCGATCTCGTCGCGGTGGTCCTCGGCGGCGTTCTTGCCGACGTCCGGGTTGGCGCCGGCGCCCAGCCCACGGGTCAGCTCACGGCCGACGTCGAGCTTGACGTCGGCGTCGCTCATCAGCAGCGCCTGCGCATCGGTGTTGATCGCGATGAACTCGACGCCCTTGAGCCCAACCTCGATCATTCGGTTGACGGCGTTCACGCCGCCGCCCCCGATGCCGACGACCTTGATGACCGCCAGGTAGTTGTGCGGAGGTGTCATCTGAAGGTCCCTTCCCCCTCGAGATTGGCATGGGCCGGCCCACACGGCTTGGCCAGGCCAGCGGTCGACGAACGACTGTTCGCCAGCGGGGCTCGGGCGTAAACCCTCACCCTCTACTAGAGGGTTGCAGTTATGTCAACCACTGATCCTCTTCGGGGCAACGTAAGCGCCCCCGCCCCATGAGCCAAGGAACCGCGCGGCGTGTCGCCGCCTCAGACGCGTCACACCTCACCGGAAGGTCACCACGTCGGGGGCGCTGACGTCGATCGTCGCCGCCTCGCGGTCCAGCAGCGCGGTGGCGACCCGCGCCTTGTCCTCGCCCCGGGTCGCGTCGCCCCACACCACCCGCCGCTCGCCGCGGAGGTTGAGCGTGATCCGGGCGAGCCCCTCGACGGTCACGTCCACCAGCTCCGCCCGTAGCTGCGGGGTCAGCGCGGCGAGCACGTCCAGGGCGGCGCGGGTGTCCGCGTCCGCCGGCCCGGGCGCGGCCAGCCGGACGAGCGGCAGCCCTCCGGGCCGCTCGGCGAGGGTCCGGAAGACCACCCCGGCCCGGTCGAGGACGACGAACTGCTCCCCCTGCGGCACCACGGCCACGCCGGTCCGTTCGGTCACCCGGACCACCAGCGCGTCCGGCCAGTCGCGGCTCACGTCGGCCCGCTCGACCGCCGGCAGGGCACCGATCCGCCGGGCGGTGCCCGCCAGGTCGACCCGGGCCAGCGGCGTACCGTCGGCCACGCCGGCGGCGTCGCGCACCTGCACCGGCGTGACCAGCTCCGCGCCCTCCACCCGCACCTCGCGAACCCCGAACAGCCCGGTCCCGAGCACGGTCCACGCGACGAGCCCGGACAGCGCGAGGACGCCGGCCGCGACCGCCCAGGGCAGCACCGCCCGCATCCGGCGCTGCCGGGCGCGGGCCATGAACCGGCGGGTCGAGGCGGGGACGGCGTCGCTGCCGGCGCGGACGAGCTGCCAGCGGCGGGCCGGGCCCCGACGGCCGGTGCCGCCGTCCGCGCCGGTGGTGCGCCCGCGCGCGGGCCCGGGACTCATCCGGCCGTGGACGCGTCCGGGACCGCGCCGCCGGCGACACCGGGGACGGTGCCCCCGATCGTCGTCGCGCCGCCGGCCTCGCCGCCGGGCACCGTGCCCCTGAGCGGGCCCTCGCCGCGCACCGACAACGCGCCGAGCAGTTGGTCACCCATGAGCGAGATGGGCGGGGCGCCCATGGTCACCACGACATCACCCGGCCGGGCGCGCCGGGCCACCTCGGCCGGCACCGCGTCCCACGAGTCGACGAAGACCTTCCGGTCCACCGGCAGCGACACCGCCTCGATCAGCGCCGCCGAGCCCTCCCCGGGCCCGCGCTGCTCGCCCGGGCCGAAGACCTCCAGCAGCACCACCTCGTCGGCGATCGCGAGGGCCCCGGCGATCTCCGCCTGGAGGTCCCGCGTCCGGTAGAGCCGGTAGGGCTGGAACACCACGATCAGCCGGCCGTCGCCGGCCACCTCCCGCAGCGTCTGCAACGCCAGCGTCATCGACGTCGGGTGGTAGGCGTACTCGTCGTACACGAGCACGTCGTCCGCGACGCCCTTGCGCTCGAAGCGCCGCCGCACGCCCGGGAAGGCCGCCAGCGCGGCCTCCGCGGCCTCCAGGGGCAGGCCCAGGAGGTACGCGGTGAGCACCGCCGAGGCGCTGTTGAGGCCCATGTGCCGCCCCGGCACCGGCAGCCGGAACTCGCCCAGCGAGCGCCCGTCGATCTCGGCGAGGTAGCGGATCCCCTTGGCGGAGGACGTCATCTCGGTCAACCGCAGGTCGGCGTCGGCCGACGTGCCGTACGTGTACACCCGCCGGCCCTCGGCGCGCAGCGTCTCGGCCAGCCGCCGGCCGCCCGCGTCGTCGGCACAGGTGATGATGAACCCGTCCGGGTCCGTGAGCCGGGCGAACTCGGCGAACGTCGCCTCCAGATTGGCCAGGTCACCGTACGTGTTGAGGTGGTCCGCCTCGATGTTGGTGATGATCGAGACGAACGGTCGGTAGATGAGGAAGGAGCGGTCGCTCTCGTCCGCCTCCACCACGAAGTACTCGCCCGTGCCGTGGTGCGCGCCCGAGCCGACCTCGGAGATCTCCCCGCCGATCACGAAGGACGGGTCCACACCGGCCTGCTGGAGCACCATGGTCACCATGGACGTGGTGGTGGTCTTGCCGTGGGTGCCGGCGACCGCGACCGTCCGCCGGCCGGTCATCGCCGCCGCGAGCGCCTCGGAGCGGTGCAGCACCCGCAGCCCGCGGCGACGCGCCTCCACCATCTCCAGGTGGTCCTGCGGGATCGCCGACGAGTAGACCACGGTGTCCACACCGTCGAGGTTGGACGCCTCGTGGCTCATGTGGATCGTGCCGCCGAGCGCGCGCAGGCCGGCCAGCGAGGGCCACTCGCGCAGTTCGCTGCCGGAGACCGGGATGCCCCGGGTGAGGAAGAGCCGGGCCAGGCCGCTCATGCCGACCCCGCCGACCCCGATCAGGTGGATCGTGCCCAGGTCCTCGGCGGTGAGCGTGCCGGCCGGGGTGAACTGCGCGGTCATCGGACCACCGCCTCGTAGACGAAGTTGAGCAGCGCCTCGTCGCCGTCGCGGCGCCCGTACGCGCCCGCGGCGGCGCCCATCGCGGCGAGCCGCTCCGGGTCGCGGATCAGCGGGATCAGGGTGCGCTCGACCCAGTCCGGCGTCAGCTCGCCGTCGTCGACGAGCAGCCCGCCACCGGCCTCCACCACCGGCAGCGCGTTGCGCCGCTGCTCCTGGTTGCTGTGCGGGTACGGCACGTACACCGTGGGCAGCCCGATCGCGGCCACCTCCGCGCAGGTCATCGCCCCGCCCCGGCCGAGCATCAGGTCGGCCGCCGCGTAGCCCAGCTCCATCTGCGACAGGTACGGCAGCGTCACGTACGGCACCGGCAGGTCGGTCGGCACCGGCACCGGCTCGTTGCGCGCGCCGATCACGTGCAGCACCTGCACGCCGTTGCGGGCCAGTTCCTTGGCCGCCCCGGAGACGGCGAGGTTGATCGAGCGGGCGCCCTGCGAGCCGCCCGCGACGAACAGCACCGGCAGGTCGGGGCGGAGGCCGAAGTGGGCGCGAGCCGCGTTGCGCATCGCGTACCGGTCGAGCTCGGCGATGCCGCGGCGCAGCGGCACCCCGACCACGCGGGCGTTCCGCAGCGCCTCGGCCTGCGCGGGCTGGTGCGGGAAACCGACGGCGACGTGCTTGGTGAACTTCATGCCCAGCCGGTTGGCCACCCCCGGCGGCACGTTGACCTCGTGGATGACGATCGGCATCTCGCGCCGCCACGCGGCGAGGTAGGCCGGCACCGAGACGTACCCGCCGAAGCCCACCACCACGTCGGCCTGCACCTCGTCGATCACCTTGCCCGCGGCGCGGGCCGCGGCCCACATCCGGCCCGGGGTCTTCACGAGGTTCATGTTGACCGAGCGGGGCAGCTGGTACGCGGGAATCTGGCGCAGGTCGTACCCGGCCGGCGGGATCAGCTCGTTCTCCAGCCCCTTCGGGGTGCCCACGCAGGTGATCCGGACGCCGGGGTCGTGCCGGCGCAGGCAGTCGGCGAAGGCGAGCAGCGGGTAGATGTGCCCACCGGTGCCACCTCCCGCGAGCACCACCGAACGCAGCGGACCCATCACCGTCTCCTCTCGTCCGCCGACCCGCGGCCGGTCCGGTTCCCCCGGACGCCGCGCGGTGCGGCCTGGTCGTCTCCGCGCCGCTCCCTGGGCACCCGGACCCGGGCGGCCGGCGGGGCCCCCGCCCGGCGCCGGCCGGGAAGCGGCGGCAACGGGGCCCAGACTAGTCGGACCCATCGGGCCGGCGGACGGGCATGGAGGGCTCTCGCCGCATCAGGTTCGGCGCGGGCGAACGAGGCGAGCATCCCGATCGCGGCGAGCGTGACGACGAGGGCGCTTCCGCCGTCCGAGATGAAGGGCAGCGGCACGCCGGTCAGCGGCAGCAGGCCCACCACCCCACCGATGTTGATCACGGCCTGGCCGACCAGCCAGGCGGTGGCCCCGGCGGCGGCGAGCCGCCGGAACGGGTCGGCCACCCGGCGGGCGATCCGCAGTCCGGTGTACGCGAGAACGGCGAACAGCACGACGACCACGCCGCAGCCGACCACGCCCAGTTCCTCAGCGATGACGGCGAAGATGAAGTCGTTCTCCGCGGCGGGCAGCCACTCCCACTTGAGGGTGCTCTTGCCGAGGCCGGTGCCGAACCAGCCGCCGTTCTCGATCGCGTACCGGGCCTGCACCATCTGGTAGCAGTCCTTGAGCTTGCACTGGTCCGGCGGCGGAGGGTCGATGAACATGGTCAGCCGGCCCAGCCGGTAGTTCTCCGCCCCCTTCTCGCCGGACCCGGCGCCGAGCGAGGCGACCGCGACCAGCAGGCCGATGCCGACCAGGCCGACCGCGGTGAGGGTGGCGAAGACCCGCAGCCGCACCCCGGCCGCCCAGAGCAGCCCGACCACCAGGGCGAGCAGGCAGAGCATGGTGCCCAGGTCGTTGTAGCCGACCAGCACGAACAGCAGCCCCACCACCGGGAAGAGCGGCGTGGCCAGTTCCCGCCACCAGCCGAGCTTGACGCCCTTGCGGGCGATCACGTCGGCGCCCCAGAGCACCAGCGCGAACTTCGCCAGCTCCGAGGGCTGCACCTGGATCGGGCCGAGGTGCAGCCAGAGCAGGTTCGCGTAGATCGGGCCGATCCGCTCGACCCCGGCCACCGACTCCAGCGCCACCAGCGCGTTCAGCAGGAGCAGCAGCACCACGGAGACGCCGAGCGCCGGCCAGGCGACCGCGCGGAAGGTGCGCGTCGGCAGCCGCTGGCACGCCCAGAACGCGACGATCCCGATCACCGCGAAGATCGCCTGCTTGGTCAGCGTGGCGGTGGCGTTGCCGTCCTCCGCGTAGTCGCGCACGCTGGTCGCCGAGAAGACCATGGTCAGGCCGATCAGCAGCAGCAGGCCGGCGCTGGACAGCAGCAGGTAGTACGAGGCGAGCGGCCGGTCCAGCAGGCCGCGCAGGGCGGCCAGCCCGCCGGCGGCGTCCAGGCCGCGCAGCGGCGCCGCGCCGCCCGGCTCCTCGGGTGGTCGCGCCCCGCCCGGCGGCTCCGGCGTACGCGCGCCGCCCGGTCGCCGGGTCGTGGCCTCCGTCGTCACGTCGGTGCCTCGTGCCTCCCCCACCCGCACATCATCGCCGCAGCAGGCCGCCACCACCCCCGCAACGGCCCCCTCGGCGTGTCGCCGCACCCCGGCCTGCGCACTGTCACGGAAGGAGTGGCCTCCCGGCGTCGGGAAACCACTCCTTTCCGTGCCGGTGTGCGGATCTTGACGGGCAGCGTCCGGATCAGCCGACGTGGGCGAGGAAGTCGCTGTAGAACAGGCCCAGCGCGATCGCCACCCCGATCCCGGCGATGATCCAGAAGCGAACCACGATGTTGACCTCGCTCCAGCCGGCCAGCTCGAAGTGGTGCTGCAACGGAGACATCCGGAAGACGCGCTTGCCGGTGGTCCGGAACGAGATGATCTGGATCACCACGGACATCGTGATGATGACGAAGAGCCCGCCGATGATCGGCAGCAGCAGGATCGTCCGCGTCGACATCGCCATGCCGGCGATCAGGCCACCGAGGCCGAGCGCCCCGGTGTCCCCCATGAAGATCCGCGCCGGCGACGTGTTCCACCAGAGGAACCCGACGCAGGCGCCGGCCGCCGCCCCGGCGATCAACGCGATCTCCAGCGGGTCCCGCACCGTGTAGCAGTAGTCCTGGGTGTAGTTCGGGTCGGCGCACCAGTGCCGGTACTGCCAGAAGGCGATCAGCGCGTACGCCGCGAGCACCATCACCGAGGCGCCGGTCGCCAGGCCGTCCAGACCGTCGGTGAGGTTCACGCCGTTCGTCGCCGCCATCACCACGAAGATGAAGACGATCACCGCGCCGACCTTGGTGAGCTCCAGCGCGGGGATGTCCCGGATGAAACTCAGCGTGGTGCTGCCGACGGTCGCGGTGTTGGTGGCCCGCCCCTCCGGGTCGGTCATGCTGCTCGGGAAGTACAGGGCGATCACGCCGAAGATCGCGCCGACCAGGATCTGGCCGAGCAGCTTGCCGCGCTTGTTGAGGCCGCCGCTGTGCCGCTTGCGCACCTTGAGGAAGTCGTCGATGAAGCCGACCGCGCCGGAGAAGACCATCAGCCCGAGCAGCACCAGCGCGGTGATGGTCGGCTCGACCTGGGCGATCTGGGCGTCCGGCAGCGTGGTCAGGGCCAGGTGGCCGGCGACGTACGCGATGACGGTGGCCAGGATGAAGACCACCCCGCCCATCGTCGGCGTGCCCTTCTTGCCCTGGTGCATCGCCGGGCCCTCGGCCCGGATCGGCTGGCCGGCCTTCAGCCGGGTGAACACCCTGATCGCGATCGGGGTGCCGAACAGCGAGACCAGGAACGCCACCCCGACGGCGACGATGACCGCCCTCATGCGGCGCCCTCGCCGGCCGCCGGCACGGCGTCGGCGCGCAGCGCGTCCGCCACCTCCCAGGTGCGGTACCGGGAGCCCTTCACCAGGACGACGTCGCCCGGTCGTAGCTCGCTCCGCAGCACCTCGACGGCGCCCGCCTGATCGGTGAGCAGCACCGATTCTCCTCCCCAGTCACGTACCGATGTCGCGCCCTCGTGGATCGGCGCGGCCGCGTCGCCCACCACGAGCAAGCGGTCGACGTCCAGCTCGGCAGCGAGCCGGCCGACCTCGACGTGCCCGTCGTGCTCGAACGGCCCCAGCTCGGCCATGTAGCCGAGCACCGCCACGGTGCGCCGCCCCTGCCCGACGCCGGCCAGCGCGCGCAGCGCGGCCGCCATCGACGCCGGGTTCGCGTTGTACGAGTCGTCGATGACGGTGACCCCGTCGGCGCGCTCGAACACGTCCATCCGGCGGGTCGACACCAGCCCCAGCTCGCCGAGCGCGATCGCCAGCTCGGTCAACGGCATGCCCAGCTCGCGGGCCACCGCCGCGGCGGCGAGCGAGTTGGAGACCTGGTGCCGCCCGGTCAGCCCGAGCCGGACCGGCGCGTCGCCCTCCGGCGTCACCAGCGTGTACGACGGCCGGCCGCGCCCGTCCAGCGTCACGTCGACCGCCCGGATGTCGGCGTCCGGCGCCTCGCCGTACCGGACCACGCGCGCCACCGTACGGGTCGCCATGGCGGAGACCAGGTCGTCGTCGGCGTTGAGCACCGCGAGCCCGTCCGCGGGCAGCGCCTCGACCAGCTCGCCCTTGGCCAGGGCGATGGTCTCCCGGGAGCCGAACTCGCCGATGTGGGCGACCCCGACGTTGAGCACCACGGAGACGCGCGGCGGCACGACGTCGCACAGGTACCGGACGTGCCCCACCCCGCGGGCACCCTTCTCCATGACGAGATAGCGGGTCTCCGGCCCGGCCTGCAACGCCGTGTACGGGTGCCCCAGCTCGTTGTTGAACGACCCGGGCGGCGCCACCGTCGGCCCGAGCCGCGCGGTGAGCTGGGCGATCAGGTCCTTGGTGGTGGTCTTTCCGGACGAGCCGGTGAGCCCGATGACGGTCAGGCCGGGCAGCCGGTCCACCACGGCGCGGGCCAGCCGTCCCATCGCCGCGAGGGCGTCGTCGACCAGCACCATCGGCACGCCGGGCACCTCGCGGGTGCCGAGCACGGCCACCGCCCCCGCCTCGACGGCCGCGGCGGCGTAGTCGTGCCCGTCCACCTTCTCGCCGGGGAAGGCGACGAAGAGCCCGCCCGGGCCCACCTTGCGGGAGTCGAACTCGACCGTGCCGGTGACCGTGACCTCCGGGTCGGCGGCGACCAGCCGCCCGCCGACGGCCGCCGCCACCTCGGCCAGGCGCAGCGGGATCACCGCTGCCCCTCCGGGTCGCCGAAGCGGGCGCGCAGCGCGGCGGCCAGCTCGGTGCGGTCGTCGAAGGGGTGCATCTCGCCGGCGACCTCCTGCCCCTGCTCGTGACCCTTGCCGAGCAGCGCCACCACGTCGCCCGGCTCGGCCAGCCGGACCGCCTCGGCGATGGCCGCGCGCCGGCCGGGGACCTCCAGGATCCGGGCGTCGGTGCCGGCCCGGTACGCCCCGGCGAGCACCTCGGCCCGGATCTCGGCCGGGTCCTCGGTACGCGGGTTGTCGTCGGTCACCAGCACCACGTCCGCTCTCTCCGCCGCGGCCGCGCCCATGAGGGGCCGCTTGCCCCGGTCCCGGTCGCCGCCGGCGCCGATCAGGCAGATGAGCCGGCCGGCGCTGAGCTCCCGCAGGGCGGCCAGCGCGGCGACGATCGCGTCCGTCTTGTGCGCGTAGTCGACGACGCCGCGCACCGGGCCGGGCGCCCGGACCAGCTCCAGCCGGCCGGGGACGCCGCCGCAGGCGGCGACGCCCTCGGCGGCGGTCTTCGGGTCCACCCCGGCGGCGACCAGCGCGGCGACGGCGAGCAGCGCGTTGGCGACGTTGTGCCGGCCGGGCAGGGACACCCCGGCGGGCAGGGTCACGCCGTCCGGGCCGTGCACGGTGAAGCGCTGCGCGTACCCCTCGCCGCCGATCTCGTCCGCCCACCAGGTGGCGGAGCGGTCCCCGGCGGCGGAGTACGTGACGGTGGCCGGCTTGTACAGCGGCCGCAGCGCCGGGTCGTCGTGGTTGAGCACCTCCACCGCGCACCGGCCGTCGAAGAGCTTCGCCTTCGCGGCGAAGTAGTCGGCCGAGTCGGCGTGGAAGTCGAGGTGGTCGGAGCCGAAGTTGGTGTAGCCGCCGACGGTGAACCGGACCCCGCCGACCCGCCCCATGGCGAGGGCGTGGCTGGACACCTCCATGACGACGGCCGTCACGCCGCGCTCCTGGGCGGCGGCGAGCATGGCGTGCAGGTCGGTCGCCTCGGGCGTCGTGCGGACGCTGTCGACCACCAGGTCGCCGAGGCGGGTCTCGACGGTCCCGATCAGGCCGGTCGTGTGCCCGGCGGCCCGCAGGCCGGACTCGACCAGGTACGCCGTGGAGGTCTTGCCGGCGGTGCCGGTCACCCCGATCACGATCAGCCCCTCGGTGGGGTCCCCGTACACGGCGCTCGCCAGGTCGCCGAGGACCGCGCGCGGGTCGGGCACCACCAGCGCCGGCAGACCGGCCTCCTCCGCCGCGGCGGCTCCGGCCGCGTCGGTGAGCACGGCCACCGCGCCGGCCGCCGCGGCGGCCGGGAGGAACTCCGCGCCGTGCCGGCGGGCGCCGGGCAGGGCCGCGTACAGGTCGCCGGGGCGGACCTCCTGGCTGGCGTGGGTGACACCGGTGACCACCGGCTCCGCGGCGCCCGCCCGGGGATCGACGGCGCCCGCGTCGGGCTCGGCGGCGAGCCGGGCGGCGAGGTCACCGAGCCGGACTCCGGTCACGGTGCGGGGGCGAGGATTGCCGGACACGGCGTCAGACCCTACCCGGTCGTCCGCTTCCGGCCGCACAGCCGCCCCGGTGGTTCGTCCTCACTCACCGATGATGTCCCGTTCCCGCCGGTCAGCGAGGAAAGACCTCGAACTTCGGCGCGGCGGCGGACGACGGCGGAACCCGGTCGTGACGCAGGGCGAACTGCATCATGTCCCGGAACGCCGGGGCGGCGATGTCGCCGCCCCCGCCGCCGGGCGTGTGCGCGAAGACCGCGATCACGTACCGGGGCTTCTCGGCCGGAGCCATCCCGATGAACGAGGCCACCTCGCCGGGTTGCTTGACGCCGTCGACCAGGCGCCAGCCGGTGCCGGTCTTGCCGGCGACCCGGTACCCGGGGATCGCGGCCGCCAGGCCGGTCGCGGAATCGACGGTGGTCACCGCCTCCAGGATGGTCCGCAGCTCGGCGGCGGTGTCCGGGCTGAGCACCGACCGGGTCGGCGGCGGCTCGGGCTTCGTCCGCTTCCCGTCCGGCCCGATGATCTCCTTGACCAGGCGCGGCGCGACGTACGTGCCGCCGTTGGCGATCGTGGCGTACGCGGCGGCCATCTGCAGCGGCGTGGCGTCGACGCTGTGCCCGATCGGCACCGACCCGTCCGACGACCCGCTCCACTCCTCCGCCGGCAGGAGCCGCCCGCTCGCCTCGCCCGGCATGCCGACGCCCGTCGCCTCGCCCAGCCCGAACCGCCTCTGGTAGTCGATGAGCCGGTCCCGGCCCAGCTTGTCGGCGATGGCGATGGTGCCCACGTTCGACGAGTACGCCATCATGCCGGGCAGGCTCATCCGCCTGCCGCCCGCCGGATGGGTGTCGGCGAACCAGGTGTCGCCCTTGCGGACGGCGTTCGCGACCGGCAGCGTCGCGTCCGGGGTGATCACGCCCTCCTGCAGGGCCGCGCCGAAGGTGATCGCCTTGTGCACCGAGCCCGGGTCGACCACGAAGCTCGTCGCGACGTCCTCCCGCTCGGTCGGCTTGCTCGCGTCCGGCGTGGCCGCGTTGTAGGTGGGGTACGCGGCCTGGGCCAGCACCTCGTTCGTGCCGACCTCCAGCACGACCGCCGCACCGGTGGAGCCCTTGACCTGGCCCATCCGCTGGGCCAGCAGGACCTGCACCATGTACTGGAGGTCGCGGTCGATGGTGAGCTGCAGCGAGCTGCCCGGCTTCGCCTTCGTCGTCTCGCTGTACCCGCCGGGGATCGGCGCGGCGAGATCACCGAGGCCCACCTCGTAGACGCGCTTGCCGTCGACGCCGGCGAGCAGGTCGTCGTAGCGGGCCTCCAGGCCCTCCAGGCCGATCATGTCCGGGCTGGTGAACCCGATCAGGTTCGCGGCCAGGTCGCCGCCGGGCACCTCGCGCCGCTCGTCCCGGTGGGTGTTGATGCCCGGCAGCTCCAACGCCATGATCTGCCGCGCCCGGCCGACGTCGACACCACGGGCCAGGTACTCGAACTGGGAGTCGCTGCCGTTGGGCCGCTTGCGCGGCTTCATCTTCTCCACCAGTTCGGAGGGCGGGATGCCGAGCAGCGGCGACAGGGCCTTCGCGGTGGCCTGCGGGTCCTCGATCTGGGTCGGGTCGGCGTAGACGTACCGCGCCTCGACGCTGTGCGCGAGCGCCGCCCCGTCGCGGTCGTAGATGGCGCCGCGCGGCGCCGGCAGGACCACGGTGCGCAGCCGGTCGGGGAGGCCGGCGTCGGCGTACGCCGCGCTCTCGGTCGCCTGGAGGACGACGAGCCGGATGCCGATGACGGCGAACAGGGTCAGCGCCAGCGCGGTGCCGAGCCGCAGCCGGCGGCCGGGATCGGCCAGCCGCGGCGGCTTCGGCGGCTTGCGCGACGGGCGCCGGGCCGCCGGCCGGGCCGGCGCGGTACGCGCGGGGCGGCGGCGCGGCGGCGCGTCCTCCCGCGGCGCGCGCTCCGGCACGGTCCGGACCACCGAGGTACGGCGGGGCGGCGGCTCCCGCCGGCCGGCGCGCCCGGCACCGACCCGCCCACCGTCGAGCACCTGGAGGGCGGGGCGGAACGGGTCGCCGGAGCGGCTCCCGCGCGGTGTCCGGCGCTGCTCGGGGCGGGCGGCGCGGGCGTCCCCCAGCCGTTCCTCGCCGATGGTGCGCCCCCGCGGGGTGTACGCGCGGGCGCCGGAGATCCCGCCGACCCCCGGCTCACCCGTACGCGGATCGGCGGTCCCGTCACCACGGGACGAGCCGCGCCGGGAGCCCGTGGCGTCCCGGCGCGGTTCCTCCGATCTCGGGGGCACGATCTACCCCCCGGCGCCCTGCTGGCTGGTGACCGACGGCTGCCCGCTGGCCGGCTGCGGCACGCCGATGGTCTTGCCGTCCGGCAGCCGGATGTACGCCGGCTCGCCGGCCTCGACGAGGCCGAGCTTGCGCGCGGCGGCGGTCAGGTTGCCCGGCGCCTCCGCCTCGGCGATCTCCCGGTTGAGCTGCTGCTGCTCCAGGTCCAGCTTGGCCTGCTGCTGCTGGAGCTTCTCCAGCCGGAACGCGTTCTCGTTGATCTTGGTGTTGACCAGCAGGATGCCGAGCACCCCACCGACGACCAGCACCACGATCAGCGCGGCGAACGGCGCGCGCGGCACCGACACCGGCGCCGGCGGCGCCACCCGCAGCCGGGGCGCGCGCGTCGCGGTCGCGCCACCCCGCTCGGCCGGGCGCAGCGCCGCGGTGCCCTGGGTCGGGAACTCGCGCGCCCCCCGGGCGCGAGTCTCCCCCAGCCGGCCCGCCCGGTCCGCCCGCGGCGTGCCCGTGCCGACGCGCGTGGCCCGCTCCGCCGCGATCCGGCCCCCCGACCGCGGTGTGCGCTGCCCGCCGCCGGTCACGTCCCGGCGGTCGCGCTTGTCAATCGTCATGCCCCTCCCCCTCTTCGTCCGTCCCTGTCCCATCCCCCGGAGCCGACCGTCGCGCGGCCGACCCCGTCCCCGGTTGGTGCATCGCCCGGACCCGCCGGCGGTACCGTTCGCGGTCGGTACGCCGGTGCTGCTCCACGGTCGGGTCGAGCCGCTCCGCGGCCCGCAGCCGCACCGAGGCGGCGCGCGGGTTCGCCGCGACCTCCACCTCGCTCGGCAGTTCCGCGCCCCGGCTGAGCAGCCGGAACGTCGGACCGGACCCGGGCAGCTCGACCGGGAGGTCGACCGGGCCCGTGCTGCGGACCCGGTCGGCGAGCGCCGCCTTGGTGAGCCGGTCCTCCAGCGAGTGGTAGGACAGGACCACCATGCGGCCCCCCACCGTGAGCCGGTCGAGCGCCGCCGGCAGCGCCGCTTCCAGCGCCGCCAGCTCTTTGTTTACCTCTATCCGTAAAGCCTGAAACGTTCTCTTTGCCGGGTGTCCGCCGGTTCGCCGGGCTGGTGCCGGAATGCTCTCCCGTACCAGCTCGGCGAGGCGCGCCGACGAGGTGATCCGGGCCCGTTCCCGCTCCCGGATGATCGCCGAGGCGATCCGCGTCGCGAACTTCTCCTCGCCGTAGACCCGCAGCACCCGGGCCAGGTCCGGGTGCGAGTAGGTGTTGACCACCTCCTCGGCGGTCACCCCCCGGGTCTGGTCCATCCGCATGTCCAGTGGGGCGTCCTGCGCGTACGCGAACCCGCGGTCGGGCACGTCGAGCTGCAACGAGGAGACCCCGAGGTCGAACAGGACCCCGTCGACAGCCGGGTACCCGAGCCGGGCCAGCACCTCGGGCAGCTCGTCGTACACGGCGTGCTCCAGGTGGATCCGGTCGGCGAACCGGGCCAGCCGCGTCCGCGCGTGGGCGAGGGCCTCGGTGTCCCGGTCGAGCCCGACCAGCACGGTCCGCGGATGCGCCTCCAGCACCGCCTCGGCGTGCCCGCCCAGCCCCAGCGTGGCGTCGACGTGGACCGTGCGCTCCCCCCGGCCCAGCGCGGGAGCGAGCAGCTCGAGACACCGCTCGAGCAGCACCGGCACGTGCGTGCCGCGTGGCTCCCCCATGTCGACCCCCAGTGGTTCCGATTCGTCCGTCGTCTCGCGTCCGTCGTCGGACGGCGCCGTGCCGTCGTACCGCCAGATCCCCATCCGCTCCCGCCCGCCTTCCGGCCACGGCCCCCCGATCGGATCGTGCGCCTGGCACCGGGGAAGGGATGCCAGGAACTCGAAAGCGGCTGGAGATCTCGCAGTACGTCGGGCGCCGTCACGCCCTACAGACCGCCGGGCAGCACCCCCTCCTCGATGTCGGCGAAGTCGTCCTCGCTCTCGGAGAGGTAGGTCTCCCAGGCGGTGCGGTCCCAGATCTCCACCCGCGTGTGCGCGCCGATCACGACCAGGTCGCGCTCGAGTGCGGCGTACTCCCGGAGGTGGGCCGGGATGGTCACCCGCCCCTGCTTGTCGGGGACCTCGTCGTGCGCGCTCGCGAAGAAGACCCGGCTGTAGGCCCGGGCCGCCTTGTGCGTCATCGGCTGCGCGCGCAACTGCTCCGCGATCCGCTGGAACTCCGGCGTCGGGAAGACGTAGAGGCAGCGATCCTGCCCTTTGGTGATCACGACACCCCCCGCCAGCTCGTCCCGGAACTTCGCCGGAAGGATCAACCGGCCCTTGTCGTCGAGACGCGGGGTGTGGGTGCCGAGGAACATCGGCCCAACCCCCTCGCCCATCTAGCGGCGTTCGCGGCGCCGCTGACCCCCCGGGCCGGTGGGCCCTCCCGGCCTCACCATCGCGCCCCACTCTACTCCACTTCCCTCCACCTGCAACCGGAAATGCCCGCGTGGCGGGCGTGTCGCCCGGTCAAAACCGCACGTCAACGGGGGTGGAGCGGAGTGGAGGGCGGAGCGGCCCCACCGGCGCCGTCCGCTTTCCGACATAGATCAGTTCCATCCGGCCGATGCCGGTCCGGCCGGTCGCCGCCGGGTAACCGGCCGAACGGTTCGCCGTCGGCGGCGATCTGGGGGGCCCGGCGGTGGAGTAACCTCGCTCGCGTGACGGACGCGAAGATGCCCCTGCGGGCGAAGGTGGCCAGCTCCGTGTCGCGGACCGCCGCGGCGCTGTCGCGGGCCGCGGGCCGCGGCGACGGCTCGGTCATCGGCGGGTGGATCGGCCTGAAGATCGATCCTGACCTGCTCGCCCACCTCGCCGCCGGCCGCGCCATCGCCCTGATCTCCGGCACCAACGGCAAGACCACCACCACGCGCCTCACCACGGCCGCCGTCAGCGTGCTCGGCAAGGTCGCCACCAACTCGTTCGGCGCCAACATGCCCACCGGGCACACCTCCGCGCTGGCCAAGGCCGGCAGCACCCCGTACGCGGTGCTCGAGGTCGACGAGCACTACCTGGCGCAGGTGCTGGACTCCACCGAGGCCCACGTGGTGGCGCTGCTCAACCTCTCCCGCGACCAGCTCGACCGGGCCAAGGAGGTCGCCATGATGGCGCAGCTCTGGCGCGCGGCGCTGGTCCGGCACCCCGAGCTCCGCGTCGTCGCCAACGCCGACGACCCGATGGTCGTGTGGGCGGCCACCCCGCCGCCCAACCACGACCACCGGATCACGCCGCCGCAGGTCACCTGGTTCAGCGCCGGCCAGCGCTGGCACGACGACTCGTGGGTCTGCCCGGAGTGCGGCTCCACCATCGCCCGCGAGGGCGACCAGTGGTGGTGCACCGGCTGCCCGCTGCGCCGCCCCCAGCCGCACTGGACGGTGGAGGACGACGGCGTGGTCGACCCCACCGGTGCCTGGCACAAAGTGAAGCTCCAGCTCCCCGGCAAGGTCAACGTCGGCAACGCCGCCACCGCGCTCGCGGTCGCGGCCGAGTTCGGCGTACGCCCCGTCGACGCGGTGCTCAAGCTCAGCTCGGTCACCTCGATCGCCGGCCGGTACGCGCAGGTCGAGCGCGACGGACGGCTGATCCGGCTGCTGCTGGCGAAGAACCCGGCCAGCTGGCTGGAGGCGTTCGACATGGCCGACGAGGCGCCGACCCTGCTCTCCATCAACGCCCGCGACCCCGACGGGCTGGACACCTCCTGGCTCTTCGACGTCGACTTCAGCCCGCTGCGCGGCCGGCAGGTGCTCATCACCGGCGACCGGGCGTACGACCTGGCCGTCCGGCTCGACGTCAACGGCGTGCCGTTCCAGCACGTCCGCACGTTCGCCGAGGCGATCCGGACGGCCCCGCCGGGCCGGCTGGAGGTCATCGCGAACTACACCGCGTTCCAGGACATCCGAGCGGAGTTGGACCGTGTCAACTGAGAGCCTGCGTATCGTCTGGGTCTACCCCGACCTGCTCTCCACCTACGGCGACCGCGGCAACGCGCTGATCCTGGCCACCCGCGCCCAGCGGCGCGGCTTCCCGGTGGAGGTGCTGGAGGTCCGCTCCGACGAGCCGCTGCCCGCGACCGCCGACATCTACCTGATCGGCGGCGGCGAGGACGGCCCGCAGGCGCTCGGCGCGCAGCGGCTGATCGCCGACGGCGGCCTGCACCGCGCCGTCGCGCAGGGGTCGGTCGTGTTCGGCGTCTGCGCCGGCTACCAGCTGCTCGGCTCCTCCTTCTTCGCCAAGGGGACCGAGTGCGCCGGGCTGGGACTGCTCGACCTCTCGTCGGACCGGGGGCCCACCCGGGCCGTGGGCGAGCTGGCCGGCGACATCGACCCCCGGCTCGGGCTGCCGCCGCTCAGCGGCTTCGAGAACCACGGCGGCCGCACCCACCTCGGCCCGGAGGCGTCTCCCCTCGCCCGGGTCACCGCCGGGGTCGGCAACGACGGCGCCACCGAGGGCGCGTGGCGCGGCAAGCTGCTCGGCACGTACTCCCACGGGCCGGCCCTGGCCCGCAACCCCGCCCTGGCCGACCTGCTGCTGCGCTGGGCCACCGGCGTCAACCAGCTCCCCCCGCTGGACGACACCTGGTCCGACCGCCTCCGTGCCGAGCGCCGCGCCGCGGTGGCCGCCGCCGCCCGACCATGATCCACGCCGTCCGGCGGCTGCTGCGGGAGCCGTCCGCCGTGCGGTTCGGCGTCCTGCTGCTCCTACTCGCGGTCCTCACGCCGGCCGCGCTGCTGGCGCCCCGACCGGACCTGGCGGACCTGCCGGGGTACGCCGACCGGCTCGGCGGGTACGCCCCGGCGGCGGCGATCGTCGGCGGCGCGCTGCTGCTCGTCGCGTTGATTCCCCGGACCTTCATCACGCTGGCGTCCGGGGCGCTCTTCGGCGCCCTCGAAGGGGCCGCGTACGCCCTCGGCGCCGCGGTGCTGGCGGCGGCGGTCGCCTTCACGGTGGGCCGGCTCCTCGGGCGGGAGTTCGTCGCCGAACGGGTCCGTGGCCGCCTGGCCCGCCTGGACGGCTGGTTCGCCCGGCAGAGCGTGCTCGGCGTGATCACCGTCCGGCTGCTGCCGATCGCCGGCTTCGGCCTGGTCAGCTACGGCTACGGCACCACCGGTGCCCGGGTGCTGCCGTTCCTCGTCGGCAGCGTGATCGCCTCCGCGCCGACCGCCTTCGGGTACGCGGCCGTCGGCGCCGCGGTCACCTCCCCCGGCGAGGTCAACTGGTTCGCCGCCGCCCCCGCCGGGCTCGGCCTGATCGCCAGCGCCGTGCTCATCCGCCGCTGGTGGCGCGCCGAACGCCGCCGCCGTCTCGGCCCCACCTGATGCCGGGCGAGGAGCCACTGCCCGGGGGCTTCGTCACCGACGTGGTCCGGGTCGGCGACACGGTCCGGCGTACCCCCGGGGCGAACGCCGACCGCGTCGCGGCGCTGCTGCGTCACCTGGAGCGGGTGGGCGCGGACCTCGCGCCCCGGCACCTCGGGTTCGACGAACGCGGCCGGGAGGTGTTGAGCTACGTGGCCGGCCGGGTGCCCTGGCGGGACCGGGAGGACCCGGCCTTCTTCGCCGACCCGGCGCTGGCCCGGCTGGCCGCGCTGATCCGGCGGCTGCACGACGCCGCTGCCGGCACACCGTTGGCCGGCGGCGCGGCGACGGTCTGCCACCACGACCTGTCCCCGAAGAACACCGTCTACCGGAAATCCCCCACCGGTCCCCTGCCGGTGGCGTTCCTCGACTGGGACCTCGCCGGGCCGGGCCGGCGGATCGACGACGTGGCGTTCGCCGCCTGGCACTGGGCTCCCCTCGGGCCCGGCGCGGACCCGGTCGAGCTGGGCCGGCGGGCGCGGCTGCTCTGCGACGCGTACGACGCCGCCGGCCCCGGCCCGCTCCCCCGGGGCGACCTGGTCGACGTGATGCTCGGCCAACTCGACGGCACCTGGCGCGGCATCGAGGCCGGTTCCGAACGCGGGGAGCCGGCGATGCTGCGGCTGCGCGCGGCCGCCGTCCCGCCGATGATCCGAGGCTGGCACGACTGGCTGCTCGCCCACCGCCCCACCGTGCACGCCGCCGTCCACGACTGACTGGGCGCCCCCACCCCAGGCCCGCGCTCTTTCACGGAAAGAGTGGCCTTCCGACGGGGAATGGCCACTCTTTCGGTGACGTTGTCGCCTCCCCGCCGCCGTGAGATGGCGGCGGGGAGGCGACACGGTCAGGCGACGACGGAGACCATCCGGCCCGGGACGACGATGACCTTGCGGGGTTCCTTGCCGGCCAGGGAGCCGGCCACCGCCTCCAGGGCCGCCGTGCGGACCGTCTCCTCCGGCGCGTCGGCGGGGACCTCGATCCGGCCGCGGACCTTCCCGTTGACCTGCACCGGGTACGTCACCGTCTCGGCCACCAGCAGGGCCGGGTCGGCGACCGGGAAGTCCGCGTACGTCAGCGAGGTCTCGTGGCCCAGCCGGCGCCACAGCTCCTCGGCGACGTGCGGGGCGAACGGCGCCAGCATCAGCACCAGCGGCTCGGCCACCTCGCGCGGGGTCTCCGACAGCCGGGTCAGGCCGTTGGTCAGCTCGATCAGCTTGGCGATCGCGGTGTTGAACCGGATCCCCTCCATGTCGCCGCGGACCCCGTCGACGACCTTGTGCAGCAGTCGGCGGGTGGCCTCGTCGGCCGGGGCGTCGCTGACCCGCAGCGCGCCGGTCTGCTCGTCGACGATCGCCCGCCAGACCCGCTGCAGGAACCGGAACGAGCCGACCACGGCGCGGGTCTCCCACGGGCGGGAGACCTCCAGCGGGCCCATCGACATCTCGTACACCCGGAAGGTGTCCGCCCCGTACGCGGCGCACATCTCGTCCGGCGTCACCACGTTCTTCAGGGACTTGCCCATCTTGCCGTACTCGCGGTTGACCTGCGTGTCGCCCAGGTAGAAGCCGCCCTCGCGCTCGACGACCTCCTCCGCCGGGACGTACGCGCCCCGCGCGTCGGTGTACGCGTACGCCTGGATGTAGCCCTGGTTGAACAGCTTGCGGAACGGCTCGAAGCTCGACACGTGGCCCAGGTCGTACAGCACCTTGTGCCAGAAGCGGGCGTACAGCAGGTGCAGCACCGCGTGCTCGGCGCCGCCGACGTACAGGTCGGTGCCGCCGCAGTCGCCCTCGCCGCGCGGGCCCATCCAGTACCGCTCGTTCTCCGCGTCGACGAAGCGCTCGGAGTTGGTCGGGTCCAGGTAGCGCAGCTCGTACCAGCAGGAGCCCGCCCACTGCGGCATCACGTTCGTCTCGCGGGTGTAGCGCTTCGGGCCGTCGCCCAGGTCCAGCTCGACCTCGACCCAGTCGCGCCGGCGCGACAGCGGCGTCTCCGGGTTGCTGTCGGCGTCCTCCGGGTCGAACGTCTTCGGGGAGAAGTCCTCCACCTCGGGCAGCTCGACCGGCAGCATCTCCTCCGGCAGCGCGATCGCGGCACCGGTCTCGTCGTACACGATCGGGAACGGCTCGCCCCAGTAGCGCTGGCGGCTGAACAGCCAGTCCCGCAGCCGGTAGGTCACCGCGCCCTGGCCGTGCCCGTTCGTCTCCAGCCACGCGATGATCCGGGCCTTGGCGTCGGCGACCCCCAGGCCGTTCAGGTCCAGGCCGCGGTCGGGCGCGGCGCTGTTGACCGCCGGGCCCTCCCCGGTGTACGCCTTGCCGTCGAAGCCCTCCGGTGGCTGCACGGTGCGCACGATTGGCAGCTCGAAGACCTCGGCGAACGCCCAGTCCCGCTCGTCCTGCCCGGGCACCGCCATGATGGCGCCGGTGCCGTAGCCGGCCAGCACGTAGTCGGCGATGAAGATCGGGATGCGCGCGTCGGTGAGCGGGTTGGTGGCGTACGCACCTACGAAGACGCCGGTCTTCTCCTTCGTCTCCGCCTGCCGCTCGACGTCGGTCTTCGCCGCGGCCGCCTTGCGGTACGCCTCGACGGCCGCCCGCGGGCTGGCGTGCCCGCCGGTCCAGGCGTCCTTCGTCCCCTCCGGCCAGGCCGCCGGCACCAGCGCGTCGACCAGGTCATGCTCGGGAGCCAGCACCATGTAGGTGGCGCCGAAGACGGTGTCCGGCCGGGTCGTGAACACCCGGATCGGCTCGACGGTCGTCGGGAAGTCGATGTGCGCGCCGATGGAGCGGCCGATCCAGTTCCGCTGCATCATCTTGATCGGCTCGGGCCAGTCCAGCGTGTCCAGGTCGTCCAGCAGCCGGTCGCCGTACGCGGTGATCCGCATCATCCACTGCTTCAGGTTCCGCTTGAAGACCGGGAAGTTGCCCCGCTCGGAGCGGCCCTCGGCGGTGACCTCCTCGTTGGCCAGCACGGTGCCCAGCCCCGGGCACCAGTTGACCGGGGCCTCGGAGACGTACGCCAGCCGGTGGTCGTCGACGGTGCGCCGGCGCTCGGCCTCGGTCAGCTCGGCCCACGGGCGGCCGTCCGGCGTGCGCCGGGTGCCGCCGGAGAACTCGGCGATCAGCTCGGCGATCGGGCGGGCCCGCTTCGCCTCGGCGTCGTACCAGGAGTTGTAGATCTGCAGGAAGATCCACTGGGTCCAGCGGTAGAAGTCGGTGTCGATGGTGGCCACCGAGCGGCGCTCGTCGTGGGCCAGCCCCAGCCGGCGCAGCTGGGACTTGTACCGGGCGATGTTCGCCTCGGTCGTGGTGCGCGGGTGGGTACCGGTCTGCACCGCGTACTGCTCGGCGGGCAGCCCGAACGCGTCGAAGCCCATCGCGTGCAGCACGTTGCGGCCGGCCATCCGCTGGTAGCGCGCGAAGCAGTCGGTGCCGATGTAGCCCAGCGGGTGGCCGACGTGCAGGCCGGCGCCCGACGGGTACGGGAACATGTCCAGTACGTACAGCTTCTCCGCCCCCGCCCGCGGGTGCCCCGGGTCGGCCAGCGGGCCGGTCGGGTTGGGGGCGTGGAAGGTGCCCTCCCGCTCCCAGATGTCCTGCCAGCGGTGCTCGATCTCGTCGGCCAGGGCCGCGGTGTACCGGAACGGGGGGATGTCGCTGGCCGGTGCGGCTGCCTCAGTCATGGCTCTCCTCGCGTAGCTCGGCGCGGGTCGTCTCGTGCGGTCTCGGTCGGTGCTCGCCGCCCGCCTGACGGAACCGGGCCGACGACGGGCACAAAAAAGCCCCTCGCGCAGGAGGGGCCGCCGTGCTGTCGCGCGTTCAGCGCATCAGCACGGCCCGGTAAGAAGCAGGAAGACTCCGGCCATGTCACGGAGTGTACCCCGCCGTCGGTCTGGCAGGCGTCCCGCCACCGCGCGGCAGCGCTCGGTGATCGTTTCCGGCACCGAACGCAGCGGTCCGGTCCCCCGTCCCGGCGAATATTCGGGGCGTAACCGACCGTCTACCTGCGGGGGTCGGCGACGGCGAGAAACATGGTTAGCCTGAGAGACCAGTGAGATTTCTGCGGCAGACGAGGCTCGCTCGCGCGAACCGAACAGCGGGTCCAGGTGCTCTATACAGAGCTGCCGTCCAGGCGACGAGGAGGAGGCCCGTGACACAACAGACCTGGGACGAGGTGGGCGGTCTGCTGCCGCACGACGAGTTCCGCGCCGCCAGTGAAGCCATCGTGGCGAACATCGAACAGGTCATCGAGGGCAAGACGGCCACCGTACGCCTCGCGCTCGCCGTGCTGCTCGCCGAAGGTCACCTGCTCATCGAGGACGTGCCCGGCGTCGGCAAGACCAAGCTGGCCAAGGCCCTGGCCCGGTCGATCGACTGCACGGTCCGCCGCATCCAGTTCACCCCCGACCTGCTGCCCAGCGACGTGACCGGCGTCAGCGTCTACAACCAGGAGACGCACGACTTCGAGTTCCGCCCCGGTGCCGTGTTCGCCAACCTGGTCGTCGGCGACGAGATCAACCGGGCCTCGCCGAAGACGCAGTCCGCCCTGCTGGAGTGCATGGAGGAGCGGCAGGTCACCGTCGACGGGGTGACCTACCAGCTCCAGACGCCGTTCATGGTGATCGCCACGCAGAACCCGATCGAGATGGAGGGCACGTACCCGCTGCCCGAGGCCCAGCGCGACCGGTTCACCGCCCGCATCGCGATGGGGTACCCGGACGCCGGCGCCGAGCTGGCGATGCTCGACGGGCACGGCGCGACCGACCCGTTGCAGGAGCTGCGGCCGGTCTCCGACGCCAACACGGTGCGGCGGCTCATCGCGCACGTCCGGCAGGTGCACGTCGCCGACGCCGTCAAGCAGTACGCCGTCGACCTGGTCACCGCCTCCCGGGAGGCACCCGACCTGCGCCTCGGCGCCTCGCCCCGGGCCACCCTCCAGCTGCTGCGCACCGCCCGCGCGGTCGCCGCGCTCGACGGACGCGACTACGTCCTCCCCGACGACCTGCAGGTGCTGGCCGTGCCCGTGCTGGCGCACCGGATCATCCCGACCGCCGACGCGCAGCTCGCCCGGCGTACCACCGACGCGATCGTCTCCGACCTGGTGCACCGCCTGCCGCTGCCGCACGAGCGCCGCCGCTCGCCGTACGACACCCGGCCCGCCACCGGCAACGGTCGCGCCCCGTACGAGCCGCGGAGGCCGTGAGGTGCGCGACGGGCTGCGCGGGCTGACCACCCGCGGCCGTTCCTTCCTCGCCGCGGCCATCGCCGCGGCGATCTCGGCCGCGATCCTCGGCGAGAAGGACCTGCTGCGGGTGGCCGTGCTGCTCGGCGTCCTGCCGCTGCTCGCCGCGTTCTACGTCGGACGCAGCCGGTACAAGCTGGCCTGCCACCGCTCGCTGGACCCGCACCGGGTGCCGGTCGGGGCCAGCTCCCGGGTGGTGCTGCGCCTGCAGAACCTGTCCCGCCTGCCCACCGGCACGCTGCTCCTGGAGGACCGGCTGCCGTACGCGCTGGGCAGCCGTCCCCGGGTGGTGCTCGACCGGCTCGGCGCGCACCAGGCCAGCTCGGTGGCGTACACCGTGCGGGCCGACGTGCGCGGGCGCTACGACGTCGGCCCGCTGGTGATCCGGATGACCGACCCGTTCGGCCTGTGCGAGCTGACCCGCGCCTTCCCCAGCACCGACCGGCTGACGGTCATCCCGCAGGTCCACCCGCTGCCCACGGTCCGGCTCCCCGGCGAGTACGCGGGCAGCGGCGACAGCCGGGCCCGGTCGGTGGCGGTGCACGGCGAGGACGACGCGGCGACCCGGGAGTACCGGGTGGGCGACGACCTGCGGCGGGTGCACTGGAAGTCGACCGCGCGCACCGGCGAGCTGATGGTGCGCCGCGAGGAGCAGCCCTGGGAGAGCCGCGCCACCGTCCTGCTCGACACCCGCGCGTTCGGGCACCGCGGCGACGGGCCCACCGCCAGCTTCGAGTGGGCGGTCTCCGCCGCCGCGAGCATCGCCGTGCACCTGCGGCAGGGCGGCTACAAGCTGCGGCTGGTCACCGGCTCCGGCGCGGACGTCGACGCGACGGAACTGGCCGGTGACGGCGTTCTCCTCGACCACCTCGCGGAGGTCCGCCTCGACCAGCGGGTCGAGATCACCACGCTGGTGCAGCGGGTCCGGCAGCGCTCCGACGGCGGCCTGATCATCGGCCTGTTCGGGACGCTGAGCACCGCCGAGGCCGAGGTGCTGGCCGGGCTGCGCGGCAACGGCGCGACCTGCGTCGCGTTCCTGTTGGACAGCTCGACCTGGCTCAACCTGCCGGCCAAGGCGCGGGCCGAGGCCGACCACGCGCACGGCGCCGCCGCCCTCGCGCTGCTGCAGAGCGGGTGGCGGGTGATCGGCGTCGACCACGGTGCCCGGCTGCCCGCGCTGTGGCCGCAGGCCGCGCGGGGCTCGCAGGGCTTCGCCGTACGGGCGGCGCTGGCCGAGACGGTCGCCGGCGGCATGCGATGAACGGAAGGCTCCCCTCATGATCGCCCACCGGAACCTGGGCCTGGTCGCGGCCGCTGCGACGCTGCTCGCCGCGGCGCCGCTGTCGGCCATCTTCGACCGCTGGACGTGGCTGATCCAGTCGACCATCGCGGTCGCGGTGGTGGCCGCCGCGGCGGCGCTGACCCGGCTGGGCCGGGTGCCGCTGTGGGGGCAGATGCTCAGCATGGTGGCGGGCCTGACGCTCGCGCTGGCGTGGCTCTTCCCCTCGGGCTCCGAACTGCTCGGCATCGTGCCCACGCCCGCCACCTTCGGGCACTTCGGCTCCCTCGCCGAGGCGTCGATGGAGGACATGCGTTCGTACGGCGTCAAGGTGCCGGACACCGACCCGCTGCTGTTCATCACGGTGCTCGGCATCGGCGGGGTGGCCGTGCTGGTCGACCTGGTGGCGGTCGGGATGCGCCGGCCGGCCCTCGCCGGCCTGCCGATGCTCGCCGTCTACTCGGTGCCGGTGGCGGTCTACGTGGACAGCGTCCCCCCGGTGCCGTTCGTCATCGGCACGGCCGGTTACCTGTGGCTGCTGGTCACCGACAACGTCGACAAGGTACGCCGGTTCGGCCGGCGGTTCACCGGCGACGGCCGGGGCGTGGACGTGTGGGAGGCCTCGCCGCTGGCGTCCGCCGGTCGCCGGCTCGCGGCGGTGGGCGTGGTGGTCGCCGTCGTCCTGCCGCTGGCCGTGCCGGGGATGACCGGCGGCCTTCTGGACACGATCGGCTCGGGCACCGGTGACGGCACCGGCCGGCCCGGTCAGGGCGGCTCGCCCGGCCGGATCGACCTCTTCGCGGCGCTGAGCGGGCAGCTCAACGAGCGTGAGGTCGCCGATCTGGTGAAGGTCACCACCGACGAGCCAGCGCCCTTCTACCTGCGCTTCGGCGCCGCCGACGAGCTGCGGCAGGACGGCTTCCGGGTCCGCACCCCCACCGGCCGCCCGGTGACCCGCGAGCTGTCCGGTCCGCAGGAGCCGGACCGGGCCGGGGTCGAGCGCAACCGCTACCGGGCCACGGTGGAGGTGACGAAGAACCTCGCCATGCCGTACCTCCCGGTGTACGGCGAGCCGGTACGCACCGAGGACCTCAACGGCAACTGGGCCTACGACACGAACCTCCAGGTCGTCTTCTCCAGCCGTGAGACGTCGCGGGACAAGCGCTACGCGTTCGAGTACGTGCGGACCACGTACAGCGCGCCGGCGCTGCGGCAGGCCCCGCCCCTCCCGGCCGACCACACCCTGCGCCGGCAGCTGCTCACCCCGCGGGTGCCGGAGGTGGAGACGCTGGTCAAGACCCTGATCAAGGGCAAGACCACCGAGTACGACAAGGTCCGGGCGATCTACGACTACTTCTCCGCGGACAACGGGTTCAGCTACGCCCTCACCACCGAGGGCGGCACCAGCGGGCAGGACATCGTCAACTTCCTCAACAACAAGGTCGGCTTCTGCCAGCAGTACGCCGCCGCGATGGCGTGGCTGGTCCGTGCCGCCGGCGTCCCGGCGCGGGTGGCGTTCGGCTTCACCAACGGCGCCAACTCCAGCGGCGGCACGTACACCCTGACCAACCGCAACCTGCACGCGTGGACCGAGGCCTACTTCGTCGGGTTCGGCTGGGTGCCCTTCGACGCCACCCCCGCGTACGGCGTCCAGGGCGCCGCCCGCTCTGCCTGGGCGCCGGACACCGACGCCCCGGAGGAGACCACCCCGGAGCCGGGCACGACCGCCGGGCCGGCGGAGCCGGAGGCCACGCCCGCTGCGGAGCGCCGCAACGAGGGGCAGGAGGACCCGTCCTCGGGGCTGCCGGTCGACTCCGGCACGCCGACCCGGACGGTGCCGGTGTGGCTGTGGTGGGTGGCCGGGGCGGTGGCCCTGCTCGCGCTGCTCGCCGTCCCCGCGCTGCGGCGGCTCGCCCTGCGCCGGCGGCGCAGCGGCGGCCGGGCCCCGGCACCGGTCCCCGAGGCGGCCGAGCCGGACGCCACCGGGGTGCCGGCCGACGCGCGGCGCATGGTCGTGCTGGCCGACGCCGACCGGGCGCGGGCCGACGCGCACGCCGCCTGGGACGAGCTGCTCGACACCCTGGTGGACTTCCGCGTCCGGGTCGACCGGACGGAGACCCCCCGGGCCACCGCCGACCGGCTCGCCCGGGAGTCGCTCGCCGAGGACACGGACGCGACGACGGCGGTACGCCTGCTCGGCCGGGCCGAGGAGCGAGCCCGGTACGCCCGGGATCCGCTCACCGGGGAGCCGCTGCTGCCGGCGCTGCGCCGGGTCCGCGGCGCGCTCGCCGCGCGGGCCGACCGTCGCACCCGCCTGCTGGCAGCGATCCTCCCCCCGTCGGTGCTGCTGCGCTGGCGGACCGCCACGGCGGACGGGTCGGCCGGGCTGGTGGCGTCGTACGGGCGACTCCGGCTCACGCTCGTGCGCTGGAGTCCGCGACGCCTGCT
Source organism: Micromonospora sp. H33 (assembly GCF_052068455.1). Taxonomy (NCBI): domain Bacteria; kingdom Bacillati; phylum Actinomycetota; class Actinomycetes; order Micromonosporales; family Micromonosporaceae; genus Micromonospora; species Micromonospora sp. H33. The sequence continues at coordinate 430,266 of NZ_JBQHDE010000002.1, read as the reverse complement.
CGCGGGCCGCCTCGCCCGCTGACCCCACCGCCCACCCCGCCCGGTCGCCACTGCCACGACGGCCGGTCGGGGTGCGGTCGGGGTAACGCCGTCCCACCGCGCGGCGGGCACTTGGCGGGGGGCTCGGTGCGGTTGTCGGGGCGCGCGGGAGCGCGAAGCGTCGCCGCAGTCACGGCGACGCGACCGCCCCCGGCGGCCGGCCGGGTTGCGGTCAGGAGGGGGTCAGCGGTGCCCCTCCGGGCGCTGCCGCCACCGGTCCTCCATCCGGTCCAGGATCGACGGGCGCCGACCTGTCCGCCCGCGTGGACGGCGACGTGTGGTCGTCCCGCCCACGACGTGCAGGTCCGGTGACTGCGCCCGCCGCTGCGACTGCACCGCGAACGCGGCCGAAGCCAGCATGACGACGAAGCCCGCCACCGACACCAGCGCAGTGGTGATCACCACGCCGTAGACCAACAGGGCCAGGCCGACGACGACCACGCCGGCAGCGACGAGCAGGCGACGCCGCGCGTGGAAACGCGGGTCGCTGGCGCGCACGGCCGAGGCGAATTTGGGGTCCTCGGCAAGCGACCGCTCGATCTGCTCGAACAGCCGCTGCTCGTGCTCCGAGAGCGGCACGGCACTCCTCCCCGGTCACATGGGTCGGCCCGGTCGGGCCGACAGACCGTGGCAGCCAACCGGCTGCTTACCCGCAAGTCTACGAGGGGCCCCGCGCGTCGGAAAGCGGGACGACCTATGGCCGACGCTGATTTTCATCCGGGCGCTGCTCACGGACTCGGAGCAGACTGGCCGGACCTATGACGGACCGCCCGAAACGGGCAGCAGCTGCGTCGGCGGCAGCTTCCGCCTCCCGCCAGCCCCGCTCGGGCGCGCCGAGCGCGAGTTGGCGTGGGGTCTCCCGGGCCGCCGAGAGTCCCTCGGCCCGCACGCCGACCAGCCGGATCGGCTCACCCGGGTCGAGTGCCGTGTAGAGCGCCCAGGCCGTGTCGAACATCTCCCGACCGACATCCGTCGGCACGTCGAGGGTGCGGGAGCGGCTGACGGTGCGGAAGTCCTCCAGGCGCACCTTCAGCGCGACCGTCCGCCCGACCTGGCCGGCGCGGCGCAAACGGGCGCCGACCTTCTCGGCCAGGCCGAGCAGGGCATGGCGGATCTCCTCCGGGTCGGCCACGTCGACGTCGAACGTCACCTCCGCGCCGATCGACTTCTCCACGTGCTCCGGGGTGACCCGGCGCGGGTCGCGCCCCCACGCCAGGTCGTGCAGGTGGCGGGCGGCGGCGTCGCCGAGCGCCTGGCGCAGCATGCCGTACGGCGCCTGCGCCAGGTCGCCGACGGTGGTCAGGCCGAGCCGGCGCAGCGTGTCGGCGGAGCGCTCCCCCACACCCCAGAGCGCCGACACCGGCAGCGGGTGCAGGAAGTCGAGCACCCGGGCGGCCGGGACGACCAGCAGGCCGTCGGGCTTGGCCCGGGTCGAGCCCAGCTTCGCCACGAACTTGCTGGACGCCACCCCGACCGAGCAGGTGAGCGACTGCTCGGTCGCCACCCGCTCGCGGATCAGCCGGGCGATCGCGGACGGCGGGCCGAACAGCCGCCGGGCGCCGGCCACGTCGAGGAACGCCTCGTCCAGGGAGAGCGGCTCGACCAGCGGGGTGACGTCCCGGAAGATCTGCATGACCGCCCGGGAGGCCGCCGAGTAGGCGGTGAAGTCGGGCGGCAGGAGCACCGCCTGCGGGCAGAGCGCCCGGGCCCGCATGGTCGGCATGGCACTGCGGACGCCGTACCGTCGGGCCTCGTAGCTGGCGGAGCTGACCACGCCGCGGGGCCCGATCCCGCCGACCACGACGGGCCGGCCGCGCAGCTCCGGCCGGCGGCGCACCTCCACGGAGGCGAAGAACGCGTCCATGTCGACGTGCAGCATGGGGCAGCCGGAGTCGTCGGCGTCCGGCCCGAAGCGCGGATCGCCGCCCCGGGGCAACGACTGGCTGCGGCCCATGCCGGAAGGCTAGCGGCGGGGTGCGACGAAACGTCGGGTCAGCCCCGCACCACCAGCAGCGGGATGGTCATCTCGGCCGCCGTGTCCGCCCCGTGGTACGCGACCAGCCGGCTCGCCATCGGCGGCTCGGAGCGGGTTGCCAGGACGGCGTACGTGGCGTTGCAGACCACCACCACATCCCCGATCCGGCTCAGGTGCTCCTCGGGCACCGGGCCGAACCAGCCGGCGGCCACCGCCTCCTCCCGGGTCCGCACCCGGGCCGCGGGACCGAGCACCGCCGACCAGGTGGCCACCACGTCGTCGCGGGCCCCCGGCTCGACGTGCAGGTAGCGGACGCGGGGCTCACCCGCGACCACGGCCACGCCGGCGCGCAGGCGCGGATCGGTGTCCAGGTCGAACCGGTGACCGGCCGGGACGTCGAGCTGCCCGTGGTCGGCGGTGACCAGCAACGCGGCGTCCGGCGGCAGCCCGTCCACGAGGCGGGCCAGCAGCCGGTCCACGTCGGCGGCCGCGATCCGCCACGGCACCGAGTCGACGCCGCTGAGGTGGCCGTGCCGGTCCACGTCGGGGTGGTAGCCGGAGACCAGGGTGGGCCCGGTCCCGGCGGTCAGGGCGGCGAGCATCTCCCGGCCCAGCGCGTCGACGCCGGCCGCGCCCCGGTAGTCGCCACCGCGGTTGGCCGCGACGGTCAACCCGCTGCCGCCGAACTCCGGCCGGCTCACCACCGTCACGTGCACACCGGCCGCCCGCGCCCGCTCCAACTGGGTCGGGACCGGCTGCCAGCGCAGCGGCTCCGGGTCGCCGGCCCACTCGACGTGGTTGAGCACCCGGTCGGTCCCGGGGACCCGCACGGTGAAGCCGAGTACGCCGTGCGCGCCGGGCGCGGCCCCGGTGCCCAGGGTCACCAGGTTGGTCGGGGTGGTGGACGGGAAGCCGGAGGTGAGCGGCCGGCCGACGGTCGCGGCGAGGCCGGCCAGGGTCGGCGCGTACGGGGCGGCGGTCGGGATCTGGTACCACCCGAGGCCGTCGACGAGCAGCACGGCGATCCGGCGGACGCCGGCCAGCGCCCCGGTCAGGCCGAGCGCGTCGGTGGCGCCGGGCACCCCGAGCACCGCGAGCGCGGCGGGGAGCACGTCGGCGAGGCTGGCCGCGCCGTACCGGGGGGCGACGGTCGCCAGCGGACCGGGCGACCGGTCCGGCCCGGCCGGCGAGGTCGAGGCGGCGTCTTTCTCCGCCGCGGCCCCCGGCGCCGCGCCCGTACCGTCCGGCGCGGGGCCGGCCGGTCCGGGGTCCGGCAGCCGCTCGGCGGCGGCCGGCTCGCGCGGCCCGGTCATGCCGGACGGCGGGCGAACAGGTGCAGCTGCGCGGCGAGGTCCCGCCAGGGCGTCCGGGCGGCGAGCGCCCACTCCAGCTCCAGCAGGGCGGCCGGCTGACCGTCGGCGACCACGGCGGGGAGCAGGTCGGCGAGGACGCGTACGCCGTGGATCTCCTCCACCGTCAGCCCGGCGGCGGCCAGCAGCGCGGCGGCGCTCTCGGCGTCGTAGCGCCGGCGCAGGGTGTCCCGTGGCCCGGCGGTGCCGGTGGGGTCGGCGGCCAGCGCGGCGGCGACGTCCAGGTGCCCGTTCATCGCCCGGCCGAGCACGGCGGCGGCCCGCCCGGCGACCAGCACGCTCGCGGCGCCGCCCGGGCGGAGGGCGTTGGCCAGCGCGGCGACCACCGGTGCCGGGTCGTCGACCACCTCGAGGACGGCGTGGCAGAGCACCAGGTCCACACTGGCCGGCTCGACGAGCCCGGCGAGCGCGTCCCCGTCGCCCTGCACCGCGCGTACCCGCTCGGCGACCCCGGCCTCGGCGGCGCGGCGGGTCAGCGCGGCGAGCGCGTCGGGACTGGCGTCGACGACGGTCACCCGGTGCCCGGCCTGGGCCAGCGGCACGGCGAAGCCGCCGGTGCCGCCACCCACGTCGAGCACGGTCAGGTCGGTGTCACCGCGGCGGTCCAGCTCGGCGCGCAGCACCGACCAGATCACGGCGGTACGGGGGGTCAGCGGCGGCCCGGCGAGCCGGCCTCGGGTGTGCTCCACCCCGACGAGCCTAGTCACCCGGTCCAGCTCGGCCGGGGAAGCGCCCGGCGGGCGGTCAGGCCTCGCCGCCAGCGGCGGTCTCCTCCTCCTGGCGGGAGCGCACCGAGTTCGCCACGGGCCCGTCGGTGACCTCGTACTCGCGGGTCTCGACGTGGTGCGTGGGCACCCAGCCGGCGCCCAGCCGGGTCCGTCGGGCGTTGGCCACTCCACCGCTGTTGGCGCGATTCCCCGTCATCGGTTCGTTCCCCTCGTGACGCGCGGGCCACCCTGCCCGCGCGGGCAGGAGTCTCCCGCCGTCCCGGACGGAAAACCGTAATGTGGATCACTTATTGATCAACGAAAATCGCGCGACGCGGGGCTGACCGGGGGATCAATCGGGTCCAACCGGTCAGCGGTGAGATTGATCACTCCCTCGTGCCGCTGCAGCCGCCCCCGGACCACCAGCGCGGCACTCGTCCTCGCCACCCGCCGGTACCGCTGCCAGAGCCCCGGGGAGCAGGTGACGTTGAGCATCCCGGTCTCGTCCTCCAGGTTGAGGAAGGTGACCCCGCCCGCGGTCGCCGGGCGCTGCCGGTGGGTGACGATCCCGCCGACCCGGATCCGCCGGCCCGGCTCCACCCGGCCGAGCCGGGCGATCGGCACCGCGCCCAAGGCGTCGAGCTGGTCGCGGATGAACCGGGCCGGGTGGCTCTCCGGCGACAGCCCGGTCGCCCACACGTCCGCGACGAGGCGGTCGACCGCCTCCATCCCGGGCAGGGTCGGCGCGGCCGTGCCGGTCACCGTGCCGGGCAGGCGACCCGGCCGGTCCTGGGCCGCCGCCCCGGCGGCCCACAGCGCCTCCCGGCGGGTCAGGCCGAAGCACGCGAAGGCGTCCGCGGTGGCCAGCGCCTCCAGCTGCGCGGCGGTGAGACCCACGCGCCGGGCCAGGTCCGGCATGTCGCGGTACGGCCCGTGCGCCACCCGGTCGGCCTCGATCCGCTCGGCCACGTCCTCGCCGAGGGTACGCACGCCGGACAGCCCCAGGCGGACGGCCGGCCCGTCCAGCCCCCAGGCGTGCGGCGGCTCCCCCGGCCGGCTCCCCCACCGGGTGTCCGGGGTGGATTCCAGGACGGCCTTCGCGCCGCTCGCGTTGACGTCCGGCCGGCGGACCTCCACCCCGTGCCGGCGCGCGTCGTCGACCAGGGTCTGCGGCGAGTAGAAGCCCATCGGCTGGGCGTTGAGCAGCGCGGCCAGGAACGGAGCGGGATGGTAGCGCTTGAGCCAGGAGCTGGCGTAGACCAGGTACGCGAAGCTCATCGCGTGGCTCTCCGGGAAGCCGTAGCTGGCGAACGCGGTGAGCTTGCGGTAGACGTCGTCGGCCAGCTCGCCGGTGATGCCCCGCTCGGCCATGCCGGCGTAGAGCCGGTCGGCGATCTGCGCCATCCGCTCCACCGACCGCTTCGCCCCCATCGCCCGGCGCAGCTGGTCGGCCTCGGCGGCGTCGAAGCCGGCCAGGTCGATGGCGAGCTGCATCAGCTGCTCCTGGAACAGCGGCACGCCGAGGGTCTTCTCCAGCGCGTTGCGCATCAGCGGGTGCGGGAAGGTGACCGGCTCCTGGCCGTTCTTGCGCCGGATGTACGGGTGCACCGAGCCGCCCTGGATCGGGCCGGGCCGGATCAGCGCCACCTCCACCACCAGGTCGTAGAAGCAGCGGGGCTTGAGCCGGGGCAGGGTGGCCATCTGGGCGCGGCTCTCCACCTGGAACACCCCGACCGAGTCGGCCCGGCAGAGCATGTCGTACACCTCGGGGTCGTCCAGGGTCATGTCCCCCAGGTCGAGGCTCATCCCGATCATGTCGTAGCCGTAGTGCAGCGCGGACAGCATGCCGAGGCCGAGCAGGTCGAACTTGACCAGCCCGACCGCGGCGCAGTCGTCCTTGTCCCACTGGAGCACGCTGCGGCCGGGCATCCGCCCCCACTCCACCGGGCAGACCTCGATCACCGGCCGGTCGCAGATCACCATGCCGCCGGAGTGGATGCCCAGGTGCCGGGGGAACGTCTGCAGCTCGTTGGCGTACGCGACCACCTGCTCGGGGATGTCCTCCACGTCGACCGCGGCGACCGAACCCCAGCGGTCGATCTGCTTGCTCCAGGCGTCCTGCTGCCCGGGCGAGAACCCGAACGCCTTCGCCACGTCCCGCACCGCCGACCGCGGCCGGTACGAGATGACGTTGGCGACCTGGGCGGTGTGCTCCCGGCCGTACCGGGCGTAGACGTGCTGGATGACCTCCTCGCGGCGGTCGGACTCGATGTCCACGTCGATGTCCGGCGGGCCGTCCCGCTCGGGGGCGAGGAAACGCTCGAAGAGCAGCCGGTGCCGCACGGCGTCCACGTTGGTGATCCGCAGCGCGTAGCAGACCGCCGAGTTGGCCGCCGACCCCCGCCCCTGGCAGTAGATGTCCTCCTCGCGGCAGAACGCGACGATGTCGTAGACCACCAGGAAGTAGCCGGGGAAGCCCAGCTCCTCGATCATGTTCAGCTCGTGCTCCAGCTGCGCGTACGCCTCGGGGTGCGCCTCCGGCGGGCCGTACCGCTCCCGCGCGCCCTGCGCGGTGAGGTGGCGCAGCCAGCTCATCTCGGTGTGCCCCGGCGGCACCGGGTACGCCGGCAGCGCCGGTGCGACGAGCTGGAGGTCGAAGGCGAGTTCCGCACCGAACTCGGCGGCCCGGGCCACGGCTCCCGGGTACGCGGCGAACCGCGCCGCCATCTCGGCGCCGCTGCGCAGGTGGGCGGTGCCGGCGGCGGGCAGCCAGCCGTCGATCTCGTCCAGGCTGCGCCGGGCCCGGACCGCGGCGACCGTGGTGGCCAGCCGGCGCCGCCCCGGGGTGGCGTAGTGCACGTTGTTCGTCGCCACGGTCGGCAGCCCGGCGGCGGCGGCCAGCTCGGCGAGGGCGTCGTTGCGGTCGGCGTCGACCGGGTGCCCGTGGTCGGTCAGCTCCACCGCCACCGTCTCCGCGCCGAAGAGCGCGGTCAGCCGGTCCAGCTCCCGGGCCGCCGCGTCGACGCCCTCGGTGAGCAGGGCGGCCGGCACGTGCCCCTTCCGGCAGCCGGTGAGCACCAGCACGTGGTCGCGCAGCTCGGCGGCGACCTCCTCCAGCTCCCCGTAGACCGGGCGGCCCTTCTCCCCGCCGCGCAGCTGGGCGCGGGAGATGGTGGCGGCCAGCCGCGCGTACCCCTCGTGGCCGTGGGCGAGCAGCAGCAGGTGCCGGCCGAGCGGGTCCGGTTCGCCGCTCTGCGGGCCGGGCAGGTCGAGGGAGAGCTCCGCGCCGAAGACCGTCGGCAGGTGCAGGGCGCGGGCCGCCTCGGCGAAGCGCACCACGCCGTAGAAGCCGTCGTGGTCGGTCACCGCGAGAGCGGTGAGCCCCAGCCGGGCGGCCTCCTCGGCCAGCTCCTCCGGGTGGCTGGCGCCGTCGAGGAAGCTGAAGTTGGTGTGGGCGTGCAGCTCCGCGTACGGCACCACGCCGTCCGGGCGGTCCAGCGGCGGCGGCTCGTAGTGCTGGCGCTTGCGGGTCCAGGCCGGTGAGTCCCCACCGTCGGCGTCCACCGCCAGGGGGTCCACCACGTGCAGGTGCCGCTCATCGCGCGGCGTACGGCGCTGCCCTCGGGCGGGCTTGCCGGTGAGCACCCGCTCCAGGTCCGACCACGGCAGATCCGGGTTGTGAAAACTCACGCCCGCACCCCCGGGTACGCCAGGCGCGCGGGGTGCACCAGGTGCGCCAGGTGCGCCGGTTGCGCCGGCGACGCGATCTTGGAAGATTTCGGCCCCTGGAGGGGCCGTAATCTTCCAAGATCTGTCGAGAGCGGGGTCGAGAGCAGCGGGGTCGAGAGCAGCGGGGTCGGCGGGGCGGTCGCACAGATGGGGCAGGTCGACAGGTGGCGCTCAGTCATAGATGGCCTCCACCAGCCACCGGCCGCCCTCGACGGCGAGCAGCAGGGCGCTGCCGTCGGCGAGGCCGACCTGGAACCGGGCCCGTCGCCGAGCCTCGACCGGCGCCCACCAGCGCTCGTCCACCGGCCACGGCCCGGTCCAGCCCACGATCTCCACCGGGCGGGCGGTCCCGACGGCCAACCGGGCCGGTGCGGCGCTCACCGCCAGGCGCGCGCTGACCTCGACCGGCTCGCCGGCCGCGTCGTGCACGGTGGCGGCGAGCGGCTCGGGCAACACCACCGCCGGAGCCGGTGGCGGGAGCCGACCCGGCCACGGCGGCTCTCCCGTCCGCGTCGACCGGCCCGGACGACTCCGCCGGACCGTCCCGCTGGACCGGGCTGCGTCGGGGCCGTCCGGCAGCGGATCGGGGCGGGGCGGCAGCGGGGGCGGGCCCGGGCGGGCGGGGAGGCGTTCGTCGCCCCACGGCACCAGGCGCACCTGGTCGGCCGGGGACCGCCCGCCGCCGAGCACCGCCGTGACCACCGCCTCGGGGCCGAGGATGCCCTGGACCCGGCTGAGCGCCCGGTGCGCCCGCTCCCGCTCCTCGCCGGCCTCCCCCCACAGGCCCGGTTGCAGGGCACCCTGCGCGATCACCCCGTCGGGGACCAGCCGCAGCCGGATGATGCCGGCCGTCGGCCGGGGCGGACGGGCACCGACCCGGCCGGGTCGGCCGCCGGAGAGCCAGCCGTCGAGCTGCCACCGCACCCGGTCGGCGATGGCGGCGGCGGTGAGCAGACCGTCGTGCCGCCAGACCCGGTGCAGCTCCTGGCCGTGCGCGGTGACCGCCTCGATGCCGAGCCGGGTGCAGGCCAGCCCGTGCGCGGCGAGACGGTCGTGCAGCCGCTCGGCCAGCGCCCGGGCGACGAAGGCCGCCGCGTCGACCCGGTCGAGGGGGTCGTCCTGGTCCGCGGTGACCGCCAGGTCGGCCGGGGGTTGCCGGACCGCGAGCGGGCGGTGGTCCCGCCCCGCCGCCAGCCGGTGGGCCAACGCACCGTCGAAACCGAACCGGGCCAGCACGTCCCCGGCGGGCAGCGCCGCGAAGTCGCCGAGGGTACGCACACCGAGCCGGCGCAGCAGGTCGGCCAGGGCCGGACGGCCGAGCGCCTCGACCGGCAGGTCGGCGAGGAACCGCGGCGCCCCGCCCGGCGGGACGACCCGACCGGAGCGGGCGGCCAGCCCGGCGGCGAAGACCCCGTCGGCGATGCCGATCTGGCTCTCCACCGCGCAGGCCTGGGCGACGTGCTCAACGATCCGCTCCGCCGCCGCCTCCTCGCCGCCGAGGTAGCGGCTCGGCCCCCGGGCCGCCACCGCGCACGCACCGGGGCGGACCACCTCGACGCCGGCCACCAGCTCCTCGACCGCGGCCACCACCGGCTCGAACGCCCGGGCGTCCCGGGCGGGGTCGTGGTCGACGACGGTGAGCCGGGGGCACCGGCCCTGCGCCTCCCGCCGGCGCAGCCCCCGGCGTACCCCCTCCGCCCGGGCCTGCTCCGAGCAGGCGACCACCCGGTTGGCGTGCAGCACCGCGACCGGATCGGTGGCCGGCACCCCGTCGACGATCTCGGCGGCGATCACCGGCCAGTCCGGACACCAGAGCAGCAGCGTGCGTACCGGTGCGGCGGACCCGCCGGTCGCCTCCGGACGAGACGCGCCGGAGCGGCCGGTCGCCTCCGGACGGGACGCGCCGGAGCTGCCGGTCGCCTCGGAACGGGACACGCCGGTCACGCCGGTCGCCTCGCGGGAGCACCGGTCACGCCGGACCGACCAGGGTGAGCGCCGGCGGGGAGGGCTCGGCGGCGGGGGCCGCCGGCACCGTGCGGAGCCGACCGGCGGCCGAGCGGCCGGTGACCGAGGCGACCGCGGCGCCGGGGACCGGGCGGGGGATGACCCGGGTCAGCGCGTCACCGGGCAGCCAGACCGTCAGCTCCCGGGGGCGGGCGGCGGCGCCCCGGCCCCGCGCCGAAACGGTGACCTCCCGGCGCCGCAGCCGGCCCCGGCCGGCGCCGAGCCCCTCCCAGGCTCCCCGAATCACCTGGAGGGTCACGTCGGCGCCGTCCCACCGCCCGTACGGGACGAGGACGCTGCCCCGCTGCCGGGCCCGGGCGGCCAGCCGGTCGGCGACCGAGGCGGAGACCGTGGCCGGCACGGCGGTGACCACGACGTCCACCCCGTCGATCAGCGCGGCGACGACGGTGGCCCACTCCGGCCCCGGATGCGGCACCAGGGCGAGCCGGTCCAGGGCGATGCCGAGCTCGGCGGCGGCACCCGCCCCGAAGGTCGGCACCCCGACCACGGCGCACCACGAGCCGGCCCGGGACGCCTCGGCGAGCAGCGCCAGGACCAGGGAGGTGGCACCGCTGTGCCGGGGCTGACCGACGGCGACCGCGATCGTGCTGCCGCGGCGCAGGCCCCGGTTGGGCAGCAGGCCGGTGAGCTCGGGGGCCACCGGCAGCACCCGGTGACCGCCCGCCGGATCCGGGGCGCTCGCCGGGCGCACCAGACCCGCCAGTGCGGCGGTACCGACCACCATCCGGCCCGCCATCGGACCTACCCCCTGTCGTGCTGCTGTGCGGTGTGCTTGCTGGTAGCTCAAAACGGACCGGGTCGCGCGGACGGCGCCGTCCCCAGGCCCGGCCGGCGCGGGGCCCGGGGACGGGTGCCGGGGATCAGGCCGCGAGGCCGTCGAGTGCCGGTTGGTGGGCCACGCCGAGCGCGGTCTCCACCACCGTCACGAACTCCTCCGCCGCGCGCAGCAGGTCGTCGGCCTCCCGCGCGGTGACGACCCGGGGGATGCCGGCCTCGGCGGCGGCGCGCTTGCTGGCGCCGAGGGCGAAGAACCCGGCCCACTCGTCCAACTCGGGGGCGACGCCGGAGAGCAGGACCCAGACGCTGGTGACCCGGTTCCGCCGGGTCGGCGCGGGGCGGGCGCGCGCGGCGAGCACGGCCGCGGCGGCGCGCAGGGCGGCCAGGTGGGCCGCCGCGTAGCGAAGGCCGTCCGGACCGGTCCGGGCGGCCTCGGCCAGCCCCTGGCGGGCGACCGCGAGAAGCTGGGCGGGGGTGCGGTGCGGCAGCACGTGCGCCGGCACCGTCGGTGCCTGAGCCGGGTTGGTCGGCATGGGTCTGTCTCCTCCACTGGCCGAGGCGCACACCCCGCGACGGAAACCGGTCCGCCGGCGGGACCGCCGGGTCGAGTGGTGCGGAGGAAGACGCACCGGTGTGGGAGCCGGCCGGGTGTGGACGCTTCCCCACACCACACCCGGCCGGCATGACCGGCGGGTTCGTCGCCCGCCGCCCGGGGGTCGAGGGCGGCGGGCGACGCTCCTGCCTGACGGGCCCGGGCTCGCGACTGCCCGGAACCCTGGTGCGGCCCGCGGAGCCGCACCCGCCCGGACCGGTGCCGCGAAACACCACTCCGGGGCTGTTGGAACGAGCGTACGAGGCAATCGAACACTCGTTCTAACTACTGCTGACAGTACACCCCCCCTCCGACGAAAATGCAACGTCTGACCCGCGGGAGGTGCGTCAGCGTGGCCGGCTGAACCCGTCCCGGGCGTACCCGGAAGAATGGCGGCATGCAGCCACACCCGAACGTACGGGCGGTGCAGGAGGCGCTCGACGGGACGGGCGCCCGCGACGGCTCCGGCACGCCGAGCGCCGTCCGCCTGCTGCCCGACGCGGTCCACACCGCCGCGGCCGCCGCCGAGGCACTCGGCGTCGAGGTCGGACAGATCGCCAACTCACTCGTCTTCGAGGCCGACGGCGTGCCGCTGCTCGTGCTGACCTCCGGGGCGCACCGGGTGGACACCGCCGGCCTCGCCGCGTCGATCGGGGTCACCCGGCTGCGGCGGGCCACCCCGGAGTTCGTCCGCGAACACACCGGGCAGGTGATCGGCGGTGTCGCGCCGGTCGGCCACCCGCGGCCGCTGCGCACCCTGGTGGACACGGCCCTCGGGACGTACGACGAGATCTGGGCCGCCGGGGGCGTCCCCCGGGCGGTCTTCCCCACCACCTATCCCGAGCTGCTCCGGGTGACCGGCGGAACGCCGGCCGAGGTGGCGTGAGCGAGCGGACCGTTGCCCTCGGCGGGCGGAGCGAGGTGACCGCGTGAGCCCGGCCGACCGCCGGGAGCCCGTTCCCGACCTGGTCACCCTGCACGTGTGGCGCACCGCCCGGGACGGGCTGCCCCAGGCGCTGGTCCGGATGGCGCGCGACCCGCGCCGGCTGCGCGCACTGCCCGGCGTACGCTTCGCCAAGCTGCTCGGCACCGGGACCGGCACCGCCTTCGGGCCGGGCGACGCGGACCTGACCCGGTGGGCGGCCCTGACGGTGTGGGACTCCCCCGCCGCCGCGGCCGGCTTCGACGGCTCCCCGGTCGGACGGGCCTGGACGCGGCTCGCGCGCGCCGCCGTCCGGGTCGACCTGCGCCCGCTCACCAGCCGGGGCGAGTGGTCCGGCCGGCGGCCGTTCGGCGACCCGCCCGGTGGGCGGGCCGACGGCCCGGTGCTCGCGCTGACCCGGGCCCGGCTGCGCCCCGCCCGGGCGGTCACCTTCTGGCGGGCGGTCCCGCCGGTGGCCGCCGCGCTGCACGCCGCACCCGGCCTGCTCGCCCGGTTCGGCGTCGGGGAGGCGCCGCTGGGCTGGCAGGGCACGGTCAGCGTGTGGCGCGACCCGGCGGACCTGGTCGCGTTCGCGTACCGTCACCCGGAGCACCGCGCCGCGATCATCCGGACGCCCACCGAGGGGTGGTACGCCGAGGAACTCTTCGCGCGGTTCGCGGTGCGCGACGTGGTCGGTGACCGGACGGTGCTGGGGTGGGTCGCCGACGGCGACGCGGGTACGGCGGAGGGTGCGGCATGAGGCTGGTGCGGTGGACACCGGAGGATCTCGTCCGACGGCTGGACGACGTGGTGGCCGTCTACGGCGAGGCGATGGGGTACCGCACCGACCTGCTGGAGGCCCGCCGCGGCTACATCGCCACCCACGTCCGCCGGCCCGGCTTCCGCGCCGTCGCCAGTCTCACCTCCGAGGGCCACCTGGCCGGCTTCGGCTACGGCTACCTCGGCGCGGCCGGTCAGTGGTGGCACGACCAGGTGTGGCGCGCGCTGGACCCGGCGGTCCGGCAGCGCTGGCTGAGCAACTGCTTCGAGGTGGTGGAGCTGCACGTCCGGCCGCCCGCGCAGGGGCACGGCCTCGGTGCGGGCCAGCTGCGCGCGCTGCTCACCATGGCCGAGGGGACGACCACGCTGCTGTCCACGCCGGAGGCCGACGAGCAGCGGTCCCGCGCCTGGCGGCTGTACCGGCGCTTCGGCTTCGTCGACATCCTGCGGGACTTCCACTTCCCGGGCGACGAACGCCCGTTCGGGGTGCTCGGCCGGGACCTGCCGCTGTCCGCCCCCACCTCTCCGGCGCCGGCCGCGGCATGACCCGTCCCGCCCCGGCGACGCGCGTGACCCGCCCGGCCTGGGCGCTGCTGGCCGTGCTGGTGCTGGCGCAGATCTGCTACCCGCTGACCACCGGGGAGACCCGGGCCCGGCTCACCGTCGCCACGGTGGTGCTGGGCTACCTGCTCTCGGTCAGCCACGCGCTGCTCAGCCGCGGCCCGCGGACGGCGGCGGTGCTGGTCGCGGTGGCCACCGGCGGTGGCTTCGCCATCGAGGCGCTCGGCGTGGCCACCGGGTTCCCGTTCGGCAGCTACGACTACTCCGGCCAGCTCGGCCCGAAACTGGCCGGCGTGCCGCTGGTCATCCCCCTCGCCTGGACCTGGATGGCCTGGCCGGCCTGGCTGGCGGCGGTCCGGCTCACCGGCGGCGCGCCGACCGGCGGGTCCGCCGGCACCGGGGTCGGACGGACCCTCCGGCGGATCACGCTGGCGACGCTCGGGCTGGCCACCTGGGACCTCTTCCTCGACCCGCAGATGGTCGCCGAGGGCTACTGGGTCTGGCGGGACGCCACCCCCGCGCTGCCCGGACTGCCTGGGATCCCGGTCAGCAACTACCTGGGCTGGCTGCTCTTCGCGGTGCTGATGATGAGCGCCCTGCGTCCGCTGGCCGGGCCTGCCGTCGCCACCACCGACGGCCGCGACGACCCGATGCTCGCGCTCTACCTGTGGACGTGCGCCTCCAGCGTGCTGGCCCACGCCGTCTTCCTCGGCCTGCCCGCCTCGGCGCTGTGGGGCGCGGCCGGCATGGCGGTGACGGCCGTCCCGCTGGCGGTGACGCTGCTACCCGGACGCCGCCGCCCCGGTCCGGCCGACCGGAACCCCCGCCCCCGCGTCGACGCGCCGGCATGAGCGGGCGGAGCGCCGGCCGGAGCACGCGGAGCGCCGGCCGGGGCGGGCATGGCGGGGCGGCGGCGTGAGCATCCTGCTGGCGCTGCTGGCGGGCGTGGCCGCGCTGACCGCGCACACCGTCGTCAACGCCGGTCGCTGGCTGCGCCGCCCCGCCGCAGCGGCGGCCGAGGTGACCGAGACGGTGGCGGTGCTGCTGCCGCTGCGCGACGAGGCGGCCCGGGTCACCCCGTGCCTGCGCGCGCTGCTGGCCCAGCGCGGTGTGCCACGGCTGCGGATCGTGGTGCTCGACGACGGGTCGACCGACGGCACCGCGGACGTGGTCCGGGCGGTCGCCGGGGACGACCCGCGGGTCACCCTGCTCGACGGCGTCGCCCCGCCGCCCGGCTGGCTGGGCAAACCGTACGCCTGCTGGCAGCTCGCCACCCGCGCCGACCCGGCCGCCACGGTGCTGGCGTTCGTCGACGCCGACGTCGTCCTCGCCCCGGACGCGGTGGCCGCGGCGGTCGGCGAACTGCGCGCCGCGCGGGTGACGCTGCTGTCGCCGTACCCCCGGATCGTGGTGGCGACGGTGGCCGACCGGCTGGTCCAGCCGCTGCTGCAGTGGCTGTGGCTGACCTTCCTGCCGCTGCGCGCGATGGAGCGCTCGGCGCGGCCGTCCCTGGCGGCGGCCGGCGGGCAGTTCCTGGTGGTGGACCGGGCCGGCTACGCCGCCGCGGGCGGGCACGCGGCGGTGGCCGACAGGATCCTGGAGGACGTCGAGCTCGCCCGGGCGGTCAAGCGGGCCGGTGGCCGGATCGCCCTCGCCGACGGCTCGCGGCTGGCCACCTGTCGGATGTACGACGACTGGCCGCAGCTGCGCGACGGCTACACCAAGTCGCTGTGGGCCACGTTCGGGCACCCGGTCGCGGCCGGCGTGGTGGTGACGCTGCTGCTCCTGCTCTACACCGCTCCGCCGCTGGTCGCCCTGGCCGCGCTGGCCGCCGGCGCGCCGGCGGTGGCGGCCGGCGCCGCCGGGGCGTACCTGCTGGGGGTCGCCGGTCGGGTGGTCAGCGCGCGGGCCACCGGCGGCCGGTGGTGGCCCGACGCGCTCGCACACCCCGTGTCGGTCGCGGTCCTCGGTTGGCTGACCCTGCGGTCGTACCATCAGCGAAAGCGGCGGCGCCTGACCTGGCGGGGCCGTCCGGTCGTCTAGGGTCTGGGGGCGCGGCATGGCGCGCATCGTGGTCGTCGGCGCCGGGGTGGGTGGCCTCGCGAGCGCCGCCCGGTTGGCCACCACCGGGCACGAGGTCACCGTCTTCGAGCAGGGCGACACGGTCGGCGGCAAGCTCGGCCGGTACGTGCACGACAGCCCGGCCGGCCCGTTCCACTTCGACACCGGGCCCAGCCTGCTCACCCTGCCCCAGGTCCTCCACGACCTGTTCGAGGACACCGGCGCGAAGCTCGACGAGTATCTGGACCTGGTCCCGCTGGACCCGATCGTGCGGCACGTCTTCCCCCACGGCGGGCCGACGCTGGACTCCTGCGCCGACCCGGCCGAGTTCGCCACCCGGATCGGCGCGGCCTTCGGCGACCGGGCGGCGGCGGACTGGCAGCGCCTGTGGCGGCGCGCCGAGCGGGTCTGGACGGCCTCGGAGCGGGACATCCTGCGCCGCCGCGTCGACTCGCCCCGGGACCTGGCGGCGCTGGCGTGGCGGCTGGGTGACCTGGCCGCCATCGGGCCGGGCCGCACCCTGCGCGGGCTGGGCCGCACGCACCTGTCCGACCCCCGGCTGCGGATGTTGCTCGACCGGTACGCCACGTACACCGGCGCCGACCCGCGCCGGGCGCCGGCCGCGCTGGTCGCCGTGCCGTACGCCGAGTTGACCTTCGGCGGCTGGTACCTGCGCGGCGGGCTGGGCACCCTGGCCGACGCGCTGCTGACCCGCTGCCTGGACCTCGGCGTGGTCGTGCGGACCGGCGCCCGGGTCACCCGGATCGACGCGGCGGGCGGGCGGGTCCACGGCGTACGCCTCGCCGGCCAGGCCGCCCCCGTCCCCGCCGACGTGGTGGTGGCCAACGTCGACGCGCTCACCGTCTACCGGGACCTGCTGCCCTCGCCGCGCCGGCTGGCCGGGCTGACCGACCGCAGCCTCGCCGGCTTCGTGCTGCTGCTGGGCGTACGCGGCGACTCCGGGCTGGCGCACCACACGGTCTTCTTCCCCGGCGACTACGACGCCGAGTTCGACGCGGTCTTCGGGGCGCCGGGGCGGGGTGTGCGGGCCCGTCCCGCCCCCGACCCGACGGTCTTCGTCACCGTCGCGGACGACGAGATGGTCCGCCCGGCCGGGCACGAGGCATGGTTCGTGCTGGTCAACGCCGCCCGGCACGGCACCGCCGCCGGTGCGGTGGACTGGCGGCGGCCCGGCCTCGCCGAGGCGTACGCGGATCACGTCCTCGACGTGCTGGCCGCGCGCGGCACGGACGTGCGGGACCGGCTGGTGTTCCGGGAGATCCGCACCCCGGCGGACCTGGACAGCGCGACCGGCGCGCCGGGTGGGGCGATCTACGGCACCGCCGGTGGCCTGCTCCGGCCGCCCAACCGGGGGCCGGTCCACGGGCTGTGGCTGGTCGGCGGCTCCAGCCACCCGGGCGGCGGCCTGCCGATGGTCACCCTGTCCGCCCAGATCGTCGCCGACGAGATCGGCCCCGCCTGGTAAGGAAGGGCCCCTTCTTAACGCCTGCGGTAGAGAAAGGGCCCCCTGTTAACACGCCCACCCGGCTCAGCCGGCGTCGATCAGGGTGCGGCGGACGGCCGCCAGCAGCTGCCCCAGGCCGAAGCCGGCCAGCAGCACCCACACGGCGGTCGCCATGGTGATGGTGCCGGCGGCCAGGTCCGGGTCGATCAGCCCGGTCAGGCCGGCCAGCAGCAGGCCGACCAGAGCCACCGAGACGCGGGTCGGGCGCTCCCCCACGGTCACCGCGCCGATCTCCCGCATGCCGGCGGAGACGGCCCGTGCCCGGACGTACTCGTGCAGCCAGGAGAGCCCACCGCCGGCGGCCACCAGCGCGCCGGGCGCGCCGATCAGCCAGAACGCGACCAACCAGGCCGCCTCGCCGAGCCGGTCGGCCACCGAGTCGTAGACGTACCCGAGCCGGGTGGTGCGGTTCGTCGCGACCGCGACCGCGCCGTCGACGCTGTCCGCCACGGAGGCGAGCAGCACGAACAGCGCGCCGAGGAACGGTCCGTCCTGGGGTCGTACGGCGAACAGCGGCACGCAGAGGCAGAGCAGCACCCCGGCCACGGTGACCGCGGTCGGGGTGACCCGCAGCCGACCCAGCACGAAGCCGACGTGGTACGCGAAGCGCAGCCAGGCGCGGACGACCGGGGCGGCCGCGCGCGGGTCGAAGCCCCCGTGCAGGCGTGCCCAGGCCGTCGCGTACTGGTCCCAGTTCAGCTGTGTGCCCACCACGGATCAACCGTCGCACCTGTCGGGAGGTGTCGCGGCACGTGGGGTCACACCCGGGCGCCGGCTTGCAGGTTCTGCCAGATCTCCCGGGTGGCCGTCGACCGGTTGAAGGTGATGAAGTGGATTCCCGGCACACCCTCGTCGAGCAGCCGGCGGCACATCTCGCTGGCCTGCTCGACGCCGAGCCGGCGGACCGCCTCCGGATCGTCGGCGACCTTCTCGAAGCGCGCGGCCAGGGCCGGCGGGAAGGGCGCGCCGGAGAGCTGCGCCGACCGCTCGATGGTGCTGATCTGGGTCACCGGCATCACGCCGGGCAGGATCGGGGTGTCGCAGCCCGCCGCGGCCACCCGGTCCCGCAGCCGCAGGTACTCGTCGGCGTCGAAGAACATCTGGGTGATCGCGAACTCGGCGCCCGCCCGGCACTTGCGGACGAAGTGCGCCGTGTCGGTGGCGATGTCGGGCGAGCGGGGGTGCTTGTACGGGAAGGCGGCGACGCCCACGCTGAAGTCGCCGGAGTCGCGGACGAGCCGCACCAGGTCCTCCGCGTAGAGCACGCCCTCCGGGTGCGGGATCCACTCGCCGGTGGGGTCGCCCGGGGGGTCGCCGCGGACCGCGAGCACGTTGCGCACGCCCGCGCCGGCCAGCCGCCCGATCATGTGGCGCAGCTCGGCGACCGAGTGGTTGACCGCCGTCAGGTGCGCCATCGGCAGCAGCGTCGTCTCGGTGGCGATCCGCTCGGTGACCGCGACCGTCGTGTCCCGGGTCGACCCGCCGGCGCCGTAGGTGATCGAGACGAACGACGGGCGCAGCGACTCCAGCTCCCGGATGGCCTGCCAGAGCAGCCGCTCGCCCTGCGCGGTCTTCGGCGGCATGAACTCGAAGGAGAACGTCGGCTGGTGGTCGCGGATCAGCTCCCCGATCGCCGGCTGCGGATTGGGGAGGACCGAGGGGAGACCGAGCGCCACGTCACGACTCTAGCGGTGCGGGGCCGCCGGACCCATGCCCTTCCCACGCGGCGGACAGGTGGCGGTGGGCGCGGCGCCCGGCACGGCGGGTCCGCGCCGCCGCGCGCCGTGGCCCCCCGCCGGTACGTCCCGGGCGGCCCGACCGGCTAGCGTCTGAGCGTGACCCACGCTGCTCCCGTCTCCCCGGTCGACCGCGCCGGGCTGCGTCAACGCGTCGACAAGGCGCTGACCGAGTTCCTGGCCGCCCAGCGCAGCTGGATGACCGGCGTCGACGACGCCCTGGTCCCGGTCGCCGAGGCGATCGAGGCGTTCGTCCTCGGCGGCGGCAAGCGGCTTCGGCCCGCGTTCGCGTACTGGGGGTTCCGGGGTGCCGGCGGGGTGGACACCGACCAGGTCGTGACCGCCCTCGCCGCGTTGGAGTTCGTCCAGGCCAGCGCGCTGATCCACGACGACCTGATGGACCGCTCCGACACGCGGCGGGGCGAGCCGGCCGTGCACCGCCGGTTCGCGGCCCGGCACCGGGCGTCCGGCTGGGGCGGGGACGCGGACGGGTTCGGCGACGCCGCGGCGATCCTGCTCGGGGACCTCTGCCTGGTCTGGTCGGACGAGATGCTGCACTCGGCCGGGCTGGATCCGGGCACGGTGGCGCGGGCGCGACCGGTCTTCGACGAGATGCGCACCGAGGTCACGGTCGGGCAGTACCTCGACGTGCTGACCCAGGCCACCGGGGACACCTCGCTGGAGCGGGCCGGGAAGGTGGCCCGCTACAAGTCGGCGAAGTACACGGTCGAGCGCCCGCTGCTGCTCGGTGGCGCGCTGGCCGACGCCTCGCCGGACGTGCGGGCGGCGTACTCGGCGTACGGGCTGCCGCTGGGCGAGGCCTTCCAGCTCCGCGACGACGTGCTGGGTGTCTTCGGTGATCCGGCACAGACCGGCAAGCCGGCCGGTGACGACCTGCGCGAGGGGAAGCGCACCTACCTGGTGGCGGCCGCCCTCGAGGCAGCCGACGAGGCCGGGCGGGAGGTGCTGCTCGGCGGTCTCGGGGACCCGGCGCTCGACGAGGCGGGCGTGACGCGGCTGCGGGACCTGATCGAGGCCAGCGGCGCGCTGGCCCGCACCGAGCAGCGGATCGCGGCGCTCACCGACGCCGCGCTCGCCGCCCTGGCCACCGTCGACCTGGACACCGAGGCCCGCCAGGCCCTGGTCGACCTGGCCATCGCCGCCACCCGTCGCCCGGCCTGACGGTCCCCGGCCCGACCCGGGCGCCGCGCCGCACCCCGCACGCTCCGCGATCTTGCAGTTCTGGCCCCTCGATTGCCGCTTTCGCCCCAGTTCGTCGGGGCAGAAAGTGCAAGATCGCGGGAGCGGGGAAGGGGCGGGGAAGGGGGCGGGAGGGCGGGAGGGAGAGGGGGGTCAGAAGCCCAGGGCTTGGGCTCGGCGCTTGATCTCGCGGGCCTGGTCGCCGGCGAGGGCGGCGGCCGGCGTGCCGCCGGGCAGCGTGGCGTCCGGCTGGAACAGCCAGCGCAGGCTCTCCTCGTCGTCGTAGCCGGCGTCGGCCAGCAGGTTGAGCACCCCGGGCAGGTGCTTGAGGACGACCCGGTTGGCCACCAGGTCCTCCGGCACTCGCCGGATGCCGTCGCGGCGTACCGCGATCAACTCCCGGTCCCGGATCATCTGGTGGACCTTGCTGATCGGCATGTCGAGGCGCTCGGCGACGTCCGGAAGGGTCAACCAGCCGGCCGGTTCGGCGGCGTTGTCGTCGGCGGGTACGGAGTCGGTCACCAGACCACCCTGCCACGTCCGTCCCCCGGGCGGGTGGCGGCACCCCGCGACGACGTGATCGGCCCCCCGCGCAGCCCGTCCGACCTGCGGCGACGCGTGGCGTCACCGCCGCCGGACGCGGTCGATCGCCTCCCGGCTGTAGCATCCAGTTCTACCTTCACCCCCTGGACACATAGACTGCCTGCCGATGGACACACAGGTCGCCGACACGTTGCTGGGCTCGCTGATCGACGGGCGCTACCGCATCCGCGGTCGCGTGGCCCGTGGCGGCATGGCGACCGTGTACACCGCCACCGACGAGCGCCTCGAGCGCACCGTGGCGGTCAAGATCATCCACCCGGCGCAGGGCCCGGAGGTCCAGGGCCGGATGGCGGGCTTCGTCGAGCGCTTCACCGACGAGGCGAAGACGATCGCCCGGCTCACCCACCCCAACGTCGTCGCGGTCTACGACCAGGGCACCCACGGCGGCCGGCCGTACCTGGTGATGGAGTACGTGCGGGGCCGCACCCTGCGCGACGTGCTCGCCGAGCGGCGCCGGCTCAACCCGGACGAGGCGCTCGCGATCACCGAGCAGATGCTCGCCGCGATCGCCGCGGCGCACCGGGCCGGCCTGGTCCACCGCGACGTCAAGCCGGAGAACGTGCTGGTCGCCGAGGCCCCGACCGGCGGTGCGGCCAACCTGGTCGACAGCGTGGTGAAGGTCGCCGACTTCGGGCTCGCCCGGGCGGTCGAGGCGAGCGCCCACGAGGAGCAGGGCAACCAGCTCATGGCCACCGTCGCGTACGTCGCGCCGGAGCTGGTCACCGACGGCCACGCCGACCCGCGTACGGACGTCTACTCGGCCGGCATCGTGCTGTTCGAGATGCTGACCGGCCGGGTGCCGTACGACGGGGACCGGCCGGTCGAGGTGGCCTGGCAGCACGTCGACCGGGACGTGCCGGCGCCCTCGACCCTGGTGCCGGGGCTGCCGAAGTCGCTCGACGACCTGGTCGCCCGGGCCACCCGGCGCGATCCGGGTGCCCGTCCGACCGACGCCGGCGCGCTGCTGGCCGAGGTGCAGGTGGCCCGGGAGGACCTGGGCAACCACAACACGCGTACGGCGGTGCTGCGCCGGGTGGCCGACGAGCCGGCGGTGGCCCAGCCCACCATGGTGGTCGCGGCCGTCCAGCCGGCCGAGCGGCCCGCCTGGGCCCGGCTCCCGGAGGGCAGTTCACGCGCGGGCCGGCGGCGGGCAGGCCCCGAGGGGGACGACGTCTGGTCCCGGCTGGCCGCGCTGCGGACCCGGGTGCTGGGGCACCCGCGGGGCCGGCTGGCCGTCGCCGCCGCCGTCGTGGTGCTCGGCCTGATCGCCGCGACGGGCGGCTGGTGGTTCGGTGTCGGCCGGTACACGGTGGCGCCGCAGCTGGTGAGCCTCAGCAAGGCGGAGGCGCAGGCGCAGGCGGAACGGGCCGGCTTCGTCCTCGCGTACGCCGATCCCCGCCACGACGAGCAGGTGCCGAAGGACGCCGTCCTGGCGCAGGACCCGGTGTCGTCCACCCGGATCGAGAAGGGTGGCACGATCACGCTCACCCTCTCGCTGGGCCCGGAGCGTTTCCCCGTGCCGGACGTGGTCGGCAAGGAGTTCGAGCTGGCCGCGACCGACCTGGCCGACGCGCAGCTGAAGGTGGCCAAGGGAGCCGCCCGCTACGACGACAGCCTGCCGGCCGGCGTGGTGCTGGCGACCGACCCGAAGGCGGGCACCGAGGTCAAGCCGGGCGACAAGGTCACCGTGATCCTGAGCAAGGGGAAGGCCCCGATCTCGGTACCGAACCTGGTCGGCAAGAACCTGAACGAAGCCCGGTCGATCCTGGCCCGGCTCGGGCTCGTGCTCGTCGAGCCGCCGACCGTCAAGGAGTCCGACAAGCCCAAGGACGAGGTCCTCGGGCAGAGCCCGGCCGACGGCACCGGTGTGGAGAAGGGCGCCCAGGTCCGGCTGGAGGTCAGCCAGGGGCCGCCGCTCGTCGTCGTCCCCCGCGTGATCGACCTGCCGTGCCCGCAGGCGCAGCAGGTGCTGCAGAGCCAGGGCTTCCCGGTGACCGTGCAGTTCAACCCGAACGGCATCACCCGGTTCCAGAGCCCGGGCGAGAATTCGCAGGTGCCTCCGGGCACCCCGGTCACCCTCGGGTGTCTGTGACGATGACGGCACCGCACCGGCCGGTCGGCACGCACACGCCGACCTCGGGCGGCCTGGCGAAGGCGGCCCTGCCGTACGTCGACGCGGCCGGCTCGGAGGTCGTCCAGGTCTACGTCTCCAACTCGCGGGGCTGGGCGCTGCCACCCGGTGACCCGGTCCAGGACGCCCTGTTCCGCTCCGGCTGCGCGGAGCGCGGCGTTCCGGTCTTCATCCACGCGTCGCTGCTGGTCAACCTGGGTTCCCCCACCGCCGCGACGGTCGAGCGGTCGGCGTCGACGCTGGCGCACGCGCTGCGCCGGGGCACGGCGATCGGGGCGCGCGGGGTGGTCTTCCACGCCGGCAGTTCGGTGGACGCGGGCCACGCCGAGGCGGCCATGCGGCAGGTCCGCGAGGCGCTGCTCCCGCTGCTGGACGCCGCGGGCGACGCCGGCGGGCCGATGCTGCTGGTCGAGCCGAGCGCGGGCGGCGGGCGGTCGCTCGCCTCCCGGGTGGAGCATCTCGGCCCCTACCTCGACGCGGTGGACGGGCACCCGATGCTGGGTGTCTGCTTCGACACCTGCCACGCGTGGGCGGCGGGGCACGACCTGGCCGCCGAGGGCGGCATGACGGCGACGCTGGACACCCTGGTCGCGACGGTCGGGGCGGACCGGCTGCGGCTGGTGCACGCGAACGACTCGAAGGACCTGTGCGGCTCCACCCGGGACCGGCACGAGAACATCGGCAAGGGCACCATCGGCGAGCCGGCGTTCGCGGAGCTGATGCGCCACCCGGCCACCGCCGGCGTGCCGATCGTGGTGGAGACCCCGACGGAGAAGCACGTGGGCCACGCCGCCGACGTGGCCACCCTCAAGCGCCTCCGCCCCTGACTCCCGCGGGGGTCAGCCGCGGAGGATCCGGGTGAGGACGTCGATGGCGCGGCCGATGGCGGCGTCGTCGACGTCCATGTGGGTGACCAGGCGGGCCGTACGGGGGCCGAGCACCGAGACCAGCAGACCCTCCGCGCGGGCGGCGGTGGCGAGGGCGTGCGCGTCCAGCGGCGCCTTGGTCAGATCCAGCGGGACGAGGTTGGTGCGCACGCCCGTGGCCAGCACCCCGAACGGGGCGACCGCCTCGGCGAGCCGGGCCGCCTTCGCATGGTCCTCGGCGAGCCGCTCGACGTGGTGCGCGAGGGCGAACCGGCCGGCCGCGGCGAGGATGCCTGCCTGCCGCATGCCACCGCCCATCCGCTTGCGGACGAACCGGGCCCGCTCGATCTTGTCGGCGCTGCCCACCACCAGCGAGCCGACCGGCGCGCCGAGGCCCTTGGACAGGCAGACCGACAGGGTGTCGAAGAGCCCGCCGTACGTCGCCAGCGGCACCCCGTCGGCGACGTGCGCGTGCCAGATGCGGGCACCGTCGCAGTGCAGCGCGACCTGCGCGTCGTCGGCGACGCGCCGCAGCTCGCGCAGGGTGTCGAGGGGGATCACCCCGCCGCCGCCCCGGTTGTGGGTCTGCTCGACGGCGATGGCCCGGGTGGGCACCGCCCAGTAGCCGTCGGGCCGGATCATGGCGGCGACCGCGTCGGGGTCGATGTCCGCGCCGACCGCCGGCCACGTCCGGGAGGAGATGCCACCGTACGCGGCGGCGGCGCCGATCTCGTACGTCACCACGTGCGCGTCGGCGTCGCAGAGCAGCTCGTTGCCGGGCGGCACGAGCAGTTGCAGGGCGATCTGGTTGGCCATCGACCCGGTCGGGCAGAACAGCGCCGCCTCGTGCCCGAAGAGCGCGGCGACCTCGGCCTCGAGGGCGTTGACCGTCGGGTCCTCGCCGTACACGTCGTCGCCGACGTCGGCGGTGGCCATGGCCTGCCGCATCCCGGCGGTCGGCCGGGTCACCGTGTCCGAACGGAGATCGATCAGGTCAGCCACGCAGCATCTCCGCCACCAGGAAGGCCAGCTCCAGCGACTGCTGGGTGTTCAGTCGCGGGTCGCAGGCGGTCTCGTACCGGTCGGGCAGGTCGAGGTCCTCGATGCCCTGGGCGCCGCCGAGGCACTCGGTGACGTCCTCGCCGGTCAGTTCGACGTGCAGGCCGCCGGGGTGGGTGTCCAGGCCCCGGTGCACCTCGAAGTAGCCCAGCACCTCGTCGACGATGCGGTCGAAGTGGCGCGTCTTGTAGCCGTTGGACGACTCGTGGGTGTTGCCGTGCATCGGGTCGCACTGCCAGACGACCTTGGCGCCGGCCGCGGTGACCTTGGCGACGATCGGGGGCAGGGCGTCGCGGACCCGGTGGTTGCCCATCCGGCTGATCAGGGTGAGCCGGCCGGGGACGTTGTCCGGGTTGAGCTTCTCGCACAGCTCGATGGCCTCGTCCGGCGTGGTGGTGGGGCCGAGCTTCACGCCGATCGGGTTGGCGATCCGGGAGATGAAGTCGATGTGCCCACCGTCGATCTGCCGGGTGCGCTCGCCGATCCACAGGAAGTGCCCGGACAGGCCGTACGCCCGCCGGTCGGAGACCCGGGTGAGCGCCCGGTCGTACTCCAGGGCGAGCGCCTCGTGGGAGCAGTAGAGGGTGACGGTCCGCAGCGCCTCGTCGTCGGTCATCCCGCAGGCCCGGATGAAGGCCAGCGCCCGATCGATCTCGCGGGCGATCGCCTCGTACCGCTCACCGGCCGGCGAGTTGCGCACGAAGCCCTTGTTCCAGTCGTGCACCGCGTGCAGGTCGGCCAGGCCGCCGGCCAGGTACGCGCGGAGCATGTTCATCGCGGCGGCCGAGTTCGCGTACGCCCGGATCATGCGCTGCGGGTCGGCGACCCGCGCCTCCGGCGTCGCCTCCAGCGAGTTGATCATGTCGCCGCGGTAGGCCGGCAGGCCGCGCGCGTCGGTCGGCAGCGATCGGGGCTTCGTGTACTGGCCCGCGACCCGGGCGACCTTGACCACCGGCAGGGAGGCGCCGTAGGTCAGGACGATCGCCATCTGGAGCAGCGTGCGGGCATTGGCGAGCAGGTGGCTCTCGGTGTTGTCGGCGAAGGTCTCCGCGCAGTCGCCGCCCTGGAGCAGGAACGCCTTGCCCTCGCAGACCAGCGCGAGCTTCTGCCGCAGCTGGTCGACCTCGTAGGGCGCCACGACCGACGGCACGTTCTCCAGCACCTTGCAGACCTCGGTGACCTGGGCCGGATCCGGCCAGGGCGGGGTCTGCGCGCGGGGCAGGTCCCGCCAGCGGTCCAGGCCGAGGGCCGCGTCCTCGGCGGAGTCGACGGTCGGCCGGCTGGTCTGGAGCACGGGGCTGCCGACGGCAGGATGGCTCAGCTGATGCCACTCATGGCGCATGACAGAAAGCGTACGGCGACGGACCGGGCGGCCGGGCGGCGAGGGGGACTGTTCCGGCAGGTGAGAGATCCCTCACCGGTCAGGGGGTGGGGGCGGGGCTGGGCGTGTTGCCGCCGGCCGCCTCGCCCGCGATGCACCAGTCGGCCCCGTCGCGGGTGACCGTGAACAGCAGCGGGCGGGTGAGCTTGCGCGTGCCGGCGGTCACCGACACCGACGTGCTCACCTGGAGGCCCTTCGGGCCGGGGCGGATGTCGGTGATCTGCGCCTGGGGCACCTCGAAGTGGTCGGCGAAGTCACCGTTCGGTCCGGTGGCGGCGGCGTCGAACGCCTCGTGCATCGCCGCGCAGAGCTGGCTGCGCCCGGCGGCCACGTCCTTGGCCGTCATGGCGTCCAGGTACGCCTGCACCCGCTCCCGGGCCTTGGCCGAGGCCTCCTCGGCGGGCGCCCGTCCGGGACGCTCCGCCGGCTCGTCGTCGCCGCCGATCCCGCAGCCGAGCAGGACGGACGGCAGGGCCGCGGCGAGGGCGCCGACCGCCAGCCTCCGGTACGCCGTACGCATGTCACCTCCGAGCGCGCGCGGACATCGAACCCCCGTCGAGCGGCGAGTCTGTCACATCGACCCCGCCGACCGCCCGTCGGCACACGCGGGCGGGGAGGGACCGGTGCGCGGTCCCTCCCCGCCGTGTGGGTGATGCGTCGGCCTGCGGACTAGCCGAGACCGCCCTTGATGGCGCCGATCAGCTCACCGCTGGTGGTGTCACCGGAGAGCTCCCAGAAGAACGCGCCACCGAGGCCCTGGTTCTTCGCGTACGTCATCTTGCCGCCGATGGTGGACGGGGTGTCGTAGCTCCACCAGTTGCTGCCGCACTTGGCGTACGCCGTGCCGCCGACGGTGCCCGTGGCCGGGCAGGTGTTCTTGAGGACCTTGTAGTCCTCGATGCCCTGCTCGTAGGTGCCCGGGGCCGGGCCGGTGGCGGTGCCGCCCGGCGCGGTCTGGGTCACCCCGGTCCAGCCGCGGCCGTAGAAGCCGATGCCGAGCAGCAGCTTGTTGGCCGGGATGCCCTTGCTCTTGAGCTTCTGGATCGCCGCGTCCGACCAGAAGCCCTGCTGCGGGATGCCCGCGTACGAGTGGAGCGGGGAGTGCGGGGCCGTCGGGCCCTGCGGGGCGAAGGCGCCGAAGTAGTCGTACGTCATCGGCATGATCCAGTTGAGGTACGGTGCCGCGCCGGCGTAGTCGGCGGCGTCGATCTTGCCGCCGTTGCTGCCGTCCGCGGTGATCGCCGAGGTGACCAGGGCCGACGAGCCGAACCGCGAGCGCAGCGCGCTCACCACGTTCTTGAACGCGGCCGGGCCGCTGGAGTCGCAGGTGAGGCCGCAGGCGTTCGGGTACTCCCAGTCGACGTCGATGCCGTCGAAGACGTCCGCCCAGCGCGGGTCCTCGACCAGGTTGTAGCAGCTCTGGGCGAAGGCGGCCGGGTTCTGCGCGGCCTGGGTGAAGCCGCCGGACCAGGTCCAGCCACCGAAGGACCAGATCACCTTGAGGTGGGGGTACATCTTCTTGAGCTTGCGCAGCTGGTTGAAGCTGCCGCGCAGCGGCTGGTCCCAGGTGTCGGCGACGCCGTCGACGCTGTCCGCCGCGGTGTACGCCTTCTCGTAGTCGGCGTAGCTGTCACCGATGGTGCAGCGCCCGCCGGTCGTGTTGCCGAAGGCGTACAGGATGTGCGTCAGCTTCGAGGCCGAGCCGCTGGTGTGGATGTTCTTGACGTGGTAGTTGCGGGCGTAGACGCCCCACTGCGCGAAGTAGCCGACGATCTTGCGGTCGCCGCTCGGCGGCGGGGTCGTGGGCGGCGGGGTCGTCGGGGGCGGGGTGGTGGGGGGCGCCGTGGTCGGCGGCGGGGCGGTGGTCGGCGGCGCGGTGGTGGTCGGGGGCGGGGTGCCGCCACCGGCGCAGGGGGCGCCGTTGACGGTGCAGTTCAGCGGGGCCTTGTAGGCGCCGGTGCCGTTGTAGCCCCAGCTGAAGGTGGCGCCCGGGCCGAGCGGGCCGGCCCAGCTCTTCTTGACCGCGACGTAGTGGTCGCCGGTGCGGGTGACGTCGGCGTCCCAGGAGCTGCTGATGCTGGTGCCGGCGGGCAGGTCGAACTCGATGCGCCAGGTGCTCACCGACGCGTCCGAGCCGTTGGTGACCGTCACCCGCGTCTCGTGACCGGTCCCCCAGTCCTGCACCTTGGCGAACGTGGCGGTGACACTGCCGGCCCCGAACGCCGAGGCCATCGGGACCGTCGCGGCCGTCAGCGCGACCACGGCGCCGACCCAGAGGGCCCGGCGGAACGATCTCTTCATGTGGCGTCTCCCCAAACAGTTAGGAAACTTTCCAAAATAATTGCTGAGACGCTACTCACGGCGTCACCACTTCGTCAAGATGTGCATGTATCGATTTCGTGAGGAGCAAAGCAGGGCGCACGACCGGCCGGCACCAGCCGGTTCGATCCGCGTAGCCTCGCCCCCATGACCGTCTTCGACACCCCGATCGACGCCCTCACCGGCAGGCCCGCCGACCTCGCCCGATACCACGGTCGTGCCCTGCTGGTGGTCAACGTCGCGTCCCGCTGCGGCCTCACCCCGCAGTACGCCGGCCTCCAGGCGCTGCACGACGAGTACGCCGACCGGGGCCTCGTCGTGCTCGGCGTGCCGTGCAACCAGTTCGCCGGCCAGGAGCCCGGCAGCGCCACGGAGATCAGCGACTTCTGCCAGGTGAACTACGGCGTCACGTTCCCGCTCACCGAGAAGGTGGACGTGAACGGCCCGCACCGGCACCCGCTCTACGCGGCCCTGGTGGACACTCCCGACGCCGAGGGCCACACCGGTGACGTGCGGTGGAACTTCGAGAAGTTCCTGGTGGCGCCGGACGGCACGGTCGCGGCCCGGTTCGCGCCGACCGTCGAGCCCGGCTCGCCGGAGCTGCGCGCGGCGATCGAGAAGGCCCTGCCCGCAACCGCCTGACCCGCACGGTTGGTCCGGACCGGCGGCCGGGCCCGGGTCGTTGCGGGCTCCCTGTCGAGCTGCCCCGTCCGTGAGGGCAGCTCGACAGCGCGGCACCGGGCCATCGACCGGAACGCCGCGCCGCAGCCCATCGGGACCCCGCCGAACTCCGGAACACGATCAGCGGACGGCAGTACGTTGGGCAGACGGAGCCGGGGCGACGGGGCACGCGGCACGACGGCCGGACGGAGGGTCGGATGGCGACGGTGGGGCTGATCGGCAGTGGACACATCGGGAGCACGGTCGCCCGGCTGGCGGTGACCGCCGGCTACGACACGGTCGACGCCGGGACGCTCGCCGACAGCTGGCGCTACCAGCCGGACACCCCCGCGTACGGCGTGATCTACACGACCGATCCGCAGACCTGGGAACACGAGTCCCCCGCCGACGCGGACACCCTGCGCTCGGCCCTCGCCGCCGCCACCCGCTGACCCGACGCGCGGTACCGCGACTCCCCCGCCTCCGCCGCACGGAGACCCACGGCGTCACCGCGGCGGATCTGGCGTGTCGGAGGTTGCACGGTAGTCCCGTTCACGGGACTCTGGTCACCCGCACTCGTCCACGCGTCCCGGAGGCGACATGCATCCGCTCCGCTCCGCGTCCCGCCGGCTGCTCGCCACCGCCGCCGCACTCCTGCTCGCCGCCGGCGGTCTCGCGACGATCGCCGGCCCCGCGCAGGCCGCCCCGGTCGGCTATGTCCGGCTGGCGCACCTCTCCCCCGACACCCCGGCCGT
Organism: Micromonospora sp. H33; assembly: GCF_052068455.1. Taxonomy (NCBI): domain Bacteria; kingdom Bacillati; phylum Actinomycetota; class Actinomycetes; order Micromonosporales; family Micromonosporaceae; genus Micromonospora; species Micromonospora sp. H33. Next base: position 400,493 of record NZ_JBQHDE010000002.1, on the reverse strand, counting down.
CGACGTCTACCTCGCCGCTCCGGGCCAGAAGAAACCCCAGGTCTTCCCCGCCGTCGGCTACGGAGTGGTCTCCACCTACCTGCCGCTGCCCGCCGGCCGTTACGCGGTCGCCATGCGCGAGGCGGGCACCCCCGCCGACGAGCCGCCGGTGCTGACCACCGAGGTGGCGGTGAGCGGCGGCGCCGCGTACACGGTCGCCGGGGTCGGTCGACACGCGGACCTCGGGCTGCGGGTGCTCCACGACGACCTGAGCGCCCCCGACCCGGGCCACGCCAAGGTCCGCGTCGTGCAGGCGTCGGTGCGCGCCCCGGTGCTCGACGTCGCGACCGTCGACGGCCCGCGCATCGCCACCGGCGTCCGCTTCGCGACCACCACCGACTACCAGCAGGTCGAGCCGGGGCGCCTGCGGCTGCGGCTGAGCAGTGCCGGTGGTCCGACGACCGACGCCGAGGTGACGCTGACCGGCGGGGCCGTCTACTCGCTGCTCGTGCTGGACGGGAAGCAGGGCGGGCTCACCACCGAGCTGCGGCAGGACGCCGCGGGCGGTGCCGTCGTCGTCCCGACGGGCGGCGTCGACGCCGGCGCCGGCGGCACGGCCGGGCTGCCCGCGTACCCCCTGGTCGTCGGCGGGGTCGCGGCGGCCGCGCTCGCCGCGGGCCTGGTGCTGCTGCGCCGCCGGGGGCGTGGCACCTGGTGACCGGCCGGCCCGACTTCACGATCCGGCGGCACCGCTACCGCCGGGCGCCGGCCGCCGCGCTGGTCGCGGCCGGCGCGGCGCTCTGCCTGTTGGCGGGGACGGGGGTCGGGCTGGCCACCACCACCGCCACCACGTCGCCGCCGCCGGCCGCGGGCTGGCGGCCGGGCTGCACCATCGACTGCCCCGGCCTCACCGCCCGGACCGTGCGGCTACCGCCCCCCACCCGGGTACGCGTGCCGCGCATCGCGGTCGACTCACCGCTGGAGCTGCTGGGGGTGGACGCGGCGGGCGTCCTCGTCCCGCCGGTCGACTTCGCGCGGGCCGGCTGGTACGGCGCCGGCCCGGCGCCCGGTGACCCCGGTCCGGCGGTGATCGCCGGCCACCTGGACTCCCGCGACGGGCCGGCCGTCTTCGCCCGGCTCGGCGAGCTGCGGCGGGGCGACCGGGTGCAGGTGTGGCGCGGCGACCGGGTGGTGTCGTTCCGGGTCACCGGCACGGTGCGGGCGCCCAAGGACCGCTTCCCCACCGCCGCGGTGTACGGCCCGACGCCCGGCCCGGAGCTGCGCCTGGTGACCTGCGGCGGCGACTTCGACCGACGGTCCGGCCACTACCGGGACAACGTGGTGGTGTTCGCCGTCGTCGAGCTGTAGCTAACCTTCCTTGACGAGCCATCAATGCGTAGCTAAGTTTCATCGCAACCGATGGGAGGTCGATCATGGAGCGTAGGAAGTTCCTGGCCGGTGCGGGTGCGATGACCGCGGGCGCGGTCGCGGCGACGGTCCCCGGCACGCCGGGCAACGCCGTGCCGGCCATCCGCCGGGTGGAGACGGGTCTGGACGTGCTCGTCGGCTCCGACTTCGCCGATCTCGCGGGCGAACGGGTCGGTGTCATCTCCAACCCCACCGGCGTGGACTCCGCCTACCGCCACCTGGTCGACCTGATGCACGCGTCCGGTGCGGTCCGGCTGGCCGCGGCGTTCGGGCCCGAGCACGGGTTCCGCGGCTCGGCGCAGGCCGGCGGCAGCGAGGGCACCGGCGTCGACGCCCGCACCGGGATCACCGTCTACGACGCGTACGGCGCCTCGCAGGCCAAGTGGGAGAGCATGTTCGCCCAGGCCGGTGTGGACACCGTCGTCTTCGACATCCAGGACGTGGGCGCCCGGTTCTACACGTACATCTGGACGATGTACACGTCGATGCTGGCCGCCGCCCGGGTGGGCAAGCGGTACGTGGTGCTGGACCGGCCGAACCCGATCGGTGGCCGGGCGTACGGGCCGATGATGACGCCCGCCTACACCTCCGGCGTGGGCCTGAAGGAGATCGTCCAGCAGCACGGGATGACGGTGGGCGAGCTGGCCCGGTTCTTCAACGCGGAGTTCCTGCCCGCCGCCGCCGGCCGGTCGGTCGAGCTGCACGTCGTCGGGTGTCGACACTGGAAGCGCGACAAGCTCGCCGCCGACACCGACCTGCCCTGGGTGATGCCCAGTCCGAACATGCCCACATCGGACACCGCGCTGGTCTACCCCGGCACCGGCCTGTTCGAGGGCGTCGCGTCCATCACCGAGGGCCGGGGCACCTGCCGGCCGTTCGAGCTGATCGGCGGCCTGGCCGAGGACTTCGACTACCACTGGTCCGACCGGCTCAACGCCCGCGAGCTGCCGGGTGTCGAGTTCCGCGAGGCGTACTTCACCCCGACCGCGGCCGGGCAGAAGCCGGCGCTGCTGAACAAGCTCTGTGCCGGGGTCGAGGTGAAGGTCGTCGACCGGGCGTCGTACGACCCGATCCGCACGGCCGTCGCGATGCTGGTGGAGGCGCGGAAGTACCCGGCGTTCGCCTGGCGGCGCGACTCCTGGGACGCCGCGCGACCGTACTGGGTGGACAAGCTGACCGGTTCGCCGCGGCTGCGCACCATGGTGGACGCCGGCGCCGAGGTGGACGACGTGGTCGGCGCGTGGGCCGACGAGCTGGCGGAGTTCGACCGGCGCCGGACGCCGTACCTGCTCTACTGACCAGTCGATCAGCCGCGGGCGCGAACCGATCCAGCCGGATAACTGGACCGGCGGCGGGCCTCAGTCGGCCTGGGCGGCGATTTCGCGGGCGCGGTCGCGGGCGGCCTCCAGCGCGGCCAGCAGCGCCGCACGGACACCGTGCTTCTCCAGCTCGCGGACGGCGGAGATGGTGGTGCCGGCGGGCGAGGTGACCGCCTCGCGCAGCTTGACCGGGTGCTCGCCGGAGTCGCGCAGCATGACCGCCGACCCGATCGCGGTCTGCACGATCAGCTCGTGCGCCACCTGCCGGGGCAGGCCGAGCAGGATGCCCGCGTCGATCATCGCCTCGACCAGCAGGTAGAAGTACGCCGGGCCGGAGCCGGACAGCGCGGTCACCGCGTCCTGCTGCGACTCCGGCACCCGGAGCGTGGCGCCGAGGGGCTTGAACATCTCCTCGGCCAGCGCCAGGTGCGTGCCGGTGGCGTGCGCCCCGGCGGAGATGGCCGTCATCGCCTCGTCGACCAGCGCCGGGGTGTTGGTCATCACCCGCACCACCGGGGTGCCCTCCGGCAGCCGGCGGCTGAAGAAGGTGGTCGGCAGACCCGCGCAGAGCGAGATGACCAGCTTGTCGGCCGGCACCTTGGGCCCGATCTCCTCCAGCAGCACGCCGGCGTCCTGCGGCTTGACCGAGATCGCGAGCACCTCGGCCTCGCCCACCGCCGTCAGGTTGTCGACCACGCGGACGCCGTAGCGGGCGGAGATCTCCTCCGCCCGGACCGGCCGCCGGGCGGTGGCCAGCAGGCGGTCCACCGGCCAGCCCGAGCGCAACAGCCCGGAGAGCATCAGCTCGCCGATCTTGCCGGCCCCGATGACCGCCACCGTGTGCACCGAACCCGCCATCGGGCCGTACCCCTCTCGCCGTGAAGCCGGCGCGCGGCGGACCGGGAGGCCCGCCGCGACGCCGTGGGATCGATCAGCTGCCGAAGAAGACCTCGGCCTCGGCGTACCGCTCCAGCGGCACGGTCTTCAGCTCCCGGGTGGCCTCGGCCAGCGGGACGCGGACGATGTCCGTGCTCTGCATGGCGACCATCTTGCCCCAGTCGCCCTCGTGCGCCGCGTCGATGGCCTGCAGGCCGAGCCGGGTGGCGAGCACCCGGTCGAACGCGGTCGGTGTGCCGCCGCGCTGGATGTGGCCGAGCACGACCGTGCGGGCCTCCTTGCCGGTCTTGGCCTCCAACTGCTCGGCCAGCCACTGACCGATGCCGCCGAGGCGGACGTGGCCGAAGGCGTCCAGCTCCTGGGTGTGCAGGACCATCTGGCCCTCGAGCGGGTGGGCGCCCTCGGCGACCACGACGATCGGGGCGTACTGGTGCTGGAAGCGCTTCTCCACGTACCCGGCGACCTGGTCGACGTCGAACTGCCGCTCCGGCAGCAGGATCACGTTGGCGCCGCCGGCGAGGCCGGCGTGCAGGGCGATCCAGCCGGCGTGCCGGCCCATCACCTCGACGACCAGGGTGCGGTGGTGGCTCTCGGCGGTGGTGTGCAGCCGGTCGATCGCCTCCATCGCGATGTTGACCGCGGTGTCGAAGCCGAAGGTGTAGTCGGTGGCCCCGAGGTCGTTGTCGATGGTCTTCGGCACGCCGATGACGTTGACGCCCAGCTCGTGCAGCTTGGTGGCCACACCGAGGGTGTCCTCGCCGCCGATCGCGATGAGCGCGTCCACGCCCTGCGCGGCGAGGTTCTCCCTGATCCGCTCGACCCCGTTCTCGATCTTGAACGGGTTGGTGCGGGACGAGCCCAGGATGGTGCCGCCGCGCGGCAGGATGCCGCGGACCTCCGCGATGCCCAGCGGACGGGACAGGCCCTCCAGCGGGCCCTTCCAGCCGTCCCGGAAACCCACGAACTCGTGACCGTAGTTGGTGACGCCCTTGCGGACCACCGCCCGGATCACCGCGTTGAGACCTGGGCAGTCGCCGCCGCCGGTGAGCACGCCGATACGCATGATCTGCTCATCCTCCTGGAGCATTGGGTGAAGCCCGGTAAGCCCCAGGATAGGTGTCAGAACAGACCATCGGCGCCGTTGCCGGCCCGGGGCGGGCCGTCAGTGCGCACTGTAGTCCGCGCCGGTGTACGCCGACACCGCGACCTGGTTACCGCCCAGTAGCTGACCTGGGACTCTCCGGTCGCCCGGTCAGCGCCGGCCGGGTCCGGTCATCGCCCGCCACCGCAGCAGGTTGTGCCGCGCGTCGACCAGGGCGTCGTGCCGGGCCGCCTCGGCCTCCGGCAGCGGCGGGCGGCCCCGGTCGTCCCAGAGCTGCCGCAGCTCCTTGGTGAACCGGGGGATCTCCCGGGGCAGCGCCGGCATCGCCCCCCACAGCTGGGCCAGGGCCACGTGGTCGTACGCCGCGTACCAGGCCCACAGCTCCAACTGCTCGCCAGGCCGGTCCCGGACCGGTTCGAGGAGGAAGTCCAGCAGGTCGTCGCGGATCCGCTCCCGCGACCGCCAGGCCCGGTCGGCCGGCGACGGCAACTTGTCGAGCACGTTGCGGCGCACCCACGGTACGGCCCGGGAGTCGTCGAACTCGGTGGAGACGGCGTAGAACTCGCGGCCGTGCTCGTCGACGACGCCGATCGACACCAGGTCGATGATGCGGCCGTCCTCGACGAACTCGCAGTCGTAAAAGTAGCGGTAGACCATCACGGCCATCCTCGCGTACGCCCCCACCGCCGCGCCGCGCGGGTGCCGGCGACCCGGCCGCCCGCACGTCCGCGCAGGTCACGGCAGGGATGAGAGAAGGGGTCGAGTACGCCTTGAACGTCACGGAGATGAATTGAGGGGTGTACAGCAAGCGACCGGACCGTCATGATCTGATGTGTACCGCTACCGGAGGTGTCGGAGCACCTGGGCGAGGGGACCCGTCAGGTTCACCCGGTGAGCGAGTTGTGGTCCTTGACCGGGGAGGGGTTGGGCCGTGGAGGTGCGCCTTCCGGAGCCGGGTGACGCGCTCACGGGTGTCGAGATGTTCGCCGGCCTCGAGCCGGAGGTCCGGCAGCGGGTGATCGCCGCGGCGGTCCCCCGGACGTACCGCAAGGGACAGCTGCTCTTCGTCGAGAACGACCCCGGCGAGTCGCTGATCGTGCTGCGGCGCGGCGCGGTCGCGGTCTTCCGCACGGCCCCGACCGGCGAGCGGGCCGTGCTGTCGGTGATCCGGCCGCCGGACGTGCTGGGCGAGGTCTCCCTGCTCGACGCCTCCACCCGCTCCGCGTCGGCCGAGGCCATCGAGGACTGCTCCGCCCTCGCGCTGTCCCGGGGCGCGTTCATGGAACTGGTCCACTCCAACCCGCGCATCCTCGACGCGGTGATGCGCTCCCTCGGCGGCCTGATCCGCCGGCTCACCGAGCAGAACGCCGACCACGTCTTCCTCGACCTGCCCGGTCGGGTCGCCAAGACGCTGGTCCGGCTGGCCGGCGAGAGCCAGGCGCCGATGATCACGATCGAGCTCAACCAGAGCCAGCTCGCCGAGATGGCCGGCGGCTCGCGGCAGAGCGTCAACCAGGCGATCGGCTCCTTCGCCAGCCGGGGCTGGCTGCGCACCGAGGGCCGCCGCATCGTGGTCACCGACGTGGCGTCGCTGCGCCGCCGCGCCGGCATGAGCGACCGCTGACCCGCCGCGGGGCGCGGCCGCCCGTGCGGATCTGGGGCTCCGGTCAGGCCGCGATCGGCTGGCGGGGCTGCGGCGCCGGCGGCGAGGGCGTGGACTTCGCCTTCTGGGCGTACATGTCGACGTACTCCCGGCCGGACAGCTCCATCAGCTCGTACATGATCTCGTCGGTGACCGCGCGCTCGACGAACCGGTCCCCCGCCAACCCCGCGTAGCGGGAGAAGTCCAGCGGTGGGCCGAAGCGGATGCGGACCCGCTGCACCTTCGGGATGATCTTCCCGGGTGGCTGGATCTCGTCGAGGTTGAGCATCACCACCGGCACCACCGGGGCACCGCTCTCCAGCGCGAGCCGGGCCACGCCGGTCTTGCCCCGGTAGAGCCGCCCGTCCGGCGAGCGGGTGCCCTCCGGGTAGATGCCGGCGACCCCACCGGCCCGCAGCACCTTGAGCTGGGTTTCCAGGGCCGCCCGCGCCGCCCGGCCGCCCGACCGGTCCACCGGAATGGTGCCGGTGCCGACGAAGAACATCTTGGTCAGCCAGCCCTTGATCCCCTTGCCGGTGAAGTACTCGGCCTTGGCGACGAAGGTGACCTTCCTCGGCACGATCAGCGGCGTGAAGATCGAGTCGGAGAAGGAGAGGTGGTTGCTGGCCAGGATCACCGGGCCGGTCGCCGGTACGTGGTGCAGGCCCTCCACCCGCGGACGGAAGATCAGCTTCAGGAGCGGCCCGAGGATGACGTACTTCAGCAGCCAGTACAGCACCGGCGTCCTTTCCCGTGGGGTTCCCGCGGCGGCGCCCGTCCCCGGGAGCGCTGCCGTCGCCGACGAGCCTACGGAGCACCGGCCCTCCGCCACAACGGACGACCGATCAACTTCCCGTCACACCGCCGGTGACAGCCGTCATCCAGCGTCGCGCCGACGCCGCAGCAGCGCCCGCAGTTCCGCCCCGACGAGGCCGAGCAGCACGAGCGTGGCCGGGACGCCCATCCAGGGCCCGCCAGCCACCCTCACTGAACACCTCCGGGCCGCGGACTCAGTCCGCGCCCATCCGGAGCGTGCCGATCCGGCTACCGAAGTCGTACTCGACGCCTCACCACCACAACGCGCTGGCTGCCGTCAGCAGGGCGGCGAGCATGTAGTCCGGAGTCTGGGCGAGCATCACCGCCCGCCAGAGCCGGCTCGCCGGGTTCCACCGACGCTCGGGCAGATATCGGGCCACCAGCATCTTCACCCCGTGCACGGCCGCCATGAAGAACGGGAAGAAGATCACCCACTCGGCGATGTCGAACGCCAGGTCCTTCACCCGCTCGCTGGCGAAGGCGGAAATTGGAATCACGACCACCGCGGCGACGACGAACGCCGCACCGCACAGGATGAACCAGGCCGTCGACCGGGTCACGTGCCGCAGGCCGAGCTCGTCCACGTCCTCTCCCGGCAGGGTCGCGTACTCGATCACCTCGGCACGCCGCTCCTCGGGCGTCTTGCCGTCGACGTCGAGGAACCTGGCGATGGGGCCCGCAAGCCACCTCGCGAGCACCACCGCCAGGTCCATCTCGCTACCTCCGTCGTTGAACAGTGCCGCTAGTAGAGACGCGACCAGCGGGAGACACGGGAGTTGCGGCACGGGTTGACCGGTGGCGGCGTGAAGGCTGCCACGGTCGCGGCCACCAGTCCCGGGTTCTTCTTCACGAAGTTCCACGCGCCGCGCGCGGCCGCACGTCCCGCAGGCCCTAGAACCGATGATCCTTTATGGACACGTACCGCCCAAAGGTGCGGATGCACCGAGCCGGACCAATCGAACTGGCACCCCCGCCCGTAGTCACCGAGCGGCGTTACGGCACCCGCGGCAGCGAGGCCCGCGCACGAACCGGGGGTGGCATCACCTGCCGCCCGACCGCGCCCGCTCCACGAGGACGCGCCGCGCCGATGACGATCGGTGACCCGGCCCCCGGCGGGGCGCCCGCGCCGGCGCGATGACATCGGCGCTCGCCTATAACATAAATCACATCGCCCATCGATGTCGTGGTCCGACCCGGCCGGCTGGATTCGGTCGGCCGCGCCTGCCATGATGCGGCGCATGTCCCTGCACCGCCGTACCGTGCTCGGCGCCGGTCTCGCGGCCGCCGCAGCGACCGTCGCCGGCTGCCGCGAGGTGGCCCGGTCGGCCACCGCCGGCCCGTCCGCCGGGGCCACCGGGAGCGCGGGCGCGAGCGCGTCGGCCGCGCCCAGCCGGTCGGCGGCGGCCCGGGTCGCCGACCCGGACGCCACCGGGACGACCGGCGCGACGGTCCGCGGCGGCGCCAACGCGGGCGGCCGACTGCTCGTCACGCTCAACCGTCATCTCGCGCCGACCAGCGACAACCCGAAGCACCCGGCGTACGCGGGCGCCGTCGCGCTCTGCCAGGTCAACGGGGCCCCGGTGGCGCGCGCGTGCGTGGGGAAGGCGCTGCGCTACGACGCCGGGCCGGTCCTGCTGCCGGAGTCGAAGCAGGTGGCGATGCGGCACGACTCGATCTTCGACCTCGCCTCGATCACCAAGATCTACACCGCCATCCTGGCCCTGCAGCAGGTGGACATGGGACGGATCGACCTGTCGGCGCGGGTGGTGGACCACCTGCCCGGCTTCACCGGCACCGGCAAGGACAAGGTCACCGTCGCCATGCTGCTGTCCCACACCAGCGGCCTGCCGGTCGGGGCCAAGGTCGCCGGCCTGCCCGACGACGCGGCCCGACGGGCGGCGGTCCTGGCCACCCCCCTGGTCAGCGGCGCGGTGCCCGGCACGGTGTTCCGGTACTCCAGCGTCGGGCTGATGGTGCTGGCCTTCCTGGTCGAGAAGGTCACCGGCCAGCGGTTGGACCAGGCACTCAAGACCGGGCTGACCGGCCCGCTCGGCCTGCGGTACACGGGCTTCAACCCGAAGACCTGGCTCAGCGCCGCCGACCAGGCCGCCCGGCTCGTCGCCACCGACGCGCGCTCGTCGCGCGGGCTGCTCCGGGGCGTGGTGCACGACGACGGCGCCAACCACATGGGTGGAATCGCCGGCCACGCCGGCATCTTCAGCACCGCCGCCGAGGTGGCCGTCATCGGTCAGTTGCTGCTGGCCGGCGGTGCCTACCGGGGCACGCGGATCCTCTCCGAGGAGATCACCCGGCAGATGCTCACCAACGTGAACGCCGGCCTGCCGGCCGTCGACCCGGAGCGGCCCGACCGCACCTCCGCGCACGGCCTCGGCGTCGTGCTCGACCAGCCGTGGTTCATGGGCCGGCTGAGCGGCCCGCGCGCCTTCGGGCACACCGGCTTCACCGGCACCTCCCTCGTGGTCGACCCGGACCGGCGGACGGTCCTGGTCCTGCTGACCAACCGCGCCCACCCGAACTGGAGCTGGGCGAACCCGGACCCGGTCCGGGTCGACGTCGCCGACATCGTCGCGGCGATCCCCCGCTGAGCCGAGATCGACCCGGTGCCGCCGGCACCGGTCGTCGCGCCGGCAGCACGTCGCCGACGCCACCGGCCGGACCACACGGCAGAGGGCACGGTCTGCGCACAAACGGACAAACACCCCCGCCTGCCACCAGCGGAGCGACCCCTGCCGGGCAAGACGCGACACAACGCACTCCCGGAACCGGGTGCCGACGTGTCACGATTCATGGCACGGCGTGGGGACGCCGAGGGGGCTCAGGTGGCGCGCCACGGGCGCGCGTTGAGGAGGTTGTCCGGTGTCAGCGGGTGGCGCCCGCCGGGGGCGGCGGGACAACGGGCTCGACGCGACCGAGTACGCGGTCGCCGGCGACGTCGACCCTCGGGTCGGCGAGCACCTGCTGGACGTGCTGGCGGCCGGGGGCATCGCCGCGTACCTGCAACCCTCCGCCGACCTCAACCCGGTCACCCGCACCACCACCGTCCCGTCCCGGCCGGTCGACCGCCTGTACGTGGACCGCTCGCACCTGACGACCGCCCGGGACTACCTGACCCAGCTCGCCGACGAGGGCGCTGACACGGGCGCCGCCGAGCGCGCGCGCGACGACGAGCCCGACATCGACGCCGAGTGGGCCCGCATCGTCGCCGGTTTCCACGCCACCGCACCGGCCGGCGACAACCCGTGGCCCGCCGCCGAGGACGTCGACGACGCCCGCCCGGGCCGGGCCGGCGTCGACGGGCCGACCGTCACCGAGGTCCGGCCGCTGCCGTCCGCGGCCGACGTCTCCGGCGTGACCGTCGGGCGGGGCCGGGACGACGAGCCGTCGCTGCTGGACGGGCTGGACACCTTCGGGGCGGACCTGCCCGACGACGACGAGGACGAGGACCGGTACACCCCGCCGCCGCCCCCGCCGCTGCCCCGGATCTCGAAGTACGCCGCGATCGGCACGCTGGCCATCGTGGTCGGGTTCGTGCTGTTCCTGTTCCCCTCGGTGTTCCCGGCCGACCCGTCCGTGGTCACGCTGCTCGGCTTCACCGGCATCCTGGCGGGCTTCGTCACGCTGGTCTGGCGGCTGCGTCCGGGCGACCGCGACGACCACGACCCGGACGACGGCGCGGTCGTCTGACCGCCCCGCCCGGCGGTCGCATCGCGTCGATCACCATCACTGCGCCCGCATCCCGGGACGGCCGCTCCCCCGCCAGGGGCGTAACAGTGGTGTAACTTACGGTCAGTAGGAATACCGCTGTCCGTCACGTCCCCTCCGCTGACTGCCGGTCGTTCCTCCCCTGCACCGGCGGTCGCTTCCCGGCAGATCGGAACACCCGAGATGCGACAGAGTTCCCTCGTGGTGGTCGCCAACCGCCTCCCCATCGACGACAGTGTGGCGCCGGACGGCGCCTGCGAGTGGCGCCGCAGCCCCGGCGGCCTGGTCAGCGCGCTGCACCCGCTGCTGCGGCACACCCCCGCCACCTGGGTGGGGTGGGCCGGCGGCACCGGACCGGCCCCGGTGCTGCCCGACATCGACGGCGTCCGCATGCACACCGTTGCGCTGACCGCCGAGGACCTGCGCGACCACTACGAGGGCTTCGCCAACGCCACCCTGTGGCCGCTCTACCACGACGCCGTGGAGCAGCCCGAGTACCACCGCCGCTGGTGGGAGGCGTACCAGCGGGTCAACCAGCGCTTCGCGGAGGCGACCGCCGAGGTGGCCGAGCCCGGCGCCGTCGTGTGGGTGCAGGACTACCACCTCCAGCTCGTGCCCGGCCTGCTCCGGGCGCTACGGCCGGATCTGCGGATCGGCTTCTTCCTGCACGTGGCGTTCCCGCCGCCCGAGCTGTTCATGCAGCTGCCCCGCCGGGCCGAGCTGCTGCGCGGCATGCTCGGCGCCGACCTGGTCGGCTTCCAGCGGGCCCAGGCCGCGCACAACTTCGCCCAGCTCGCGGCGAAGGTGCTCGACCTGCCGGCCACCGACCGCCGCATCGCCGTCGACGACCGGGTGGTACGCATCGGCGCCTTCCCGATCTCCATCGACACCGCCGAGATGGCCGCCCTGGCCGCCCGGCCGGACGTCGCCGAGCGCGCCGCCCGGCTGCGCCGCGACCTGGGCAGCCCCGAGCACGTGATCCTCAGCGTCGACCGGATGGACTACACCAAGGGCATCGAGCAACGGCTCAAGGCGTACAGCGAGCTGATCGCGGGCGGCCACGTCAAGGTTCGGGACACGGTGCTGGTGCAGGTGGCGGTGCCGAGCCGGGAGCGCGTCGGGCAGTACCAGATCCTCCGGGAGCGCGTCGAGCGCGAGGTCGGCCGGATCAACGGCGAGTACGGGCGGGTCGGGGAGCCGGCCATCCACTACCTGACCCAGCCGTTCGACCGCGCCGAAGTGGCGGCGCTGTACCGGGTCGCCGACGTCATGGCGGTGACCCCACTGCGGGACGGCATGAACCTGGTGGCCAAGGAGTACGTCGCCGCGCGGGTCGACGACACCGGGGCGCTGCTGCTGAGCGAGTTCGCCGGCGCCGCCGCCGAGCTGTCCCAGGCCTACCTGGTGAACCCGCACGACCTTGAAGGCCTCAAGCAGGGCCTGCTCGCGGCCCTGCGGGCCGCGCCGGACGACGTCCGCGAGCGGATGCTGGCGATGCGTGCGCACCTGCACCAGCACGACATCCACGCCTGGGCCCGCTCCTACCTCTCCGCACTCGACGAGGACGGGTCGCTGGTCCGCCGGCTCGGCGCCGCCGGCTGACCGACGCGCTCAGTCCCGGCCGGGCTCCTTCTCCAGCCAGTCCAGGATCGCGTCGACCGGCTCCCGCCAGCGGGCGTCGAGCATCAGGTCGTGCCCCATTCCGGGAAAGAGCAGCGGCGCGGAGCCGTACCGCCGGGCCGCCCGAGTCAGCGCCGCCGCCGGCACCACCCGGTCGTCCGGGCTGCCGAGCACCAGTACCGGCGGGTCGCCCACCGCCGGCTCCGGCTCCCGACCGAGCAGCAGCTGCCACTGGGCACGCCGGGCGGCCCCGCCCAGCCGGGAGGCGTACCGCCGGGCGTCGGCCTCCGGCAGCTCCCGGCTGAACAGCTGGCCGCGGCGCAACCGCAAGCGGCCGCCGGCCAGCGCGGGCAGCGTCCCGAGGGGGTTGCGGCGCAGCGCGGTCACCGCCGTACCCCAACCGCCGAGCACCGGCGCCACCAGGACGGCGACGCGGGCCGGGTAGCGCGCCAGGGCGTGCGCGACCACGAGCGCCCCGGCGCCGTGCCCCACCAGCACCGCCTGGCGCGGCAGGCCCGCCGCCACCTGGACCACGTCATGGGCGTACGCCCGCAGCGTCGCGTCCGGCGCCGGGCCGCTGCCGCCGTGGCCGCGCAGGCTCAGGGCGTACGCGGGAAAGCCGCGCGCGGCAGCGTGACCCAGCCAGTGCTCGGCGAACGCCCACGCGCCGTGCCCGAAGCCCGGCACGAACAGCAGTGGCGGGCGGCCCGCCTCCAGCTCCGGGGTGGCGCCGAGCACCTCGCGCCGGACCGGGCGGACCGGCCGGGCCCACTCCCGCCCCCGCATGATCCGCACCTGCTGCGTCACTGTGCCGACCTTTCGTTCGCGACCGCGGGGCTGGCAAGATCACTGCTCGCGCTCACCGCGTCTCCAGGTCTCGAAGGGCGCGCTGGACGGCGCGCAGGTAGTCGGCGTGGCCGACCTCGAAAAAGTGCCGGGTGCTGTCCTTGACCGGCCCGGAGTAGCGCTCCCCCGCCTTCGCGGTGACCTTCGTGGCGAAGGCCGCCGCGCGGTCCGGGCGGGTCACCCGCAGCCGCAGCAGCCGGGCGAACAGCACGGCCTGCCAGTGCGACAGGGGGAAGATGCCCGAGTCGGGCTGCACCAGGCCGGCCACCGCGAGCGTCGGGTGACCGGGCACGAACGCGTTGAGCCACAGCGTCGGCCGGCCGGTCCCGGCGTCGTCGCCGAGGATCTTCGGGTCGAGGAACTCGAACCGCGGCAGGTAGCCGGTGGCGAAGACGACCAGCTCCGGGTCGATCTGCCGGCCGTCGGCGAGCTCGACGGCGTACGGGTGGAAGCGGGTGACGTCCGGCACCGGGGTGATCCGGCCGTGGCCGACGTGGTACACGAGCTGGCTGTTGGCGATCGGGTGGGTCTCGTACACCCGGTGGTCGGGCTTCGGCAGGCCGAAGCGGGTGAGGTCACCGACGGTCAGCCGCAGCGTCAGGTGGTAGAGCCACTGCCGGATCCGCCGCGGGACCCGCATGGCCAGCAGCGCGTCGTTGACCTGGTCGGCGGGGCGACCGAGGACGTACTTGGGGGCGTACCAGTAGCCGCGGCGCGTGGAGTGCCAGCAGTGTGACGCCTGCTGCGCGGCCTCGACGGCGATGTCGCAGCCGGTGTTGCCCGCGCCGACCACCAGCACCCGCTTGCCGCGCAGCTGCGCCGGGTCCTTGTACGACGAGGCGTGCATGATCTCGCCGCGGAACTCGGCGAGGCCGTCGTAGCTCGGCAGCTTGGGGGACCAGTTGTGGCCGTTGGCGACCACGACGGCCGCGTACCGGGAGGTGCGCTCCGGGCCGTAGCCGCCGGTGCTGCGGGTGGTGACGTCCCAGCGGTCCCCGTCCACCGGCTCGACCCGCACCACCTCGGTGCCGAACCAGATGTGCCGGCGCAGGTCGAAGTGGTCGGCGTACTGCTCGAAGTAGGACAGCAGCTGGCTGTGGTGCGGGTAGTCCGGCCAGTCGTCCGGCATCGGGAAGTCGGGGAACTGGGTGAACGGGCGCGACGAGATGAGGTGGGTGCTCGCGTACACCGGGCTGCGGTCGTGCCGCCAGTTCCACGCGCCGCCGATGCCCGTCTCCCGCTCGTAGCAGTCGACGCCGAACCCGTGCTCGGTGAGATTCTTGATGGCGGTCAGCCCGCTCGCGCCGGCGCCGATGACGCAGACCGTGTCGCCCCGGTCCGAGACCGGGCGGCCGTCGCGGGTCAGGGCGACGGTGCTCGACTCCGGATCGGGCCGGCCATGGTCGGTGGAGGTGGACACCGAGGGATCTCCTTATGTGCGGCACGGGTGCCGGGTCGCGCAGCATCCTGCCCACATCGGATGGCCGATGTCCAGCCCTGCCCCCGGTGCCGCGGTCAGTCGGTCGCGGGCAGCAGCAGGTCGACCAGCACCGGGAAGTGGTCGCTGGCGCGGCGGGTCTGCGGGGTGTCCACCACGTCGTAGTCGACCACCGTGATCCGTGGGTCGACGAAGAGCGCGTCGATCCGCCGGCTCGGGTTGGCGCAGGAGAAGGTGAGCCGGTCGGCCCGGTCCATCGCCACCGCCGCGTCGGTGCGGCCGGCCGCCACGGTCGCCCAGGCCGGCCCGTCCGGCCCCTCGTTGAGGTCCGCGCCCGCGATGACCGGCCAGGATGCGTCGGCCAGCCCCCGGGCGAACAGCCCGGCCTGTGCCGGCCGCTCCGCCGGGTCGGTGGACAGGTGCGAGCCGGCGACGGTGAACCGGGCGCCCCGCCCGACCACGCAGTCGGCGTACGCGGCGCCCCGCAGGTGCCGGCCGGGGGTGAGCGGGAACCGCTGGCACCGGCTGGCGGTCACCCGGACCCGGAGGCTGGTCAGCAGCAGGTTGCCCAGCGCGGGCAGGCCCCCGGCGGCGACCACCAGACCGAACGACTCGGCGAGCGCCGCCGACTTCTGCCGCCAGCGGAACCGGCGCGGCCCCTCCTGCACGATGACCACGTCCGGCGCGGCGGCGCGGACCACCGCCGCCAGCGCGGCGGTGTCGTCCCGCTGGCTGTGGATGTTGTACGACACGACGCGCAGCGGCACGCCGTCGACGGGCACGGCCCTAGATCCGGCGGGCGAGATCGGCGGCGCCGATGACACCCGCGGTGTTGCCCAGTCGGGCCGGCCGGATCTCGGCCACCGGCAGCCGGCTGCGCTGCGCCAGCGCCTCGGTGAAGGAGCGGCGGGTCGGGCCCATCAGCAGGTCACCGGCGTCGATGACGCCACCGCCCACCACGAGCACCTGGGGGTCGAGGATCTGCGCCATGTCCGCGAGGCTGGTGCCCAGCCAGCGCCCGACCTGGGCGAACGCCTCGGCGGAGACCGGGTCGCCCCCCTTCGCCGCAGCCGTCACCATGGGACCGGTGATCGCCTCGGCCTCGCCACCGGCCAGGTCCAGCAGGGCGGTGGCGCGGTGCGGCTCCTGGCGGGCGGCGGCGCGGGCGAAGCGGACCAGCGCGCTTCCGCTGGCGTACTGCTCGATGCAGCCCAGCCGGCCGCAGCCGCACTGGTGCCCGTCCGGCACGGTGAGCATGTGTCCGAGTTCGGCGGCGATGCCGTTCGCGCCGCGGACCAGCTCGCCGCCGAGGACGATGCCGCCGCCGACGCCGGTGCCGATCGTGAACATGACCATCGAGTCGTCGGCGTCGCGGGCCGCGCCGTGCCGGAACTCGGCCCACGCGGCGACGTTGCCGTCGTTCTCGACGATCACCGGCAGGTTCACCGCCGCGCTGACGTAGTCGCGCAGCGGCTCGTCGCGCCAGGCCAGGTTCGGGGCGAAGAGCACGGTGGAGCGGCCGGAGTTGATCCAGCCCGCCGCGCCGATACCGACCGCCTCGATCGTCCGGCCGTGCGCCAGCTCGCCGACCACCTCGATGATGACGTCCCGGGTCTTGCCGACGTCATCGGCGGGAGTGTCCCGTCGGGCCTGCACGAGGACCCTGCCGGCGTCGTCCACGACACCGCCGGCCACCTTCGTGCCACCGACGTCGACTCCGATGGTCAGCGTCACCGCTGCCGCTCCCCTCTGCTGTGCTGCCCCGGCCCCCGCGGCGTCGCCTCGGTGGGTGGCGGGAGGTGCTGGTCAGGCCCCCCGGGCGTCCTCGCCCGCGTCGCCGGGCACCCGGGAGGCGGGCACCACAGGACGGTCGGCCGTCGCCCGTACGGTCTGCGACGCGGCCGGCCCGGCGACGTCGACGGGCGGTGCGGCGGCCGGGACGGGGGTCTCCTCCGCGCGGGTGGCAGCGGACCAGACGTCCCCCTCGGGCGCCGACGGAGAATCATGCCCGCTCCGGGTGGCCTCGCGCCACACCTGGTCCTCCGTCCCCGCGGTCGGGGTGGTCGCCGCCGGCGGGTCGGCCCGCTCGTGGGCCGGATCGGCCGGGGCGAACGCGCGTAGCAGGCTGGCCACACCGGCGGCCAGGTCTCCCGCTCCGGTGGCGAGCCGCTCGGCGAACTCGGGACTCGGGTCCCGCAAGGCGGTGATCGCGCGACAGACCGGACAGATACAGCATTCGGCCGTGCCGGTGGCGAAACCGCCCCCGGTCGGCCCTGATGAACCGCCCGGGACGGTGCTGTGACCGAGGACACCCGACACGATCCCACCCAGCGGACCCCACGCCCCGGACCCCGATCCGGCCGCGGCCAGCCGCGCGGCGGCCAGCAGGGTGGCGACCAGTCGTTCCGCCTCTTCCCGGGCCGAACCCGGATCCGTTGCCCCCATGCTCGGCTCCTCTACCGGGGCGGCCGGGCCGCCGGCCGTGTCACTGCGCCGCACCGGGTGCTTCTACCCGGCGCTTGAGCTGCTTCAACGCGGCGTCCATGATCATCTTCTCGGCCTTGCGGCGGAACATGCCGAGCATCCCGACGGACAACTCGACCTCCAGCGTGTAGGTCACCGTCGTCGTGCCGTCCGGGTTGCCCACGAGGTCGTACGAGCCGCGCTGCGACTTCTGCATCTTCGAGGGCGCCACCAGGTGCCACTCGATGCGGGTGAGGTCCTCCGCGTACTCGTAGGCGAGCAGGTACTCGTCGGCCATCACGCCCGCGTCGATGGTGAACCGGACCTGGCTGGCGTAGCCGTCCTCGTACTCCTCGACGACCTCCACGTCCCGTACCGCGTCGGTCCACTCCGGGTAGCTCGGGAAGTCGCAGATGACCACCGCCACCCGTTCCGGTGGCGCGCCGATGATGATCGACTGGGTGGAGGAGTCCGCCATGGGGGGGAGGCTACCCGGCGCCGGGAGGAACCTGCCTGCGCCACCCTCCCGGCCGGACGGGTAGGTTTCGACAGAGCCGACCCGAGGTGGCGGCCCGCCCGGCCAGTGTGAGCACGAGGAGAGTGCAGGTGCGCGAGTTCTCCGTCCCTCCGATCGTCACCGTCGGCGACTCGGCCAACCTCACCGACCCGGTCTGGGACAATGCCGAGGTCGCCCCGGACGCGGTGCAGTTCGTGCGGCCGGGCCCCGACGGCGCCCGGGTCGACGTGACCTGCCGGCAGTTCCGCGACGAGGTGGTGGCGGTGGCCCAGGGCCTGGTCGCGGCCGGCGTGCAGCCCGGCGCCCGCGTCGCCCTCATGAGCCGTACGCGCTACGAGTGGACCCTGCTCGACTACGCCATCTGGGCGGCCGGCGCGGTCACCGTGCCGATCTACGAGACGTCCAGCGCCGAGCAGGCGGCCTGGATCCTGTCCGACTCCGGTGCCGTCGCCGCGCTGGTGGAGACGAGCGCGCACGCCACGCTGGTCGCCGGCGTCCGGGACCGGCTCCCCGAGCTGGAGAACGTCTGGCAGATCGACCTCGGCGCGGTGGACGAGCTGGTCGCGGCGGGCGCCCAGGTCGACCCGGCCGAGATCGAGCAGCGCCGCGCGTCGGTGCGCTCCGGCGACCTCGCCACGATCATCTACACCAGTGGCACCACCGGCCGCCCGAAGGGCTGCATGCTCACCCACCGCAACATGTACGCCGACATCGCCAACGCCGTGCCGGTCCTGCCGAATCTGTTCCGCGAGAACGCGTCCACCCTGCTGTTCCTGCCGCTGGCCCACGCGTTCGCCCGGCTCATCCAGATCGGCGTCGTGCAGGCCCGCGCCACGATGGCGCACTGCGCCGACACGAAGAACCTGGTCGCCGAGCTCCAGGCGTTCCGCCCCACGTTCGTCCTGTCGGTGCCGCGGGTCTTCGAGAAGGTCTACAACGCCGCCAAGCAGAAGGCCGAGGCCGACGGCAAGGGGAAGATCTTCGCCCGCGCCGAGGCCGTCGCGATCGCGTACAGCGAGGCGCTGGAAACCCCGGCCGGCCCCGGCCTGGTGCTGCGCGCGCAGCACGCGCTCTTCGACAAGCTCGTCTACCGCAAGCTCCGCGCCGCGCTCGGCGGCCGGTGCCGCGACGCCATCTCCGGGGGCGCGCCGCTCGGCGCCCGGCTCGGGCACTTCTTCCGCGGCATCGGGGTGACCATCTGCGAGGGGTACGGCCTGACCGAGACCTCCCCCGCGGCCGCCGCCAACCTGCCCGACGCGACCCGGATCGGCACCGTCGGCCGACCGCTGCCCGGCGTGACCATCCGGATCGAGGACGACGGCGAGATCCTGATCGCCGGCGACCTGATCTTCCAGGGCTACTGGCGCAACGAGGTCGCCACCGGCGAGGCGCTGACCGCCGACGGCTGGTTCCGCACCGGCGACCTGGGCCAGCTCGACAGCGACGGCTACCTGAGCATCACCGGCCGCAAGAAGGAGATCATCGTGACCGCCGGCGGCAAGAACGTCGCCCCGGCGGTCCTGGAGGACCAGGTCCGGGCGCACCCGCTGATCAGCCAGTGCGTCGTGGTCGGCGACCGGCAGCCCTTCATCGCGGCGCTGGTCACGGTCGACGAGGAGGCGCTGCCCACGTGGCTGGAGTCGGCCGGCCTGCCGGCGGACACCGGGGTCGAGCACCTGCGCGAGCACCCGGGGCTGCGGGCCGAGGTCCAGCTCGCGATCGACACGGCCAACCAGTTGGTCTCCAAGGCCGAGGCGATCAAGGTCTTCCGGATCCTGCCTCGGGACTTCACTGAGGCGACCGGCGAGCTGACCCCGTCGCTCAAGGTCAAGCGGCAGGTCGTGCACAAGTCGTACGCCGCGGAGATCGCCGACATCTACCGCGGCTGACTACGATCCGTCACGTGCCCGCCTCGACACCCGCCCTCCCGCGCCCGCACCCTCTCGCCGCCGCCGCGCGCGTGGTCATGCTGGCGCTGGTCGCCGTCCTGACCCTGTTCGCCACGCGTGACGTCGCCCAGCTGTGGTGGATCGGGCTGCTGGCGGTGGCGGGCCTGCCCGCGCTGCTGGCGCCGACGCACCACCGGCTCGGGCCGCTCAGCCGGGTAGCCGAGGTGGTGGTGCTGGGGCTGGCCGCGAGCCAGGTCGCCGCCGTCGCGACGATCGGCGCGCAGAACGGCGGGCTGGGCGCCTCGGCGGTGCTGCCGTACCTGGCCGTCCCGGTCACCGTCACGGCGCTGCGCCGGCGGTTCCGCGAAGGCGCCGCGCTGCTCGCCGTCGCCGCGGTCACCCTGCTGGTCGCGGGCGCGCTGACCGAGGTCGACGGGAGGCGGCAGCTCGCCCAGGTCGGCTACCTGGCCGTCTGCGCCCAGTGGCTGATCCTCGCCGCCCTCGGGCTCTACGCGGCCAGCACCCTGCACCGGGTGATGCAGGCGCGCGGCGACGGCAAGCCGCAGCCGTACGCCGAGGCGACCCGGCTGCTCACCCAGCTCCGGACGGTCGCCCGCCAGCTGCCCGGCGCCACCCTCGACCCGGGCGGCATCTCGGAGCACCTGCTGGAGGAGTTGCGGGCGGTAGCCCGGGCGGACCGGGCGGCGGTGCTGTCGGCCAGCGGCGGCGGGCGGCTGGTGGTGCTGGCCCAGTCGGGCGTCGACCGGGTGGACTGGGAGACGACGCTCGACGCGGACTCGGCGATCGCCGACGCGTGGGCCAGCCAGCAGCCGCAGACCGCGGCCCGCTCCCAGGCCCGCTCGCACACCGGCAGGGAGGTCTCCGCGCTGATCGTCCCGCTGGTCGCCGGGGTGCGCACGGTGGGGCTGGTGGTGCTGGAGGCGGACGCCGCGCACGCGTACCCGCCGGACGTGGTGTCCCGCGTGACCGCGCTGACCAGCCCGGCGGCGCTGCGCCTGGAGGCGGCGCTGCTCTTCGACGAGGTGCGCTCGCTGGCCACCAACGAGGAGCGGCAGCGGCTGGCCCGGGAGATCCACGACGGCGTGGCCCAGGAGCTGGTCATGGTCGGCTACGGCATCGACAACGCCCTGGCCACCGTGCACGACGACGCCGAGGAGACCGCCGAGAGCCTGCGGACGCTGCGCCAGGAGGTCACCCGGGTGATCACCGAGCTGCGGCTGAGCCTGTTCGAGCTGCGCAGCGAGGTGGACCGGCACGGCGGGCTGGCCGCCGCGATCGCCGAGTACGCCCGCACCGTCGGCGCCTCCGGCGGGCTGCGGGTGCACCTGTCGCTGGACGAGTCGACCGCCCGGCTGCCCGCCGCCACCGAGGCCGAGCTGCTGCGCATCGCCCAGGAGGCGGTGACCAACGCGCGCAAGCACGCCGGCGCCGCGAACCTCTGGGTCACCTGCGAGGTGGACCCCCCGTACGCGCAGATCGAAGTGTCGGATGACGGTCACGGGATGGGTGACCAGCGCACCGATGGGCACTACGGTCTTGCGATCATGGCCGAGAGGGCGGAACGTATCCGGGGCCGGTTGGAGATCAGGCCGCGGCAGCCGAGCGGCACGACCGTGGCGGTGGTGGTCGGTTCGTCGCCCCGGCGCGATAACGTGCGTGGCAGCGAAGCAGCAGAAGGGGAGTAACCCGAGGATGACCACAAGTCCGACACCGGCCACCCGCACCAAGGTCCTCCTTGTCGACGATCACGATCTGATCCGCAAGGGCCTTCGGCACGCCTTCGAGCGCGACCGGCAGTTCGAGGTCGTCGGCGAGGCCGCCACGGCGGCCGAGGGCGTCCGCCAGGCCGGTGCGCTCCAGCCGGACGTGGTGATCATGGATCTGCGGCTGCCCGACGGCAGCGGCCTCGAGGCCACCCGTGCCCTGCGCAAGTCCAGCGCGACCATGGGGATCGTGGTGCTCACCATGTACGCCGGCGACGACCAGCTCTTCGGCGCGCTGGAGGCCGGCGCGAGCGCGTTCGTGCCGAAGACCGCCCCGGCCGACGAGGTGGTCGCCGCGGCCCGGCACGCCGCCTCCTCCCCGAGCGCGTTCACCGCCGCCGACCTGGCCGAGGCGATGAAGCGCCGGCTGGCTCCGTCCGGTCCGCAGCTCTCCCCCCGCGAGGGCCAGGTGCTGCGGCTGCTCGCCGACGGCATGAGCGTCGCCGGCATCGCCAAGCAGCTCTTCGTCAGCGAGTCCACCGCCAAGACCCACATCTCGAAGCTGTACGAGAAGCTGGGCGCCGCCAACCGCGCCCAGGCGCTGATGACCGCGCTGCGGCTCGGCCTGCTCGAGGCACCGGACGCGCCGAAGTTCTGACCCGCCCCGCGGCACACCGCCGTCGGTCCGCGCCCGCCCACCCGGCGGGCGCGGACCATCCATCGACCTCCGTATTCGACCCGTGCGGTCGCACACGCTATGGTCTCCCCCGGCGGAGGGGCGGTCCGCGGGCAGCGCGGCCCGCGCTCGGTGAAGAGGTGAGGCATGGGACGGCCGGACTGGGCACCCGACGAGATCGACATCGAACGTCCCAGCGTGGCCCGCATGTACGACTACTACCTGGGCGGCTCGCACAACTTCGCGGTGGACCGCGCGGCGGCGCAGGCCATGGTGGCGGCGGTGCCGGAGGCGCCGCTGATGGCCCAGGCCAACCGGGCCTTCATGCGCCGGGCCGTGCAGTTCCTCGTCGACGCCGGAGTCCGGCAGTTCCTCGACATCGGCTCGGGCATCCCCACGGTCGGCAACGTGCACGAGATCGCGCAGCGGGCCGCGCCCGACGCCCGGGTCGTTTACGTCGACGTCGACCCGGTGGCGGTGGCGCACAGCCGGGAGATCCTCGCCGGCAGCGACGGGGCGGCGATCGTGCAGGAGGACCTGCGCCACCCCGAGCGCATCCTCGACCACCCCGACGTCCGCCGGCTGCTCGACTTCGACCGGCCGGTCGCCGTGCTCATCGTCGCCGTCCTGCACTTCGTCTCCGACGACGACCGGCCCGCCGAGCTGCTGCGGACGCTGCGCGACGCCCTCGCCCCGGGCAGCTGGCTGGTGCTGTCGCAGGCCAGCGCCGACGGTCGGGGTGACGACGAGCGGGCCGAGGCCGAGGCGGTCTACCGGCGCACCGACAACCCGCTGTGGATCCGCAGCCGGAGCGAGCTGACCGCCCTGTTCGACGGGTTCGAACTGGTGGAACCGGGCGTGGTCTGGGTGCCCCGGTGGCGCCCGGAGTCGCCCGAGAGCGCCGAGGAGGCCGAGCGGTCGGCGTTCATCGGCGGGGTGGGACGCCTCGGTGGTTGAGAGGCGGTCCGGAAACACCGGGGCGGCGCGCCGACCCGGCGGCCGGGCCGGGGTCGGCACGGCGGTGTGGCCGGCGGCGGAGGCCGGCGTCGCCGCGTCCGGCGCGGTGACCTTCGCCCGCGCATGGGCGAAGGCGGTCAGCGGGACGAGCTACCTGCCGATGACCCAGGCCCAGCTCGAGGCGCTGCTGTGCCGCCTCGCCACGGACCTGGCGGCGGCCCTGCTCACCGAGCCGTTCGACCTGCGCGCCGGGCAGCGGGTGGGTGCCGAGCTGGTGGCCGCGCACATCGCGTCCGCCGAAGGGCTGGGGCGTACGGTCGAGGTCGTCCAGCTACGGCTGGTGCGCGACCTGGGGCTGGTCGCCGAGGACGTGGAGGACCGGATGGCCCGGCTCCTCGCCGCGGTGACCACCGGGTACGCACGGGCGCTGCGCGACCGCACGCTCGACGAGCAGGAGTCGATCCGGCGGGCCGCGATGACCGCGCGGGCGGAGGCGGAGCAGGCGCTGCGGGCCAGTGAGGCCCGTTTCCGGCACCAGGCCACCCACGACCCGCTCACCGGCCTGCCGAACCGGGCGCTGTTCACCGAACGCCTCGCCGCGGCCGTCAACGCCACCGGCCGGGGCGCCGAACGCGTCGGGCTCTGCTTCCTCGACCTGGACCGCTTCAAGCGGGTCAACGACTCGTACGGGCACCAGGTCGGCGACGCCCTGCTCACCACGGTGGCGGACCGGCTCCGGCGGGCCCTCGACGGCCACCTCGTGGCGCGCCTCGGCGGCGACGCGTTCGTCGTCCTGATCGAGAACACCGCGGGCACCCGGGACATCATCGCGGTCGCCGAGGCCGCCCTCGCCGCGGTGCACGAGCCGACCCTGGTGGCGGGGCACCAGGTGGCCGTGACGGCGAGCTTCGGCCTCGTGGAGCGGCAGGTCGCCGGCACGTCCCCGGGCGAGCTCATGCGTGCCGCCGACTGCACCATGCACTGGGCCAAGTCGGCCGGCGGCGACTGCTGGCAGCTGTACGACGCCGACCGACACCACCGGCAACTGGCCCGGCAGGCCCTGTCGGCGGCGATCCCGGCCGCGCTGGAGCGGGGCGAGTTCTTCCTCGACTACCAGCCGCTGGCCTCCCTGCGCGACGGCCGCCTTCTCGGCGTGGAGGCGCTGGTGCGCTGGCGCCACCCCGAGTTGGGCGTGCTGCGCCCGGACAGCTTCATCGACCTGGCCGAGGAGACCGGGTTGATCGTGCCGCTCGGCGGCTGGGTGCTCGCGGAGGCGTGCCGGGCGGCGGGGTCCTGGTCCGCGAGCGGCGGGGCCGCGCCCTTCGTCAGCGTCAACCTGGCCGTACGCCAGGTGCACCGCCCGGGTCTGGTGCAGGAGGTACGCGCGCTGCTGCGGCACACCGGCCTGCCGCCGGAGCGGCTCCAGCTGGAGATCACCGAGAGCACCATGATGAGCACCGCCGAGGAGCCGGTCCAGGCGCTTCGGGTGCTCGCCGACCTCGGCGTACGCATCGCCATCGACGACTTCGGCACCGGGTACTGCAACCTGGCGTACCTGCGGGATTTGCCGGTGACCGAGCTGAAGGTGGCCGGGGAGTTCGTGGCCGGGTTGCGGACCCCGCAGGCCCGGGCCGACGAGCGGATCCTCGCCTCGCTGGTGTCGCTGGCGCACGCGCTGGACCTGACGGTCACCGCCGAGGGTGTGGAGACGGCCGGGCAGGCCGAGCGGCTGCGCGCCATCGGCTGCGACGCCGGGCAGGGCTGGCACTTCGGCCGTCCCGAACCGGCCGACCAGATCCTGGCCCGCCTCTCCTAACCGCCGCCCCGACCGCCCCCGACCGCCCCCCGCCGCCCCCGACCGCCGTCGGCCGCCCCCGACCGCCGTCGGCCGCCCCCGACCGCGGTCCGTCGTCCGGAGCCCGCCGCCGCTGAGCGACGCCGCCGCGTGTGGAGCCGGCGTCGGTGACTCACGCGTCCCGACCGCTGTCGAGCTGCCCCTACCGGTGGGGCACGAGGCGTCATCCCGGCCCCGGCACGACGCCGCCGCGTCTCGAGCCCGCATCGGCAACGGCAGGCTGCCGAGCTGCCCCTACAGACGGGGCATCAATGCGCCCATCCCGACCCCGACACGCCGCCGCGCCCGGAGCCCGCGCCGCCAACGGCAGGCTGCCGAGCTGCCCCTACAGACGGGGCGCCGGTGCCGCGCCATCCGGACCCCCACCGGGTGGTCCATAGATGGGGCAGCTCGACAGCACACCGCCCGGCATCCAGACCCGGCCACGAGACGACCGACGGCTCCGCCTGGCGACGCCCGCCCCCCGACTGCCGCCGCCCGCCGCCGCCGAGCGATCCGCCGGGTTGTGGAACGGCGTCGGTGAGGGCAGGCTGTCGAGCTGCCCCCGACAGGCGAGGGGTCCGTTCGCTGTCGGGTTCCCCGACCGGTGGCGCATCCGATCGCTGGAGAGCTGCCCCTACTGACGGGGCACCAATGCTGCGCCATCCCGGGCCGACACCGGTTGGTCTCATGGATGGGGCAGCTCGACAGCCCACCACCCAGCATCCAGGCCCGATCACGAGCGACAGCGCAGCTCGACACGGCATCAGACCCGCCACGAACCGGCATACAGACCCGCCACGAACCGGCATCCAGACCCGGTCACGAGACGATCGACCGGCTCCGCCTGGCGACGCTCGCCCCGACCGCTGAGCCCCGGGGTCAGCTGGCGAGGAGGGCGGTCATCCGCTGGGCCTGGGTCTCCCAGCGCCACTCGCGTTCGACCCAGGCGCGGCCGGCGGCACCGAACTGGCGGGCCAGGTCGCGGTCGGCGAGCAGCGTCGCCACCCGGTCGGCAAGCTGGGCGACGTCCCGCCCCCGGACCACGTAGCCCGTCTCCCCGTCACGGACGGCGTCCGGCGCGCCGCCGGAGTCACCGGCGACCACGGGCAGACCGGTCGCGGAGGCCTCCAGGTAGACGATGCCGAGCCCTTCCACGTCCAGGCCCCGGTTGCGGGTGCGGCAGGGCATCGCGTACACGTCGCCGGCCGCGTAGTGGGCGGGCAGCTCGGCCGCCGGGACCGTGCCGGTGAACACCACGTCCCGCTCGACCCCGATCTGCCGGGCCAGCTTCTCCAGCGTCGCCCGGTACGGGCCGCCCCCCACGACGAGCAGCGCGGCGTCCGGGACTCGGCGGCGGATCTCCGGCATCGCCCGGATCAGCATGTCCTGCCCCTTGCGCGGCACCAGCCGGGACACACAGACCACCACCGGGCGGTCGGCCAGCCCGAGCCGCACGCGCACCGGCCCGCCGTCGACCGACGGGTGGTACGCGTCCACGTCAACACCGGGGGCGAGACGGTGCAGCTCCGTGACTGCGTGCAGCGCCCGCTCCAGCCGGACCCGCGTGTACTCCCCCAGGTAGGTCGTCACGTCGACGCCGCGTCCGATGCGGCGCAGCGCGGCCCGGGTGCCGGGCAGCGCCGCCCAGCCCACCTCGTGCCCGTGGGTCTGCGCCACGACGCGTCGGATCCCGGCCCGCCGGCGCAGGCCCGCGGCGAGCAGCCCGAGCGGCGCCGCCGCGCCGAACCACACGGTGTCGCAGTCGTACGTCCGCGCCAGCCGCGCCGCCCGCCGCGCCACCAGCGGGGTGGGCAGGAGCAGGCGGGTGCGTTCGCGTACCACCTCGAAGGGCTGGTCGGCGTCGAACTTATCCGCGCCCCGCCAACTCGAGGCGTAGACCACCACCGACCCCGGAGGCTGCCGGACGGCGAGGTTGTGCACGAAGGACTGGATGCCGCCGGGCCGCGGCGGGAAGTCGTTCGTGACGAGCAACGTCCTCCTGGTGCGCTCGCTCATCGACCGGTCTTCCTGGCGTAGGCGCGGGCGGCGGCGATCCGCTCCACGGTGGACGGGTGGGAGGCGGAGTACAGGTACTCCAGGCGAGGTGGATCGGGGTCGGCGAGGTTGATGCCGGCGAGCCGCCGCTGCATCGCCTCGAAGGCGGCCGGATCGCCGGTGAGCGCGAGCGCGTGGGCGTCGGCGCGCGCCTCGACCCGCCGCGACATCAGCGCCTGCGCCGGCGCGGACAGCAGCCCGGCCACCGTTACCAGCGCCACCAGCATCGGGAACGCGCGGGGCTGGGCCACCGAGTCGACGCCGGCCAGGCGCAGCAGCGGGCCGGAGGAGCCGAGCAGGTAGAGCGCCACGACCGCCGCCGCCGCGCCCAGCGCGCCGGTGAGCGTGCCGACCGCCACGTCCCGGTCCTTCGCGTGGCCCAGCTCGTGCGCCACCACCGCGGTCACCTCGGCCGGGGTGGCCTCGCGCAGCAGCGTGTCGTACACAACGATCCGCCGGGTCGGGCCGAGCCCGGAGACGTACGCGTTGACGGCGCGGGTGCGGCGGGACGCGTCGGCCACCAGAACGTCACGGACCGGCACGCCGTCGCGGGCCGCCAGATCCGTCAGCTGGGTACGCAGCGGGCCCGGCTCCATCGGGGTGAACCGGTTGAACACCGGCTCCACCAGCACCGGCAGCACGAACGACAGCAGCACCACCAGGCCGGCCGCCCCGGCCGCGCCGAGCGCCCACCACCAGCGCGGCGCCAGCCGGATCACGCTGTAGAAGCCGAGCAGGGCCACCGCGCCGATGACGGCACTGACGGCGTACGACTTGAGCAGGTCGACCGCCCAACCGCCCCAGCCGTTGGTGGCCAGCCCGTAGCGGGTCAGCACGGCGTGCCGCCAGGCGGCGAACGGCAGCGTGACCAGGTCGGCGACGAGCACCACGGCGAGCCCGCCGAGCACCGCCTGCGCGGCCCAGTGCCCGCCGAGGGGGCGCCCGGCCAGCTCGACCAGGCGGCTGCCCAGCGGGGTGAGCCCGAGCCCGAGCGCCACCAGCAGGCCGATCGCGAGGGCGGCCCAGCCGCCGGGCCGCAGCGCCGCGCGGAACTCACGGCCCCGGGCCACCTGCTCGGCCGGCAGGTCGCGCAGGGCGGCGAGCTGGTCGGCGCGGGGGGCCGGTGGCCGCTGCCACGGGATCAGGACGGCGGCGGCGACGGCGAGCGCGAGCACCAGCCCGGCCAGCGTGAGTACCGCCCAGCCGCGCGGGCTCACCGGGCCATCCCCCGGCCCGGGACGCCGACCATCGCGAGGGGCCTGCCGTCGTCGCGCCGCACCCGCGTCATGCCGCTCCTCCCGCCGTGAGCGCCCATCGTAGTGGCCCCGCAGCGACGGCGGCCGGGGTGTCCGCGACGTCTCACCGTCGCCTCGACCGGTCCCCCGGGTAGGCGGCGGCGTCGTCACGGTAGGGGGCCCCAGCCTGAGCCAGACTGAGCCATGCTGAGCCAAGACGGCTTGCTTTGGTGCCATGAATTGCGCCAGAATGGCACCATGAACCTCACCCCGTACGTCGACCTGCTCCGGCGGGAACTCGCCGTCGCCGCGGAGGCCGGGGGCGACGAAGCGCGGGCGCTCGCCGAGCGCCTCACCGCTCCCCTCGAGTCGGCGATCCGGCTCACCCTGCTGGAGGCGCTGTCGGCAGCCAGCGCCGAGATCACCCGCGACCTCGCCCCCGGCTCGGTCCACCTGCGCCTCACCGGGCGGGACCCGGACTTTGTGGTGACGCCTCCGCCGATCGAGCAGCCACCGGCGGCCGACCAGGCGACGAGCGTCCCCACGACCCCGATCGACGAGATCGCCACGCCCGGCGACAAGGGCGCGACATCCCGGATCAACCTCCGCCTGCCCGAGGACCTCAAGGCCCGGGTCGAGGAAGCCGCCGCCCGAGAGCGACTCTCGGTCAACTCCTGGCTCGTCCGGGCAGCCGCCGCCGCGCTCGGGCCCGGCGGCACCAGCACCCGCGCCTCCGGCACCGGTCAGCGCTTCACCGGGTGGGTGCGCTGACCCCGGCCGGCAGATCCGCATCCACCCCATCCCCTGGACAGACACGACACAAGTTCCTGCCCTTCATCGGCAGCGGGTTCGTGCCGACGGACTCGATGCCGGCCGGCCTTCGGCAGTTCGCCGAGCACCAGCCCTTCACGCCGATCATCGACACGCTGCGGGGCCTGCTCACCGACGGCCCGGTCGGCACCGACGCCGCGGTCGCCACCGCATGGTGCGCCGGCATCGCCCTGGTCGGCTACCTGTGGGCGAAGCGCCTCTACAACCGGGACCCGTCCCGCTGACCGGACACCGGGCAGGCCGCCCGCCGCGACCTCGCGGGTGTCCGGCCCGACCCGCCACCCCGCCGCGACGCCGGCCGTTCACGCCACCCGGCGGCGGCGGCCCGGACGGCGCACCTGGCGCCGCGGCTCCGGCAGCACCTCCACGGTGAACCCCGCCCGGGCGAACACCTCGATCGCCCGGGCCTCGGCGGCGCCGAGCCCGCCCGTCGGGGACGCCTCGTCGAACAGGGCGGTCACCAGGCAGCCGGAGCAGCCGTCGCCCCGGATCCCGCACCGGTCGCACTCGATGAGCATCTCTCCTCCTGATGCGCTGGCGGTGATCATGCCGCGTCGTCGCCGCCCAACCACCGTCGGTCACATCGACGCTATTCGCGGGGTACGACAGAAACCGGACAAGCGGCGGCCATCGTGGAGATCTTGGAAGGAAACGGCCCCTGGCCCGGGGCCAACTCTTCCCAGATCTCGGAGGCCGACGCGACGGCTGCCCGCGGAGGAGCCGGTCAGGAGCGGGCGAGGCGGCGCAGCAGCGCGTCGGCGCCGAGCGGGTACGCGCCGTGCCGGCGGACGCCGTCGGCCACCTCGCGGTCCGAGGAGACCACCACCACCGGCCGGCCCGACGGCTCGGCCCGGACCAGGCGCCGGATCAGCTCGTCGGCGGTCTCCCCCTTGCGGGAGAAGAGCACGCGTACGCCACGCGGGGCCGGCGGCAGGCCGTGCATCCGCTCGGCGCCGTCGAAGACCACCGTCACCTCGTCACCGGTCTGCGCCGCGATCCCGCCGAGACCGGTGATGAGCCGCTTGCGCTGCTGCTCCAGCGACATCTCGCCGAACCCGCGCTTGGTGACGTTGTAACCGTCCACCATCAGGTGCGCCCGGGGCAGGGCGAGCAGCTGGTCCAGCCGGGCCGGGTCGTCGGTGTCCCGGGCGCGGGCCGCCGTGCCGGCCGCGGTGGTGCCGGACTGGTCGGCGAAGGCGTCGGCGACGAAGTCAGCGGGCAGCTTGTCCACCGGCTCGAGCGCCAGCTCCCGCCGCAGCCCGACGGCGGCCTGGCCGATCGTCTCCAGCAGCAGCCACAGCCGGGCGTCGTCGACCGACCGGGCCTCCTTGGCGCTGGCCCGGGCGACCCCCGCCGCGGCCTCCGCCTCGGCCAGTCGCGACCGGGCCCGGCGCAGCTCGGCGTCGGCGTCGGCCGCCGCCCGGGCGGCCCGGCCGCGCTCGGTGGCGAGCAGCTCGGACGCCTTCCGTTCCCGGGCCTGCGTCTCGCGCAGCGACCGCGCCAGCTGCCGCGCCTCCTCGCGGAGCTGCCCCAGCTCCTCCCGGACGCGGGCCAGCTCGTCGCGGAGCTTCTCCGCCTCGACCCGGGCCACCGCGCGGTCGTGCTCGGCGCGGGTGGCGCGCTGTTCGGCTTCCCGGACCAGCTCGGCCACGACCGCGCTGTCCGCCTCGGCGCGGACCGCCGCGCCGCTGGCCTCGATCAGCTCCCGCCAGCCGCGCGGACGCGCCAGGTACGCCAGCGCCGCCACCTCCACCGGGTCGGCGGCGGCCGGCGCGGTGCCCTCGACCACGGCCGCGCCGAGGTCACCGGCGTCGGCGAGCACCCGGGCGGTGACCCGCTGCCGGAACAGCGGGTCGCTGGTGAGTTGGGCCGCGATCGCCGGCGCGCCGAGACGCGCGCGGCGGTTGGGGGCGAACTTGGCCACCCGCCGCAGCGGGACGGGCACCTCGTCGGCCGGCAGGCCGGGCAGGACGGCGGCGGCGAGGGCCACGATCCGCTGGCGGACCGGCTCGGGCAGTACCGGCTCCGGCTCCGGGCCGCCGTCGTCGGCGGCGGTGGTGCCGGCCGCGACGGGGTCGTCGAGAGTGCCCCCCGTACCCTCGACGCCCGCGTCGGGCGCGGCGGCGACCGGTTCCTCCGCGGAGAGGTGGTCGTCGTACGGCTCGGCGAGGGGCATGGGGCAAGTCTCCCACCGCGACCGGGCTCACCGCCCATCGAGTGAGCCGATCTCTCGTTGCGGCGGATTTCCCCGGACGTGGGGGCACCCGCGCACCGCCCGGGGCGGCGGTGGCCGGTGGTGCCGGTGGTGCCGGAGTGTCGGACCGGGCCGCTAGCGTGCCCGCCGATGGCCCAACAGGAGTACGTCCAGGAGTCGCTCGCCGGTCTCGACCCGACCCTCGGTGGCGTCGACCCGGAGCTGCCGCTCCACGCGACCACGTTCGTCGTGGTCGACCTGGAGACCACCGGCGGCGCGCCGGACGGCGGCGGGATCACCGAGATCGGCGCGGTGAAGGTCCGCGGCGGCGAGGAGCTGGGGGTGCTCGCCACCCTCGTCAACCCCGGCGTGCCGATCCCGCCCTTCATCACCGTGCTCACCGGCATCACGCAGGCGATGCTGCTGCCGGCCCCGCCGATCGAGCAGGTCCTGCCGAGCTTCCTGGAGTTCCTCTCCACCGACGCGGTCCTGGTCGCCCACAACGCCCCGTACGACGTCGGCTTCCTCAAGGCCGCCTGCGCCGCCCACGGCTACCGGTGGCCCAACCCCCGCGTGCTGGACACCGCCGCGCTGGCCCGGCGGGTCCTGACCCGGGACGAGGTGCCCAACCGCAAGCTCGGCACCCTGTCGGCGTACTTCCGCACGGCCACCCAGCCGACGCACCGCGCGCTGGACGACGCGAAGGCCACCGTCGACGTGCTGCACGGGCTGATCGCCCGCCTGGGCGGCCACCGGGTGCACACGATCGGCGACGCGATCGAGTTCGCCCGCGCGGTCACGCCGACCCAGCGCCGCAAGCGGCACCTCGCCGAGGGGTTGCCCAAGGCGCCGGGGGTCTACATCTTCCGGGCCGCCGACGACCGCCCGCTCTACGTCGGCACCTCGGTCGACATCGCCACCCGGGTCCGCAGCTACTTCACGGCCGCGGAGAAGCGGGCCCGCATCTCGGAGATGCTCGCCGCCGCCGAGCGGGTGGAGGCGGTGGAGTGCGCCCACTCGCTGGAGGCGGAGGTGCGGGAGCTGCGGCTGATCGGCGCGCACGCCCCGCCGTACAACCGGCGGTCGAAGTTCCCTGAGCGGGTGGTCTGGCTGAAGCTCACCGACGAGCCGTACCCCCGGTTGTCGGTGGTCCGCAACCTCGCCCCCGGCGACGAGGCGTACCTCGGACCGTTCACGTCCCGCCGGGCCGCGGAGCTGGCCGCGGCGGGCTTCCACGACGCCGTGCCGCTGCGGCAGTGCACGCACCGGCTCTCGCTGCGGACCGTGACGCCGGCCTGCGCGCTGGCGGAGCTGGGCCGGTGCGCGGCGCCCTGCGAGCACCGGATCACCCCCGAGGAGTACGCGGCCCGCGCGGCCACGCCGTTCCGCACCGCCACCGCCAGCGACCCGCAGGTGGTGGTCGACGCCCTGCTCGCCCGGATCGAGGCGCTGTCCCGGGCGCAACGCTACGAGGAGGCCGCCGTGGTGCGGTCCCGGCTGGCCGCGGTGCTGCGCGCCGCGGTGCGCATGCAGCGGCTCGCCGCGCTCACCGGCATCGCCGAGCTGGCCGCCGCCCGGCCGGCCGCGCGCGGGGGCTGGGAGCTGGCGCTGGTCCGGCACGGGCGGCTCGCCGGCGCCGGCGTGTCACCGCCCGGCGTCCATCCGCGACCGACGATCGCCGCGATCCGGGCCACCGCCGAGACCGTCCTGCCCGGCCACGGGCCGGTCCCCCGTGCCTCCGCCGAGGAGACCGAACGCATCCTGTCCTGGTTGGAGCGTCCGGAGACCCGGCTGGTCGAGATCTCCTCCGGCTGGGCGTCCCCGGTGGCCGGTGCGGGCCGCTTCCGGCGCCTGTTGACCAAGGCCGAGTGCGCGGCGTCCCACCAACTCTCGACCGAAAGCTCATGACCAAGTGACCGATCGGACGACGTCGGCTCCCTTACGCTGTTAAGGAAGTGCAGTCCTGCCCGTTTCGTGGGCCTGCTCCCGGTTGCCGGGGTCCGGCGGCCGTGGGGCCGGGGTGAGGAGGTGTCCCACGTGGACGTCGACGCCGGACACGGCGCCGCCCTGGGGGGCGCGCTTCCGACCCAGCCGGGCGACCTGCCGCTGACCCGCCGTCTGCGTTCGCTGCTGACCTGGCCCACCGCCGAGACCGACCCGGTCGGCCACCTGGTCCGCACCCACCGGAACATCCACTCCGGCACCGACCCGTCGGTGCTGCGCCGGGCGTACACCATCGCGGAGACCATGCACCGGGGGCAGTTCCGCAAGAGCGGTGAGCCGTACATCACCCACCCCCTCGCGGTCGCCCAGATCTGCGCCGACCTCGGCATGGACACCACCACCCTGGTCGCGGCGCTGCTGCACGACACCGTCGAGGACACCCGCTACACCCTCCAGGCGCTCGCCGACGACTTCGGGCCGGAGGTCGCCCACCTCGTCGACGGGGTGACGAAGTTCGACAAGGCGTTCTACGGCCAGGCCGCCGAGGCGGAGACGATCCGCAAGATGATCGTCGCGGCCGGCAAGGACGTCCGGGTGCTCATCATCAAGTTGGCCGACCGCCTGCACAACATGCGCACCCTCGGGGTCCGCTCGGCCGCGTCCCGCGAGCGGATCGCCCGCAAGACGCAGGAGGTGCTCGTCCCGCTCTGCGACCGGCTGGGCATCCAGACCCTCAAGCGCGAGTTGGACGACGTGGTGCTGCTGCACCTGGAGCCGGAGGAGCACGCCCGGATCGCCCGCCACGTGCACGACCGGCCGGGCTGGGACGCGTACCTCGAGGACGTCGTCGCCCGGGCGAAGACGGCGCTGCGCCGTAGCCGGGTCGACGCCGAGGTGACTCCCCGCCCGCGGCACCTGTACTCGATCTGGAAGGACACGGTCGCGGGCGGCCACGCCGCGCCGTACGACCTGCCCCGCATCGCGGTCATCGTGGACGGTCCGGCCACCGACTGCTACGCGGCGCTCGGCGCCATCCACGGCGTGTGGCGCCCGGTGCCCGGCCGTTTCAAGGACTACATCGCCTCCCCGAAGAACAACCTGTACCGGTCCCTGCACACCAGCGTCTGCGGCCCGAAGGACCACACGGTGGAGGTGCTGATCCGCACCGCGGAGATGCACCGCTCGGCCGAGTACGGCATCGCCGCGAGCTACCGCTTCCCCCACGGTGCCGGTACCGCCGCCCGGGCCGAGCAGTTGGACTGGCTGCGCCGGGTGCTGGACTGGGAACAGGAGACCGCCGACCCGGCGCAGTTCCTGGAGTCGCTGCGCTGCGACCTCGCCGAGTCGCAGATCCAGGTCTTCGCCGACGGACGGCAGGTGGTGCTGCCGGCCGGAGCCACCCCGGTCGACCTGGCGTACGAGCTGGGCACCGAGCACGGTGACCACTGCCTGGCCGCCCGGATCAACGGCCGGCTCGCCCCGCTCTCGTCCTGCCTGGAGGACGGCGACGTGGTGGAGATCTTCACCGAGACGGACGCGGCCAACGGCTACGACGCCGACGCCGCCCCGCGCGGCCCCCGCAAGGAGTGGCTCGGCTTCGTCAAGTCGCCCCACGCGCAGATGCAGATCAACCGGTGGTTCGCCGACCACACCGAGCCCGGCATCTCGATCACCGACAAGGTCCGGCTCGGCCGGGCCACGATCGGCCTGGCCCTGCGCGGGCACAACCGCGGCCTCGCCAGCGACCTGCCCCTGCTGCGGCTCGCCGAGGAACTGGGCTACCCCGACCTGGAGACGCTGCTGGTCGCGGTGTTCGACCGGGTCATCGAGCCGGACACGGTGGTCCAGCAGCTCATCGACCTGGTCGACCACCGGCAGTGACCGGTCCCGCCCCGGACCGTCCTAAGGTTCCGCACGCGCACTAGCCTGGACCCATGATCCCCCGTTCGCGTGTCACCGGACGCGCCGTCGCGTACCAGGTCTTCTACCGGCTGCCGTTGCCGATGCGGCGCCGCCTGGTCCGGCTGGCCGTGCCGAAGTACATCGTCGGCGCGGTCACCCTGGTCCGCGACGCCGAGGCCGAGGGGGCGGGCCGGCTGCTGCTGCTGCGCCAGCCGCCCGGCAACGGCTGGACACTGCCGGGAGGACTGCTCGAAAAGCGGGAGGCGCCGGTGGTCGGCGCGGCCCGCGAGCTGTACGAGGAGACCGGCATCCGCCTGTCGCCCCGCGCGCTGCGCCCGGCGGTGCCGAACGCGATCGTCCACGACAAGGGCTGGGTGGACGTGGTGTTCACCGCCGAGGTGCCGTCCTCGACCACCACCTTCACGGTCGACGGCGCGGAGGTCTTCGAGGCCGCCTGGCACCCGCTTGACGACCTGCCCCAGCTGACCTGGCCGACGGCACGCCTGCTCGCCTACTACGACATCGGGCCGCTGGCCGGGCAGTTCCCGCCACCGGTGCCCGACGTCCGGCCGTGACCGCGCCGAGTGGGCCTTCGTTCGCGACTGCGGGACTCGCCGGCCCGGCTCATTCCTCGCGCTCACCGACCGGAATCTGCGCGGTGGTCCTCGCCGCGGGCGAGGGCACCCGGCTGCGGCCGTTGACCGAGCGGGTGCCGAAGGCGCTCTGCCCGGTGGGGAACGTGCCGTTGCTCGACCGGGCGCTCGCCCGCCTGGCCGGGCTCGGCCTGACCGGCCCGGCGCGGGTGGCGGTCAACGCCAGCTACCTCGCCGGCCAGGTGGTCCGCCACGTCGGCCACCGGGCCCACCTCTCGGTGGAGCCGGACGGCCCGCTCGGCACCGCCGGGGGCGTGGCGAAGCTGCGGGACTGGATCGACGGGCGGGGCGTCCTGGTGGGCAACGCCGACGCGTACCTCGCCGATCCGGCCCGCACGCCCGGGCCGGACATCGCCGCGCTGCTGCACGACTGGGACGGCGAGACCGTACGCCTGCTCGGCCAGCCCGCCCCGGACCCGGCCGCGCCCGGCACCTTCGACGGCCGCGCCTTCACCGGGTTCTCGCTGCTGCCCTGGCGGCGGGTCCGGGAGCTGCCGGTGGAGTTCGGCGACCTGGTCCGGACGGTGTGGCGGCCCGCCGAGGCGGCCGGCGAACTCAGCGTCGTCCCCTACGCCGGCACGTTCTACGACACCGGAACCCCGGCGGACTACCTCGCCGCCAACCTGCACGCGGCGGGCGGCGGAACGCTCGTCGACCCCGGCGCCGTCGTGACCGGCCGGTGCCGTGAGGCGGTCGTCGGCGCGGGCGCGGTCGTGCGCGGCGACGTCACCCGCGCCGTGGTCTGGCCCGGCGCCACGGTGCACTCCGGCGAGCACCTGCGGGACGCGATCCGTGCGGGCACCGACCTCACGGTCGGCGTCGGCCAGCCGCCCCGTCCGGGAGCATCTAGCATGAGCGACGACGCCGACGAACGGAGAACCGTCCCGTGATCACCGCGATCGTGCTGATCGACTGCGCCACCGACTCGATCCCCGAGGTGGCCGAGGCCCTGGCCGCTCTGCCCGGCGTCAGTGAGGTCTACTCGGTGGCCGGGCACGTCGACCTGATCGCGATGGTCCGGGTACGCGAGTTCGAGCAGATCGCCCAGGTCATCGCCGGGAGCATCTCGAAGGTGCCGGGCGTGCTCAACACGGAGTCCCACATCGCGTTCCGCGCGTACTCCCAGCACGACCTGGAGGAGGCGTTCGCGATCGGCCTGGCGGGCGCCGACTGACACGGACGCCGGGCCGGCGCGGCCCGACGCGACGCACACGGCCGGCCCACCCGGAGGTGGACCGGCCGTCGTGCTGCGTACCGAAGGTCAGCTCTCGCCCGGAGCCGGCGTCTCGGTGCCGCCCGGTGCCGGCGACTCGGTGGTGCCGCCCGGAGCCGGGGTCTCGGTGCCGGGCCCCGGGGTACCACCCGGGCTCGGCGTACCAGTGCCGGTGGCCTGCGGGACCGGGATACCCAGCTGCTCAGCCAGCCTGACCAGTTCGTCGTAGTGCGCCTGCAGGGTCGGCAAGGCGGTCTGCGCCAGCTGGACCACCGTCTGCTCGGAGCCCTGCGAGATCTCCGTCTGGGTGGCCTGGATGGCCTGGACGTGGCCGGCCAGCTGGCTGGTCACCCAGAGCCGGTCGAACTCCTCGCCGCTGGCGTTGTTCAGCCGGTCGATCACGTCCTGCTGGTCCGCCGTGGGCTCGTCCGGCAGCTCCACACCGAGCTGGCCGGCGATGTCCTGGACCGACTCGTCCAGCTGGGTGTGGTCCGTCTTGAACATCTCACCCAGGTTCTTGACCTGCTCGTTCTGGCCCTTCTCCTGGGCCAGCTCACCCGCGGTGATCTCGAACAGGTTCACCTGGTGGATCGCCTGCACGTACTGGGTGTCCTGTTGTGATGGCTGCACCGCGGCCCGGGCGGCCGCGGCGGGTGCGATACCCACCAGCACCAGCGCGGCCAACAGGCCCAGGCGCTTGATTCCCAACATGCCTTCCCCCCCTTGAGACGTTGGACCCCACGGATACCCGGCTGGCCCGGGTTATTCCTCCGTCTCCGCCCGTGGGAGAAACGCCGTGGCGCCCGCCGGACGAATCCGGCGGGCGCCACGTGACGGTGCAGGGTGGGTCAGCGGCGTTCGCCGCTGCCGATCTCCTCCCGCTCTCCGCGGGGTTCGACCGGCGGGTGCCCCGGCGAGACCGGCGCCTCGGCGGGCTTCTCGATCGGGTAGAAGAAGCCCCGGATGGCCGGGCCGAGGGCACCGAGCCGGTTCATCTTCTTCGGGACGACCCAGCCGGCGTACTCCAGCGCGCCGTGCCCGTCGTGGTCGGCCGGGCTGAGCGGCTGGTGGACCTCGACGAACCGGCCGTCCGGCAGGCGCCGGATGATGCCGGTCTCGACACCGTGGGCGAGAACCTCCCGGTCGTGCTGCTGGAGGCCCAGGCAGATCCGGTAGGTCACGTAGTACGCGAGCGGGGGCACGACCAGCAGACCGATCCGGCCGGCCCAGGTCATCGCGTTCAGGCTGATCAGGAACTTGTCGGCGATGACGTCGTTGGCGCCGGACAGGGTCAGCACCACGTAGAACGAGACGGCCATCGCGCCCACCGCGGTGCGGGCCGGAACGTCCCGGGGCCGCTGGAGCAGGTTGTGGCTCTTGCGGTCCTTGAGGTGCCGGGCCTCCAGGAACGGGTAGAGCGTCGACAGGCCCACCAGGATGCCCGGCAGGACGACCGTCGGCCAGAACAGCGGCGGGATCACGTACCCGTCGCCGATCGGGATGGTGACCTCCCAGGCGGGCATGAGCCGGGTGGAGCCGTCGAGGAACATGACGTACCAGTCCGGCTGGCTGGCGGCCGAGACCACCCACGCCTCGTACGGGCCGAACAGCCAGATCGGGTTGATCTGGAACAGACCGCCCATCAGCGCGATCACGCCGAAGACGACCATGAAGAAGCCGCCCTGCTTCAGCGCGTACCGCGGGAACATCCGCTCGCCGACCACGTTGCCGTTGGTCCGGCCGGGGCCCGGCCACTGGGTGTGCTTCTGCTTGAAGACCAGGCCCAGGTGCACGCTGATCAGCGCGATCAGCAGGCCCGGGATGAGCAGCACGTGCGCGATGTAGAAGCGGCTGATGATGATCGTGCCGGGGAACTCACCGCCGAAGATCGACGAGGTGAGCCAGGAGCCGATCACCGGAATCGACAGCATGATCGCCGAGGCGATCCGCAGGCCGGTGCCGGAGAGGCCGTCGTCGGGCAGCGAGTAGCCGGTGAAGCCGGCGAGGAAGCCGACCCAGAACAGCAGCGAGCCGATGATCCAGTTGGTCTCCCGCGGCTTGCGGAACGCGCCGGTGAAGAAGACCCGCAGCATGTGCA
Organism: Micromonospora sp. H33; assembly: GCF_052068455.1. Classification (NCBI taxonomy): domain Bacteria; kingdom Bacillati; phylum Actinomycetota; class Actinomycetes; order Micromonosporales; family Micromonosporaceae; genus Micromonospora; species Micromonospora sp. H33. The sequence continues at coordinate 361,495 of NZ_JBQHDE010000002.1, read as the reverse complement.
CCACGATCGCGGCCATGAACAGCAGGGCCGACCAGTGGTGCATCTGCCGCATGATCAGGCCGCCGCGGACATCGAACGAAATGTCCAGGCTGGAGGCGTACGCGGCCGACATCGGCGTGCCCCGCAGCGGGGCGTAGCTGCCGTTGTAGACGACCTCGGTCATCCCCGGCTCGAAGAAGAAGGTCAGGAAGACACCGGTCAGCAGCAGGACGATGAACGAGAAGAGCGCGATCTCGCCCAGCAGGAAGGACCAGTGGTCCGGGAAGACCTTGTTCAGCAGCCGACGCAGCGGGGTGGCCACCTGGAACCGGTCGTCCACCCCCCGGGCGGTGTTGCCCGGGACGGCTGCCATGTCAAACTTTCGCCGCTTCACGGCCGCTCCCAGAAGTCGGGCCCGACGGTCTCGGTGTAGTCGGACGTCGCCACGAAGTAGCCCTCGGCGTCGACGTCGATCGGCAGCTGCGGCAGCCGCCGGCTGGCCGGGCCGAAGATGGGCTTCGCGTTGTCGGTGATTAGGAACTGCGACTGGTGGCACGGGCAGAGCAGCCGGTTGGTCTGCTGCTCGTAGAGGCTGGCGGGGCAGCCCGCGTGCGTGCAGATCTTCGAGTAGGCGGCGTAGTTGCCCCACATGTAGTCGCCGTGGCCGATCCGCTCGTTGGCGCGCCGGGCCTCCTGCGCGTCGGAGTCACGCAGGTGGATCAGCAGCGTCGGCGAGTCGGCGTGGCGGTTGCTCACACCGTGGTCGATCCCCGGGAACACGGTGATCTGACCGCCGGAGCTGATGTCGGCCGGGCGGACCGGGCGGCCGTCCTCACGGACGAGCCGGACCTTCTGGCCGCCCTCGGTCGGGGCGAAGCCGGTGGTGAACATCTGGTTGTTCTTGTGCGGGTCGGAGATCAGGCCACCGACCAGCGGTGCCGCGACCACCGCGCCGACCGGCGCGAGACCGGCCAGCAGCGAGATGCCGAGCAGCGGCCGGCGCTTCACGCCGAGCTCGTCGGCCATGTAGAGCATGGTCTGGCCGGTGATGGTGCGGTCGTCCTCGGAGACGGCGCCCTCGTGCCGGTCCTGGATCGAGACCTCCTTCGGCAGCAGCTTCTTGCCCCAGGTGAGGATGCCGAAGCCGATGCCGAGCAGCGCGATGCCCAGGGTGACGCCGAGCAGCGGCGTGTACCACTTGTCGCCGCCGCGGCCGGGCGCGTACTCCCACGGCCACCAGATGTAGATCACCAGGAAGGCGGTCGCCGCCAGGCCGGTCAGCAGGAACATCGACGCGACCGTACGGGTCAGCCGGCGCTCGGCCCTGCTGCCCGGGACGACCTGCGGCTCGTAGTGGACGATCTCGATGTCGTCCCGCCGCGCGCCCTCCTGCACGATCTCGAACCGGCTGAGCCGGGGGTCGTTCACGTCGAGCGGCTCCCGGGCCTGCTGGGCCTGGTGCTCGGTGTGGGTGGTCATGCCGTCACCTCGCTACGGACGGTGTCGACACGCGACACCAGCGCAATGTTACTCACGTTTCGTCCGGTCACGACTTGCCCGCGATCCACAGGCTGGCGAAGACCAGCGCGACGATGCCCACCAGGAAGATCGCCAGGCCCTCGGTGGAGGGACCGTACCGGCCGAGGTTGAAGCCGCCCGGGTCCTGGTCGTGCTTCAGGGTCTCCTGGATGTAGGCGATGATGTCCGCCTTCTGCTCCGGCGTGATCTGGTTGTCGCCGAAGACCGGCATGTTCTGCGGGCCGCTCAGCATGGCCGCGTAGATCTGGCGGTCGGTGGCCGGGCGCAGGCTCGGCGCGTACTTGCCCGAGGAGAGGGCGCCACCGCCACCCCCGAACGCGTGGCACTGCGAGCAGTTGATCCGGAACAGCTCGCCACCGGCGGCGATGTTCCCGTCCTCGTGGAGGTTCGCACCCTCCGGCACCACCGGGCCGCCGCCGAGTTCCTGGATGTACTGGGCGAGCTGGCGGGTCTGCTCGTCGGTGAAGAGCTCCGGCTTGCGCTGCGCCTGGGCCTCCTGACGGGCCATCGGCATGCGGCCGGTGCCGACCTGGAACTCGACCGAGGCGGCGCCGACGCCGATCAGGCTCGGGCCACGCCCCTCGACGCCCTGTGCGTTGCGACCGTGACAGGTCACACAGCTCACGTCGAACAGCGCCTTGCCCTCCGCGGCGGCGCCGGACAACGGCGGGTTGTCCTGCGCCTGCACGCCGGGGGCGAAGACGGTGTAGGCACCGCCGGCCAGCATGAGCGCGGCCAGCAGCCGGACCGCGGCACCCAGCCGGCGGCGGCCCCTGCTGCGCGCTGCGGGCCGCCCGCGCAGCCGCGCGAGCAGACCGCGTCGGCGGTCGTTGTCAGAAGTCATGACCTGTGTCCTTAACCGGTTGGACCTTGCCTGAGGGAGACGGAGCAGCGGCGCGGTTCGTGACGCGCCAAGATCACTGGAGCCAGTAGATCATGGCGTAGAGCCCGATCCACACGACGTCGACGAAGTGCCAGTAGTACGACACGACGATCGCCGCGGTGGCCTGTGCCGGCGTGAACCGGCCCATGGTGGTGCGGATCATGAAGACGATGAAGGCGACCAGACCGCCGGTCACGTGCAGGCCGTGGAAGCCGGTGGTCAGGTAGAACATCGACCCGTAACCGTCTCCGTTGATCTTGATGCCCTCGTGCACCAGCTCGCGGTACTCGTTGACCTGGCCGAGGACGAAGATCAGGCCCATCACGAAGGTGATCGTGAACCAGCGCCGCAGCGCGTGCACGTCGCCCTTTTCGGCGGCGAACACGCCGAGCTGGCAGGTCACCGACGAGAGCACCAGGATCACCGTGAACGTCGTCGCGTACGGGATGTTCAGGTGCGCGGTGTGCTCCGCCCACTGCTCCGGCGCCGCCGCGCGGATGGAGAAGTACATCGCGAACAGTGCCGCGAAGAACATGAGTTCACTGGAGAGCCACACGATCGTCCCGACGCTGACCATGTTGGGTCGGGTCAGGGAGTGGATCCGGCTCTTGTCAATGGCTGGGGCCGCAGTCACGCGGTCATTATTGCCCTTGACCGGGGCCCGCGATCAGCGGGGTGCCAAACCGGTGGTCCGGGCAGCCCGATCGGGGTGGTCCGGTTCGCCTGACCTAGGCTGAAAAGCGTGCTGCACGTCGATCCGATCTCCACCGCGACCTCGGTCGCCGCGCCGGCGGTGACCGCGGCCACCCCGCCGCCGTTCACCGTCACCTCGGTCTTCACCGAGACGCGGCTGGACAGCTGGCTCGCCGTCGGCCTGGTGCTCGCCGCCGGACTCTACCTCTACGGGGTGCACCGGCTGCGGGTCCGCGGCGACCGCTGGCCGGTCGCCCGCACGGTCTTCTTCCTCGGCCCGGGCCTCGGCGGCATCGCGGCGGTGACGGTCAGCGGGCTGCACGCGTACGACACGGCCCTGCTGTCGGTGCACATGGTCCAGCACATGGTGCTGTCGATGATCGCGCCGATCTTCCTCGCGCTCGGCGCGCCGATGACGCTCGCCCTGCGGACCCTGCCGATCCGCCCGCGCAAGCGGCTGCTGGCGATCGTGCACAGCCGGGTCGCCCGCGTCTACAGCTACCCGCTGGTCGCCTTCGCGATCTTCGTGGTGAACCCGTTCGCGCTCTACTTCACGGACCTGTACCGATACACGCTGGAACACGCGTGGGCGCACGAGCTGGTGCACGCGCACTTCATCCTGACCGGCTGCGTGTTCTTCTGGCCGCTGCTCGGCCTGGACCCGCTGCCGGCCCGCTGGCCGTACCCGGGCCGGGCCCTGCTGATGCTGCTGTCCGTGCCGTTCCACACCGTGCTCGGGCTCACGATCATGCAGTCGACCACGCTCTTCGGCGGCGACTGGTACCCGTCGCTCGGGCTGACCTGGTCGGACCCCTGGGAGGACCAGCTGATCGCCGGCGGCATCCTGTGGGCCGGCGGTGAGTTCGTCAGCGTCACCATGCTGGCCGTGCTGGTCGTGCAGTGGATGCGCCACGCGGAGCGGGAGGCCCGCCGGATCGACCGCGAGCTGGACCGCCAGGAGGCCCGCCAGCGCGCCGCGGAGGCCACGGCCTGAGCTGCGCCGACGGGTACGCCCCGGGCGGGGCGTCGCCTATCTCACACCGACCGGTACGATCAGCGGGCAGCTACGAGGTGGGAGCCAGTTCAGCCATGAGCGAGCGCAGCGAGCGAATCATCGGGCTCAGTGCAATGGTGCCTCATGACGGCACGGAGCGAAGCGGAGTGTCGGCATGAGCGATCGTGAGTGCACCGTCCTGCTCTACAGCGACGACCCGCAGGTCCGGGACCAGATGCGGCTCGCCGTCGGCACCCGGCCCGCACCCGGCCTGCAGATCGAGTTCGTCGAGGCGTCGACCTACGCCGAGTGCGTCCGCCTCGTCGACGACTACGAGATCCACCTGATGCTGCTCGACGGTGAGGCGACGCCCGGCGGCGGCATCGGCATCGCCCGCCAGATCAAGGACGACCGCGAGGACGCTCCCCCGACGTGCGTGGTGATCGCCCGCGCCGCCGACCGATGGCTCGCGGCGTACGCCGAGGTCGACGCCACCCTGGTGCACCCGCTCGACCCGGTGACCACCGGCACCACGGTGGCCGAGCTGCTGCGGACGCACGCCCCCGCCTGACGTCCCCCACTCCGGCACCACCTCGGCGCCGGACCCGCCGGCGCCGGTTCCCCATCCACCTGGACCGCTCGGGAGGCCCACCATGGGCGAACGGACCTGGCCGCACCTGCTCTCCGCGCTGCTGCGCGGCGAGGAACTCTCCACCGCCGACACCGCCTGGGCGATGGGCGAGATCATGTCCGGCTCCGCCGCCCCGGCGCAGATCGCCGGCTTCGCGGTGGCGCTGCGCGCCAAGGGCGAGACGGCCGCCGAGGTGGCCGGTCTGGTGGAGGCGATGCTGGGGCACGCGGTCCTGGTCCAGCTCCCCGAGGAGCTGCGGGCCGCCGCCCTCGACGTGGTGGGCACCGGCGGAGACCTCGCGCACACCGTGAACATCTCCACCATGGCCTCGCTGGTGGTCGCCGGCGCCGGCGTCCGCGTGGTCAAGCACGGCAACCGGGCCGCCTCCTCGTCCTGCGGCACGGCCGACGTTCTGGAGTACCTGGGGCTGCCGCTCGACCTCGGCCCGGAGGGCGTGGCCACCTGCGTCGCCGAGGCGGGCATCGGCTTCTGCTTCGCCGCCCGGTTCCACCCGGGCATGCGGCACGCCGGCCCGGTCCGGCGGGAGCTGGGCGTTCCGACCGCCTTCAACTTCCTCGGCCCGCTCACCAACCCGGCGCGACCCCGGGCCGCCGCGGTCGGCTGCTTCGACGCCCGGATGGCCCCGGTGATGGCCGACGTCTTCGCGGCGCGCGGTGACTCGGTGCTCCTCATGCGCGGCGAGGACGGGCTGGACGAGTTCACCACCGCCGCGCCGACCCGGGTCTGGGCGGCGCAGGGCGGCACGGTCCGGGAGTCCCTGCTCGACGCGACGGACCTGGGGGTGCCCCGGGCCACCCTGGCCGACCTGCGGGGCGGTGACGCCGCGTACAACGCCGGCGTGGTGCGCCGCCTGCTCGCCGGGGAGACCGGCCCGGTACGCGACGCCGTGCTGGTCAACGCGGCCGCCGCGCTGGCCACGCAGGGCCCGCTCGACGGGGACCTGACCGGGGCGCTGCGCGGCGGGATGGCCCGCGCCGCCGAGTCGATCGACTCGGGCGCCGCCGCCCGCACCCTCAACCGCTGGATCGAGGTCGCCCGCTCCCTCTGACGCCACCCTGCACGGCCCCTGGCTTCACCCCGCCCCCTGATCCACTCCGTGCCGGCGGCATCGCGGTATCCGAGGCACGCCGATGGGGCCAGGCCACGGGCATCGTGTCGATCATGACGGGGTGGACGGTGCGCGCGGGCGACTGTCGGGGGTGCGTGGAAAACTACAGGCGAGTAGTTCTCCGCCCCGGTCGCCCGTCGGCGGAGCCGCAGCGAGAGGAGCCGCCCGTGTCGACCCGCGAGATGCACTGCGACGTCTGTGAGGGCGTGCAGCCGTTCGAGGCCCCGTCCTGCGTCGACGGTCACGGCACCGACTGCCCCGAGCTGATCTGCACCGGCTGCGGCGCGGCCGTGCTCATCGCGACGTTCGCCTTCCGCGCCCCGCGCCTGGCCACCCGCCGCCGGCCGCCGGCCATCCACCTCCGGGCCGCCTGACCAGCACCGCAAGATCTGCGGAGGCGCCGCCGGGGTGCGGCGCGCGGTGCACACAACGGAGGCCCGCCTCCCCTCGGGGAAGCGGGCCTCCGCGTGCGTTACGGGTGGCGGCTCAGTGCTCGGCGGTGCGCCGGGTGCCGCTGTAGTACTCGAAGAGCAGGCCGCAGGCGGCGAAGACGACCGCCACGATCCCGACGCCCAGCAGCCAGAACTGCCAGAACACCAGGCCGAGGCCCGCGATCGACGCGGAGAGCGCCAGGCCGAACGGCCAGTAGCTGCCGGGGCTGAAGAAGCCGACCTCGCCCGCCCCCTCGAAGATCTCCGCGTCCGGCCGGTCCTCCGGACGCAGGTCGATCCGGCGGGACACGAACCAGAAGAAGCCACCGCACATCGCGCAGAGCAGGAAGCTCAGCAGCAGGCCGACGGTGCCGACCCACTCGACCCGGCCCGAGTCGGCGGCGGCGGTCCAACCGCCGTAGAGGAACGTGGCGAAGAGCAGGAATCCGGCGATGACGAGGAAGATGCGCCACTCGGTCTTCATACCTGCCCCCTCAGTTGCCCGCGCCGGCGGACGCGTTGGCCGGGTTGAAGTTCGCTTGCGTACGCCGGGTCTCGAACGGGAAGGTCTTGGTCGCGTACGGCTCCTCGCCGATGGCGGTCAGCGCCTCCTGCGTCGACCGTCCCTCCCGCTTCGCGGCGAGGAACTGGTCGTACTTCTCCGGCGAGACGACCCGCAGCTCGAAGTTCATGAAGGCGTGGTAGCTGCCGCACAGCTCGGCGCAGCGGCCGACGTACGCGCCCTCCTCGTCGAGCTTGGAGACCTCGAAGACGTTGCGGATCTTGCCGGGGAAGACGTCGCGCTTGAACAGCATCTCCGGCACCCAGAAGGAGTGGATGACGTCGCGGCTGGTCTCCTCGAACCGGATGGACCGGTCGGTCGGGAGCACGAGGACCGGGATGACCTCGCTGGTGCCGAGGACCGACGCGACCGTGTTGGCCTCCGGGCCCTGCCCGTCGCGGTAGTTGAACTGCCAGTTCCACTTGAAGGCGACCACCTCGACGGTGACGTCGGGGTTCTTCGTCGTCCTCACCACGTCCGTCTGCACGACCGCCGTGTAGTAGAAGAGCACGGAGACGATCAGGATCGGCGCGATGGTGTAGAGGAACTCCATCGGCATGTTGTAGCGGGTCTGCACCGGCAGCTCGTTGCCCCGCTTCCGGTAGCGCACCACGCACCAGAAGATCAGGCCCCACACGAACACGCCGACCGCGAGCGCCGCGATGCACGACGCGATCCACAGGTCGTACATCCGGTGCGCCTCGGGCGTGATGCCGCCCTGCGGCCACCCGAAGCCGGCGAACGTGCCACCGACGTCGCAGCCCGTGAGCAGGAGCAGCAGCGCCGCTCCGCCGAGACCGAGCCCGGCGAGCCGACCGGCACCCCGCGCCCGGCGCCCACCGGCTCCCGGGGAAGCGCTGCGTCGTACGGCCGACGGCCGTACCTCCGAACTCCTTGCGACCACCTGGTCCTGCCTCCCTAGCGCGCCGCGGTGTGTGTCTTGTCTGCCGGCTCCGCGGGGCGGAGCGACAGCACCGGCGGCAAAGGCGTCACCGACGGTCGCAGATTACTCGACCATGACGGGCTGGACCGTGTTGGGGTCGCTGTCCGCCCCCATCGGGGAGATCACGGGCCGGACGGCGCGATAGCGTGGGCTTCCGTGAGCGCTTCCCCGGTCTACCTGGACGCGGCGACCGCCGCGCCGCTGCACCCGGTCGCCCGGCAGGCGCTGCTGGCCGCGCTCGACGACGGCTGGGCCGACCCGGGACGCCTGTACACGCAGGCCCGCCGCGCCCGCCAACTGCTCGACGCCGCCCGCGAGGCCACCGCGGCCACGCTCGGTGTGCGAGCCGACGAGCTCTCCTTCACCCCCAGCGGTACGACCGCCGCGCACTCCGCCGTGCTCGGCGGCCTCACCGGCCGGCGCCGCGTCGGGTCGGAGTTCGTGCACTCGGCGATCGAGCACTCGGCGGTACTGCACGCCGCCGAGAGGCACGTGGCCGGCGGCGGTACCGCGACGTCCGTGCCGGTGGACCGGCTCGGCCGGGTCGACCTCGACGCCTGGTCGGAGGCGGTCCGCGCGCCCGGGGTGGCGCTCGCCGCGCTGATCGCCGCGAGCCACGAGGTCGGCACGGTGCAGCCGGTCGACGCGGCGGCCGACTCCTGCGCGGCGGCCGGGGTCCCGCTATACGTCGACGCCGCCCAGGTGGTGGGCCGCGGGTCCGTTCCGGCGGGTTGGTCCGTGCTGACCGCGAGCGCCCACAAGTGGGGCGGTCCACCCGGCGTCGGGCTGCTGGTCGTCCGCAAGGGCACCCGCTGGGAGTCGCCGTGGCCGGCGGACGAGCGCGAGTCGGGGCGTACCCCCGGGGTGTTGAATCTGCCGGCGGTCGTGGCGGCGGCGGCGAGCCTGCGCGCGGCGGCGGCCGACGCGGCGACGGAGGCCGCCCGGCTCGCGCCCCTGGTGGACCGCATCCGGGCGCGGGTGGCGGCGGAGGTGCCGGACGTCGAGGTGGTGGGCGATCCCGATCACCGACTCCCCCACCTGCTGACGTTCTCCTGCCTGTACGTCGACGGCGAGGCGTTGCTGCACGCGCTGGACCGACGCGGCTTCGCCGTCTCCTCCGGCTCCTCCTGCACGTCGTCGACGCTGCGCCCATCGCACGTGCTGGAGGCGATGGGGGTTCTGTCGCACGGCAACGTACGGGTCTCGCTGCACCGGGAGACGACCGAGGCGGACGTGGAGCGGTTCCTCGCGGAGCTGCCCGGGATCGTGGCGGGGCTGCGCGCCGAGGCGGGGGTGGTGGGGCTGTGACGATGCCGGAGGAGGTGCTCGACTGCCGCGGACAGCGCTGCCCGCTGCCGGTGATCGCGGTGGCTCGGCGCCTGCCCGACCTACCGGTCGGCACGGTGGTGCGGGTGCTGGCGGACGATCCGGCGGCGGCGGTGGACATCCCGGCCTGGTGCCGCATGCGCGGCCAGGAGTTCGTCGGCAGGCTCGACGGCCCGGACGGCCCGGCGTACGACGTCCGCCGCCGCCACTGACCGTCGTCAGCCCGGGTAGGTCAGGATGCCGCCGAGGAGGCCCTGCCGGGCCGGCGCCCGTTGCACCGGGGCGACCGGCAGGACCGGCGCGGGCAGGGCCGCGCCCAGCCGGGCCGCCAGGGTGGTCTTCCCCACCCCGGGCAGCCCGGCGAACGCGACCAGAACGCGCGTCACGGCAGGAGGTGCGGCCGTACGTCCTCGGCGGCCTCGTCGCCGTACGACTCGGCGAGGCGCTTGACGAACAGGTCACGGCGGACCTGGTACTCCTGGGTGCCGACGGTCTCCAGCACCAGCGTGGCGAGCAGCGACCCGACCTGGGCGGCCCGCTCCAGCCCGAGGCCCCAGGACAGCGCGGTGAAGAAGCCGGCCCGGAACGCGTCGCCGACGCCGGTGGGGTCGACCGCGTGGATCTCCCGGGCGATCGGCACGTGGATCGGGTCGATGCCGCGACCGGCGATCTCCACGCCGTGCTTGCCCAGCGTGGTGACCCGCACCTTCACCATGTCGAGCAACTGCTCGTCGCTGAGCCCGGCCTTGCTCTGCAGCAGCGACTTCTCGTAGTCGTTGGTCATCAGGTAGTCCGCGCCCTCGATCAGCGCGACGACGTCCTCGCCGGGCATCCGGGCGAGCTGCTGGGAGGGGTCGGCCGCGAAGGCGTACCCCCGCTCGCGGCACTCGGCGGAGTGCCGCAGCATGGCCTCCGGGTCGTTGGCGCCGACCAGCACCAGGTCGAGGCCGTCCAGGCGGTGGGCGACCGGCTCGAGCTCGATGTTGCGCGCCTCGCTCATCGCCCCCGCGTAGAAGGACGCGATCTGGCACATGTCGGTGTCGGTGGTGCAGACGAAGCGGGCGGTGTGCGCGACCTCGCTCACGTGCACCGAGTCGCAGTCGACGCCGTGCCGCTCCAGCCAGGACCGGTAGTCGGCGAAATCGGCGCCGACCGCGCCGACCAGGACCGGGCGCAGGCCGAGCTGCCCCATGCCGAAGGCGATGTTGGCGGCCACCCCGCCGCGGCGCAGCACGAGGTCGTCCACCAGGAAGGAGAGCGACACCTTGTGCAGCTGGTCGGCGATGAACTGGTCGGCGAACCGACCGGGGAAGCTCATCAGGTGGTCGGTGGCGATCGAGCCCGTCACGGCGATCTTCATGTCAACCCTCGGGGGTCGGGAGCAGGGCGCCGGTCAGCCTACCGTTCCGTCCACCGCGAGGTGACCGGTCGGTCGGGCACCGGCCACCTCCCGCACAGGGCGCGGACACACGACGGCGGGGCCGTCCCCCTCGTCATCGAGGGACGGCCCCGCCGTCGGGAAGGCTCAGCTGAACGAGTCGCCGCAGGCGCAGGAGCTGCCCGCGTTCGGGTTGTCGATCGTGAAGCCCTGGGCGTCGATCCGGTCGGCGAAGTCGATGGTGGCGCCGGCCAGGTAGGGGGCGCTCATCCGGTCGACGACGACCTCGACGCCGCCGAAGTCGGTGACGACGTCGCCGTCGAGCGACCGCTCGTCGAAGAACAGCTGGTACCGCAGGCCGGAGCAGCCGCCCGGCTGCACCGCGACGCGGAGCCGCAGGTCGTCACGGCCCTCCTGCTCGATCAGAGCCTTGACCTTCTGCGCCGCGACGTCGGTGAGGATGACGGTCGTGGGGGCCTTGGCCTCGGTCGACTCGGTCTGCGCTGGCGTGGTCACGTGGAATTCTCCCTGCACGCGTACGGTGTGGTCGTCCTGGCCAACGTCGCCCGCCGGTCAGCGATTCCCACTGTGGTCCGGTTTCCGATTGTATGCCTCCTCGCCCGCGGTCACCTGGGCGGCGCGGCCCGGACGTGCGGGTCGGGCGTCCAGCCGGCAACCCGCGCCCCACCAGCCCCGTCCGTCAGCGGCTCCACTGCCGGGCCAGCCGGGCGGCCAGCGCCCGCAGGCCCTCCGCCGGGCGGCCCATCGCCGCCTCGACGCCGCCGCGCTCCTCCCCGCCGAAGTGCTCCACCAGGCTGTACGCCTCGGTGACGCCGGCGGCGGCGGCCTCCCGGCGGCCGGTGCTCACCCGGCCCGCCAGCACGACGCAGGGCACCCCCCGGTCCCGGGCGGCGCCGGCCACCCCCGCGACCACCTTGCCGCGCAGCGACTGGTGGTCGAAGGACCCCTCGCCGGTGATCACCAGGTCGACGGTGTCCAGCGCGGTGTCCAGGCCGATCGCCCGGGTGACCAGGCCGATGCCGGACTCGCACCGGCCGCCGAGGGCCAGGATGGCCGCGCCCAGCCCGCCGGCCGCTCCACCGCCGGGCAGGGCGCCCAGCCCGGCGGGGCAGCCGGGCAGGTCCCGCTCCAGGACACCGGCGAAGCGCTCCAGCGCGGCGTCGAGCAGCAGCACGTCGGCCTTGTCGGCGCCCTTCTGCGGCCCGAAGACGTTGCTCGCGCCGTGCAGCCCGAGCAGCGGGTTGTCGACGTCCGTGGCGGCCACCAGGCGGGCGTCGCGCAGCCGGGGTACGCCGTCCAGCGCCGCGACGGCGGCCAGCGCCGCTCCCCCGTACGGCAGGGCCCGGCCGGCCTCGTCCAGGGGCGTCACGCCCAGCGCGGTGAGCATGCCGGCCCCGGCGTCGTTGGTGGCGGAGCCGCCGAGCCCGATCACCACCTGCCGGGCGCCGCGTTCGACGGCGGCGGCGACCAGCAGCCCGAGCCCGTACGAGGTGGTGGCCTTCGGGTCGCGTTCGGCCGGGGTGAGCAGGTGCAGGCCGCACGCCTGGGCGCTCTCCACGTAGGCGGTGCCGTCGGCGGTGACCAGGATCTCACCGGCCGCCGGCCGGCCGAGCGGGTCGACCGTCGGCACCGGCACCCGGCGGGCGTCCAGCGCGTCGGCGAGCACGTCCAGGAATCCGGGGCCGCCGTCGGCGAGGGGCCGCACGAGCAGCTCGTCGCCGCCGGCCACCTCGTGCCAGCCGGCGACGACGGCGGCGGCCACGTCGGGGGCCGACAGCGTGCCGGCGAACTTGTCGGGACAGAGCAGCACGCGCATGCCGAGCAGTGTGGCAGCACACACCGGTGGAGGCGGCGGCGCGTCCGTGCTGTGGGACCATGGGGTGCGTGACGTCGACCTGGGTAGAACCTTCCAACACCGCCACGGCACTGCTCCTGCTCGGTCGGGGCAGCGACCCCGCCACCGAGCGCGGCGTCGAGTGCCCGGGCGATCTGCCGGCGCCGAGCGACCCGGACCTGGTGGCGCGCGCGGCGGCGGCGAAGGCGAAGCTGGGCAGCAAGGTGTTCGTGCTGGGCCACCACTACCAGCGCGACGAGGTGATCCAGTTCGCCGACGTGACGGGTGACTCGTTCAAGCTGGCCCGGGAGGCCGCGGCGCGGCCGGAGGCGGAGTTCATCGTCTTCTGCGGCGTGCACTTCATGGCGGAGAGCGCCGACATCCTCACCTCGGACGCGCAGAAGGTGGTCCTGCCCGACCTGGCGGCCGGTTGCTCGATGGCCGACATGGCGGTGCTGTCGCAGGTCGAGACCGCCTGGGACGTGCTGACCGACCTCGGCATCGCCGAGGGCACCGTCCCGGTGACCTACATGAACTCCTCGGCGGACATCAAGGGCTTCGTGGGGCGCAACGGCGGCGTGGTCTGCACCTCGTCGAACGCGAAGCGCGCGCTGGAGTGGGCGTACCAGCAGGGTGAGAAGGTGCTCTTCCTGCCCGACCAGCACCTGGGCCGGAACACGGCGGTGCTGGAGATGGGCTTCTCGCTGGACGACTGCGTCCTCTACGACCCGCACAAGCCGAACGGCGGGCTCACCCCGGAGCAGCTGCGCGACGCGAAGATGATCCTGTGGCGGGGCCACTGCTCGGTGCACGGCCGGTTCACCCTCGACAGCGTCAACGACGTGCGGGAGCGGGTGCCGGGCGTGAACGTGCTGGTGCACCCGGAGTGCCGGCACGAGGTCGTCAACGCCGCCGACTTCGTCGGGTCGACGGAGTACATCATCAAGACGATCGAGGCCGCGCCGGCCGGCTCGGCGTGGGCGGTCGGCACCGAGCTGAACCTGGTCCGCCGGCTGGCGCTGGCCAACCCGGACAAGCAGATCATGTTCCTCGACAAGGCCGTCTGCTACTGCTCGACGATGAACCGCATCGACCTGCCCCACCTCGTGTGGGCGCTGGAGGAGCTGGTCGCCGGCCGGGTGGTCAACCAGATCACGGTGGACGCGGACACCGCGCACCACGCGCGGGTGGCGCTGGACCAGATGCTCGCCCTCCCCGGGGCCGACACCCCGCCGCCGAGCACCATCTGATCACCGTCCGTGGCGGCCTTGGTACCGGATGGTGCGGGATCACCCATAAGTGCCCCTGAGGGCGATGTGACCGGGTCCATTCTCGTCACCGAGGGCTATGCTGCCGGGGCGACGACACGCGGGCGTCCCGGTTACGGCCACCGCCATCCTGGGTAGCAGGACGTCCCGCCCCCTCATCGACACGGCACCACCCGACGCGCTGGAGGTTGCGTTGACCGACGACGTCCTGGTCGTACACGGAGGCACTCCGCTGGAAGGGCGGATCCGCGTCCGCGGCGCGAAGAACCTGGTCTCGAAGGCGATGGTCGCCGCTCTGCTGGGCGACAGCCCGAGCCGGCTGTACGACGTGCCGAAGATCCGTGACGTCGAGGTCGTCCGCGGGCTGCTCGGCCTGCACGGGGTCAAGGTCTCCGACGGCGACGAGGACGGCGAGCTCGTCTTCGACCCGGCGAACGTGGAGAGCGCCAGCACCGACCAGATCAACGTGCACGCCGGCTCCAGCCGGATCCCGATCCTGTTCTGCGGGCCGCTGCTGCACCGCCTCGGGCACGCGTTCATCCCGGACCTGGGCGGCTGCCACATCGGCCCCCGCCCGATCGACTTCCACCTCCAGGCGCTGCGGGAGTTCGGCGCCACCGTCGACAAGCGGCCGGAGGGCCTGCACCTGTCGGCGCCGAACGGCCTGCACGGCACCAAGTTCGCGCTGCCGTACCCGAGCGTGGGCGCCACCGAGCAGGTGCTGCTCACCGCGGTGATGGCCGAGGGCGTCACCGAGCTGCGCAACGCGGCGGTCGAGCCGGAGATCATCGACCTGATCTGCGTCCTGCAGAAGATGGGCGCGATCATCAAGGTGCACACCGACCGGGTGATCGAGATCCAGGGCGTGCCGAAGCTGCACGGCTACACCCACCGGCCCATCCCGGACCGGATCGAGGCGGCGAGCTGGGCGGCCGCCGCCCTGGCGACCCGCGGCCACGTCGAGGTGCTCGGCGCGCAGCAGGCCGACATGATGACCTTCCTCAACATCTTCCGCTCGGTCGGCGGCGAGTACGAGGTGACCGACGCCCGGCCGCCCAAGCTGGGCGACCCGGGCCAGGAGGGCGGCATCCGGTTCTGGCACCCGGGCGGCGAGCTGAAGTCGGTCGCGCTGGAGACCGACGTGCACCCCGGCTTCATGACGGACTGGCAGCAGCCGCTCGTCGTGGCGCTGACCCAGGCGCGGGGCCTGTCGATCGTCCACGAGACGGTGTACGAGCAGCGGCTCGGCTACACCGAGGCGCTCAACTCGATGGGCGCCAACATCCAGGTCTACCGGGACTGCCTCGGCGGCACGCCGTGCCGCTTCGGCCGGCGCAACTTCAAGCACTCGGCGGTCATCGCCGGGCCGAGCAAGCTGCACGCCGCCGAACTGGTCATCCCGGACCTGCGGGCCGGCTTCAGCCACCTGATCGCCGCGCTCGCCGCCGAGGGCACCTCCCGGGTGTACGGCGTCGACCTGATCAACCGCGGCTACGAGGACTTCGAGGCCAAGCTCGCCGACCTCGGCGCGCACGTCGAGCGGCCGTAACTCTCCTCACCCGCGCCCGGTGCACCGCGATGTGCACCGGGCGCCGGCCGTTGGCTACCCTTGCCGCGTGTCGCTGTTTCGCCGCAAGTCCGCCAACCTCGTCGAGGAGGCCACCGCCCCGGTGACCCCCGAGGAGGACACCTCCGCCCGTCCCCGCGGCTACACCGCCGCGAAGGGACGCGAGACGCCGAAGCGTCCGACGGCGGGCCGCCGTCCGGCCGCGGCGACGAAGCCGCTGACCAAGGAGGAGCAGCGGGAGCGACGGCGCCAACTGCGCGCCGAAGCGGCTTCCGAGTTCCGGCGCGAGGGCGGCCCCCGCGACCGCGGGCCGGAGCGGCTGCTCGCCCGCAACGTGGTCGACTCCCGGCGTACGGTCGGCACCTGGTTCTTCGGCGGCGCGCTGGTCGTGCTGATCGGCTCGAACCAGGCGATGCCCCCGGTGATCCAGCTGGCCTCCAACATCCTCTGGGGCGCGCTCGCGTTCGGCGTGATCGTCGACTCGATCCTGATCTCGCGGAAGATCAAGAAGCTGGTCCGCGAGCGCTTCCCGAACACCGGGCAGCGGATGGGCTCGCTCTACCTCTACGCGATCATGCGGTCGATCACGTTCCGCCGGATGCGGGCCCCCGCGCCGCGCGTCAACATCGGCGACCCGATCTGACCCTCGACGAATCGGCCCCTTCCCGCACCGCGGGGAGGGGCCGTCGTCGTTCCGGGCCCGGGTGACGGATCACGCCACGCCGAGCAGCCGCAGCAGCGCGGTGGTGCCGGCGGCCCCGAGCACCACCAGCACGAACGGCGCCCGACGCCAGGCCAGCAGCACGCCCACCAGCACGCCCGCCGGCCGGGCCCAGCCGGCGAACCCGCCCGCGTACACCAGCACGGACATGGCGACGGTCGCCCAGGCCGGCAGACCGGAGCAGGCGCCGGTGGAGCTGGGGCCCGGCGACTACGCCACGTTCCCCGGCGACGTGCCGCACCGCTACGAGGCGCTGGCCCCCGGCACCTTCGCCGTGCTGGTGATGGAACACCCCTGATCCTCCCGCCGGTACAGGCGGGCCACCACGTCCTCGATGTCGGGCTCGACGATCGAGACGTCGCGCAGCGCGCCCAGTCCGGCGAGGGCGGCCACCACGTCCGCCACACCCGCCGACTCCAACGCGTACACCAGCCGGTGCCCGTCGGCCTCGACCCGCTCCAGCGGGGCGCCCGGCAGCGCCGGCGCGAGGACGGGCGCGGTGTCCAGGTCGGCGACGAGCAGCCGGCGCGAGCCGTACCGCCGGTGCAGCTCGGCGATCGAGCCGTCGTGCACCACCCGCCCGTGGTCGACCACGACGAGCCGCCCGCAGAGCCGCTCGATGTCGGCGAGGTCGTGGGTGGTCAGCACCAGCGTCGTGTCGCCCGCCCGGCCCAGCTCGGCGAGGAAACCGCGTACCGCCTGCCGGCTCACCACGTCGAGGCCGATCGTCGGCTCGTCGAGGAAGAGCACCTCCGGCCCGTGCAGCAGCGCGGCGGTCAGCTCGCCGCGCATCCGCTGGCCGAGCGAGAGCTGCCGCACCGGGACGTCCAGGAACGCGTCCAGGTCGAGCAGGCTCCGGCACCGCCGCAGCCGCGCCGCGTGCGCGTCGGCGGGCACCCGGTAGACGTGCCGGAGCAGCGCGAACGAGTCGCGCAGCGGCAGATCCCACCACAGCTGCGAGCGCTGCCCGAACACGACCCCGATACGCAGGGCGAGCCGGGTGCGTTCGGCGACCGGGCGCAGGCCGCACACCCGCACCTCCCCGGCGGACGGCATCAGCACGCCGGTGAGCATCTTGAGCGTGGTCGACTTGCCGGCGCCGTTCGGGCCGATGTAGCCGAGCATCTCGCCCCGGGCCACCCGCAGGTCGATGCCGTCGACAGCCGCCACCCGCCGCTTCTCCCGGCGCAACCGGCCGGCCCGGACCCGCACGGAGAACTCCTTGCGCAGCCCCTCGGCCACGATCACGTCGGTCATGATCCCGTACTCCGGTAGTGACGGACACCCGTGCGCCAGGCCGCCGCCGCCAGCGTCGCCGCGACCAGCGCGACGGCCGGCGCGGCCCAACCCACCGCGGCCGGCAGGCCCAGCGGGTCGGCCCGGCCCAGCAGCGCCAGCGCCGGGTGGTAGCTCACGAAGGCGAAACCCAGACCGTACGCGAACAGCGCGCGGAACCATCCACCGTAGACGGTGATCGGGTACGCGGTGAAGTCCCGCCCGCCGTAGGTGACCGCGTTGGCCAGCTCACCGGAGTCGACCCACCAGAACGAGACGGTCGCGGTGGCGACGAACACCGAGCCGAAGAACACCACCCCGGCGAGCGGCGCGACGACCACCAGCGCCACCCGGGCCGGCGTCCAGTCGATGCCGGCCGAGCCGAGCGCGACGACGAGGACGGCCAGGCCGAACACCGCCCGGGACACCTTGCGCAGCGGCAGGTCCATCAGCAGGAGCTGCGGCAGGGTGCCGAGCGGGCGGACCAGCACCGCGTCGAAGAGCCCGGTCCGCACGTACCGGGGCAGTCGCTCGATGTTGCCGACCAGCAGGTCCGCGGTGGCGAACGCCGCGGTGGCGAGCCCGACGATCACCATCGCCTCGCGGAGGGTGAAGCCGCCCAGCTCCCGGGTCACCCCGAAGATCACCAGGACGGTCAGCACGTCGAAGACGGTGGAGCCGACGTTGCCGAGCACGTCGACGACGAACGATGTGCGGTACGCGGCCTGCGAGCGGGCCTGCGCGCCGAGCAGGGCCCGGTACGCCGCCAGGGTGCCACCGGGGCGGGTCGGCTCAGCCACCCTGCACCACCAGGTGGCGCTCGGCGCGCCGCTGCACCCAGCGGCAGGCGGCCAGGATCACCACCGTCCAGGCGACCTGCAATCCGACCAGGGCGACCTGCACGCCGGTCGGGTCCCGCTCGACCAGCACGTCGAGCGGGGTCTGCAACAGGCTCGGGAACGGGGTGCCCAGCCAGAGCGCGACCTGGAGCCACTCCGGGAGGAAGCGCAGCGGGAAGTAGAGCCCGGCGAGCACCCCGGAGCAGACCGTCCAGAGGATCATCGCGCCCCGGACGTCGTGCAGCCAGTACGCGGTCGCGTTGACGAGGAACCGGCAGCCGAAGCAGAGCACCACGGCGGCGAGCGCGGACACCGCGAACAGCGGTCCGGTCGCCCACCGCGACGGCACGTGGACCTCGAAGAAGAGCGGCCCGACCAGCACCGGCGGCAGCATCCGGACCAGCACGGCGTGCCCGGCCCGGCCCAGGTCGGCGGCCAGGTACGCGGTGACCGGGTGCACCGGCCGGAGCAGGTCGGCGGCGACCTCGCCGGAGCGGATCCGGTCGGCCAGCTCGGTCCAGCCCCACAGCAGGACGACGGCGAGCAGGCCCTGGCTCACCCACACGAATGTGGCGAGCTGGCCCCGGTCGTACCCGGCGACGGTGCCCGCCGCGCCGGCGGCCGCGAGCAGCACGTAGCAGCGCAGGAACCCGAAGACGACGTTGGTCACCAGCCCGGCGAGGGAGGCCTGGCGGTAGGTGGCGTAACGCCGGAAGCCCGAACCGGTTATAGCCTTAAATGTCCGGAACCATAGGATAACGTTTGGGGCCCGGGGGTGGTGCCGCAGTGGCGGTGACCGAGCCCACGCCGTTACCCTCCATCCGCAGCTACGCCGTGCCGGAACGGGGGACTCTACCGGCAGGTGGGGTGCCCAGCGCGACAATGTGCAACGAGGTGACAATCGCCGTGAGCGAGCGGACGCGAGCCGGCCACCGGGGCGCGGCCGTGAGCGAGCGGACGCCCGCCGGCCGGTCCGGCGTGCCCGCCCGGGCGGGGCACGACCCCGCCGCCGCGCGCACCGACGACAGGTCGTGCGGATGAGTCGCGGCTACAGCGACCGGTGGCACGACCCCGCCGAGCCCTCCTGGGTGGTCGAGCCGACGAACGAGTGGCGCCCCCAGTTCCCCGGCCAGCGCTACCCCGGTGACATCGGCATCGAGCACGCCCCGCCGCCCGCCCCGCGCGGTCGGGCCGCCGTGGTCGGCCGTGCCGAGGTGCCGCCGCTCGCGCCGACCCACGCCGACGGGACGTACCTCGGCCGGTCCTGGGACGACGAACCGGACGGCTGGCGCGGTCACCGCGACGACCGGCGCCCCGGCGACGAGGCGTACCGTCGTCCGGCCGGCGATCCGACCAGGACGGACGAGCGGACCCGGGGCCAGCGGCCGGAGCAGCGCAACGGCCGGCCCGGCGGCGACCCGGGGTGGGGCGCCGACGCCCGCCGGGCCGACGGCCGTGACCGCTACGACGAGTCCGGCCGGTACGACGACCGCCGCCCCCGGCACGAGCCGGCCGGACGGGACCGGCCCGTCTCCCCGGCGGGGCACGCGGACCTGGGCTGGCTGCGGGAGACCGAGGAGGACCGGCACCGGGGTCACGAGTCTCCCGACGCCGGTCAGCGGGGCGGCCCGGAGCAGCGCCGCACGCGCTACCCGTGGGGACAGTCGGGGTCCGACGACCGGGGCCGGCCCGCCGAGGAGTCCACGGACCGCCGCAACGGCGGACCGCGGGACCACACGTTCACCGGCCCGTGGGACCGCACCGACGGCCCACGCGACCGCGCCGTCGACGGCCCCCGCGACCGCGCCCCTGACGGTCCACGCGACCCCGGTGCCGAGAGGTCCCGCGGCCACGGCACCGACCGGCCGCGCGACGGCGCCGGGGACGACCCGCGCGGCCCCCGCGCGGCGGGTGCGCAGCGACCGGCGGACCGGCGACGGGACGCCGCCGGCGAGGGACCGTGGGACCGTTCCGGCGACGGACCGCGGTACGGCCAGGCCGACCGTTGGCCGCATCCCGAGCGGGCGTACGGCGAGCCGCCGCAGCGCGGTGGTCGTCGTCCGGAGCAGGAGGGACCTTGGGGCCCGCGCGAGGCGGCGGCGCGCGCGGAGGGGCATCCGCAGCGTCGTCCCGCCGAGCCGGGCCGCGACCGGCCGGCGGACCGGTACCGCGCCGAGCGTCCGCCGGCCGACCGGCGGCCCGACGGCGGGCTGACCTGGCCGCCGCCCGGCCCGCTGCGCCCCGGTTTCGACCGGGACGCCGCCCACGGCGAACAGCGCCCGGACCACCCGCCCCGTCCCGCCGACCGGCCGCGTCACGACGGCCGACCGGCGCGGTACGACGAGGTGCACCCCGCGGCGGGCGCCCGCCCCGCCGGCGCGCCGGTGTCCGTCCCGCCGTCCCCGGCCCACGACCGGCCCGTGTCCGGCGCACCCGGCCGACCCGTCTCCCCCGGCATGCCGGTTCCGCCGCCGGCGCGGCCGGTTTCGCCGGCACCGGTTCCGAGCGGCCAGGACCGCCCGCTCCCAAACCGTCCGGTCTCCCCGGCGTCCAACCCGGACCGGCACGACCGCCGGCCCGATCCGTTCGCCGCCGGCGCGGACGGGCCGGACCGGCGGCCGGTCTCCCCCGCGCCCGGCCACCACCCCGGGACGCCCAGCCGGCCGGTGTCGCCGGCTCCCGTCGAGCACGGACGGCAGCGGCAGGACCTCGGCCGCCCGGTCGCCCCCGAGGCTGGCGGACACCCCGTCGACCGTCCCCGCACCACCGCGCCCGCCCCGCACAGCCCCGACCGGCCCGTCTCGCCCGCGCCCCACCCGCACGGACCCGTCGCGCCGCAGGCTCCCGTCGACCGGCAGTCGGCACCGGAGCGCGGCGACCTCTGGGCGGATCGGCGTCCCGGCTCGCCCGAGGGCGCGACCCCGGTCCCGGTGCCCCCGACCGATCGGCCCCGGATGGAGTTCCGTACGGCAGCGGAACACGGGACCCTGCCCGAGGACGTCCGGCCGGACGCCACGTCCCCGGGGTCGACGCACGGAGGCCCGGCGACGACCGGACCGACGCCCGACAATGCCGCGGGCACGACGCCGACCATCACGCCCTGGAATCCACGGCGGTACGTGCCGCCACCGCCGTCGGATCCGCCCGCCGTCGAGCCGCCGCGCGCGGAGACCCCGCAACGGAGCGGCCCGGTCGCCTGGTTCGGGTCGGCCGCACCGCCCGCCGATCCGGCTCCGACGCAGCCGACCTCGCCGGCCGAGGCTGCCGCGACCCCGCCGGTCCCCGGACCGGCCAGCGCGGCGGAGTCCGCCAGGACCGCCGACGCGGATGAGACGTCCACGCCGCCCGCACCCCCTGGCGACGAGCCTGCCGTCGGCTCCATGACGTCCGGATCCGTGCCGTCCGACTCGGTGCCGTTCGATCCCCCGCCGCCACTCGCCCGACCTGTCTCGACCCCGCCCACCGAGCCGGTCTCGGCGCCACCCGCCCAGCCGATCTCGGCACCGCCAAGCCAGCCGGTGTCGGCACCACCGGCGGCCGACGCGGTCCGATCCACCACACCGGACCCGGCGCTACCGAGGCCCACCGTCCCGGCCGTCCCCGAGCCAGCAACGGCCCCGCCCGTGGTCCACGCGGTCTCCACGCCACCGGCCCCGCCTGCCGCCGAGGCAACGGCCCCCATCCCACCGCTGGCCGCACCGCCCACCGAGCCGATCGCCTCGCCCAGCACCGAGTCGGCGCCACTGGCTGCGCGACCGGTCTCGGCACCACCTGCCCAGCCCGTCTCCGCGTCGCCCGCACAGCCCGTCTCGGCGCCGCCCGCCCAGCCGGTGTCGGCACCACCGGCGGGCGACGGAGGCGCGTCCACCGACCCGGTAACGGCACCCGCGGCCGCTCCCGCGCCGGTTCCGGCACCACCGGCCGCCCCCGTCTCGGCACCGCCGGCCGGCGACCTGGCGGGTACGCCGGTCACGCCTCCGGTGTCGACTTCCGCTATCCCCCACCCCGCCCTTCCGTCGGAACCGACCGATCAACCGAGCAACCGGGCCGCCGATGCGGCCGGGCGGCCGGACACGGACCACCCGGTCCCGGCGCCGTCCCCCACCGATGCGGCCTCGGCCGCGACGACCGAGCCTGCGGTCGACCCTGCCGGCCCGGCGGTGGAGCCACCGCACGTGGAAACCCCGATCGTGGAAACCCCGACCGTCGACCCGACGACCACGCCCGCGGGCGAGACCGTTCCACACCCGACGTCGGAAGCGCACGACAACGTCCCGGCCGAGCCGGCGTCACCCCCTGCGGTCGAGGCAACGAGATCGGGGGAGGAAGCAGCCCCTCCGGGGACCGGGAATCACCAGGATCGGCCGGCAACCCCCGACGGCACCAGCGACACGACGCCTGCCGGGACCGGATCGGCCGGTTCCGGGGTGGCGGCGTCGCCGCACAAGGCCGAGGACGGACCCGGTCCGCACCGCGACGCCGCGCCGGCCGGCGCGCGGTCGGCGGCACAGGGCGATCCCGAGCAGATCCTCGCGAGCTACCGCTGGCAGCTGGACCCGGCGACACTGCGCGAGATCGTCACCGATCCCGACGAGTTCCGGGTGATCCGTCGCCGCCTCACCGAGAAGCTCGGCACGGCCGTCGACAACAGGTCCCGCGCCCGGCTGCTCAGCCTGCGGGCGGTGGTCTCCCGGATCGTCGGAGACCTGGACGACGCCCTTGCCGACGGGCGGCTCGCCCTCACGTACGCGGAGGCGACCGGCGAGCTACGGCGTACGGCCCTGGCGCAGGCGCGGCTGGCGCACGTGCTGCGGTGGCGGGGCGAGTACGACGAGGCCGACCGGCTCCTGGCCGAGGCGAACTCGCCGGAGCTGCCCGACCGGCTACGGGCGGCGCTGCACGAGCACGCCGGGCGGTGCTGCTTCGACCAGGGCCGGCTGATGGAGGCGTGCGACCACTTCGAGCAGGCGCTGAACCTGCGGGGCGCCGCCGACCCCGACCTGCTGACCCGGGTCCGGTTGAGCCTGGACGCGGTGACCGAGCGGGCCGCGGGGACGGGCTTCGGGCCGTACCCCCGGAGCCGGGAGGAGCTGCTGGAGCGGGACCGGCCCCCGGTGCCCGCGCGCGACGGCGACCGCTGGGGTTACACCGACCCCGACGGTGACCTGGTGATCGCCGCGGAGTACGCGGAGGCGCAGCCGTTCCGGGAGGGGGTGGCCTGGGTCCGCCGGCCGACGACCGACCGGTGGTCGCTGATCGACCTCACCGGCGCCATCGTGCTGGAGCCGTCCTGGCTGGCGGTCCGCCCGTTCTCCGACGGGCTGGCCTGGGTGTCGCGCGGCGAGCCCGGCGGCTGGCGGGCGATCGACACGACCGGCGAGGTGGTCGTGCCGCCGGGCTTCGCCGAGGTACGCCCGTTCCGGCGCGGTGTCGCCGCCGTCCGCCGGGAGGGCTGGGGAGCGGTGGACCGCACCGGCCGGATCGTGGTGCCGACCCGCTACCACGGGTTCGCGACCGCCCTCGCCGACGGCCGGCACGTCGACGGCTTCACCGACGAGGGCCTGGCCGTGGTGGACGTGGCCGGGCGGTACGGCGTGGTGGACCGGAGCGGGCGGGTGGTGGTACCGCCGGTGCACCCGGCGCTGGTCGTGCACCCCGTCGCGTTCCTGGTCGCCGTGGGCACCGGCCGCTGGGGGGCGCTGGACCGGCGGGGCGAACCGCTGATCGACCCGGTGCACCCCGACCGGGGCGAGGTGGTGGCCGAGATCGACCGGCTGCTCACCGACACCGTGCCGGTGATCTGACCGCGTCCACGACCTGTCTCCCCGCCCGGGCGCCGCCGGCCGCGCCAGGGCTAGGGTCGGGGAATGGAATTCCGACACCTGGGCCGTTCCGGCCTCATGGTCAGCGAGATCTCGTACGGCAACTGGATCACCCACGGCTCGCAGGTCGAGGAGGAGGCGGCGTTCGCGTGCGTCCGGGCCGCCCTGGACGCCGGCATCACCACCTTCGACACCGCCGACGTGTACGCCGGCACCCGCGCCGAGGACGTCCTCGGCCGGGCGCTGGAGAATGAACGGCGCGAGGGCATCGAGCTGTTCACGAAGGTGTACTGGCCGACCGGGCCGGGTCGTAACGACCGCGGCCTGTCCCGCAAGCACATCATGGAGTCGATCAACGGCTCGCTGCGCCGGCTGCGCACCGACTACGTCGACCTCTACCAGGCCCACCGGTACGACTACAGCACCCCCCTCGAAGAGACGATGGAGGCGTTCGCCGACGTCGTCCACTCCGGCAAGGCGCTCTACATCGGCGTCTCGGAGTGGAAGGCGTCGCAGATCCGCGAGGCCCACCAGCTCGCCCGCGAGCTGCGCATCCCGCTGGTCTCCAACCAGCCGCAGTACTCGATGCTCTGGCGGGTCATCGAGGCCGAGGTGGTGCCGACCAGCGAGGAGCTGGGCGTCGGGCAGATCGTCTGGTCCCCGATGGCGCAGGGCGTGCTGTCCGGCAAGTACCAGCCGGGCCAGCCGCCGCCGGCCGGCTCCCGCGCCACCGACGAGAAGTCCGGCGCGGGCTTCATCGCGCAGTGGATGACCGACGAGGTCCTGACCCGGGTGCAGCGGCTCAAGCCCCTCGCCGAGCAGGCCGGGCTCAGCATGGCCCAGCTCGCCATCGCCTGGGTGCTGCAGAACCCGAACGTCTCCTCGGCGATCGTCGGCGCGTCCCGCCCCGAGCAGGTGCACGACAACGTCAAGGCGGCCGGCGTGAAGCTCGACGCCGACCTGCTCAAGGCGATCGACGAGATCGTCGAACCGGTCACCGAGCGCGACCCGTCCCGCACGGAGTCCCCGGCCCAGCGCCCGTGACGCGCTCCGTCGCGGCCGGCCCGGAACGGCGCCGGCCGCGACGGACCGTCAGCCCTGCCAGAAGCGCACGAGATCCAGGCCGCGGACGTACAGGCCCGGAGGCAGGCCGAGGGCGTCGCCGACGGCGAAGACCGCCCCGAAGAACCAGCCGGCGATGGTCGGGTTCCACAGGAGCGCGAACAGCAGGATGAAGCCGTACGGCGCGAAGACGTCGTACATCCGCCGATACGGCGGGCTGAGCCAGGGCTGGATCATGTTGCCGCCGTCCAGACCGGGCACCGGGAGCAGGTTGAGCAGGCTCGCGGTGAGCTGGAGGAAGGCGAGCAGCGCCACGGCCGCCCAGAACTCGACCGGCCCGCCGCCGGGCGCGCCGAGCCGGACGGCGGTGACCAGCACCAGCGTGAACAGCACGTTGGTGGCCGGTCCGGCGAGGCTCACCAGGGTGTGCCGCAGCCGCCCGGGGATGGCGTGCCGGTCCACCCACACCGCACCGCCGGGCAGGCCGATGCCGCCGAGCAGCACCACCAGCACCGGCAGCGCGATGGACAGCAGCGGGTGGCTGTACTTCAGCGGGTTGAGCGTCAGGTAGCCCTGGTGGGCGACGCTGCGGTCGCCGGCCCGGAACGCGACGAGCGCGTGCGCGTACTCGTGCAGGCACAGCGAGACCAGCCAGCCGGAGACGACGAAGAGGAACACGTCGACCCGGACGTTGCCGAACCCGCGCCAGGTCATGACCGCGCTGGTGACGAAGAGCGCCACCAGGGCGAGGAAGACCGGGCTGGGACGGAACGCCGCCCGGGGTACGCCGAGCAGCAGCGGCTCGCCACCCGGGCGGTCGCCGGCCATCACTCCGCCGGGGGCAGCAGGCTCATCCGGTACTCCACGCGGTCGTCCTCGACGAGCGCGACCGAGGTGACGCCGGACGCCGCGAGCTCCCGCCAGGTCTGGCCGATCCAGGACTCGGCATCCGCCTGGCTGCCGAACGACTCCGCCGGACCCTGCACCGACTCGCCGTTCGTGCCCTCGTACCGCCAGCTCCACGCCATGTGCGCGTCTCCCCTCGCCGCTGATCTCCCGCCGCCAGAGTAGTCGTCCTGACGGACAACGGCTGCGCGTCGGGTGAGTGCTTGATCGCTCCCGGGTGGCCGGCCGGTACCGTGGCCGGGTGCTGACTCGAGGTGTGGTGCTCGGCGACCGGTACCGGCTGGACGAGCGGGTGGCGACCGGCGGCATGGGGGCGGTCTGGCGGTGCACCGACGTCGCGCTGGAACGCGTGGTGGCTTTGAAGGTGCTGCTGCCGGCGCTGACCGAGGACCCGGAGTTCACCACCCGGTTCCGGGCCGAGGCGCGAATGCTGGCGGCGGTGCGCCACCCCGGTGTGGTCGCGGTGCACGACGTCGGCCGGGCCACCCTCGCCGACGGCGGCCCGGTCGACTACCTGGTGATGGAGTACGTCGACGGCGAGCCGCTCGGCACCTGGCTGCGCCGGGCGGGGCGGCTCGACGCCGCCTCGACCATGTCCGTGGTGGCGCAGGCGGCCGACGCGCTGCACGCCGCGCACGCCGCCGGCATCGTGCACCGCGACGTCAAGCCGGGGAACCTGCTGGTGAAGCCGGACGGCCAGGTGGTGCTGGTCGACTTCGGCATCGCCCGCTCCGGCACCACGGCCGGCCTCACCGCGGCCAACATGGTGCTCGGCACCGCCTCGTACATGTCGCCCGAGCAGGCCGCGAACCAGCCGGTCTCCGCCGCGACGGACATCTACGCCCTCGGCACCGTGGCGTACGCCTGCCTCGCCGGCCGGCCGCCGTTCGACGGGGACAACCCGTTGCAGGTGGCCCTGCGCCACCTGCAGGACCAGCCGGCGCCGCTGCCACCGGAGACCCCGGCGGCGGTCGTCGCCGTGGTGGAGCGCGCCATGGCGAAGAGCCCGGCCGACCGCTGGCCCGACGCGGCGGCGCTGGCCGACGCCGCGACCGGGGCGCGGGAGGCGACGCTGGCGGTGGTGCCGGACTCGGCCCGTCCACCGTGGGCGGTCGCCGGCGCGTCGCCGGCCGCCGGCCCGCCGGGCCTCGGCGCCGCACCCCCGCCGCCCGCCGCCGCACCCCTGCCGCCCGCCGCCGTGCCCCCGCCGGCCGCTCGGCCGCCCGCCGCCGCGCTCCCGCCCTCCGGCGCCCACCTGGCCGGCACGCCGCAGCCGCCCTGGGCACCGTCGGAGCCGTCCGGCGGGCACCCCACCCTGGAGGACCCGGCCGGTACGACATCGCCGACCCTGCCGGGTCCCGGTGACCGGCGGCCGGCCCGCCGTACCGCGCTCGTCGGCGCGGCCGTCGCCGTGTCCGTGGTGATCGTCGGCGCGGTCGCCGCCACCGCGCTCGTCTCCGAGGGCGGTACCGCCGCGCCCGGGGCCGGTCGCGCCGCGGTGGTGGACCCGGGTGCACCCGCGACGGCGGTCGCCGGAACCAGCCCGGCGTCCGGCGCGGCACCGAGCGCCACTCGACGTACGGCCGCCGCACCGACCCCCTCGGCGGGACGCACCTCGACCCCGGCGCCCGGCACCCCGGCCACCGCGTCCCCGGGCGCGGGTGCCGGTCCCACCGCGGCTTCGCCGCGGCCCCGCCCGACGCCGACCACCGCGGCACCGTCGAAGCCCAACCCGTACACCGCCGGCGAGGTGTGCGGCAGCGGCTACCGCGTGATCGACTCCGCCACGCTGACCGCCGGTGGCGCCCGGAAGGGCCGGGTCTACCTGCTGTACCACGACGGCACCGGCACCAACTGCGTGGTGACGCTCAAGGACAGCGCCGTGGGCACGGCCACCGCCACGTCGGCCTGGCTGGAGGTGCAGGGGCGGGCCCGCAGCACCGACAGCGGGTCGTTCGCGTACTACGCCGGTCCGGTGCGCGCCGCGGCGGCCGGTGTCTGCGTCAAGTGGGGTGGGTCGACCGGCGGCGCCAGCTACGGCAGCGGTTTCGAACACTGCGGATGAGGTGGCGCGAACCGGGTCGGCGGCGTGCGGGCCGGAGGGCGGCGGGTCGCCGGGCGGCCTTAAGGTACGGGCATGTCCGTTGACGGGTGGAACACGGTCCTGGTGCTCGGCGGTATCCGGTCCGGCAAGTCCGAGTTCGCCGAGTCCCTGGTCGCCGACGCGCCCCTGGTCCGCTACGTGGCCACCGCCGCCGACGCCGGCGCCGACGACGAGGAGTGGGCGACCCGGTTGGCGGCCCACCGGGCCCGCCGCCCGGAGACCTGGACCACCGAGGAGACCGCCGAGGACCCGCGCCGCCTGGCCGACGTGATCTCCGCCGCGGAGTCGCACGAGACCCTGCTCGTCGACGACCTGGGCGGCTGGGTGACCGTCCTGCTCGACCCGGCCCACCAGCCGGCCGACGACACCGCCACCATCGCCGAACTGGCCGAGGCGGTGCGCTCCTGCCGGGCCCGGCTGGTGGTGGTCAGCCCGGAGGTCGGGCTCTCCCTGGTGCCGACCACCCCGCTCGGCCGGGCCTTCACCGACGCGCTCGGCGCGGCCAACCGCGCGGTCGCCGACGCCTGCGAGGCGGTCGTCCTGGTGGTCGCGGGTCAGCCGGCCTGGCTCAAGCCCACCACGCCGACGGCTCCCGTCGCGCCGCCGAACGTCATCGTCGGGGCGCCCGGCGCCCCCACGCCGGACGGCGACGTCAGCGAGCCGACCGACGAGACCGTGGTGACGCCGGACGGGGAGCCGGAGGCGCTGCCCGAGGTGCTGACCCCGACCGTCCCGCCTGCCCCGGCGGGCCCGGCCCACGACGGCGGCACCCCGTGGGCGGCCCCGACCATGGCGCTGCCGATGGTGGCCACCGGCCTGGTCATCCAGCCGGGCATGGAGCTGCCCATGCCCGACGAGTACGCGGGCCCGCAGGCCGTCGACCGCCTGGCCACCCTGGACGTGCCCGGCGCCGGGTTCGGCGTGCTCGACCGGGTGGTCGGCTTCGCCGCCGCCACCCAGGGCACCCCGACGCCCGCGCCGTGGGGTTCGGTGCGGGTGCTGCTCGTGCACGGCGACCACGCGGGCGGTGCCGCCGCCGGCACGGTCCCCGGCGACTCCGCCCGCCGCGCCCGGGACGCCCGGGCGGGCCGGGGTGCGCTGGCCCGGCTCGCCGCGGAGTCCGGCGCCAGCCTCCAGGTGGTCGACGCCCCGACCGCCGGCCCGATCGAGGTCGAGCCGGCGCTGACCCTCGACCAGGTCGAGTCGGCGCTGCGCCAGGGCTGGCGGCTGGCCGAGCAGGCCGCCGACGCCGGCGTACGGCTGCTGGTGCTGGGCGCGTGCGGCGCCGGCACCGAGGCGGCGGCCGCGGCGGTGCTGGCGGCCACGGCCGGGGCCGAGCCGCCCGCCGTGCTCGGCCGGGTCGTCACCGACGCGGGCGAGTACGACGACGCCTCCTGGATGGTGCGCTGCGCGGCCGTCCGGGACGGGCTGCACCGCAGCCGCCACTCGCCGCGCGGCGCCAAGGACATCCTGGCCGAGCTGGGCGGCGGTGACATCGCCGTGGCCACCGGCGTGCTGCTCGGCGCGACCGCGCGGCGACTGCCGGTCCTGCTGGACGGTCCGGTCGGCGTGGCCGCCGGCATGGTCAGCCGGGATCTGGCCGGGCAGGCCCGGCACTGGTGCCTGCTCGCCGACCACGGCGGGCACCCGGCGGTGCGGCTGGCCGCCGACGTGCTCGGCCTGACCCCGCTGCTCGACCTACGGCTGGACCTGGGCGAGGGCGCGAACGCGCTGGTGGCGCTGCCGCTGCTGCGCTCGGTGCTCGGGCTGGCCGCCGCGCTGCCGGTACACCCGGCGCTGGGCGGCGTCCCCGAGTCGGACGAGCCGGACTTCCACGAGCCGGAGCCGGCGGGGCCGGGGCCGACCACCGCCGAGCCGGACTTCCACGAGCCGGAGCCGGCGGGGCCGGGGCCGACCACCACCGAGCCGGAGACCGACGAGCCGGACTTCCACGAGCCGGAGCCGGCCGGCCCGGGGCCGACCACCACCGAGCCGGAGTCCGCGTCGCTGGACCCGTCCGGCCGGCGTGCCGGCTGAGCGGCTCGCCGCCGGGGCACGGCTGGCGCTGACCACGTTCACCACGCTGCCGGTGCGCGCCGGCCGGATCGACCGGGCGGTCGCGGGCACCGCGATGGCGCTCGCCCCGGCCGTCGGGGCGCTGCTCGGCGCCGTCCTCGCCGGGGTGCTGCTGCTCCTCGGCGCGTCCGCGCCGCCGCTGGTCGCGGCCGGCGTCACGGTCGGTGTCGGCGCGCTGCTCACCCGGGGCCTGCACCTGGACGGGCTGGCCGACACCGTGGACGCGCTCGGGTCGTACCGGCGGGGGGCGGCCGCGCTGGAGATCATGAAGAAGCCGGACGTGGGCCCGTTCGGGGTGGTCGCGCTGGTGGTCGTACTCCTCGTGCAGGCGGCGGTGCTCGCGGAGCTGGCCGGGCGGTCGGCGCCGGCGGTGCTCGCAGCGGTGGTGACCGCGACCGCCGCCGGCCGGCTCGGGGTCGCGGTGGCCTGCCGGCGCGGGGTGCCGGCGGCCCGGCCGGAGGGCCTGGGCGCGCTGGTCGCCGGCACGGTCGGGCCGGTCGCGCTGGCCGCCGGCACGGCTGCCGTCGCGCTGGTGGCGGTCGCGGCCGTGCCGGGCCGCCCGTGGCAGGGGCCGCTCGCCGTCGCCGCCGCCCTCGCCGTCGCGGTGGGGCTGCTCCGGCACGTGGTACGCCGCCTCGGCGGCGTGACCGGCGACGTGCTGGGCGCGACCGTCGAAGTGGTCACCACGCTGACCTACCTGGGACTGGCGTTGTCCGGCTGAGTTCCGCCCCGCCCGCCGGGTAGCGTTCGGGGCGACAGCACCGGCGCGGCCACCCCGGGGGACGACATGCTCATCACGGACGACTTCCTGCCCGTACCGGTCCCCGAATCGCTGAGCGCGACGTACCTGGTGCCGATGGCCGGGCTGCCGGCGGTGGGCACGAAGACGGCCGTGGAGCGGCTCGCCGGGCGGCTGGCCGAGCCGGTGTACGGGCTCGCGCGGCAGATGCTGGACAGCCCGCTGATGAGCGTGGACACCCGGCCGATCGGCGAGTTCCCCGAGCTGCCACCGGACCTGCTGACCGCGTTCGGCGCGACGGAGGCGCAGCTGGCCCGGCTGGCGGCGGCGACCCACCTGGTGGTGGTGCAGGCCGAGTACCGGCCGGGTTGGCCGCCGGCACACGAGTGGGCGGCCCGGGCGGTGGCCGCCGCGGTCGCCGACACGGTCGACAGCGACGTGGTGGACGTCTTCGGGCTCCAGTTCCTGGACCCGGCGACCGCGCTGCGGTCGCTGCCGGACGCGCAGGGGCGGATCCGGCTGGTCGACTGGGTGCTGGTGCCGTACTCGTCCGACGCCGAGGGGCTGTGGTTCACCACGAAGGGGCTGCGCCGCTTCGGCCTGCTGGAGCTCCAGACGCAGGGTGTCCCCGACCATCTCACCCGGGCGTGGGGCGCGGTGATGACCGGGGCGGCCCGGCGGCTGCTGCGGGACTGGACCGACGGCCTGGCCGGCGAGGAGGTGCCGGCGTTCGTGCAGCTGCCGGTGCTGGCCACGGTCACCGGGCACGACATCGCGGTGGCGTACGGCAATCCGGAGCAGCACGGGGCGACCGCGCCGGTGCTGCTGCGGCTGGAGCTGGACCCGGCCACCGACCCGGAGGCCGACTCGTTCCTCAGCCTGCGCCCGCCGGCCGGGCACCCCGGGCCGGACGGCCGCTACTTCGCCGCCGCCTGCGCCACGCTGTTCAACGGCATCCAGCCGGACGTGCGGTACGCGCGCCCCGGCGACGCCATGAGCCGGGCGGTCGCCACCGCCCGCGCCTCGCTTGGCGACATCCGGGCACGGTTCCTCGCCGGGCAGCTCCCGCCGGAGACGCAGCTCGTGGTCAAGTACGGGCTGCCGGGCGACGACGGCCCGGAGTACGTGTGGGCCGGGGTGACCTCCTGGGACAACCCCGAACGGATCGAGGGCGCGAGCGCCAGCGACGCCAACACGGACCCGACCGTCCGGATCGGCTCACCGGTGGTGGTGGAGGCGACCGACGTGGTCGACTGGGCGGTCCTCGACGGCACCGGCGTCATCGAGGGCGGCTGGACCCAGGCCGTCCTGGACGCCGGCGAACGCCCCGCCCCACCGGTCTGACCGCCCCACCCCGCGCGCCCGCCCGCCCGGCCGACGTGCCGTTGATCATGAAGTTACAGCTCCGACACGCCGAGGCCGAGCGCTACAACTTCATGATCAACGCGGGTCAGCGGACCGAGGGCTGGACGAACGGGGGGCGGGTCAGGCGCATTCCGGCGCGGCGGCCGCGGATGTCGACCTCGACCTCGGCACCGTCGGCGAGCTTCGGCTCCGTGTCGATGAGGGCCAGGGCGATGCCCTGCTTCCTCGTCGGGCTGAAGGTGCCGCTGGTGACGGTGCCGACCTGCGTGTCGCCCACGTACACGGCCATGCCCGGGCGCGGGATCGCCCGGTCGACGGCCTCCAGGCCGCGCAGCGTCCGCCGGGGGCCGGCGGCCTTCTCCGCGAGCAGCGCCTCCCGGCCCCAGAAGGCCGGCTTGTCCCAGCCCACGGCCCAGCCCGAGCGGGCCTGCACCGGGGTGATGTCCAACGACAGGTCCTGCCCGTGCAGCGGGTAGCCCATCTCGGTGCGCAGCGTGTCCCGCGCCGCCAGGCCGCAGGCCCGCAGCTCGTACGCCTCCCCCGCGGCGAACAGCGCGTCCCACACGGCGACCGCGTCGGCCGCGGGCACGACCAGCTCGTACCCCAGCTCGCCGGTGTAGCCGGTGCGGCAGACGGTCAGCTCGGCACCGCCCAGGGTGGCGGTCGAGAAGCTCATGTACCCGTGCTCGGTGGGCAGGCCCAGGGCGGCGAGCAGCTCCGCCGAGCGCGGGCCCTGCACGGCGAGGACCGCGTACGCGTCGTGCTCGTCGGTGACCGTGACCGACGGCGGCGCGGCGGCGCGCAGGCGGCGTACGACCTCGGCGGTGTTCGCGGCGTTCGGGACGAGGAAGACGTGGTCGTCGCCGTGCAGGTAGGCGATGATGTCGTCAACCACGCCGCCGGTGGCGTCGTCGCAGCACAGCGTGTACTGCGCCTTGCCGGGCCCGACGCGTCCCAGGTCGTTGCTGAGGCAGGCGTTGACGAAGGCCGCCGCGCCCGGCCCGGTGATCCGGGCCTTGCCCAGGTGGGACACGTCGAAGACACCGACCGAGGTACGGACCGCGGTGTGCTCCTTGAGCACGCCGCCCCCGGCGTACTCCAGCGGCATCTCCCACCCGCCGAACGGGGCGAACTTGGCGCCGGCGGCGGTGTGCCGGTCGTGCAGCGGGGAACGGCGCAGCCGGGTCTCAGCGGGGCCGGAGGTCACGTCGGTCATGGGTGGGAACTTACCGGGGCCCTAACGGCTGGTTAGCATCGGCGGGACCCGCCGGACACGTCGGCGGGACAGCCCCGACCTCCGGCGGGTACGGTCCGCCGGAGACCTTCATCGCCGGTACGCGACGTTGCGACCGGCCCGGCCCGCCCGGAGTAGCTTCAGTGACATCGCCCCGCACCACCCTGAGCCTGGTCGACACCGACCCCGCCGAACTCGCCGTCGACGCGATCGTCATCGGCGTGCACAGCCAGACCGGCGAGCCGAACGCCGCCGGAGCCCTGCTGCTGGCCAGCGGCGCGGAGAGCATCGCCGCGGCCTTCGACGGAAAGCTGACCGAGACGCTGGCGCTGCTCGGCACGACCGGCGGCCCCGGCGAGGTGATCAAGCTCGCCACGCTCGGCACGGTCACCGCCCCGGTGGTCGCCGCGGTGGGCCTCGGGCCGGAGCCGACCGGCGCCGCCCCCGCCCCGGAGGCCCTGCGTCGGGCGGCCGGCGCGGCCGTGCGGGCCCTGGCGGGCGCGTCCCGGGTGGCCCTGGCCCTGCCGCTGCCGGACGACACCGACGCGCCGGCCGCGCTGCGCGCCGTCGCCGAGGGTGCCCTGCTGGGCGGGTACCGGTTCGCCGGCTACAAGACCCGCCCGCAGCCCGCCCGCCGCGAGCCGGTGGCCGAGGTGCTGGTGGCGGTGCCGGACGCGGGCGACGCGGCCGCGACAGCCGAGGTGGCCCGGGCGCAGGCGGTGACCGACGCGGTGCGTCGCACCCGGGACTGGGTCAACACCGCCCCGAACGAGCTGCGCCCGCCGGCGTTCGCCGACGCCGTGGCCGCCGCCGCACGCGAGGCCGGCCTGGAGGTCGAGGTGCTCGACGAGACCGCGCTGCGCGAGGGCGGGTACGGCGGCATCGTCGCGGTCGGCCAGGGCTCGGAGGCCCCGCCGCGGCTGGTGCGGATCAGCTACACCCCGGCCGGCGGCGGCAGCGACAAGCGGGTCGCGCTGGTCGGCAAGGGCATCACCTTCGACACCGGCGGCATCTCGATCAAGCCCGCCCAGGGCATGTGGGAGATGAAGTCCGACATGGCCGGCGCCGCCGCGGTGGCCGCCGCCATGCTGGCGATCGCGGCGCTCAAGCCGTCCGTGGCGGTGACCGCGTACCTGCCGATGGCGGAGAACATGCCGTCGGGCACGTCGTACCGGCCGGGTGACGTGATCACCATGTTCGACGGCAAGCGCGTCGAGGTGCTCAACACCGACGCCGAGGGCCGGATGATCCTCGCCGACGCGATCGCCCGGGCCTGCGCCGACGGCTGCGACTACCTCTTCGAGACCTCCACCCTGACCGGCGGCCAGGTCGTCGCGCTGGGCAAGAAGGTGGCCGGCGTGATGGGCACCCCGGAGCTGTGCGACCGGGTGAAGGTCGCCGGCGACGCGGTCGGCGAGCCGGCCTGGCCGATGCCGCTGCCGGACGACGTGCGCAAGGGCATGGACTCCGACGTCGCGGACATCTCCCAGGTCAACGCCGGCATGGACCGGGCGGGTCACATGCTCCAGGGCGGGGTGTTCCTGCGCGAGTTCGTCAGCGGGGACGTGTCGTGGGCGCACATCGACATCGCCGGCCCGAGCTACCACTCGGGTGAGGCGACCGGCTACTGGACCAAGGGCGGCACCGGCGTCCCGGTCCGCACGCTCCTGCACCTGATCGAGGACGTCGCCGCCAACGGCTGACGCGCCTCGCGCGCCGCGGCGCCCGCCGCGCCCAGGATCCGCGCACGTTCAGTGAAAGAGTGGCCATTCCGCGCGGGATGGCCACTCTTTCCGTGAAAGAGGCGCTCCGCGGGCGGTGCTCAGAACAGCTCGGGGCGGCGCTTGCGGCGCTCGTTGTAGTCGCGCATCCGCTGCGGGTAGCCCATCAGGCGGACGTCGTAGACCGGGATGCCCAGCCGATGGGCGAAGCGGCGGGCGCCGTCGGGGCCGTCGATCCGGCGGCGGGTCCACTCGCCGTCGTCGGCGATCAGCATGACGGTGGTCTCGGTGACCGTGGTCCGGGGCTCGATGAACGCCTCGACACCGCGCCGGGTGCGGACGAAGCCCTCAAGATGCTCCAGATCGGCACGGTCGGCCGCCCGGTCGAGACTGACCGGACGCGCCTTCTTCCGTCGTCGGAACAGTCCCACCCGCCGTCTCCCCCAACCCGCGTCATCGAAGCCCGTGCCAAGCGTACGTGTCGACGACGTGTCGTTGGGCACCTCGCTACGCGGGCGGAGCGCGGTGGTGACAAGATGACCGAGGTGGGGTGTGTCCGCATTACCCTGCCGTGACCCCCCGAATGCAGCGACGCGACCTGGGAGTTGGACGTGAGCGAGCCGAACCAGACCTTCGACATCGTCATCCTCGGAGGTGGCAGCGGCGGCTACGCGACGGCGCTGCGCGCCGCCCAGTTGGGCCTCTCCGTCGCGCTGGTCGAGAAGGGCAAGCTCGGCGGCACCTGCCTGCACAACGGCTGCATCCCCACCAAGGCGCTGCTGCACGCGGCGGAGATCGCCGACCAGACCCGCGAGTCGGAGCAGTTCGGCGTCAAGGCGGAGCTGGTCGGCATCGACATGGCGGCGGTCAACGCGTACAAGGACGGGGTCGTCTCCCGGCTGTACAAGGGCCTCCAGGGCCTGGTGGGCGGCGCGAAGAACATCACCTTCGTGGCCGGCGCCGGCAAGCTGGTCGCGCCGAACGCCGTCGAGGTCGACGGCGAGCGCTACACCGGCCGCAACATCGTCCTGGCCTCCGGTTCGTACGCGAAGAGCCTGCCCGGCCTGGACATCGACGGTGAGCGGGTCATCACGAGCGACCACGCCCTGGTCCTGGACCGCGTCCCGTCGTCGGCGATCGTGCTCGGCGGCGGCGTCATCGGCGTCGAGTTCGCCAGCGTGTGGAAGTCCTTCGGCGTGGACGTCACGATCATCGAGGCCCTGCCCCGGCTGGTCGCCGCCGAGGACGAGGAGTCGTCGAAGGCGCTGGAGCGGGCCTTCCGCAAGCGGAAGATCAACTTCAAGGTCGGCAAGCCGTTCGAGAAGGTCGAGAAGACCGACAGCGGCGTCAAGGTGACCATCGCCGGCGGCGAGACCGTCGAGGCCGAGCTGCTGCTGGTCGCCGTCGGCCGCGGCCCGAACACCGCCAACCTCGGGTACGAGGAGCAGGGCGTGAAGATGGACCGCGGCTACGTGCTGACCGACGAGCGGCTGCGCACGAACGTGCCGAACGTCTACGCGGTCGGCGACATCGTGCCCGGCCTCCAGCTCGCGCACCGGGGCTTCCAGCAGGGCATCTTCGTCGCCGAGGAGAT
This sequence comes from Micromonospora sp. H33, assembly GCF_052068455.1. Lineage (NCBI taxonomy): Bacteria > Bacillati > Actinomycetota > Actinomycetes > Micromonosporales > Micromonosporaceae > Micromonospora > Micromonospora sp. H33. The sequence goes on along the minus strand of NZ_JBQHDE010000002.1, from coordinate 324,859 downwards.
CGCCGGGCAGACCCCGGCCGTGATCGACGAGGCCGGCATCCCCCGGGTCACCTACTCCGACCCGGAGCTGGCGTCGGTGGGCGTGACCGAGGCGAAGGCCAAGGAGCAGTACGGCGCCGACAAGGTCAAGACCTACAACTACAACCTGGGTGGCAACGGCAAGAGCCAGATCCTCAAGACCGCCGGCTTCGTGAAGCTGGTGCGGGTCGAGGACGGGCCGGTCGTCGGCGTGCACATGGTCGGCGCCCGGGTCGGTGAGCTGATCGGCGAGGCCCAGCTCATCTACAACTGGGAGGCGTACCCGGCCGAGGTGGCGCAGCTCGTGCACGCCCACCCGACGCAGACCGAGGCCCTGGGCGAGGCGCACCTGGCCCTCGCCGGCAAGCCGCTGCACGCGCACGCCTGAGACAGAGTCGACACCGCGGCGTCCGGCGGCAGACGGGCGAGATCGCACCAGGGGAATGAAGGAGTCGTAAGAGATGCCGGTATCGGTCACCATGCCCCGGCTCGGCGAGAGCGTCACCGAGGGCACCGTCACGCGCTGGCTCAAGCAGGAGGGTGACACCGTCGAGGTCGACGAGCCCCTGCTCGAGGTGTCGACCGACAAGGTCGACACCGAGATCCCGTCGCCCGCGGCCGGCGTGCTGACCCGGATCGTGGTCGGCGAGGACGAGACCGCCGAGGTCGGCAGCGAGCTGGCCGTGATCGACGGTGAGGGCGGCGCCGCCGGCGGCGGGGCCGCCGCCCCGCAGGCCGCGCCGGCACCCGAGCCGACCGCCGCTGCCGAGGGCACCGGCCCGGAGCCGGAGGCGCCCGCCCCGGCCCCGCAGCGGCCGGAGCCGCAGGCCGCCCCCGCGCCGTCGGGCGAGGGCACCCCGGTCACCATGCCGGCCCTCGGCGAGAGCGTCACCGAGGGTACGGTGACCCGCTGGCTCAAGCAGGTCGGCGACACCGTCGAGGTGGACGAGCCGCTGCTGGAGGTCTCCACCGACAAGGTCGACACCGAGATCCCGTCGCCGGTCGCCGGCACCGTCCTCGAGATCAAGGTGGCTGAGGACGAGACCGCCGAGGTCGGCGCGACCCTGGCGATCGTCGGCGCTGCCGGTGCCGCCCCGGCCGAGGCGAAGCCCGAGCCGAAGCCCGAGCCGAAGGCGGAGGCCCCCGCGCCGAAGCCCGAGCCGAAGCCCGAGCCGAAGCCGGAGCCGAAGCCCGAGCCGCAGGTCACCGAGCCGACCCCGGGCATGTCGTACAACGAGCCGGCCGCCGAGGCCGAGGTCGCCGCCCAGCCGGCGAAGGCCGAGCAGGCCGCGATTCCGCCGTCCCCCGCGCCGCAGCAGCGCCCGTCGGCGCCGGCCGCCGGCGCCGGTGAAGAGGCCGCCGGGTACGTGACCCCGCTGGTCCGCAAGCTCGCCGGCGAGCACGGCGTGGACCTGTCCTCGGTCAACGGCACCGGCGTGGGTGGCCGGATCCGCAAGCAGGACGTGCTGGAGGCGGCCGAGAGGGCCCGCGCGGCCAAGGCCGCTCCGGCCCCGGCCGCCCAGCCCGCCGCCGCGGCACCGGCGAAGCCGGCCGCCAAGCCGACGCCGAGTGCCAAGCGCGGCACCACCGAGAAGCTGCCTCGGATCCGCGCGGCCATCGCCAAGCGGATGCACGAGTCGCTGCACGAGATGGCGCAGCTCACCACGGTCATCGAGGTGGACGTCACCAAGATCGCCCGGCTGCGGGCGCAGGCGAAGGACTCCTTCCAGCAGCGGCACGGCGTGAAGCTGTCCTTCCTGCCGTTCTTCGCCCTCGCCGCCGTCGAGGCGCTCCAGACGTACCCGATCGTCAACGCCCGGATGGACCTGGCGGCCGGGACGATCACCTACCCGGACGCGGAGCACCTCGGCATCGCCGTGGACACCGAGCGCGGGCTCCTGGTGCCGGTCATCCACAACGCCGGCGACCTCAACCTCGGTGGCATCGCCAAGCGGGTCGCCGACCTGGCCGAGCGCACCCGGACCAACAAGATCAGCCCGGACGAGATCGCCGGTGCGACCTTCACGCTGACCAACACCGGCAGCCGGGGCGCCCTCTTCGACACCCCGATCGTGCCGTCGCCGCAGTCGGCGATGCTCGGCACGGGTGCCGTGGTCAAGCGTCCGGTCGTGGTCAACGACCCGGAGCTGGGCGAGGTCGTCGCCATCCGCCAGATGGTCTACCTGGCCCTGTCGTACGACCACCGGCTCATCGACGGCGCGGACGCCGCCCGCTTCCTGGGCACGGTCAAGGAGCGGCTGGAGGCCGGCAACTTCGAGGCCGAGCTGGGCCTGTAGGGCCGAGTTCCACGCCGAAGGGCTCCCCGGGTGACCGGGGAGCCCTTCGGCGTTCCGGGCGGCCCGTGCGACGGCGGCGTGCAGCCGTCGGGTCAGCCGCGCAGGGTCTCCTCGGAGACCTCCCACAGCCGCTGCGCGGCCTCCGGGTCCAGCGCGTACGGCGCGTACCCGGTGCGGGTGCCCGGCTGGTTCGGGCCGGCCTCCTGGCAGTCCTCGAAGTAGCGCCCACCCACGCCGTCGAGGAGCGGCGAGGTGGCCACCAGCACGGACGTGGCGGCACCCTGCTCGACCGTCTTCCAGGCCGGCGCCGCCGACCCGCCGCTGGCGGCGCGCAAACGGGCCAGATCCTCCTCGCTGACGTAGCGCTGAAGGTTGGTGCGGATCGCGCCGGGCATCAGCGCGTTGGTGAGGATGCCGTCGTCCGCCCAGCGCCGGGTCGCCTCGACCGCGAAGAGCACGTTCGCGGTCTTGGACTGCCCGTACGCCGCCCACGGCTCGTAGGGCCGCTCGCGGAAGTGGATGTCCTCGAAGACGACCGGCGAGCGCAGGTGCGCGGCCGAGCTGACCGAGACCACGCGGGCTCCCCCGGCCGCCGCGAGGGCGCGGTGCAGGCCGGTGGCCAGCGCGAAGTGGCCGAGGTGGTTGGTCGCGAACTGCATCTCCCAACCCTGCGGCGTCCGCATCTCGGGCGAGGCCATGATGCCGGCGTTGTTGACCAGGATGTGCAGCGGACCGTCCCAGGTCGCCACGAAAGCGGCGACGGAGCCCTGGTCGGCCAGGTCGAGCGGGGCGACCAGGATCCGGTCGTTGCCGGTCGTGGCGGTGATGTCGTCGGCGGCCCGCCGCCCCTGGTCGGGGTTGCGGACGGCGAGGGTGACGTCGGCGCCGGCGGACGCCAGCGCCCGGGCGGTCTCCACGCCGATGCCGGATCCCCCGCCGGTGACGACTGCCCGGCGGCCGGTGAGGTCGATGCCCTGGATCACCTCGAGGGCGGTGGACTCTGCGGTGAACGGCGTGCTGACAGGTGTGCTGGTGGTCATGATCCGTCCTTGTCAGAGGTGGCACGGCGGAACCCGGTCCGGCCGCTACCATCGAAAACGGAGGCTCCTCCGCTACGGGATCCAGCGTAACCGGAGGGCCCTCCGCTTGCCAACCGACCTGCTCCCGGCCGGTGTCGTGCCGACGCCCCGGCGTACCGTCGCGGGACGGGCCGCCGGAGCCCGCCGAGTGCCAGGAGGAGACGTGCCCGACCCCGCCCCCCGACCGCTGCGCGCCGACGCGCAGCGCAACCGCGAGCGGCTGCTGGACGCGGCGGTACGGGCGTTTTCCCAGGCCGGGGCCGACGTAACGCTGGACGCCATCGCCAAGGACGCCGGGGTCGGCATCGGCACCCTCTACCGGCACTTCCCCACCCGCGAGGCGCTGGTCGAGGCGGCCTACCGCAACGAGTTGGCCAAGCTCTGCGACGCGGCGGAGGAACTGCTGGAGCGGTTGCCGCCGGCCGACGCCACCCGCGCCTGGATGGACCGGTTCATCGACTACCTGTCCACCAAGCGGGGCATGGCCGACGCGCTCCGGCTGGTGATCGCCGCGGGCACCAACCCGTACGCGCAGAGCCGCGACCGCCTGGTCGCCGCCCTGACCCGGCTGCTCTCCGCGGGCGCGGCGGCCGGCACGGTCCGCGCCGACGTCGACCCGGCCGACGTGCTCGCCGGCCTGAGCGGCGTCTCCCTCGCCGCCGGCGGCCCCGAGCAGCGCGACCAGGCCCGGCGGCTGTTGGACCTCCTCATGGACGGCCTGCGCTACCGCCCCGCCGGCTGAGCCGATTCCGGCCCGGCCGATCCCCGGCCGCTGAGAGAGTGGTCGGGTGGGCGGGAAGGGGTGGCGGGGCCGGCTCGGGCCGGCTGTCGCGATCGCCCCGGGCGCCCGGGTGGACAAGTTCGAGGTCTTCTTCGACCTGGTCTTCGTCTTCTCGTTCTTCATCATCACCCGGGCCACCGCCGCCAACATCACCGGCCGCACGCTGCTGCACGCGTTGCTCGTGCTGGCCGTGCTCTGGTGGTGCTGGGTCGTCCACAGCGTGGTCGCCACCCGGGTCCGCCTCGGGCTCGGCTTCGTACCGGTGCTGATGGTCATCGGGATGGCCGCGCTCTTCTGCTTCGCGCTGGCCCTCCCGCAGGCCTTCGGCGACCCGCGCGAGGGCGCGGCCGGGCCGGTGGTGGTGGCGATCAGCTACATCGTGATCCGGGCCGTGCACTTCCTACTCTTCTGGCACGTCGTACGCGACAGCCCGAACGAACGGCGGCAACTGGTCCGGTTCTCCCCCGAACTCGTCTTCAGCACCCTGCTGCTGGTGGCCGCCGCCATGGCCCCGTCCGTGATCGACGATCCGGACGCGGCCGTGTTAGCCCGGGACGGGCTGTGGCTGACCCTGGTGCTGCTCCAGTACGCGACCGGCATCCTCGTCGGCACCTGGGGCTGGAACGTCACCTCGGCCGAGCACTGGACCGAACGCTACGACCTCATCCTGATCATCGCCCTGGGCGAGTCGGTCATCTCCGTCGGCGTGGGCAGCAACCTGCTCGGCCAGCCACCGACCTGGCCCGCGGTGGCGGCGGCCGTGCTCGGCATCTTCTTCACCGCCGCCCTCTGGTGGGCCCACTACGACATGATCGGGCCCGCCGCCCGCATCGCCCTGCACGCCGCCAAGGACGGCCCGCGGGTCGCGATGGCCCGCGACGCGTACGCCTACCTCTACCTGCCGATGATCGCCGGGATCATCCTGTTCGCCCTCGGGGCCGAGGGGATCGTGCACGAGATCGCCGACCCCAAGGTGCCGATCACGCAGCCGGCGCAGGGTCCCGACGTACCGCTGCTGTTCGGTGGGGTCATCTGCTACCTGGCGTCGAACATGCTGTTCCAGCTGCGTACGCTGCACACCCTGTCCTGGACCCGGGTCGGCGCGGTGGTGGCGCTGACGGTGAGCATCCCGATCGCCTCCCACCTACCCGGCCTGGCCGCAGTCACCCTGCTCACCGCCATCTGCGTCGGCTTGATCGCGACCGAAGTGGTGCTCTTCTCCGCGGCCCGCGAGGCCCTGAACGCCGCCGTCTTCGAGGAGCGCGCCACCCACGAGGCCCACGAGGCCGCCTGGCGCGCCCGCTGGCACGAACCCGCCCCCGAAGACCCGTCAACCTAAGACGAACCGCCTAATCTGAAAGAGTGGGCCCCGAAATCACAGAGGATGAGCTGCGCCGCGAAGTGAATGCCGTTCTGCAGTACGTCGAGCGCGGTTGCTCCTTCACGATCGTCCGTGCTGGCAAACCGATCGCGCGGCTCGTCCCCACGACCAGGCTCGCTGCCCGCCGAGCAGACGTACTCGTTGCCTTTGCTACCTGCCAGCCGATCGACTCGGACGGATTCCGAGCCGACATCGACTCCGCAGTCGACCAGAACCCGTGGTAGCTCACCTATCCGCTCACGCTCACCGGAGCCTCATGATCGGATGACGATCAGCCGGTCGACACGCCGCGCCGAAACCGGCTCACCATCATCCGATCAACGAGCACCGTCTGCCGTTGGCAGAATCAGGCCGCTCGGGGTCGCCCGGCCGGGTCGCCACGCGGCAGGCTGGCGCGATGACGACGTTCAGTCTCCAGGCCTCCCCGACCGACGCCGCCGACTGGCTCACCCTCGCCCGCAGGGCGGAGGTCGCCGGCTACGACGCCCTGCTCGCGGCCGACCATCCCGGGGCGGTGGCGTCGCCGTTCGTCGCTCTGGCCGCCGCAGCGGCGGTGACCACGACGCTGGGACTCGGCACCAACGTCTCGAACGCCGGTGTCCGCGAGCCGGCACTGCTCGCCTCGGATGTCGCGACACTCGACGTGATCTCCGGTGGCCGGGCTCGGCTCGGTCTCGGCGCCGGCCACACCCCGGCGGAGTGGCGCGCCGTCGGACGCGAGCGCCCCGACGTCGCCGGCCGGGTCCGCCGCTGCATCGCCGTCACCGAGGCCGTCCGCGCGCTGCTCGACGGCGAGGAGGTCACCGTCGACACCCCGGGCCTGGTGATGCGAGCGGCCCGCCTGGAGAAGCCCCGGCCGGTGCAGGCGCGGATCCCCCTGACCATCGGCACCGCCAACTCCCGGCTGCTGCGCTGGGCGGGAGCGCACGCCGACGTGGTCGGTCTCGCCGGGCTCGGTCGTACCAAACCGGACGGCTACCGGCACGAGGTGCGCTGGCGGGAGACCGAGATCGAGGCGCAACTCGCCGAGGTCGCGTCCGGTGCGGCAGGCCGGGACACGCCGCCGGAGTTGGAGGCGCTGGTGCAGCAGGTCGTGGTCACCGACGACGCGGAGGCCGCCGCCGCATCGATGGCGGACGACACCGGCCTGAGCGTGCCCGAGTTGCTGGCCACCCCGTTCGTGCTCATCGGCACCGAGGACGAGATCGTCGCGGCGGTCGCCGAACACCAGCGTCGCTGGGGCATCACCCGTTTCGTGGTACGCCGCGACGCACTCGACCCGCTCACCCCGCTCCTCGCCCGCCTCCGGGCTGCGTGACGACCGTCAGCGACACACCCAACCCGGGAAGCGGCGGACCTGACCGTCGCCACGGTCGACGCACAGCTCGCGCCGCTTCCAGTCGACCCAGTACGTCTGGCCCGCCTCCACCAGCAGTGGCCGGTCCAGGTGGAACCACCGGTCGATCGTCGTGACGAGCGTTCGTCGCGCGGCGGTCACCTTCTCCACCGGCGGGCCCTACCCCTCAGGGCCGGAGTGCTCGGCGACGAAGACGCCCACGCCGTGCACACCCTCGACAAGGCCTTGCATCTGTAGGACGAGGATCGCCTGACGCACGACACCAGCCGACACACCGTGCTGCTCCCTGAGCTGAGCGGTGGACGGCAGTTTGTCGCCTGGGGCGAGTTCTCCGGACGCAATCTGCTCGCGGATGAGCTCCGCCAGCTGCGCCCACTTTGGTTTGGCGGGCATGGTGACTCCCTGGTCTGCACCCGCCATCTGATCACAAGAAACTTGTCAGTACAAGTACAAAGTAGTCCGTTGACTTTGACAGACTAGTCTGACAAAGTTCCCATCGATCGGCTCCCTGGTCTGCAACCGGGGCTGGTCACTCCGTGAAACGCGCCCGGCCGGCCGCCAATCCCCCGGAGGTCGGTCGGGTGCCACACCCTGCCCGGCACCGCTCGTCGGGCAGCACCAGCAGGCCCGGGGCGGGTGCCGGGCTCCAGCCGTCATGCGCGGACCCGACCGTGCGTCGACGGCTGCCCCCGCCCGCCCCGGCGCCGCGACCGGAGAGGAGACGGCGTGCGCTCACCCCTCCCCCAGCCGCCCGGTCCAGTGCGCGCGGCGCACGGCGGTCCGGCTGTCCGCGTACTCCAGCTGAGGTGGCGGCGGGGCGAGCCGCCGGTGCCGCTCGGGCCTCGGCACCGGCGGACCTGGCGGGGGTTACGGCGTTGGTGCTCGTGCGGCCTGCGCTGGACCGCGTGCCCGGACCGGCACGCGCCCACCCCGACCGAGCCGCCCACGCCGCCCTGGAACACCCGCTGGCGCGCGCCCACCCCGACCGAGCCGCCGACCCCGCCGCAGAACACCCGCTGGCGCGACGAGCCGACGCGGGCATACCCCCAGGTCGGGCGGGTCGGGCGGCTGACGCCCGCACAGACCTGGCGGGCCAACGGCGGACGCTGGTGACCGCCCGCCCGCACACGCCGTTGCGTCCGCTGTGGCTGTGCCGGGCGTGCGCCGCGCCGTGGCCGTGCGGGTCAGCGCGGGTGGGGCTGCTGCGGGAGTACGCGCACGACCGCGTGGCACTGCTGATCTACCTCGGCGGGCTACTGCACGACGCGGCCGGGCAACTCCACACGCTCAACCCGCACGACGGCCCGGACCCGACGCAGCTCTTCGACCGCTTCCTCGGCTGGGCGTTCATCCGTCGCTCAACCTGATGTGCGCGATGCCGGCCTTACTCTGGGCGCACCCTGAGCAAGAACCTGATCCACTTCATCAACATGATCATCCGGCACCTGACGCAGAATGGGGCGATGGAGATCGACGGGCTCTACGAGTCGCCGTTCACCGAGATCGCCCCGCACGGCCCGGACGCGCTCTTCGCCTCGGACGACATGGACCGCATCGTCTCCATCCTCAAGGCCGTGCGCGCCACCGCCGCGCCGGCACACGAGGTCGCGTAGGGCCGGGACTAAGCTCAGCTCATGCTCACCCGGCTGCAAGTGCAGGGATTCAAGAACCTGCTCGACGTCGACGTCGAGTTCGGTCCCTTCACTTGCATCGCCGGCGCGAACGGGATGGGTAAATCGAACGTCTTCGACGCGATCGAGTTCCTGTCGTACCTCGCTACCGATCCCCTCTCTGAAGCCTCACAGCGCGTCCGCAGCGCGGCCGGCAACAGGGGCGGTGACCCGCGGGATCTGTTCTGGGACGGGTATCGCAGCGACCGGCATCAGATGACCCTCTCAGCGGAGATGATCGTACCCAGCGAGGTGGAGGACGAGCTGGGTGAACGCGTGCAGTCGACCGCGACCCACCTGCGCTACGAGGTGACACTTCGGTACGAGGCAGGGCGCGGTGATCACGGCCTGGGTCGGCTGCAACTGGTTCGGGAGGATCTACGGCAGGTCGACGACAGTCCGGCGTCCCTGCGCTTTCCCGCCGCGGCGGATTTCCTGAATGCGGTCATCACCAGGGCGGAACCGGGACGCCTCTTCCTCTCGACGCAGCGGCAGACGGAAGACGGCTTGGTCGTGGACGTTCACGCCGAACAGAAGCGTGGAAGCATGAAGCGGTCACGAGTCGCGAAGGGTTCCAGTCGCACCGTGCTGAGCACCATGACCACCGCCGACTACCCGACCGTCCTCGCCGCTCGCCGGGAAATGCAGAGCTGGCGCCGCCTGGCCCTGGAGCCCTCCGCACTCCGCGCGCCGGACGGCACCGTCAGCCCCGAAATCCTGGCGCCGGATGGCCGTTACCTCCCCAGCACGCTCTACCGCATCGCACACGGCCCGGATTGGTCCGCCGCTGCTGAACCCGAGCGGGTGTATGCGGCGGTGGCCGGCCGGCTCTCCGACCTGTCCGGGGTAGCCGTCGAGGACCTGGAAGTCGAGTACGACGAGGCGCGGGAGTTGTTCACCCTCTTCCTCCGGGAACGCGGAGGGCTGCGGCTCCCCGCCCGGGCCCTGTCCGAGGGAACCCTGCGCTTCTTGGCGCTCTGCGTCCTGCTGGAGGATTCGCAGTTCACGGGCCTGATCTGCATGGAGGAGCCGGAGAACGGAATCCACCCCGCGAACCTTCCCGCCATGGTGCAGCTCGTCCGGGACCTGGCCGTCGACCCCGGCCACCCACCCGGCGACGACAACCCTTTCCGCCAGGTCATCATCAACACCCACTCCCCCGGAGTGGTGCAGCTCTGCGATCCGGCGGACCTGCTGCTGGCCGAGACGAGGCTGCGCCCCGTTCCTCATGGTGACGCAGGCCGTACCCTCGCTCTTCTTCCCTTTCGCAACTCCTGGCGCGCCAGGCCGGGAACGCCGACGTTCTCCCATGCGGACGTCGTTCCCTATCTCGCCGAGCCTCCGGAGGCCCGCCTCCGTCTTCCCTCGGACCTCACGACATGAGCGATCGGTCCTATTCGGGAGTGTTCATCGCCGAGGGCACGTCCGACGAGCCGCTGTCGAGACACGTCGAGTGGTTGTTCCTCGGTCGCGGCATCTCGGTGAGCCTGACCCCGCCTGACTTCTCTCGGCTCCCGAAGGTCGCCAAGGACGTCGGATCGCGGGTCGGGGCGGCCCTGACGCTCACCGGCGGGCCGGTCGACCTCATCGTGGTGCACCGGGACGCCGACAATGCGGGACGGCTGAGCCGGCATCGGGAGATCGAGGCAGCGGCACGGCCGCTCGCCGGCTCCGCCGAACTGGTCCCCGTCATCCCCGTGCGAATGACCGAGGCCTGGCTGCTGCTTGACGAGGCGGCCATCCGGCAGGTCGCCGGCAATCCACGCGGACGGACGCGCCTCAGCCTGCCGAGGCGGCACGAGGTGGAGTCGAAGCCCGATCCGAAGGAAATTCTCCGGGAATGCCTCCTCACGGCCGCCGACGTTACCGGCCGTCGTCGAGAAGCCGCGGCCAAGCGGTTCAACCAGCATCGCCGTCAGCTGTTGGAACGCCTCGATCCCACTGGCCCGGTAACCGAACTCGACTCGTGGCGTCATCTCGTCTCCGACGTCGACGAGGTTGTCAAGCGGTGGCAGTCAGCCGGCGTCTGACCTTCGCACCGACGACCTCACGTAGAAGCGGATCTTCTCCCGCAGGTGGTCGTACTGGCGCTGAAGCAGGCGCATCTGCTCCTCGACCCGCTCGGCGTGCCGCTCCAGCAGGGCCTGCCGCTCGCCGGCGGTGTGCTCGCCCTCGCGCGCCAGCTCGGCGTACCGGCACATCTCCGCGATCGGCATGCCGGTGTCGCGCAGGCAGCGGAACAGCGTCAGCCAGCCCAGGTCGTCGTCGGTGAAGACGCGCCGCCCGCCGGACGTGCGCCCGACGCCGCTGAGCAGGCCGATCTTCTCGTAGTACCGCAGCGTGTCCAGACTGAAGCCGCTGCGGCCGACGCCCCGGTGGGCGGAGCGCGTCGCGCAGATCCGCGCGGCGTTGACGGCCGACGGCCGCACCCTGGCGCAGGGCGCGCTGGGCTGGCTGCTCGCCCGCAGCCCCCGGACGGTCCCGATCCCGGGCTGCCGGACCGTCGCCCAGGCCGAGGAGAATCTCGGCACGCTCGCCCTCGGGCCGTTGCCGGCCGACGCGGTCGCCGAGGTCGAACGCCTCCTGGCCGATCTCCGTCCGGCACCGGCCGATTTCCGGGTGTGACCGGCTCAACGCATCGGGATCGTCACCCGTATCCGAAGATATGAGCATGCGGATCCTGATGGCCGGCGCGTCCGGCTTCCTCGGCACCCGGCTGGTCGACCTGCTCACCGCCGACGGTCACGAGGTGACCCGGCTGGTCCGCCGGCCGCCGCGCACCGCCGACGAGCGGCAGTGGAACCCGTCGGCGGCCCAGCTCGACCCGGCCGTGGTGGCGGCGGCCGACGCGGTGGTCAACCTGGCCGGCGCCGGGGTCGGCGACCGGCGGTGGAACGACGAGTACAAGCGGATCATCCGGTCCAGCCGGGTGGACACCACCACCACGCTGGCGATCACCATCGCCGGGCTGCCCGCCGCCGACCGCCCACAGGTGATGTTGAATTCGTCGGCGGTGGGCTGGTACGGCGACACCGGCGACCGCGCGGTCGAGGAGGACGCGCCGGCCGGGGAGGGCTTCCTCGCCGACGTCTGCCGGGTGTGGGAGGCGGCGACGCGGCCGGCCGAGGACGCCGACGTACGGGTGGTGCGCATGCGCATCGGCCTGCCGCTGCACCGCGACGGCGGGATGCTCAAGCCGCAACTGCTCCCGATGCGGCTCGGCATCTCCGGCAAGCTCGGCGGCGGCCGGCAGTGGTGGCCCTGGATCTCGATGGAGGACTGGCTGCGCGCCGCACTGTTCCTGCTGGACTCCGACGACGTCGCCGGTCCGGTCAACATGGTAGGGCCGGCGCCGGTGACGAACGCGGAGTTCACCCGGGAACTGGCCCGCCAGCTGCACCGGCCGGCGTTCATGCCGATCCCGGCGCTGGCGTTGAAGGTCGTCCTGGGCGGCTTCGCCGTGGAGGCGCTGAGCAGCAGCCGCGTTCTGCCCAGCGTGCTGACCAAGGCCGGCTTCACCTACCGCCACCCCGACCTGCGCAGCGCCCTGCACGCCGCGCTTGAGGAGTAAGGAAGGGCCCCTGTTAACGCCTGGCGTTGTACAGGGGGCCCCTCTTAACCGGTCAGCAGCCGATCACCCAGTAGTTGGGGCCGGTCTGCTTCAAGGTGGTCGTGTAGAAGGTGTTGTAGAGGCCCATGTTCTGGTTCGAGCCGTTGGCGTAGGCGTACCCCCCGGACTGGTAGGCGCGACCGGCCGTGACGTGCGCGTAGTTGCTCGCCGTGACGCAGGTCGGGCTGGTCGTCGGGCTCGGCGTCGGCGAGGCGGTCGGCGTCGGGGTGGGGTTGGTGCCTCCGCCGTTGAGGCCGAAGAAGAGCGCGTCGTGGTACGTCGAGCAGATGGTGTCCAGGAAGTACGCGGCGGCGGTGCCGCACTGGTCCGCGGCGGTACCGGGGTCGACCGGGGTGCCGTGGCCCATGCCGGAGACCCGCTGGACCCGGACGTCGTTGTTGCCGTACACCTCCCGGCTGGTGTTGGCGGGCAGCGACGCGGTGCTGGTCGGGGTCTGCGACACGCCGCGCACGTTGGTCCACTGGTCCCGCAGTTCGGTGGCGTTCGCCGGCACCACCGTGGTGTCGGAGGTGCCGTGCCAGATGGAGACCCGCGGGTACGGCCCGGAGTAGCCCGGGTACGCGTTCCGGACCAGGTCACCCCAGGCGGCCGGGGTCTTGTCGACGCCGCTGTACTGGCACGTGTTGGTCGAGGCCGGCGGCGAGCAGCGGTACGGCAGGCCGGCGATGACCGAGCCGGCGCGGAAGACGTCCGGGTACGTGGCGAGCATGACCGCGGTCATCGCCCCGCCGGCGGAGAGGCCGCTGATGAAGACCCGGCCCGGGTCGGTGCCGTAGTTGTTCTTGGCGTAGTCGACCATCTGCTTGATCGACAGCGGCTCGCCGGAGCCTCGTCGGATGTCGCCCTCGACGAACCAGTTGAAGCAGCTCAGCGACTGGTTCGCGCTGGACTGCTGCGGCACGATCAGGGAGAACTTCCACTGGTCGGCGTACTTGCGCCAGCCGGAGTTGGCGAAGTAGCCGCTGGCGTTCTGGGTGCAGCCGTGCAGCAGCACCACGGCCGGTGCGCCGGACGGCAGGTTGTCGGGCCGGTACGCGTACATGGCGAGGTTGCCGGGGTTGGACCCGAAGCCGGTCACCTGCTGGAGGCTGGCGGCCTGGGCGGGGGCGGCGACGACGACGGCCGCCGTGGCGGCCAGGACGAGCCCGGCGGCGGCGCCGGCCAGCCGGGCGAGGAGGGACGGGTTGCGGTGCACGGGAGCCTCCTGAGGGGGTGTGAACTGGGTCACCCGCGAATTGCCGCGACGTTACGCCCGCGTGTCGAAGTTGTGACATGGGTCACCCTCACACATTCACCACCGTGGACGTGTGTGCGCCCGCGGTGGGTGATTGGAGGGGGCCCTTGTACAACGCGAGGCGTTAACAGGGGGCCCTTCCTTGCAGGTCCGACCGGCGTGTCCGGGTCCGGTTGGTAACGTCCGCTGCGTGCCGATCTCCCCGTCCCTGGCGCCCGCGCCGGTCCCGCCGGTCCGGGTCGTCCGCGACCGTCGGGCCGACCTGGTCGTCGCCCTCCTCGCGCTCGCCCTGGCCGTGTGGGTGACCAGTGGCCTGTGGCGGGACCCGAACGGCCGGGCCATCACGGTGAACTCCAGCGACCAGGCGCTGTTCGAGTGGCTGTTGGCCTTCGGCGGGCACGCCCTCACGCACGGGCAGAACCCGCTCTTCACCTACCTGATCAACGTCCCGGACGGGGTCAACCTCGCGGTCAACACCTCGATCACCGTGTACGCGGCGGTCTTCGCACCGGTGACGTACCTGATCGGACCGCCGGCGACCTTCCTGGTGATCCTCACGCTCAACCTCGCCGCCACCGCGCTGGCCTGGTACTGGCTGCTCAACCGGCAGTTCGGCCGCAGCCCGCTCGCCGCCGGCCTCGGCGGGTTGTTCATCGGCTTCGCCCCCGGCATGGTCGCGCACGCCAACGCCCACCTGAACTGGACCGCCGGCTGGCTGGTGCCGCTGCTGGTCTGGCGGACCTTCGCGCTGCGCCGCCCCGAGCACCGGATCCGCAACGGGGTGATCCTCGGCGTGCTGGTCGCGGTGGCGTTCTCCATCGCGGCCGAGGGGCTCTTCTTCACCGCCCTCGCCCTCGGCCTCTTCCTCGTCGTCCGGGCGCTGCACCCGGCCGGCCGTGCCGAGGCCCGGACGGCGCTGCCCGGCTTCCTCGGCGGCCTCGGCGTGACGGCACTGGTGGCCGGTGTGCTGCTCGCGTACCCGCTGTGGCTGCACTTCGCCGGCCCGCAGCGCTTCCACGGCACGGGCTTCGACGCGGTGATCCACTCCGAGGACGTCGCCTCGTACGTGGCGTACCCCAGCCGTTCGCTCGCCGGTGAGGCCGGGCTGCGTACCGACCTCGCGCCGAACCCGACCGAGGAGAACTCGTTCTTCGGCCTTCCGCTGCTGCTGCTCACCGTCGCCGCCGTCGTGCTGCTGTGGCGCCGTGCCGAGGCGCCCCGCCGGGCCACCCTCTGGGCGCTCGGCGCGGTGGCGGTCGCCTTCACGGTGCTGTCGTTCGGCCCGGTGGCCAAGGTCGACGGCCGCCGCAGCGACCTGCCGATGCCCTTCGACCTGGTGGGCCACCTTCCGGTCGTGAACGCCGCGTTGCCGGCCCGGCTGGCGCTGGTGGTGGCGCCGGTGATCGGCGTGCTGCTCGCGTACGCGGTCGACGCGCTGCGCGCCGAGCCGCCACGGTCCCGGCCGGCCCGCGCGGGGTGGCTGGCGGCGTTCGCCGTGGCTCTGGTGCCGCTGCTGCCCGTCCCGCTGCTGACGGTGGAGCGGGAACCGATCCCCCGGTTCTTCACCTCCGGCACGTGGCGGGAGTACGTGTCGCCCGGCGGGGTGCTCACGCCCGTGCCGCTGACCCTCGACGTCTACCCGGACGGGCAACGCTGGCAGGCGTACGCGCTCTCCCACCGGCAGGGCGAGTTCGCCATCCCGTCCGGGTTCTTCCTCGGCCCCGGCGGGCCGGACGGGCGCGGCCGGATCGGCCCCCCGCCCCGGCTGCTGAGCACCCTGCTGGACCAGGCCGCCCGGTTCGGGGCGGTGCCGATCGTCACCGAGGGGACGATCAAGGAGGTCCAGGCCGACCTCCGGCACTGGCGGATCGAGGCGGTGGTGCTGCCCGACCAGGTGCACGGGGCGAAGTGGGCGGTCGACCAGGACGCGGTACGCCGCGCCGCGACCGCACTGTTCGGCGAGCCGGAACGCGTCGAGGACGTCTGGGTCTGGCGGATCCGGCAGGAGTGACCCGGTGAGCCGGCTCACGCGCGGGGGTGACCGGCGGGTACGGGACTACGCTGGCAACCGTGACCACGACGACCTCCGGCCTCACGGCCGTCCGTGCCGGTGTCCTCGACTACGAGGCCGCCTGGGAGGAGCAGCGCCGGCTGCACGAGTCGGTGGTGGCCGGCGAGAGCGGCGACACCGTGCTCCTGCTGGAGCACCCAAGCGTCTACACCGCCGGCAAGCGCACCGAGCCGTGGGACCGGCCGATGGACGGCACGCCGGTCATCGACGTCGACCGCGGCGGCAAGATCACCTGGCACGGCCCGGGGCAGCTGGTCGGCTACCCGATCCTGCGCCTGCCCGACCCGGTCGACGTGGTCGCGTACGTGCGGCGCACCGAGCAGATGCTGATCGACGTGTGCGCCGAGTTCGGGCTGACCGCTGGCCGGGTCGAGGGTCGCAGCGGCGTCTGGGTGCCGGAGGACGACCGCGGCCCCGCCCGCAAGGTCGCCGCCATCGGCATCCGGGTCGCCCGCGGCGTCACCCTGCACGGCTTCTCGATCAACTGCGACTGCGACCTGGCGTCCTTCGACCGGATCGTGCCCTGCGGCATCAGCGACGCCGGCGTCACCTCCCTCACCGCGGAGCTGGGCCGCGCGGTCACCGTCGCCGACGTCCTCCCGGTGGTGGAGCGCCGCCTGCCGACCCTGCTCGCCTGACCACCCCGCGCCGCCGCACCGCGCGCCCCCGCCGA
This sequence comes from Micromonospora sp. H33, assembly GCF_052068455.1. Taxonomy (NCBI): domain Bacteria; kingdom Bacillati; phylum Actinomycetota; class Actinomycetes; order Micromonosporales; family Micromonosporaceae; genus Micromonospora; species Micromonospora sp. H33. Next base: position 308,667 of record NZ_JBQHDE010000002.1, on the reverse strand, counting down.
GTTGATCAAGAGGTTTGCGCCGCGGTGACGGTCCGTCCATGACGCAAACCTCTTGATCACCGAGGCCCCCGGGTTTGGGTGGGAGGGTTACGGCGTGAGGCGGTGCAGGTCGCGCGGGAAGGCCGTCACCTCCCGGACGTTGGTCGCGCCGGTCAGCCGGGCCACGAACCGCTCCAGCCCGATGGCGAAGCCGCCGTGCGGCGGCATCCCGTGCCGGAACGCGTCCACGTAACCCGCGTACGGCTCGACCGGCTCGCCGCGCGCCGCGAGCGCCGCCAGGTAGTCCGCGTGCCGGTGCAGCCGCTGCCCGCCGGTGACCAGCTCCACGCCCCGGAACAGCAGGTCGAACCCGTTGGAGTACGCCGGACGCGCCGGGTCCGGGTGGGTGTAGAAGGGGCGCTTGGCCATCGGGTACCCGGTCACGAACACGAACTCCGACCCGTGCTCCCGCCGCGCCCACTCCCCCACCGCGCGCTCGTGGGCGGGGGCCAGGTCCGGCTCGTCGGCGGGCGCGCCGGCGATCTTCAGTGCCTCGGTGAAGTGCACCGCCGGGATCTCGGCGGGCACCTCCGGGGCGGTCACGCCGAGCGTGGCCAGCGCCGGCCCGGCCCGCCCGGTCACCTCCGCCAGCATGCCGGCGAGCGTCTCCCGGAGCATCGCCATCACGTCCCGGTGGTCGGCGACGAAGCCCAGTTCGGCGTCGAGGGACGTGTACTGCGCCAGATGCCGCGCGGTGTCGTGCGGCTCGGCGCGGAACACCGGCCCCACCTCGTACACCCGCTCGAAGACGCCCACCATGAGCTGCTTGTAGAACTGCGGCGACTGCGCCAGGTACGCGGGCCGGCCGAACCAGTCCAGCGCGAAGACGTTCGCCCCGCTCTCGGTGGACGAGGCGACCACCTTCGGGGTGTGGATCTCCACGAACTCACGGGCGTCGAGGGCGGCGCGGAAGCCGGCGACCGCCGCCGCCGAGACACGCAGCGTCGCGGCGCGGGTCGGGTGGCGCAGCGCCACGGGCGCGTGGTCGAGCTGGGTGGGCAGGGCGGCGGTGAGCGCCGGCCGGTACAGCTCGAACGGCGGCGGGACCGCGGGCGGGCCGAGCGGTCGTACCGTCGGCGCGGTGAGTTCGACCCCGGCGGGCGCCGCCGGGTTGGCGACCACCGTGGCGACCACCTCGACGACGGTCTCCTCGGTCAGGGCCTCGACGGCCGCGCGGGCCTCGGGCTCGGTGACGACGACCTGGGCGAGGCCGGACGCGTCCCGGACGATCAGGAAGGCCACCGACTTGAGCAGCCGGCGGCGGTGGACCCAGCCGGCGATCCGCACGGTCTCGCCGACCTGGGCGGAGAGCTGGGTGGAAAGGATGCGTTGCACGGCGGGTACCTCCTCGGTCTGATCGCAACGTCGTTCGCCGCCCTCGGGCGGCGAAGCATCTGCTCGGCCCGGGAGGTGTGGGCGAGCGGGTCCTCGCGGTGCCACCACACCTTCGCCCCCGCCGGAGCGGGAGCCTCGTTCGTCGCCTTTTCACCGGGGCCAGCCGGGCGGGTTCTACTGGGCGTCAAGAAGGGACCCCTCCTCTACCGGAGGCGTTAACAAGGGGCCCTTCCTTGCCGTTCTTCCCGCAGCTCGGGAGGGTCTTCACGGCCCGGCGCCAGACCGCCTCGCAGCAACCGGCGGCTCTCTTGAACTGGCGGCTCGGGGCGCTACTCGGCTCCGTCACAGCTCTGCGGCGCACGCTAGCACCCCGGCGACGCGGATGTGACGCTGATTTTTCCGCCCTGGTGTCCGGCGTCACAAGGTTCGGGGCGTGACGGCGGTCGCCCGACGTGCATCGACCGCCGCCGACGGGCGTAGGCTCGGTTTCGTGACGATCGAGCACTCCGCGCCGGCGACCGGCCAGGCAGCGCGCACCGCGACGCCCGCCCCCGAGGGGCGGCGCCTCCTGCGGATCGAGGCGCGCAACGCCGAGACGCCGATCGAGCGCAAGCCACCGTGGATCAAGGTCAAGGCCAAGATGGGCCCGGAGTACACCCAGCTGCGCGGGCTCGTCTCGCGCGAGGGGCTGCACACCGTCTGCCAGGAGGCCGGCTGCCCCAACATCTACGAGTGCTGGGAGGACCGGGAGGCCACCTTCCTCATCGGCGGTGACCAGTGCACCCGCCGCTGCGACTTCTGCCAGATCGACACCGGAAAGCCGGCCGAGTTCGACGCCGACGAGCCGCGCCGTGTCGCCGAGTCGGTGGTCTCGATGGGCCTGCGCTACGCCACCATCACCGGCGTCGCCCGCGACGACCTGCCCGACGGCGGGGCCTGGCTCTACGCCGAGACCGTCCGGCAGATCCACGCCCTCCAGCCGGGCTGCGGCGTCGAGCTGCTGATCCCCGACTTCAACGCCGTCCCCGAGCAGCTCGCCGAGGTGTTCGGGTCGCGGCCGGAGGTGCTCGCCCACAACGTCGAGACCGTGCCGCGGATCTTCAAGCGGATCCGGCCCGCGTTCCGCTACGAGCGCTCCCTCGACGTGATCCGCCAGGCCCGCGCCGACGGCCTGGTCACCAAGAGCAACCTCATCCTCGGCATGGGCGAGGAGCGCGCCGAGGTCTCCCAGGCCCTGCGCGACCTGCACGAGGCCGGCTGCGAGCTGATCACCATCACGCAGTACCTGCGCCCCTCCCCCCGCCACCACCCGGTGGAGCGCTGGGTCAAGCCGGAGGAGTTCGTCGAGCTGCGCGAGGAGGCCGAGGAGATCGGCTTCGCCGGGGTGATGAGCGGCCCGCTGGTGCGCTCGTCGTACCGCGCCGGCCGGCTCTACAAGCAGGCCCTGGAGGCCCGCGAGGGCACCCCGGTCGGCACCGCCGGCTGACGACACCCGGCCCGCCGCGCCGGGCACCGCGCCGCGCGGACCGCCGGCCAGGTGCCATGATCGGCCCATGACCACCGGGGTACGCGAGGAGCACCGCGCCGCGCTGCGCGCGCTGCCGCGGGCCCGATGGTCCCGGCTGCCCGACGCGCTGGCCCTCCTGGCGATCCTCGCGGGGGTCGCGTACCGCCTCGGCCTGCTGCTGCACGCCACGCCGCCGACCAACAGCGACGAGGCCACGATGGGGCTGGCCGCCCTGCACATCGCGCAGGGGCGGGAGTTCCCGGTCTGGTTCTACGGCCAGGCGTACATGGGGACACTCGAGGCGTACCTGGCCGCACCGCTGTTCGCGCTCGCCGGCCCGTCGACCCTGGCGCTGCGCCTGCCCACCCTGGCCCTGTACGCGGTGTTCGTGCTGCTGGCCTGGCGGCTCGCACTGCGGCTCACCCGGGACCGGGGGTACGCGCTGCTGGTCGCCGCGCTGCTCGCGTTCGGCTCGGACCGGATCGTCAAGAACCAGCTCATCGCCGGTGGCGGGTACCCGGAGATGAACGCCGCCGGGGTGGCCCTCGCCGTGCTCGCGTACGACCTGGCGGCCGGCCGGCCGCGACGCCGGCTGTCCCGCTGGGCGGCGTGGGGGTTCCTCGCCGGGCTGATGGTGTGGGTGGACCCGCTGGTCCTGCCGTACGTGGGGGCCGCCGGGGCGGTGCTGGTCGCGTTCCGCTGGCGGGAGCTGCGCGGTCGGGCGGGCGCCCTGCTCGGTCTCGGGGCGCTGGTCGGCGCGGCACCGCTGCTGGTCGACAGCCTGGTGTCGGGGCGCAGCCCGCTCGCCGCCGTCCTGGCCGCCGGCGGCGCCGGGCAGCCCGCCGCCTGGGCCGAACGGCTGCACGGCGCGCTGGTGCTCGGGCCGGCGCTGGGCATGGGCTTCTGCTCGCCAAGCCGCTGCGCCGGCTGGCAGCTCTGGTGGTCCGCCGCCCTGCCGCTGCTCCTGCTCGCCGCCGCCGTGACGGCCTGGCGCCGGCTTCGCGCCTCCGCCGGTCACGGCCACCGACCGGCCGCCGGCAACGGTGGGGATCCGCGATCCGGCGCTGCGGTCGCCGACCGTCGGGTCGGGGCGGCTCTCGCGCTGGCCCTGATCGGGGCGGCCGTGCTGACGCTGGCCGTCTACGTGGTGAGCAGCGCATCGGGCCGTACCCCGATCGAGAGCTCGCGGTACCTGTCCTGCCTGCTCATCTCCGTACCCGTGCTGCTGTGGCCGGTGTGGGACGCGGCCCGGCGGCGATCGGGGCGGGCCGGAAGCGCCCGCCGGGTCGCCGCCGTCGGGCTGCTCGCCGCGATGCTCGGCACCGCCGCGGTCGCCACCGGCGGGGCGGTCGCCGCCGCGCCCGCGCACCGGGCCGCCGAGGCCCGGCACGCCCACCTCGTGCGCACCCTGCGCGCGCTGGACGTCCGGCACGTGTACGGCGGTTACTGGACCTGCAACCGGCTCACCTTCGCCAGCCGGGATGACGTGCTCTGCGCGGTCGTCGACGACGACCTGAGCCCCGGCCACGACCGCTACCGGCCCAACCGGCTCGCGGTTGACGCAGCGCCCCGAGTCGCCTGGGTAGCACCCGAGGGCTCCCCCCTCGCGACCCGCCTAGACGCGCACCCGGACGAACTCACCCTGCACAAACTCCCCGGCTGGCGCATCTACCTACCCGGCCCCTGACCACCACTGGGTGGCGCACTTTCACGGAAAGAGTGGCCATATCCGGTCGGATGGCCACTCTTTCCGTGAAAGTGCGGGCGGTGTGGGGGGGCGTGGGCGGGTCAGCGGGTCTCGGTCAGCAGGCCCAGGCGGTGGGCCAGGGCGGCGGCCTCGACGCGGTTGTGCACGTCCAGCTTCGCGATGATGCGGGAGACGTGGACGCTGGCGGTCTTGGGCGAGATGAACAACTGCTCGGCGATCCGGCTGTTGCTGTGCCCCTCGGCGACCAGCCGCAGCACCTCCCGCTCGCGGTCGGTCAGCAGGTCCGCGCCGGGACGGCCCCGGGTCGCGCCGCGCAGTCCCACCCGGCGGGCCAGGGTCGCGGCCTGCTCGGCCAGCGGCGCGGCGCCGAGCCGGTCGGCGAGCGCGGCCGCCTCGGCCACAGCCGCCGCCACCTCCTCCCGCTCCCCCGTCTGGGCCGCCGCCTCGGCCAGCGCGAGCAGCGCCCGGCCGAGCGGGTACGGCTGACCGTCCGCCCGCCAGGCCGCCACGGCGGCCCGCCACCAGGCGAGCGCGTCCGTCCCGTCCGAGGCGGTCCTCGGGCTCGGCACGGCGGCCCGAGCCGGTGCGGCCTCGGGCGTGCGTGCCGCATCGCCGGCTACGGTGATCGGGCGCCCGTTCGGCCCACCCGAGTGGGGTGCCGCCGGCGGCAGCGACACGGACAGGGTCGCGGCGACCTGGGCGGCGTGCGCCCGCTCGGCCGGGAAGCGGGCCGGCACGGTGGCGGCGAGGGCTGCGGTCCGGGCGGCGAGGTCGTCGCCGCCGACGTGACGGGCGGCGCGGGCGAGGGCGGTGAGCACCGGCCAGCCGTACCGGGGATGGTCGGCGATGCCGCTCTCGGCCAGTGCCGCCTCGGCGGCCCGCCGCGCCTCGGGCCGGTCGTCGGCGGCGAGAGCGGCCTCCAGCCGCAGCTCGATCAGGGGCAGCCGCTGGTGCGGGTGCAGATACGGCTTCGTGAGGAAGCTCAGCGACCGGCCGATCATGTCGTCGGCGGCGGGGTGCCCCTGGGCCAGCCGCAGCCCGGCGCACAGCTGGAGCCAGTGGGAGCCGGAGACGCCCGGCGGGTCGATCCGCGCGGCGTCGGCCAGCACCTCCCCCGCCTCCGCCCAGCGGCCCAGGGCGAGCAGCGCCTCGGCCCGGTTCGACAGCAGGTACGCCCCGGTCGAGCGGCTGATCCCGACCCGGCGCGCCTCGGTGACACCGTCGGCGGCGGCGCGGGCCGACTCCTCGTAGCGGCCCAGCTCGAACAGCACGTCGGAGATGTGCACCAGGGCGCTGACCAGCGCCGGCGCGGTGCCGGCCGCCCGGGCCAGCGCCTCGGAGCGGCGCAGCTCGGCCAGGCCCAGGTCCGGCGCGCCGTCGGCCCGGCGCAGCATCGCGAGCTGCACCGGAAGCTGGGCGCTGTCGACGCCGACGCCGTGCGCCGCCGCGAGCACCTCGGCGGCCAGCAGCGCTCCCTCGGCCCGGTCCACGCGGGCGACGTGGGCGGCGACGTCGGCGAGCAGGTGCAGCCGCTGCGGGCCGTCCGGCGCTCCGACCGCCAGCCGGTACGCCTCCCGCAGCTCGGCGGCGCCGTCGCTCTTGCCGAGCATGGCGAGCATCCGGCCGCGCCGGTCGAGCAGCCGGGCAGCGCGCAGGGGCTCCGCGGTCCCGTCCACCTCCGCCAGCGCGGCCCGGGTCAGGGTGAGGGCCCGGTGGTAGTCCCCGGCCGTCGTGGCCGCCGCGATCGTCTCCTCCAGCAGTGCGAGGTGGTCCATGCCGAGCCGCTCGGTCGCGTCGGGGACCAGCTCCCACAGCTCCAGCGCCCGTTCCAGCAGCCGGCTCTGCTCGGCGTACGCGTAGCGGTCGGCCGCCGCGCAGGCCGCCGTCCGGGCGGCCACCAGCGCGCGGGCGTGGTCGTGCGCGGCGTACCAGTGGTGGGCGATCTCGGCGGGCGCGCGCCCGGCGGCGACCAGGTGGGGCTGCGCCTCGATCGCGGCGGCCCAGCGGGCGTGCAGCCGGGCGTGTTCCCCGGGCAGCAGCTCGTCGTGGACGGCCTCGCGGACCAGCGCGTGCCGGAACTCGTAGTCGCCCTCCGGGTCGGCGACGACGAGCTGGGCGGTGACGGCGGCGCGCAGCGCGTCCTCCAGCTCGGCGTCGGGCAGCCCGGCGACCTCGGCGAGCAGTTCGTGGGCGAAGCGGGTGCCGCCGGCGGCGGCGATGCGCAGCACCCGCTGTGCCGGCTCCGGCAGCCGGTCCACGCGGGCGAGCAGCAGGTCGCGCAGCGTCTCCGGCAGGGCGGCGCAGCCGATCGGGTCACCGGCGGCGGCCAGTTCCTCGATGAAGAGGGGGTTGCCCTGCGTACGGTCGTGGATGTCGTCGACCGCGCGGGCGGCCGGCTCGGCGCCGAGCAGGCCGGCCAGTACCGCCCCGGTGCCGTCCCGGTCCAGCCGGCCCAGCTCGATCCGCTCGACCCCCCGGGCGCGGTCCAGCTCGGCCAGGAAGGGCCGCAGCGGGTGCCCCCGGTGCAGTTCGTCGGTGCGGTACGTGCAGACCAGCAGCAGGCGTTCGGCGCGGGCCGCCCGCACCAGGAAGCCGATCAGGTCCCGGGTAGAGCGGTCGGCCCAGTGCAGGTCCTCGATGACCAGCACCAGCGGCTGCTCGTCGGCGAGGCGCCCGAACAGCTCGGCGACCAGGTCGAACAGGTAGCCGCGCGGGGCGTCGGAGACCGGGGGCGCGGCACCGAGCGGACCCCGGGCCAGCTCCGGCAGGAGCCGGGCGAACTCCGCCTCGTACCCGTCGAAGACGGCGGGGCCGTCGCGGCGCAGCACCGCACGCAGCGCCGCGGCGATCGGCGCGAAGGGCAGGCCCGCCTCGCCGAGTTCCAGGCACTGCCCGACGAGCAGCCGGGCCCCGTCGACGGCGCCGCCGAACTCCTCCAGCAGCCGGGTCTTGCCGACCCCGGCCTCCCCGCCGACCAGGACGGTGCTCGGCTCCCCGGCACGGGTCCGCGCGAGCGCGTCCCGCAGTGCGGCCAGTTCACGCTGGCGGCCGACGAGGACGGTACAGGCGGGGCGTGCGGTCACGGCACCGAGCATGCCACGACCGCCGCCGCCCCCGGTTCCGCCGCCCGGCCCGACGGCCGGCGACGCCGGCGGCACGGGCCCGGCGCCGGGCCGGGTGGGCACGGTGGCGGCCGGTGCGGCGGGTGCGCCCACCCCCGTGGTGGGCGCACCCGCCTCCGTCCCGGCCCCGGCCGGCCGCGTCCCGGCGGGCGGTGGGGCAACCGGCAGGGTGGTCACCGGCGGCTGTCGCCGGGGCGGCCGGCGTGGTGCCGCCGGCTCAGCCAGCCGCGGGCGGAACGGTGCGGCAGGCTCCGGGCCAGCCGGTCGGCGGCGGCCTCGGCGCGCAGTTCGGCCGCGTGCGTACGGTGGACGGAGAGCAGGAACTCTGCGTCGTTGGTGAACATCTCGGGCTCCTCGGTTCGTTGTCATCTGCTGACAACGACTCTCCGCCCGAAGGTGCCCCCGGGGCATGGGTGCGCCGCCTGATCTTCGCCCGCCGGCCCTCCTTACCTCGACCGGCGACAGCCCGCACGGCGGCGTAAGGTACTCAGCCGCCCGCGGATCACCGGGGGGTGTGCCGACCACTAGACTCAGCGGTATGGCAAAGCCCCAGGAGAAGGTCTCGTTCGGCCAGCGGCTGAAGCAGATCGGGATGGTGTTCCGGTTCACCGCCAAGCAGGACAGGTGGTTCGCGCCCCTGGCCTTCGCCGCGGTGGTCATCCCGCTCGCGCTCACCGTGGTCGCGTTCCTCGCCTGGGGCTGGTTCTGGATCCCGCTGGGCATCCTGTTCACGCTGCTCTGCCTGCTGCTCGTGCTCAACCTGCGGTCCAACCGGGCGATGATGAACGCGGCCGAGGGCCAGCCGGGCGCGGCGGCGCAGATCATGGAGAGCATGCGCGGCGACTGGCGGGTCACGCCGGCGGTCAGCTCGACCACCCAGATGGACATGGTGCACCTGGTCATCGGCCGGCCCGGCGTGATCCTCCTGGCCGAGGGCAACCCGCAGCGGGTGCGTGGCCTGCTCGGCCAGGAGAAGCGCCGGCTGGCCAAGGTGATCGGCTCGGCGCCCCTCTACGACTACGTGATCGGCCAGGAGGAGGACGAGCTGCCCATCCGCAAGCTGCGGATGACGCTCATGAAGCTGCCCCGCAACCTCAGCGGCAAGGACGTCAACGCGCTCGACAAGCGCCTCAAGGCGCTCACCGCCCGGCCGCAGCTGCCGAAGGGCGCGATCCCGAAGAACATGCGACCCGCGCGCGGCGCCTTCCGCCAGTCCCGCGGCCGCTGACCCACGCCGTACGCCTCGAGAGCCGGACCCGTCAGGGCCCGGCTCTCGGCTTCTCCCGTCAGCGGCGGGGGGCGGCGGTGATGACGGAGCCGGCGGCGCGGTCGTGCAGGCCGCGGCGGTTGGCGTCCATGATCAGGGCGGGCACCACCAGGGCGAGCAGGACGCCGCGCAGCAGCCCGCGGATCACCCCGATCCGGCCGCCGTCGGCCCAGGAGACGCAGCGGATCCCGGTGATGAACATGCCGGGGGTCTGCGCGAAGAGGCCGAGGAAGAAGGCGTACTCGACGATCAGGACCAGCACCGGCACCCACCCGTCGGTGACCGGGTCGGCGAAGCCGCGGGCGACCAGCAGGCAGAGCACCCAGTCGATCATCAGCGCCCCGAAGCGCCGGCCCAGGCTGGCCGGGGTGAACGTGGGGTCCGAGGCGGGCGGTGCGGGGCGGTCGGCCGGGGTCGTCACAACGGACAAGGGTAGCCAGGCGGCCCGGACGGGATCGACCGCCCCACGGCGCAAAAACGGACCAAGCATCGCACTTGCCACTACACTGGCACACCCGGACGCCTCCCACCGGCCGGCCAAGGGCGGTTGAGCCGCGCGGATGACGCTCCGCGAGGGACGTAACACGGCAGAAACACTGAAGACATGGCCGGGCAACCCCGGGGCCATAGCGTCGCCAGAAGCCCAGCCACCCAGTGGACGTGCCAGGAGGACGAGTGTTCGCCAATCCCGAGGAACTCCTGCGTTACCTCAAGAACGAGGACGTGAAGTTCGTCGACGTACGTTTCTGTGACCTGCCCGGCGTGATGCAGCACTTCAACCTGCCCGTCGAGTCGGTCAACGACGACCTCTTCACCGACGGCCTCGCCTTCGACGGGTCGTCCATCCGCGGCTTCCAGGCCATCCACGAGTCGGACATGCTCCTGCTCCCGGACGTCGCCACCGCCTTCATCGACCCCTTCCGCGCGCAGAAGACGCTCGCGCTGAACTTCTTCATCCACGACCCGTTCACCCGGGAGGCCTACAGCCGCGACCCGCGGAACGTGGCGAAGAAGGCCGAGGCGTTCCTGGCGGCGAGCGGGATCGCCGACACCGCCTACTTCGGCGCCGAGGCGGAGTTCTACATCTTCGACTCGATCCGCCACGAGACCTCCGCCCACCAGTCGTTCTACTACATCGACTCGATCGAGGGCGCGTGGAACACGGGCCGTGAGGAGGTGGGCGGCAACCGCGGCTACAAGACCGCGTACAAGGGCGGCTACTTCCCGGTTCCCCCGGTGGACCACTACGCCGACCTGCGCGACGGTATCGTCCGCCGCCTGGTCGACACCGGCTTCACCGTGGAGCGCTCGCACCACGAGGTGGGCACCGCCGGCCAGTCGGAGATCAACTACAAGTTCTCCACCCTGCTGCACTCGGCCGACCAGCTCCAGCTCTTCAAGTACATCGTGAAGAACGAGGCCTGGGCGAACGGCAAGACCGCCACCTTCATGCCGAAGCCGCTCTTCGGTGACAACGGCTCCGGTATGCACACCCACCAGAGCCTCTGGCTCAACGGCGAGCCGCTGTTCTACGACGAGACCGGCTACGCCGGCCTGTCCGACACCGCCCGCTGGTACATCGGCGGCCTGCTGCACCACGCGCCGTCGCTGCTGGCCTTCACCAACCCGACGGTCAACTCGTACCGCCGCCTGGTGCCGGGCTTCGAGGCGCCGGTCAACCTGGTCTACTCGCAGCGCAACCGCTCCGCCTGCACCCGCATCCCGGTGACCGGCAGCAACCCGAAGGCCAAGCGGGTCGAGTTCCGGGTGCCGGACCCGTCCAGCAACCCGTACCTCGCCTTCTCCGCGATGATGATGGCCGGCCTGGACGGCATCAAGAACAAGATCGAGCCGCCGGCGCCGATCGACAAGGACCTGTACGACCTGCCCCCGGAGGAGTGGGGCGACGTCAAGCAGGTGCCGGGCTCGCTGCCGGAGGTGCTCGACGCGCTCGAGGCCGACCACGACTACCTGCTCGACGGCGGCGTCTTCACGCCGGACCTGATCTCCACCTGGGTGTCCTGGAAGCGGGCCAACGAGGTCGACCCGGTGCGCCTGCGGCCCACCCCGCACGAGTTCGCGATGTACTTCGACTGCTGACCAGCACCACCACGCACCGATACCGGCCGGGCCGGCTCCGCGACACCGCGGGGCCGGCCCCGGCCGTTTGCGCCTCAGCGGGCGAGCAGGGCGTCCAGCTTCGTGAAGGAGCTGCCCCAGCCCCCCTCGGCGCTCGACCGCCAGTCCGCCGGGAACGGACCCTGCCGCAGCTCCAGCCGCGTCTTGCCGCCCGGCTCGTCGTGGAACTCCAGCCGCAGGGTCATCCGCGTGCCGTCCTCGACGCCCGGCATGCCCTTGAGCTCCTCGTAGCCGACCAGCAGCTCGTTCTCGACGATCTCGGCGAAGGTGCCGTCCCCCGGTGAGGTCATCGACGGGTCGTCGTCGTTGACCATGGTGAAGCGCTGGTGCCCGCCGACGCGGACGTCGAGGTCGACGGTCTCGCGCGGCACCGACCAGCCGACCGGGCCGAACCAGGCGGCGAACTGGTCGGGATCGGTGAAGGCGCGCCAGACCAGCTCCCGGGGCGCGTCGAAGACGCGGGTCATGACGAGTTCGTTGGCGGTGTCGGGCATCGTGCTGTCCTCTCTCACTGCGGATCGTTCGTCGTCTGCGGTGCCTGGGCCTGGATCCGACGCAGGTGGGCGTCGAGCCGGTCGAAGCTGGCGTCCCAGTGCCGCCGGTAGCGCTCCATCCACGCGGTGGCCTCCCGTAGCGGCTCGGGGTTGAGGCTGCTGGAGCGCCACTGGGCGGTCCGGCTGCGGGTGATGAGGCCGGCCTGCTCCAGCACCTTCAGGTGGCGGGAGATCGCCGGCAGGCTGATGTCGAACGGCTCGGCCAACTCGGTGACGGTGGCGTCCCCCTCGGCCAGCCGGGCGAGGATCGCCCGGCGGGTCGGGTCCGCCAGCGCCGAGAAGATGACGCTGAGCCGGTCGGTCGCCACTTGCTTAACCACCTCGTTAATTAGCCGATGCGTTAAATGTAGGGCGGGCCGTCGCCGGGGTCAAGGACCTACGGAGATTTCAGTCCAGCCGGACGTGGCGGAGCCGGGGCAGACCCCACACCGCCACCACGACGACCAGGGCGGTCATCGCCACCGCGCCCGGGGCCTTGACCAGCCGGGCGAGGTTGGTGCCGTCGGGCAGGGCGAGGACGGCCGCGACCGCGCACGGCAGCACGAACCAGTGGGTCCGTACCGCCACGACCGCCAGCACGGCCAGCGGCCAGGTCGCGTACCAGGGGTGGAACACCGGGGCCAGGGCGACCGTGGCGGCCAGCGCCAACCCCGCGCCGAGCAGGGTCACCCGGGGGCGGGCCGCGTCCACCCGCAGCACCCGCTGCCGTACGTCGTTCAGCTCGCGCAACGCCGACCAGGCCCGCCACCACAGCAGCGCCAGCAGGGCCACCAGCACGGCCAGCGCCACCGCCCGCGCCACCGGGACCACGGCGGGCTGCCGGCCGAGCAGTTCGCCGACGTAGTCGACGACCATGCCGACGGCAGTGGGGGGCGACGTCCACTGCTCCGAGTCGCCGCTGCGGTTCAGCCCGCGCACCCAGCCGAGACCGAGACCGGAGAGCAACGAGGCACCCGCCAGGGCGGCGAACGCCCCGACGGCCAGCCAACCGCCGTCGCGCAGCAGCGACCGTACGGTGTAGCGGCCGAGCACCGCGGCCAGGGCCGCGAACGGCAGCACCACCACCGCGGTCGCCTTCACGCCCACCGCCAGCCCCAGCAGCGCCCCGGCCACCAGCAGCGGGCGCGGCTTGCCCGGGAAGTGGACGAGCACCAGCAGGCCGAGCAGCAACAGCCCGAGCATCACCGCGTCGTTGTGGGCGCCGGCCACCAGGTGCACGCCGACCAGCGGGCAGGCCAGCGCCAGCCAGACGGCCCGGCGGGTCGGCACGCCCGCCGCCCGGGCCAGCCCGAGCAGGCAGAGCGCGGCGAGCAGCACCCCGGCCACGGCGAGCAGGCGCAGCACCACCACCGCGCCGGCCAGCCCGCCGCCGAGCGTCACCGCCAGCGCGGCGAGCAGCACGAACACCGGCCCGTACGGCGCGGGCGTGTCCCGCCAGATCGGCGCGACCGCGTCCACCCACGGGCAGCCGGCCGCCGCCACCCCGGTCGCGTACGGGTCGACGCCGTGCGCATACGCCCAGCCCTGGCAGGCGTACGAGTAGACGTCCCGGCTGCCCAGCGGCGGCGCGACGAGCAGCGGCAGCGCCCACAGCCCCGCCGTGCGGTACGCCCAGCCGGTCGACGGCGCGCCGTCGCGCAGCGCCCACCAGGCGCCGACCAGCAGGCCGGTGCCGAGCAGCCAGAGCACGACGGTCAGCGGGCCGTCGTCGGAGCGCCACACCCGGTCGGCGGTGGCGCCGGGCAGTGCCCCGCCCACGTAACCGGCGACGGCCAGCAGCACGGCGCCGGCCAGACCGGCGTACCTCGCGACCTGCGCTCGCCCGGGCGCGGTCGGGCCCGGCGGTGCGCCGGGTCCGGTCACCGGCATACCCCTCCCGACTCGACGGCGGCCGGCCGACGGGCCGCCCGAGCCGACCGTACCAAGCGGACCGTCACCACGATCACCAGCAGCGTCATCAGGGGCGCTCCGACGGTCTTGGTGTACCGGGGCAGCCCGGTGCCGTCCGGCAGCACCAGGAACGACGCGACCAGCGCGACCAGGGCGGCCCAGTCGGCCCGGCGGGCGGTCGCCGCGAGCACCGCGAGGGGCCACATCCAGTACCAGGGGTGGAAGAGCGGTGCGAGCGCGACCGTGGCGGTCAGCGCGAGCCCGGCGTGCCACAGCGCGTCCCGGGTCCGCGCCCGCCACCACAGCCACGGCAGCAGCAGGGCGAGCACCGCCAGGCCGATCCCCCGGGTGACCGGCAGCGCGTCGACGTGCCAGCCGAAGGGCAGCACCAGGTAGCCGAACGTCTGCCCGAGCGCGGTCGGCGGTGAGGTCCAGCCGATCACGTCGCCGCCGCGTTCCAGCCCACCGATCCAGCCGAAGTCCAACCCGGCGGCGAACGTGACCCCGGCGACGACGCCGACCGCGCCGCCGACCACCCACCCGCCGTCGCGGATCAGACCCCGGATCGAGTACGCCCCGGCGAGCGCGGCCAGCGCCGCGAACGGCACCACGACCAGCGCGGTCACCTTGATCCCGATGGCCAGGCCGAGCAGCACGCCCCCGGCCAGCAGCGGGCCGGGGCGCCCGCGCCCAGACGCCACGACCGCCAGCCCGGCGACGAGCAGCCCGACCATCAGCGCGTCGTTGTGCGCGCCGGAGACCAGGTGCACCCCGACCAGGGGGGAGCCGAGCGCCAGCCACAGCGCCCGCTCGGGGGCCACCCCGCACCGGCGGGCCAACACCGGCAGCACGGCCGCCGTGAGGCCGACGCCGGCCACCGCGAGCAGCCGGAACACGACGATGCTGGCGATCAGCGAGTCGGTCGCCGCCACCACCGCCCCGGAGACGAGGACGAACAGCGGCCCGTACGGCGCCGGGGTGTCCCGCCAGATCGGCGAGATCGTGTCCAGCCACGGGCACGGCAGGGCGGACACCCCCTGCTCGTACGGGCTGAAGCCGGCCGCGTACGTGGCGCCCTGGCAGGCGTACGCGTAGACGTCCCGGCTGCCCAACGGCGGTGCGACCAGCAGTGGGGCCAGCCAGAGCCCGACGGTGACCAGCGCCCACCGGGTGGACGGCACCCGGTCGCGCACCGTCCACCACGCCCCGGCGGACAGCACCAGACCGACCACCCAGAGTGCGATCAGCAACGGCCCGTTCGGGCCCTGCCAGATGCGGAGCGGGTTCGAGAGGTGCGACGAGGAGGGAAGGGCGCCGCCGAGGAAGGCGGCGACGGCGAGCATCGTCGAGCCGGCCAGGCCGGTCCAGCGGGCGAGGTGGAGAGGCACGGAAGGACATGCTGCCAGTACGGTGGTCGCGGTACGGAGGTGGGCATGCGGGACAGTCGGGTGGTGGCGCTGGCCACCGCGTCGGCCGTGGTGCTCGGTGTGACGTACCTGACGTTGCCGCCGATGGGTTCGGACCTGGCCGCCCAGGTGGCGCGGGCGGACTTCTTCGCCGCCCACGGCGCCACCCCGGTCGACCTGCGCTGGTACGGCGGGGTGAACCAGTTCGGCTACAGCCTGGTCTCCCAGCCGGTGATGGCGCTGCTCGGCGCCCGGGTGACCGGCGTGCTCGCGCTGGTCGCCGCGGCGGCCGCCCTCGCCGCCCTGCTGGCGCGCACCGGGGTGCCCCGGCCCCTGCTCGGCGCCCTGGTGGGCGTGGTCACCCTCGCCGGCAACCTGGTCGCCGGCCGGGTCACGTACGGCCTCGGGGTGGCCCTGGGCCTGGCCGCCCTGCTCGCCGTCACCCTGCCCGACGGCCGGCACCGGGGGCCGGGCGGACGTCCGACCGCGCTCAGCGGGGGGCGCCGCGGAACACTCCGGCTCGGGCTGGCCGTCCTCGGAGCGCTGCTGGCGTCGGCGACCAGCCCGGTGGCCGGCCTGTTCGTCGGCCTGGCCGGCGCGGCGCTGCTGCTGTCCCGGCGGTACGCCGACGGCCTGGCCCTCGGGGTCGCCGCCGCGCTGCCCCTCGGGGCCACCGCACTGCTCTTCGGTGACGGCGGCTGGATGAACATCAGCCGCACCGACGCGGTCCGCGCGGTGGTGACCAGCCTGCTGGTGGCCGTGCTGGTGGCGTACCGGCCGGTGCGGGCGGGTGCGCTGCTCGCCGCGGCAGGGGTCCTGGCCGCGGCGCTGGTGCACACCCCGGTCGGGCTCAACGCCACCCGGCTCGCGGCGATGTTCGCGCTGCCCGTGCTGGCCGCCGCCGCGCGTGTAAGGAAGGGCCCCTTCTTAACGCCTCCGGTAGAAGAAGGGCCCCCTGTTAACGCTCAGCCGTCTCGGTGGGCTCCACGGGCTCGGTGGGTCCCACGGGCTGGCAACCGCTCCGCCGACCCGCCCAGAGGGCCGGTCGGGGCGGTCACGCTCGCCGTGCTGCTGGCTGCGGTGTGCTGGTGGCAGCCGCCGGTCTCCCCGGCCGACCTGCGCAGCGTCACCGACCCGGCGGCCCGGCCGGCGTACTTCACGCCGCTGCGGGAGTTCCTCGCCGGTCAGCGCCTCACCGGCCGGGTGGAGATCCCGCCGACCCGCGACTACTGGGAGGCGGCGTCCCTCGGCGAGGTGCCGCTCGCCCGGGGCTGGCTGCGGCAGGCCGACATCGACCGCAACCCGCTGTTCTTCACCACCGTGCCGGGCGCCACCGGCACCGGGGTGCCGTTGACACCGGCCAGCTACCGGGACTGGCTGGTCGACAACGCCGTGCAGTACGTCGCCGTTCCCGACGCCCCGCTGTCGTGGGTGGGCCGGGCCGAGGCGGAACTGGTCACCGGCGGCCTCCCGTACCTCACCCCGGTCTGGTCCGGCCCCCACTGGCGGGTGTGGACCGTCGACGGGTCGCGACCTGTCGTCGGCGCCCCCGGCGAGCTGGTCGGCTCCGACGCGGCGTCGGTGACCTTCCGGACCGCGGCGGCCGGCGCGATCCCGGTCCGCGTACGCCACAACCGCTGGCTGGCCGTCACCGGCGGCGCGACGGTCGCCCCCGACGGCGACTGGATCACGGTCACCGTGCCCCGCGCCGGGGAGTACCGGCTCGGCAGCTGACTCCGCGTGTTTGCCGTTCCGGCAAACATTCTTGCCGCACCTGCCGTTGCCGGGGAACGATCGTCGCGGCGGGCCGTTCCACGGCCCGACCGGGAGGCGGCCCGACCGGGACGCGGCCCGACCGGGACGCGGCCCGACCGGGACGCGGCCCGACGGACGCGGCCGACCGGGAGACCGGCGACGAGCATGGAGGAGGAACGGTGCAGGAGAGCGCTGACCGCGCGGTGGACGACGTCCGGCGGCCGGACGTGGACGCGGAGGCGGCCCGGTTCTGGGACGAGCTCTACGGGCAGCGGGACCAGGTCTGGAGCGGCCGGCCCAACCCGCACCTCGTCGACGTCGCCGGCCCGCTGCCGGCCGGTACCGCACTGGACCTGGGCTGCGGTGAGGGGGCCGACTCGATCTGGCTGGCCGGCCGGGGCTGGCGGGTGACCGCCGTGGACATCTCGGTGACCGCCCTCGACCGGGCCGCCGCCCGGGCGAACGCCGATGGCGTCGCGGCACTGATCGACTTCCGGCGGCACGACCTCATCCGGACGTTCCCCGAGGGCGCCTTCGACCTGGTGTCCGCCCAGTTCCTCCAGTCGCCGCTGGACTTTCCCCGGGACGACGTCCTGCGCGCGGCGGCCCGGGCCGTGGCGCCCGGTGGCCGGCTCCTGGTCGTCGAGCACGGCGAGATGCCGCCGTGGAGCCGCAACGCCCATCCGCACGTACGGTTCCCCATTCCCGAGGAGACCCTGGCCGGGCTCGACCTGGACGCCGACCGGTGGCACGTCGAGCGGCTCGACGCCGTGCACCGGCCGGCCACCGGCCCGGACGGGCAACCCGCGACGCTGCTCGACAACGTCGTCCTGGTGCGCCGCCGGTAGGGCCTCAGCTCTCCAGCACCCGCTCCATCGCGGCGCGGGAGCGGCGGCCGGTCCGCAGGTACTCGTCGAGGAACTCGCCCGGGTCGTCGCGGCCGAGCAGCCGCACCACGCCGGCCAGCTCCACCCCGTGCCGGGGGAGCTGGTCGCCGACGCGGCCCCGCACCAGCATCAGCGCGTTGCGGACCTGCGCGGCCAGGGTCCACCCGGCCGCCATCGCCTCGGCGTCCGCCGGATCGACCAGGCCCGCGTCCCGCGCGGCCGCGAGGGCGTCGAGCGTACGCGTCCCGCGCAGCGCCGGCAGTCGCCCGGCGTGCCGGAGCTGGAGCAGTTGCACCGCCCACTCGACGTCGGACAGCCCGCCCCGGCCGAGCTTGGTGTGGGTGGCCGGGTCGGCGCCCCGGGGCAGCCGCTCGGTCTCCACCCGGGCCTTGATCCGACGGATCTCGACGACCTGCTCGCGGGTCAGCCCGTCGGCCGGGTACCGGACCGGGTCGATCATCGCCTCGAACTCGGTGCCCAGGTCGGCGTCGCCGCAGACGAACCGGGCCCGCAGCAGCGCCTGCGCCTCCCACACCTTCGACCAGCGGGCGTAGTACTGGGCGTACGCGGCGAGGCTGCGCACCAGCGGCCCCTGCCGGCCCTCGGGACGCAGGTCGGCGTCGACGCCCAGCGCCGGGTCGGGGGCGGGCATGCCGAGCAGCCGGCGCAGCTCCTCGGCGATCGCGTGGGCGGCGGCGCTGGCCGCGCTCTCGCTGACGCCCTCCGGCGGGTCGTAGACGAACAGCACGTCGGCGTCGGAGAGGTAGTTCGACTCGTACCCGCCGAGCCGGCCCATGCCGATCACCGCGAACCGCAGGCCCGGCAGCGGCGGTTTAGGGGCTGTCGACGAGCGGGCGGTCCGCAGGGCGGCGGCCAGGGTGGCGTCGGTCACGTCGGCCAGCGCGGTGCCCACGGCGGTCACGTCGGCGAGGCCTGGCGTGGCCCGCCCCTCGGCACGGGGTGGGGACGGCGCCAGCGACCCGGCGCGGCTCAGCACGTCGGCGCAGGCCAGCCGGACCAGCTCCCGGCGGCGCAGCGCGCGGACCGCCCGGGTCGCCTCGACCGGGTCGTCGGCGTGCCGGGCCGCCGCCGCCGCGAAGCCCTCGCAGAGCACGTCCCGGGAGCGCGGGGTCAGCTCGCTCTCCTCGGCGAGCAGGCGCAGCGCCTCCGGCTCGCGGGCGAGCAGGTCGGCCGCGTACCGGGAGGAGGACAGCACCCGGGCGAGGCGGCGGGCGACCGGCCCGGTGTCGCGCAGCAGGCGCAGGTACCAGGGGGTGCTGCCGAGCTTGTCGGAGACCTGGCGGTAGTTGAGCAGCCCGCGGTCCGGCTCGGGGGCGTCGGCGAACTCGCTGAGCAGCACCGGCAGCAGGGTGCGCTGGATGGCGGCGGTGCGGCTGACCCCGCCGGTGAGGGCCTGGAGGTGCCGTAGCGCCCCGGCGGGGTCGGCGAAGCCCAGGATCTCCAGCCGGTTGCGCGCCGCCTCGGGGGTGAGCCGCAGCCCGTCGGCGGGGACCCGGGCGACCGACTCCAGCAGCGGCCGGTAGAGCAGCTTGGCGTGCAGCCGGCGTACCTCGGTGGCGTGGGTGACCCACTCGGCGCGGAACTCCTCGACGGCGCTGCGGCCCGGGGTGGCCGCGTAGTCGAGCGCGGCGGCCAGCCAGCGCAGCGCGGCCGGGTCGGTCGGCACCGTGTGGGTCCGGCGCAGGCCCTGGAGCTGGAGCCGGTGCTCGACGGCGCGCAGGAAGCGGTAGCCGCGCAGCAGCGCCTCCCCGTCGGCCCGCCCCACGTAGCCGCCGGCGACCAACGCCCGCAGCGCCGGGATCGTGCCGGGCACCCGCAGCGTCTCGTCACCGCGGCCGTGCACCAGTTGCAGCAGCTGCACCGCGAACTCGATGTCGCGCAGCCCGCCCGGGCCGCGCTTGATCTCGCGTTCCAGCTCCTTCGGCGGGACGTTGTCGATGATCTTGCGGCGCATGGCGCGGACGTCCTCGACCGCCTGCGGCCGCTCCGCGGCCGTCCAGACCAGCGGGGCGAGCTGGTCGATCCACTCGCGGCCCAGCGCCCGGTCCCCGGCCGCCGGCCGGGCCTTGAGCAGCGCCTGGAACTCCCAGGTACGCGCCCAGCGCCGGTAGTAGGCGAGATGGCTGGCGAGCGTCCGCACCAGCGGGCCCCGGTTGCCCTCGGGGCGCAGCGCGGCGTCGACCGGCCAGGCGACCAGCCCGCAGACGTGGATCAGCCGGGTGGCGACCGTGGTGGCCGCCGGGAGGTCGTCGTCCTCGGCCCCCACGAAGATGACGTCGACGTCGGAGACGTAGTTCAGCTCGTCCCCGCCGCACTTGCCCATCGCCACCACGGCGAGCCGCGGCCGGGGCGTACCCTCCGGCAGCTCCCCCACGGCGATCTCGTACGCGGCGGCGAGCGTCGCGTCGGCCAGCGCGGACAGCGCCGCCATCGTCTGCTCCAGCCCGCGGCCGCCGGTCAGGTCGGCCGCCGCGATCCGCAGCAACGCCAGGCGGTACGCGGTCCGCAGCACCGCGATCGGCTGCCCCTCGCCGGTCAGGTCGAGCCGACCGTCGGCGGGCGGTGCCAGCCCGTCCGGGGCGGTACGCAGGGCCGTCCACTGGTCGGGGTTCGCGACCAGGTGGTCGCCGAGCGCCGAGGAGGCACCGAGCACGGCGACGAGGCGCCGCCGCAGGCCCGGGTCGTCGTGCAGCGCGGCGAGCAGGGCGGACCCGGTGCCGATGCCCGCCGAGCCGTTGCCGTTGCCCGCCGTGCGGCGCTCGGCCTCGACCAGCCGGTGGAGCTGGCGCAGCGCCAGGTCTGGGTCGGCGGCCCGGGACAGCGCGGTGAGCAGTTCCGTCGCCGGCTCGTCGGCCGGCTCCTGGGTGTCCGGCCGCCACAGGCCCAGCCCGTCGGGGCCGAGCAGGTCGGCGGCGCGGGAACCGCCGTCGCCGGCGCCGAACCCGTACCGGGCGAGCCGCCCAGCGGCCCTGGTCGGCCGGCTCATCAGTGCCCGAGCAGGGGCAGGCTGCGGCGGGTGCCCTCGTCCAGCTCGCCGAGGGCCAGGGCCGCGAAGCGCGCCGCGAACGGCTGCCACACCTCCTCGACGTCGACCATCACCGCGTCGCAGGCGGCCACCACCACCTCCGGGTCGTAGCCCAGCTCGGCGAGAATCGTCGAGTCGTTGGCCCAGTCGGCGATCATCGCGGTGTCGCACTCGATGTGGAACTGGAGGCCCCAGGCCCGGTCGCCGAGGCGGAACGCCTGGTGCGGGTAGCGGGTGGAGGCGGCGAGCAGGGTCGCGCCGGCGGGCAGCTCGGTGATCTCGTCGGAGTGCCACTGGAGCACGTCCGGGATCAGCGGGACGTACCGGAAGAGCGGGTCCGCCTCGGCGGCGTCGCGGCGGCCCACGACGCCGGGGCCGACCTCCGGCCCGGACGGGCTGCGCTCGACGGCGCCGGCGTGCGCGGTGGCGAGAAGCTGCGCGCCGAGGCAGATGCCCAAGGTGGGCACGCGGTACCGGACGGCCTTGCGCAGCAGCGCCTCCACCCGGGGGAACCAGGGCGCCCCGGGCGAGCCGTCGGCCAGCGGATACGCCTGCTGCTCGCCGCCGAGCACCACCAGCGCCGAGTACCCCTCCAGGTCGGCCGGCAGGTCGTCACCGGCGTGCGGCCGGACCACCCACAGGTCCAGGCCGGCCTCGGTCAGCCACTCCCCCAGCCGGCGCGCGTCGTCCGTCGGGTCGTTCTCGATCACCAGCGCGGTTGCCACGCCGTCGAGGCTATCCGGTACGCGAGCCGAAGAGCTGGTTAGGCTCGGCGACTGTGATCATCGACGAGGTCGTCCGTCCCCCGGCGCTGCGCCCCGGCGACACGGTCATGCTCGTGTCGCCATCCGGGCCGACCCGACCGGAGCGGGTGGCCCGGGGCGTCGAGCTGCTCACCGGCTGGGGGCTGCGGCCGGTCCCCGCCCCGAACGCGTACGCCCGGCAGGGCTACCTGGCCGGCGCCGACGAGCTGCGGGCGGCGGACCTGAACGCCGCGTTCGCCGATCCGGAGGTGCGCGGGATCATCTGCACCCGCGGCGGCTACGGCGCCCAGCGGGTGGTCGACGCGATCGACATGGCGGCCGTACGCCGGGACCCGAAGGTGGTGGCCGGTTTCTCCGACATCACCGCCCTCCAGTTCGCGCTCTGGCGGGGCGCCCGGCTGGCCGGGGTGCACGGGCCCGGGGCGGCCTGGCGGGACGAGCGGACGACGCTGGACTCGGCGCAGTCGCTGCACGCCGCGTTGATGACCACCGAGCCGGTGACGGTGGCGGCCCGCGACGGGGAGGAGACCTTCGGCGTACGGGTGCCGGGCCGGGCCACCGGCCGGCTGCTCGGCGGCAACCTGTGCCTGATCGTGGCGTCGCTCGGCACCCCGGACATGCCGGACCTGACCGGGGCGGTGCTCCTCGTCGAGGAGGTGCAGGAACCGCCGTACAAGATCGACCGGATGCTCACCCAGCTCCGCCGGGCCGGCGTGCTCGACCGCGTCGCGGGGGTGGCGGTCGGGCAGTTCACCGACTGCGCGGACGGGTGGGCGGTGGACGTCGCCGACGTCCTGACCGACCGGCTCGGCGACCTCGGCGTCCCGGTTCTCGGGGGCCTTCCGGTCGGTCACGGGGTCGGGCAGCTCACCGTCCCGGTCGGCACCGAGGCGGTCCTCGACGCCGACGCCGGCACCCTCACGGTCTCCCCCGCCGTCCGCTGACCGCCCCGCGCGGCCGGCCTGTCCGGGTGACCGGCACCGATTGCCAGCTTGCTCATAGGCTCGCCACTGGTCTCCCTCAGCCGCCCTGGCCACCGTCGGTGAGGTCATCACACCACCGACGAGTTGGAGGACGACATGTCCCGCACGATTCGCAAGAAGCACCTGCTGGCCGGGCTCGCCGCCGCGGGCGTGCTCGGCGTGGGGGTCGCGGCGCCGACCGTGGCGCTGGCCGCCGACAACACCTCGCCCTCGCCGAGCGCCAGCGCCAGCGCCAGCGCCAGCGACGACACGGACCGGCAGCAGCAGCGGGCCGACCGGCAGGCGGAGTTCGCCGAGGCGTTCGCGAAGGAGCTGGGCGTCCCGACCGACAAGGTGACGGCCGCGCTGGAGAAGCTGCGCGAGCAGCGCAAGGACGACCGGCCCGAGCGGCCGGACGCCGCCGACCGGCAGGCCGCGCTGAAGGAGCGGCTGGACCAGGCGGTCGAGGACGGCAAGCTCACCCAGGAGCAGGCCGACGCGATCATCGCCGCGGCCGAGGCCGGGGTCTTCCCGGGACCGGGCGGGCGCGGCGGCCACGGCGGACCGGGCGGCTTCGGCGGCAAGTGAGCGAGGCGCCGTCCGCCCCGGCAGCGCGGCCGGGGCGGACCGCGTCGTGCCGTCACGGGACGCTGTCCACACGGCGTGTCGACGAGATGCGTCGACACGTCGGCACCGCAGGCCGCGACCCGTCCGAGATGGACGGCGGCCGGGGCGCCATCCGGGTCGGGATGGGACCGTCAGGCGATGCAGGCGCAGACGATCAGGGCGGCGCCGAAGTGCGTGGCGGCGCTGACCCGGGCGGCCGGGTGCGGCTCGTCGGAGCAGATGATCTCGCCCAGCTTGCCCGGGGTGAGCAGGTCGAGCACGAAGAACGCCAGCGCCATGATGCCGAGGCCGACCAGGCCGAAGAGCACCGTCGAGGCCAGCCCCTTGGCGAAGTCGCTGTAGCTGGTCAGGATCGCGGTGAACACGATCCCGGCGATGCCGAGCTGGTTGGCGGCGAGCAGCAGTGCGGCGTTGCCGTTGCGGCGCTCCCAGATCAGTTCCCGCAACCGACCGGGAGTGAGCATGTCGACCAGGACGAACCCGGCCGCCATCAGGCCCACGCCGACGACCCCGAACACCACGCTCTGCCAGGCACCGCTGAGCAGATCCTCCAGCACCGAAACGCCTCCCGACCTCCGGCGCCCGGCAGGGGTACGGGCGCGGTGATCGAGACGATAGCGGCACCGCGCCCGGCGGGCGATCCCCCGGTTCTCTAGAGCGAGAGGTAGCGCTGCCGCTCGTACGGGGTGACCTCGCGGCGGTACTGCTCCCACTCGGCCCGTTTGTTGCGCAGGAAGAAGTCGAAGACGTGCTCGCCGAGCACCTCGGCGACCAGTTCGCTGCCGGCCATCACGTCGATCGCCTCGGACAGGTTCTCCGGCAGCGGCTCGTACCCCATCGCCCGCCGCTCGGCGCTGGTCAGCGACCAGACGTCGTCCTCGGCGCCCGGCGGCAGCTCGTACCCCTCCTCGATGCCCTTCATCCCGGCGCCGAGCAGCACCGCGAAGGCCAGGTACGGGTTGGCCGCCGAGTCGAGCGACCGGACCTCCACCCGGGCCGAGTTCGGCTTGCCGTACGCCGGGACGCGGACCAGCGCGGACCGGTTCAGGTGGCCCCAGCAGACGTACGCGGGGCTCTCGGTCACCCGGTCCGGCAGGGCCTGCGGGAACAGCCGCTTGTACGAGTTGACCCACTGGTTGGTGACCGCCGTGTACTCGCGGGCGTGCACGAGCAGGCCGGCGATGAACGCGCGGGCCACCTTGGACAGCTTCATCGGGTCACCGGCGTCGTGGAACGCGTTGCGCTCTCCCTCGAACAGCGACAGGTGGGTGTGCATGCCGCTGCCCGGCTGGTCGGTGAACGGCTTCGGCATGAAGGTGGCCTGCACGCCGGTGGAGAGCGCCACCTCCTTGACCACGTGCCGGAAGGTCATGATGTTGTCGGCGGTGGTCAGCGCGTCGGCGTAGCGCAGGTCGATCTCCTGCTGGCCGGGGGCGACCTCGTGGTGGCTGAACTCGACCGAGATGCCGATCCGCTCCAGCGCGAGCACCCCCTGGCGGCGGAAGTCCCGCGCGACCGCGTGGGTGGTGTGCTCGAAGTAGCCGCCCGTGTCGACCGGGGTGGGCACCGAGCCGTCCATCGCGCCGTTCTCCAGCAGGAAGAACTCGATCTCGGGGTGGGTGTAGAAGGTGAAGCCCTTCTCCGCTGCCTTGGACAGCGCCCGGCGCAGCACGTGCCGCGGGTCGGCCCAGGACGGGCTGCCGTCGGGGAGCAGGATGTCGCAGAACATCCGGGCGCTCTCGCCGCTGACCCCGCCCTCGAACGGGAACACCTGGAACGTGGTCGGGTCGGGCATGGCGACCATGTCGGACTCGAAGACCCGGGCGAAGCCCTCGATCGCCGAGCCGTCGAACCCGATGCCCTCCTCGAAGGCCGCTTCCAGCTCGGCGGGCGCCACCGACACGCTCTTCAGCGTGCCCAGCACGTCCGTGAACCACAGCCGGACGAACCGGATGTCCCGCTCTTCCAGCGTACGGAGGACGAACTCCTGCTGACGGTCCACTTCCACCCCTCGCGACACTGTTGTCCGCCTTCGACCGGGCTCGACCCGGCCTGACCGACCAGTCTCCACCTGCCTCGTTACGCCGACGTTACGCGACCCTGCCGGCGCTCGTCCCGCCCAGTCCCACCCCGGTGCCGGCCCCCCGTCGGGGGTGGCCGCCGTCTCCCCCGGCGGACCGTGTCGGGCCGCGGTGGCTGGGGCAAGATGAGGACATGCCCAGCCTGCGTATCGCCCTCTGCCAGGTCAACCCGACCGTCGGCGACCTCACCGGCAACGCCACGCTGATCCGGGAGTGGACCCGGCGCGCCGCCGACGCCGGCGCTCAACTGGTCGCGTTCCCGGAGATGATGCTGACCGGCTACCCGGTCGAGGACCTGGTCTTCCGCCGGTCCTTCGTGGCGGCGTCGAAGGCGGCGGTGGAGCGGCTCGCGGCCGACCTCGCCGCGGACGGCCTGGGCGACCTGCCGGTGCTCGTCGGTTACCTCGACGCGGACGGGCCGCCGCAGGTGAGCGGCGACGCGCAGCCGGGTCACGGCGCGCGCAACGCCGCCGCCCTGCTGCACGGCGGCGGGACCGTCGCCACCTACTTCAAGCACCACCTGCCGAACTACGGGGTCTTCGACGAGGACCGGTACTTCGTCCCCGGGGACATGCTGACCGTGGTCCGGATCGGCGGGGTCGACGTCGCGCTGACCATCTGCGAGGACCTGTGGCAGGCCGGAGGCCCGTTCGCCGCCGCCGGCCAGGCCGGCGTCGGCCTGGTCCTCAACATCAACGGCTCGCCGTACGAGCTGAACAAGGACGACATCCGGCTGCCGCTGGTCCGCCGCCGGGCCGCCGAGGCCCGGGCCCCCATCGCGTACGTCAACATGATCGGTGGTCAGGACGAGCTGGTCTTCGAGGGCGACTCGATGATCGTGGCGGCGGACGGGACGCTGCTGGCCCGGGCGCCGCAGTTCGTCGAGCACCTGCTCGTGCACGACGTGGAGCTGGCCGAGACGGCGCCCCACGCCGGGGATGACGCCCAGCTTGCCGACGGGCTGCGGGTGGTCCGCCGTACCGTCGGATCGCTGCCGGCCGCGCCCGCGGGCCCGGCGGCGACGGGCGGCGTCATCGAGCCGGTGGCCGACGAGGCCGAGGTGTGGCAGGCGCTGGTGCTGGGCCTGCGCGACTACGTCAACAAGAACCGGTTCCCCTCGGTGGTGCTCGGCCTCTCCGGCGGCATCGACTCGGCGGTCTGCGCGGCCTTGGCGGTCGATGCGCTCGGCGCCGACCGCGTGGTCGGGGTGTCGCTGCCGAGCCAGCACTCCTCCGAGCACTCCCGCGAGGACGCGGCGGAGCTGGCCAAGCGCACCGGCCTGGACTACCGGGTCGAGCCGATCCAGCCGATGGTCGACACGTTCCTGGCCAACATGTCGCTGTCCGGCGTCTCGGTGGAGAACCTGCAGGCCCGGGTCCGCGGGGTGATCCTCATGGCCCTGTCGAACCAGGAGGGCCACCTGGTGCTGACCACCGGCAACAAGAGCGAGCTGGGAGTCGGCTACTCCACCCTCTACGGCGACTCGGTGGGCGGCTTCAACCCGGTGAAGGACGTCTGGAAGACGTTGATCTGGCGGCTGGCCACGTGGCGCAACGCGGACGCCGCCCGGCGCGGGGAGACCGCGCCGATCCCGGAGAACTCCATCGGCAAGCCGCCGTCGGCCGAGCTGAGCCCCGGACAGCTCGACAGCGACACCCTCCCCGACTACGACGTGCTCGACCCGATCCTGATCGGGTACGTCGACGGCGACCTGGGCCGGGACGGGCTCATCGAGTCCGGCCACGACCCGGCGGTGGTGGACCGGGTGCTGCGGATGGTGGATACCGCCGAGTACAAGCGGCGCCAGTCCGCCCCCGGCACGAAGATCTCCATGAAGGCGTTCGGGCGGGACCGCCGGCTACCGATCACCAATCGCTGGCGGGAGAACGGCTGACGCCCGCGGGGCGGGCGCTCACGCGGCGGGCGCGCGGCGGGCGCTCGCGGGTCGGGCGCCCGCGGTCGGGAGTGAAATCCTCCACTGGCCTCTGCCGCCGCCCGGCGTCCGGTGCGACGATCGCGGCGGAACCCGGGGACCGCGTACGCGGCCTCGAGGAAGGAGAGAACCATGGTGGAATCCACCCCGCCCGAGGTGACCGCCCTCTACGGCGGACCGGCGACCCGGCGGGTCCGCACCCGCGACCTCCTCGCCGCCAAGGAGCGCGGCGAGCGGTGGCCGATGCTCACGTCGTACGACCAGTACACGGCGGCCATCTTCGACGCCGCCGGCATTCCGGTGCTGCTGGTCGGCGACTCGGCCGCGAACAACGTCTTCGGTTACGAGACGACCCTGCCGGTGACCGCCGAGGAGCTGCTGCCACTGGTCCGGGCGGTGGTCCGGGCCACCCGGCAGGCGCTGGTCGTCGGCGACCTGCCGTTCGGCTCGTACGAGGAGGGGCCGACGCAGGCCCTGCGCACCGCCGTCCGGTTCATGAAGGAGGGCGGCTGCCACGCGGTGAAGCTGGAGGGCGGCCGGCGCTGCGCCGAGCAGATCGCCGCCATCGTCGGCGCCGGCATCCCGGTGATGGCGCACATCGGCTTCACCCCGCAGAGCGAGCACACCCTCGGCGGGTACCGGGTGCAGGGCCGCGGCGACGCCGCCGACGAGGTGATCGCCGACGCGCGGGCGGTGGCCGAGGCGGGCGCCTTCGCGGTGGTGCTGGAGATGGTGCCCGGCGAGGTGGCCAAGCGGATCACCCACGAGCTGAGCATCCCGACTGTGGGCATCGGTGCCGGCCCGGACACCGACGCCCAGGTGCTCGTCTGGCAGGACATGGCCGGCCTGCGTACCGGAAAGGCGCCGCGCTTCGTGAAGCGCTACGCCGACCTGGCCGGTGCGCTGACCGACGCGACCCTCCGCTTCGCCGACGAGGTCCGCGGCGGGGAGTTCCCCGCCGCCGAGCACACCTTCTAGGGGTACGGGAGGCCTCCTGCCGAACCCTCACGGAGGCAGGGGGCCTTCTCCTCGGCCGGCGAGCGGCCGATGCCCTCAGTCCCGTCGCCAGGCGTGGCCCTGGTCGTGGGGTTGTTGGCGGCGATGGTTGTACCTGCCCGATCCCAAAACGGCCCCTAAATCCTCGACATCGCTCCCTGCGCGCCTCCACGCGCCGGATCTCCACGCGCCGGTCTCTGCGCTCCACTTCGGTCTCGGTCTCGCCGTTCCGGGCTTCAACTCCGGCTCTGCGCCCCCTCCCGGCTCCCCGCTCCCCCTCCGGCTCCGGGGGTCCCGGCTCCCCCCTCCCGGCTCGCGGCTCGCGGCCCGCGGCCCGCGGCTCACGGCTCGTGGCTCGTGGCTCGTGGCTCGTGGCTCGTGGCTCGTGGCTCGTGGCTCGTGACCCCGGAATTGTCGTACACGTGTTCTAGCGTGGTGGGGTGATCGAGGAGCTGACGCGGGCGGAGGTCGCGACGCGGTCGTGCATGGACGCGGCCGTGTGGGCGATGCCCGGCGAGCAGCTCATCGACGCTCTGGATGTGGTGCACCGGTTGGAGCAGCGGCTGGTTGCGGTGAAGTTGTCGCTGGTGCGGGAGTTGGACGGTCGGGGCACGGCGGTGGCGCAGGGTGCGACGTCGACCGCGGTGTGGCTGCGTGACCGGCTGCGGCTCACTGTGCCGGCGGCCCGCCGCCTGGTCGCCCTGGCCGGCGCGCTGGACGCCGAGCCGGTCGCGCTTCGCGAGGCGCTCGCCGACGGTCGGATCGACGCCGAGCAGGCCCGGGTCATCACGGAGACCACCGCCACCGTCCGCACCGAAGCCAGCCCCGACGCCGCTCAGCAGGCTGCCGACCTTCTGATCGATTGGGCCGGCCAGTTCGACCCCACCGCACTACGCCGACTCGGTGCCCGCATCCTCGACCACGTGGCACCCGAGATCGCGGAAGCCGCCGCCGCACGCGCCCTGGACGCCGAGGCGGCCCGGACCGAGCGCGACCGCCACCTCACCCTCTCCCACCGACGCGACGGCCGCCTCCGACTCACCGGCACCCTCGACACCGAAACCGCAGCCCTGCTCCGCGCCGCCATCGAACCGCTGACCACCCCCACCGGGCCCGACGACGCCCGCTCCCCCGGCCAACGCCGCCACGACGCACTGGGTGACGTCTGCCGACTCGCCCTGCGCACCGGCGACCTACCCGAACACGGCGGCGACCCCGCCCAGATCGTCGTCACCACCACCTACGACACCCTCACCGCGCACCTCGGCGCCGGCACTCTCGACACCGGCCTCACCCTCACCCCGGAGACGGTCCGCCGGCTCGCCTGCGACGCCGCCCTACTCCCCGCCGTCCTCGGCGGCACCGGCCAGATCCTCGACCTCGGCCGCCAACGCCGCCTCATCACCGGCCCACTCCGGCGAGCCCTCGTCCTACGCGACCGCGGCTGCGCCTTCCCCGGCTGCGACCGCCCACCCCGCTGGTGCGAAGGCCACCACCTCCAACACTGGGCCGACGGCGGCGACACCAGCCTCGCCAACGCCGTCCTGCTCTGCCGCCATCACCACCGCCAAATCCACCACCACAACTGGCAGGTCCGGCTAGCCGCCGACGGGCACCCGGAATTCCTCCCACCCACCTGGCTCGACCCCCAGCAACACCCCCGCCGCAACCACCACCACACAAGCCCACGCGTCGTGCCACCCGCCGCTCCCAGCGGCCCCCACACCGCAACCACCGTCGCACCCACCACCACGGCGAGACGGGCCCAGACACGACCACCGGGCCGACCACCCACCAACTCCCGACCACCGTGACCATCGCCGAACCCACGTCATCTACCCAGGGGCCCTCCCGCAGGCTCGGACGGACGCCCACACTCCCGCGTGTGCCCGCGAGACCGCCGGGGATCGCCACCAGCGGGCTCGGTGCCGCTGGCGGACCTCGGCACCCCACCAACGGACTCGGTGCCCCTGGCGGACCTCGGCACCCCACCAACGGACTCGGTGCCCCTGGCGGACCTCGGCACCCCACCAACGGACTCGGTGCCCCTGGCGGACCTCGGCACCCCACCAACGGACTCGGTGCCCCTGGCGGACCTCGGCACCCCACCAACGGACTCGGTGCCCCTGGCGGACCTCGGCACCCCACCAACGGACTCGGTGCCCCTGGCGGACCTCGGCATCGCCACCGGCGGACTCGGTGCCCCTGGCGGACCTCGGCATCGCCACCGGCGGACTCGGTGCCCCTGGCGGACCTCGGGCTTCCATCGACGCCCGATTCCCCGCTGCTCACGGCAGCACCGGAGGTGCGGGCTCGGTGCCGCTGGCGGCCTCGGCTTCCACCGACACCCCGATCCGCCGCGCTCTCGGCAGACACCGGAGGTGTGGTTGCAGACCCCGCTCATCACCACGCGCAGGCCGGCGGGCGCATGCTCGACGGACGGGCGGGCCCGTGGCAGGTGACCGGGCGGGGTCGGCCTGCTCGACCCGCCACCGCGACAGCCGCGCCGAGGGCCGGGGGGCGTTAGCCTCCACCACCATGCCGGACGCCTCATTCCTCGACGCCACCCGTGATTCCTACGACGCGACGGCCGTCGAGTACGCCGAAATGGTCGCCACGGAGCTGGACCAGCGGCCGCTCGACCGCGCGCTGCTGGCAGCCTTCGCCGAACTGGTCCGCGCCAACGGTGCCGGTCCCGTCGCGGATGTCGGCTGCGGTCCGGGCCGGGTCACCACCCTGCTGCACGACCTGGACCTGGACGCGTTCGGTGTGGACCTTTCGCCCGGAATGGTGGAGGTGGCCCGGCGTGCCTACCCGCACCTGCGGTTCGAGATCGGCTCGATGCTCGCCCTGGACCTGCCGGACGCGGCCCTCGGCGGGCTGCTCGCGTACTACTCGGTCATCCACGTGCCGCGCGACCGGTGGCCCGAGGTGTTCGCCGAGTTTCACCGCGTCCTCGCACCGGGCGGCCCGCTGATGCTCGTCTTCCAGGTCGGCGACGACCTCTACCACCGCGATGAGGCCTTCGGCAAGCCGATCCGCCTGGACTGGTACCGGCACCGCCCGGACCAGGTGGCTCACCTGCTGCGCGACTCGGGCTTCGAGATGTGGGTGACGGCGGTGAAGGAGGCCGAGGGGACCGAACGAACCCCGCAGGCCGTCCTCATCGCGCGCAAGCCCGCTG
This sequence comes from Micromonospora sp. H33, assembly GCF_052068455.1. Taxonomy (NCBI): domain Bacteria; kingdom Bacillati; phylum Actinomycetota; class Actinomycetes; order Micromonosporales; family Micromonosporaceae; genus Micromonospora; species Micromonospora sp. H33. Next base: position 277,465 of record NZ_JBQHDE010000002.1, on the reverse strand, counting down.
GGGCGGCGTAGGTCCCCGCGCGGAGCTGCCGCGACCCTGCGCGGTAGGGAATCTCACCGGCACTGCGCAGGTCCGGGGCGGAGCTGCCGCGTGCGAAGGGAAAGCCCGGCAGGACGGTGTAGGTCGCGGTGCGGACGTGCCGCGACCGCGCGCGGCACGGGAAGGCCACCGGCCGGTGGTCCCGCCGGCCGGGAACAAACTGGCCCGGCGGTCGTCGCAGACCACGGTGGATCCTCCTGGGCCCACCACGCGCGGCCGGGCTGGACGGGCCGCCAGGACCCGGCGATGCCGTCAGAGGTCGGTGACGCGGATGCCGGCGTGGGCCTTGTAGCGCTTGTTGATGGCGATCAGGTTCGCGGTGAGCGCCTCGACCTGGTGGGCGTTGCGCAGGCGGCCCGCGTAGATGCCGCGCATGCCCGGGATCCGGGCGGCGAGGGCGCCGACGATGTCGACCAGCTCCCGCTCCTCGGTGCAGATCAGCACGTCGAGCTCGATGCGGTCGATCTCCGGGTCGGCCAGGAGCGGGGCGCTGACGTGGTTGAACGCGGCGCACACCCGGGAGTCGGGCAGCAGGGCGGCGGCCTGCTGGACGGCGCTGCCTTCCTCGACGGTCAGGGCGTACGGGCCCTGCTTGTCGAAGCCGAGCGGATTGACGCAGTCGACCACGATCTTGCCGGCGAGGGGCTCGGCGAGCGCCGCGACGGTGGCCGCGTGGCCGTCCCACGGCACGGCGATGATGACGACGTCGCTGCGCCGCGCGACCTCCTCGTTGCCGGCTCCGGCGACGCTGGCACCGGCGGCGATCCCGGGAAGACTCGCGATCTCCTCGGCGGACTGGGCGGCCCGCTCCGCCGACCGGGATCCGATCAGCACGGTGTGGCCGGCGCGAGCGAACCGGTAGGCGAGACCCCGCCCCTGGTCGCCGGTGCCGCCGATGATGCCGACGGTGAGCCCGGACACGTCGGGCAGGTTGCTCGCGTCGTAAGCCATGGCGACATCCTCGCAAACCCGCCGGCCCGGCAGCAGCGGCAGGCGCTGTGACAAACCCCGCTACCGACGCCACCGAAGCACGCAGGGTCGCACGGTGCACGGCACGACGGTACTGGGCGGCACGCGGGCTACAGCCGCCGCAGATCGACGCAGGAGCGCGGACGCGACGGTGGCCCCGCCCCGGCTCGCGCCGACGTGCTCCGTCCGCGGAACCGGTGCCGTCAGGCGCGCTCGAAGGCCACCGTGCGGGTGGTGGGGTCGGCGGTGACGAGGCGGACGCGGATCCGTTCGCCGAGCGGAAGTTCGCCGACGCAGCGGGCGCGGACCGGCGGGTCGTCCAGGGCCACCGTCCCGCCGGGCGGGCGGCCGGGGCGGGACCGGCCGTTCGGGGGCGAGTCGACGTCCAGCACCGCCGCGTCGAAGGTCTCCCCGACCCGGTGCTCCAGCAGCACCGCCTCGGCGAGTTCGATGGCGCCGCGGGTGGCGGCCGAGGCGGTGCGGTCGGTCGCCGCCATCACCTCGGGCAGCTTCGGCAGCGCGGACCGCGCCCAGTCGGGTACGTCGCGGCCGTCTTGCAGGGCCAGACAGACCTCGGTGGCGTACCGGTCGGCCAGGCGCCGCAACGGCGCCGTGACATGGGCGTACGCGGCCGCGACGCCGCCGTGCTCCGGCTGCTCCGGGAGGGTGCCGGCAAAGGCGGTGTACGCGGCGCCGCGCATCAGCTCGGCCGCCTGGTCGATGAACGCCGCCGCCCGGGGCTGCGTCGGGTCCAGCCCGGCGATCACCTCACCGGGGCCCGCCCCGTCCGGCCAGGTCACGCCCAGCGGGGCGGCCGCAGCCCGCAGCCGCTCCACCGCCTCCGGCTTCGGCGCCGGCATCGTACGCAGCAGGCCGATCCGCCCGGCGAGCATGATGTCGGCGGCCGCCATCCCGGTCAGCAGCGAGATCTGGGCGTTGTGCTCCTCCAGCGGCACCGGCCCGCGCAGCACCAGCCGCCAGCCGTCGCCGTCGGGCTCCACGTCCTGCTCCGGTAGCGGCAGGTTGATGGCGCCCCGGCGCAGGCCGCGCGCGGTCAGCACGGCGCCGATGCGGGGCAGCAGGGCGATGGGCTCCGGCAACCGACCCGCGTCGGCGGCCACCTGGACGCCGGCGTAGTCGAGCTGCGCCCGGCTACGAACCAGTGCCCGCTCCATGCGGACGGCGGTCGTCGCACCGTCGCCGTCCAGGTCGATCGTCCACACGACCGCCGCGCGGTCGACGTCCGGCAGCAGGCTGGCCGCTCCCTCGCTCAGCGTCTCGGGGTGCAGCGGCACGCTGCCGTCGGGCAGATAGATGGTCTGCCCGCGCCGCCACGTCTCCTCCTCCAGCGCCCCGCCGGAGCGGACGTGGGCGGCGACGTCGGCGATCGCGTACGTGACCCGGAAGCCGCCGCCAGCGCGGCGCGCGAGGTGCATCGCCTGGTCGAGGTCCCGGGAGCCGGCGGGGTCGATGGTGACGAACGGGACGTCCGTGCGGTCCACCGCCGGTCGGGGCGGGTCGGCCGCCGCGGCGTCCGCCTCGCGCTGCGCCGCGGCGGGGAATCCGTCCGGGAGGTCCAGTTCGCGGCGCAGCGCGCCGAAGTCGATGCGGGGCGCGAGGACGCGTCGGATCACCACGGGGTCCATCCTGACAGCGCCCGGCCCGAACCGCTGTCCGGCAACACCGGGCACCCGCGCTCGTCGCCACGCGAACGCCGTCACGCCGGAACCCCCCGCGCCCGCCGCTCGCCGACCGGGACCGGCTCGTCCGGTACCGCTGCGGCGATCTCGTCGATGACTACGAGGGCGTCGACTGGCACGAGCCTGCCGCCGCCGTGACACCCGATCGCCTGGCGCGCCGGGGCAGGGGGCGACGAGGCGTACCGCCCGTGGGCGTGGGTCAGCCGGCCGCCTTGCGGGCGACGGCCCGCGTACCCCGGGTGGTGGTGGACCGGGCGGCGGCCGAGCGGGCGGGCGCCTTCCGGGCGGTGGCCGTGCGGGCCGTGGTCTTGGCCGCGGTGGTCTTCCGCGCCGGGGCCTTCTTCGCCACCGTGGTCGTCTTCTTGGCGGTGACCTTCTTGGCGGGCGCCTTCTTCGCCGCGGCCGTCCGCGCGGTGGCGGTCGGACGGGTCGGGGTGGCCTTCTTGGCGGGGGCCTTCTTCGCGGGAGCCTTCTTCGCCGCGGTCTTCTTGGCCGTCGCGGTGGTCTTCTTCGCGGCCGAGGTGACCTTGCGGGTGGCGGGCCCCGCCTTCGCGGGGGCCTTCTTCGCCGCGGTGGCGGCCTTGGTCCGCGCGGAGGTGGTCCTCTTCGCGGCCGTGCTCTTGGCCGCGGCGGTGGTCTTCTTCGCGGTCGTGGTGGTCTTCCTCGCCGCGGCGGTCGTCTTCTTCGCCGCGGCCGTGGTCCTCTTCGTGGCGGGGGCCTTCTTCGCCGCCGCGGGGGCTTTCCTCGCCGTGGTGCCGGCCTTCTTCGCGGCAGGGGCCTTCTTGGCGGGGGCCTTCTTCGCGGGGGCCTTCTTCGCGGGGGCCTTCTTGGCGGGGGCCTTCGCGGCGGTGGTCTTCTTCGCCGGGGCCCGGCCGGCGCCGCCGGCCACCTTGGTGGCCGGGGCCTTCTTCGCCGCCGTCGAGGACGCCCGCGCCGTCCGTGTCGCCCCCGCGCTGCGCTCCGCCGCGGCGGTCTTCTTCGCGGCGGTACGACGGGCGGCCGGGCGGGTGGCCTGCTGTGCTACGGCCATCTCGGTTTCCCTCCTTGGGGACGTGCCCGCACCCTCGCAGAGCACGCGGTACCTCGACGCGGGCCTCCCGCGCCGCCTATCTGCCCTCCCCGGCCCAGCGGGCGTCCTCGGCGTCCCATGCTTCGTTGCGCTCCCGCACCTGCTGCAGCGCGTTCTCGGCGTCGGCGGCTGAGGCGTACGGCCCGAGAACGTGCCGGGCGGGGCACACGTCGGCATCGGTCTCGACCCGGTGGTGTCGGGTGCACCAGTAGTAGTGCCCCCCGATTCCGCTGTCGCTCATGGGATCACTGTGCACCGCGATCCACCCGGCCGCCACCGGAACACCGCAAGTCGCCGATGATCTCCACAGTAGACGTGCTCTCGACCGTAGGGGGCACGAACAGCGAAAACAGTCATCCACGGGACTGGGCGAGGCCACCACCCGCCCACCCGCCGACCCTGGAGCATCGGCTGAATGGCCGGTACCGCCGCGGAGAGCCCGTCGGCACAATCGGCGCTCATGATCGACACGACGGCCGTCGACGGCACATGCCCGCGGTGCGGCACGGCCGCGGTCTCCCAGCTCGACGCAGTGCCGTGGTGCCCGTCGTGCGAGTGGAACCTGGAGGCGTACGACGAGGAGCGCAGGGGCCCAGTCTTCGGCTGGCGGTGGTTGGACCGCCGCCTGCACCACCTCGCCTACCGGATGACCCGTCGGCAGTTCGACCGGCTGCTGGGGCGCCGGCTCGGTGCCACCGGTGCGGGCGCGGCGACCGTTGTCACCGCAGCCGCGTCCGTGGTGCTGTTCCTCGGGGTGGTGGCCCTCGCCGGCACCGGGGTCTGGTTGATCGTCGGCTTTCCCTTCCCGAGCCCGTCGATCCTGCTGGCCGTACCGCTGCTCGCCCTGGCCGTCGGACTGCGGCCCCGGTTCGGTCGGCTCGACCCGCACGCGGAGGTCCTGTCCCGCGACCGCGCCGCCGAACTGTTCGGGCTGGTGGACGAGGTGGCGCGGGCGGTGGGCGCCCCGGCACCCGACGTGATCGCGGTGGACGACCACCTGAACGCGTACGCGCAGACGGTCGGCGTCCGTCGCCGCCGGGTGCTGTGTCTCGGGCTGCCGTACTGGGGGTCCCTCGGCCCGCAGGAACGGGTCGCCCTGCTGGGGCACGAGTTGGGGCACTTCATCAACGGCGACCCGCGGCGCGCGCTGCTCACCCAGCCCGCGTTCACCACGCTCGGATCGGCGGCGGACCTGCTCCGCCCGGCACCGTCGGCCGAACACGGTCTCATCGAGATGATCGCCGCGGCCCTCGGACGGATGCTCCAGCGGCTCCTGTCCCGTCTGCTGTTCGCACTGCACCTGGTTCTCGTGTGCGTCGCGCTGCGGGACAGCCAACGGGCCGAGTACCTCGCCGACGAGATGTCCGCGAAGGCGGCGGGGACGACGGCCGCGACAGACCTGCTGGACGTCACACTGCGGGTCGAGTCGATGGAGCTCGCCGTACGCCGGGAGGCGCGGGCGGGGCACGGGCCGCAGCGGTGGCAGGCGGCGGTCGCCGAGGCGCGGGTGGCCAACGCCGGCCGGCTGCCGCAGTTGCGGCAGCTGTCGGCCCGCGAGGAGGCGTCGCTGTTCTCCTCCCACCCGCCCACCGGCCTGCGCCGGCTGATGCTCGACGGCCGGGAGCGGTACGAACCGGCCGTGGTGCTCACCGAGGAGCGGTCCGCCCGCATCGACGCGGAGCTGGCGAAGGAGTACCAGAAGGTGCTCCGGATCCTCGCCTGGTGAGCCGGGTTAAGGTCGCCGGATGGGCGTACCCGAGTACATCCGGCGGCTGCGCGCGCACGTGGGCCGCGACCTCCTCCTGCTGCCGAGCGTCAGCGCCGTGGTCCGCAACGAGGCCGGCGAGCTGCTCCTCGCGCAACGCGCGGACGACGCGCGCTGGTCGGTCGTGAGCGGCGTCCTGGAGCCGGGCGAGCAGCCGGCCACGGCGGTGGTCCGGGAGGTACGGGAGGAGACCGGACTCGACGTCGAACCGGTACGGCTGAGCAGCGTCCTCGCGCACCCGCACACCTACCCCAACGGGGACCGGTGCGAGTTCGTGAACCTGGGGTTCCGGTGCCGGCTGATGGGCGGTACGGCGCAGGTCAACGACGACGAGTCGACGGCCGTGGGGTGGTTCCCACCGGACCGGCTGCCCGAGCTGGACCGGCACGCGCGGCTGGTCATCGGGTACGCGCTCGACGACGATCCGGCGGCGGGCTTCCTGCCGCCCGACGTGGCGTGGGCCTGAGATGGACGCAGACGTCCGCCGCTACCTGACCGCGCTGGTCGCGGCCGGCCGCGACGTGTTGGGTGACCGCCTGGTCGGGGCGTACGCGGCCGGCTCGGTCGGGCTGGACGCGTACCAGCCGGGTCGCAGCGACGTCGACGTCGCTCTGGTCAGCGCCGACGTCCTCGACGCGGATCGGAAGCGGGCCCTGGTGGCGCGGTTGCGGCACGAGACGCTGCCATGCCCGGCCCGGGGCCTGGAACTGGTGGTCTACCGGCGGGAGGTCGCCCGGTCCGGCACCGCCGAGCCCGGCTTCGAGGTCGAGCTGAACACCGGGGCGCGGATGTCGTTCCGGGCCACGTACGACCCGGCGGACCGGCCGGCCGCGGACGGCCACTTCTGGTACGGGCTGGACCGCAGCATCCTGCACCAGCACGGGCACGCGGTGCTCGGCCCGCCGGCCCGCGAGGTGTTCGCCGACCTGTCCCCCACCGACCTGCGCCGGCTCCTCGTCGACGCGCTCTCCTGGTGGCTCGCCCGGCCGGTCCCGCCCGGCGACGGGCCGGCGCCGGGCGCGGAGGACGCGGTGCTGGGCGCGGCCCGCTCGCTGGTGCGGTTCCGCCAGGGCGGGTGGCTGTCCAAGGCCGACGCCGGGCGCCGGCTCGCCGGGGTCCTCCGGGAGGAACCGGGGTGGGGCGACGCCGCGGACCTGCTGGACCGGGCGGTCGCCGCCCGGAGCGGTGGCGAGTCACCGCGCGGGCCGGAGGCACGCGCCTTCCAGCGCCGGGTGCTGGCCGAGATCGCCGGCGCCTGACCGGGAGCGCCCGGCCGTCCGGGTACCCGGCGCCGGTGCTGGCCGAGATCGCCGGCGTCTGACCGAGACGCCAGACGGCCAGGGCACCCGACGCCGGTCAGGGGCCGGCGACCGCGAGGGCGGGCGCGGCCTCCGGGCGGGTGCGGGCCGCGCGGATCGCCCAGGCCAGCGCGTACGGCGTGGCCGCCAGATAGAACTGCGGCACGGGAAGCAACACGTCGGTGATGCGGAAGATCTCCGGACCGGTGGGGCGGGGCAGGCCGAGTGCCGAGTCGGTCCAGGTGACGAGCAGCCACAGCGGCGCGGAGACCGGGTCGACGGTGTCGCCCTGCGGCACGCCGTCGAGGACGGTCTCCGGGCCGGTCGGGACGGCGCTCAGCACCGCCAGCACCACCGCGAGGTCGGCGACCGCCAGTGCGCCGAGCACGCCGACGCACCAGGCGGCCCGGACCCGGCCGCGCTCGGCGAGCGTCGCCGCACCGCGCAGCACGAGGGCCAGGCCCGCCAGCCAGAGCACCAGCCCGGGCGCGTTGGTCGCGATCTCGTCGGCGGCGTCGTGCGTCGCGTACGCCGCGAGCGTAACGGTGAACGCGAGCGGTGCGACCACCCCGGCCACGACGGGCCACCCGCGGGACGGGGCCCGGCGGGCCAGCCGGTCGGCGGCCACCGCCAGCCCCACCGCGCCGCCCGCGATGAGCACGGTGAGGATGGGCAGCTGCAGGTCGAACGCCCAGGGGACGTGCCACGAGAGCGGGTCCACCACGGTGGACATCACGACCAGCGCGACGACCACGACCGCGACGCAGGTCGGCGGGGCGAGCAGCAGCGGCACGGCCCGCCGCGCCCGTCTGCCGAGCGGCACGCGATCGGCCGCCTCGATGCCGCTCCGGCGGGCCGCCAGGCTGGCGGCGAAGCGCAGCATTCCCCAGGTGCTGCCGGTCGGCGGCCAGGGTGTGCAGCTCGGCCGTCCACTCCCGGCGCAGGTCCTCGCGGAGCTCCGCCGGCCAGCGGCGCGCGGCGACGGCGAGCAGCAGCAGCGCGACGCGGTGGCTCACCATGCCGGTGCCCCGCTCGGCTCGACGCCGCCCAGACCGCGGCGCCCCTCGGGGGCGATGGCCCGCAGCTCCGCGAGGGCCTGCCGGGCCGCGGCGACTCCCTCGGGGGTGAGGCGGTAGTAGCGCCGCGCCGGTCGACCCACGCTGCGCGGGTCGACCGGCTCCCACTCGGCGCTGAGCCAGCCCGCCCCGCACAGCCGGTGCAGCACCGGGTAGAGGGTGCCGCTCGGCAGCTCCGTCATCGCCATCAGGTCGAGGCCGTAGCGCTCGGTTCCCGGCTCGGTGAGCAGCGCGGCGAGCACCCGCGCGACCGGAATCGTGATCCGCGCGACCGGCACTATATCGGAACTCTACATAGGGGTGGGGGCACCGCCGGCGGCGACCGGCGGTCAGGCCGGGACCGGCTCCACCGGGATCCACAGCTCCGCCTCCGCGGTCGCCCCGTCCGCCGAGATCCGGATGCGGGAGATCTCCGGCCCCGGGCGGCTGCGGTACGGGTTGGACGGGAACCACTGGGTAAAGACGTCCCGCCACAGGTACTGGACGCCCTGAGGGAACGGCCCCGAGGTGGTGAACACCGCCCAGGTGCCGGCCAACACGGCCATCGCGTCCAGGTCCTCCGGGACGTCGGTGCCGGTGACCGCACCGTGCCAGTAGTCCAGCTCGGTGCCCTCCTCCCGACCCTCGGCGACGTTGGCGCTGACGTTGACGATGCCCCGTGGTTCCTGGTCGGACAGCGCCTCGATCCGGGCCACGGTCGCCGGGTCGATGCTCCGGACGAACTCGACGATCGCCGGGTTCATCCCCTCGTGCACGAGCGGCACCCGGGCCCGGCGGCCCACCAGGTGGAAGCTGTCCTTGTCGACGATCCGGTACTCCATGCTGCTGCTCCCTTCGACGGTGAGGCGGAAGGACATCCGGGGCTGGGCACGCAGCGTCGCCCCCGTACGTCGGGCCTCGCCCGGGCCAACGCCGTGCACGGCCTGGAACGCCCGGGCGAACGCCTCCGCGGAGCCGTACCCGTGCCGGACCGCGATGTCGAGCAGCGACCGCTCCCCCGCGACCACCTCTGCGGCCGCGACGGTCAGCCGCCGGCGGCGGACGTACTCGGACAGGCCGATCCCGGCCAGCGCGGAGAACAGCCGCCGGAGGTGGTACTCCGACGTCGCGGCGATCCGCGCCAGCGCGGCCACGTCGACCGGCTGGTCGAGATTGCGCTCGATGTGGTCCATGACCTGGTTGAGCCGCTCCAGCACCCGGCCCCTCCTTCCCTTGCGCCGACCACGCTAGGACCGTCGGTGCGCCCCCGACCCGACAAGCTGTGCCCGTTCCGGTCGGGTTCCGTGCCGAGCGTGGCGCCCGGGCTCAGGGCCAGGTTTTCGCCTCGGCGTCGAAGACCTCCGGGGCGCTCTCCTGCGGCAACACGCAGAGCAGGTGCCCGCCCGGGGCGCGCAGCACCCGGCACTCCTGCCAGCGCGCCACCTGCGTGGCACCGAGAGCGGTCAGCCGGGCGGTCTCCGCCTCGACGTCGTCGGTCTCGATGTCGAGGTGGAACCGGGGCGCGTCGTCGACGGACTGGACGGCGGTGATCAGGCCGGGCAGGGCGCCGTGCAGGTCGGTGAACTGCGGCTCCGGGGCGTACGGCGCGGCGGTGGCGCCGAGAGCGGCGGACCAGAAGGCGGTCGCGGCGTCGGCCTCGGCGGACGGGGTGTCGATGATGAGGGCGTAGACACGGCTCCGATGCATCGACGAAGACTAGATCCTTGGGTTCGAGAATCTGAACAACTGAGTCAGGTTTTCAGGCTGCGGTTTTGAGTCGTGCTCGGGTGATGTAGTCGTCGACGTGGTGGTCGATGGTGGTGAGGGCTTGGCGTAGGGCGGGTGGTGCTTGGGGTTGGTCGGCTGCGAGGAGTGGGCGTAGGAGTCGGTTGTTGAGTTTGGTGTAGAAGATCGCGAGGCGTTGGCCGTCGGGGGTCAGGACGTAGGTGTGGGTGTGTTTGATGCGTCGGATCAGGCCGTTGAGTCGGAGGCGTCGTAGGTCGTAGGTCATTTGGCTGGTGGTGTAGGGGGTGCCGAGTAGCCGGGCGGTCAAGGCGCGAAGGCTCTTGTTGGTGACGCCGGACGGCGAACAGGGTGAGGGTGAGGGCGCCGGTCAGGGCCATGACCCGAGGGTCGCCGAAGCGTAGGGCTGGGGCCCTCCTGCCGTCCTGGGTGAGGGTGGGCTGTGCGACCCGCTCGATGACTGGGTTCGCAAGGACGCAGCTCTGACCGGCACGGATAGTGTCCAGCAGCCGGCGGTTGGCGTCACGGGCTTTGGCGGTGACCTCGTGGAGGTGTTCCAGACGGCGGAGCACGCCGATGTCGTAGGTGTCGTTGATGACGGTCTCGATCCGTAGCGCTCGCCGGTCTTTGAGGTAGTACTTGATCCGTGAGTGCCGGTAGAAGGCGTTGACCACGACGCCGTCGTTGTCGCGGTCGATGGCGGTGCGGAACACGCCTTTGGTGGTGGAGCGGATCTGCCGGTTGAAGATGATCTCCATGTTGTCGGGGCGGCCGATGTCGAGGTTGTCCGCGGTGAGGGCTTCGAAGAAGGCGCGGGCGTGGCGGGGTGCGGTGAACACGATGGTTTTGGCGACCTCGATCTGTCGCATGGAGATGTCCCACCAGTAGCCGGCGGCCCGGTCGCCGGGGGTGAACGGTAGCGGCAGGCGTGCCCACCAGCGCTCGGTGAACACCGTGACGGTGCCGGGTCCGAGCCGGTCACAGATGGCTTGCAAACCGGTGGGGTCGTCGCAGGCGGCGAAGCCGTTGGACAGCTCACGGAAGCCGATGCCGGCTTTGATGGCCTGGCGTTTGGCCCATTCGTGGCCGTTGAACCAGATCTTGCCCGGGTAGGGGAAGTAGGCGCAGACCTTGATGAACGCGGGCCCGACATCGGCATCCCACAGGTAGAAGTAGTAGCAGGTGACCCGGCGCTCGACCCGGTTGTAGGAAAACCACACGGCCCCGGTGTCGGTGGCGGACTTGGTCCCGGTGAAGACCCGCTGGTACTCCTGCGCCACCCCGATCGCGACGACCTGGGATCGGCCAGTGGCGGCAGCACGACGCATCAATGGCATGACCTGGTCGATCTTGCGTTCCGGCCACGGGCTGTCGGCCAGCACTCCCGGGCGGGTCTTCTCTTTCTTGCCGGTGAAGTTGATGACCGGGATGTCGTTGGCCTCGGCGAAAGACATCACCGCCCGGCGGAAGATTTGCCCGCGGCGTTCCAGCAGCGCAGGCGAAGGCACCGGCTTGCCCTCGTGCTGGGTGAGGAAGCTGACCACCTGGCCGCCCACCACCAGGTTTGGCACGGACAGGGTCAGATAGGCCCGGTCCACGCAGTCGATCTCCAGCAGCTTCTGCCCGTCGAGCACGTCGTTGACCGTGACCGCATTCGTTCTCGCCAGACGTGAGGCCATGACCACCCTCCGCATCCGCGCCTACGAATGCCAGGATGAGCCCACCGACACCGGCCCGACCAGCCCAGCCACCCACCTCGGCGGTCCGAGGCGAAGCCTCACTGGTGCGGTGTCCACGAACGTTCACCGGGTTTGTGGTGGGTGTTGTGGATCCTCGCCGTGTGGGCGAGCCCACCACGGGGCGGGCCCTGATCGAGGCTGCGACCTGGTGGGCGACGGACGAGTCGACCTGTACGCCGGATTCTGAACACCACACCGCCTATGAGCTGCGGAAACACCTGCGATCATGGCCCTCAGGGCGTCTCCAGGACGTCACCCTCATCCCCGTCCTGCTCGGGGAAGAGGTTGTCGATGGCCTGCGCCGCACGCTTCGTGGAGGTTCTGCCAGGGCGTTGTCAGCCCATCGGACCGTCGTAGTAGCCGGGGCGGGCGAGCAGTACCGAGTTGAAGTAGTAGCCCTGGGTCTCAGCCGGGTCGTCGTCTTCGACGAACGAGCGCCAGAACGACAGGAGGAGGTCGGGGGCGACGAACGAGGCACCGTCATCTTCCTCGACAAGGGCCACGAAGCGGCTCAGCTGGCTGACGACCTCCTTAGCGGGCAGGGCGAACACGTCCACTCCCCGGTATGTCACGGTGTCGCCACTTTCGTGCGGCCGTCCCAGCTCGATGGCTTCCACGGTCCCGTCGGCCCCGTAGGACACGCTGACCATCAGGCCGCTTGGCCTGAAGACGTACAGCCCTGGTTGGTCAGATGCCGAGGGTGCAGTGGTGTCCTTGAAGCGGTCCAAAGCGATGGTCGCCTCGGTGCGGCTCATACCGATACGCAGCCAGCCGAGGGCGTCCGGGGGTTCGAGGACCAGATCCATCGCGACATGGTCGCAGGTCTGCTTCGCGCTCTGTGCGGAGGTGCGTTCGATCATGTCAAGCACCTGGTGGGACGCGAGGGTCAAGCATGTCCCGTGACAGGACAACGAGTAGGCCGCTCGTGTGATCCGCTCGTTTGATCCGCTCGACACTGCCGAATTGACCTCTTAAGGATCAAGGCGGCCCGCAAAGCGGGCCGCGCCGGCCCGGCCCCGGCCTGCTGGCGACCTCCGGCCGGCATCGGCCGGGCCGGCCGGCCACGCTGCGGGAAGTCATGGGCGAGAGGCTGAGGCGGGACGATCGCCGTCGAGGTTGCCTTCCGTCGAGGGCGGGGCGATCGCTGCCGCGCAGCAGAGCTGCTTGCCCCCGGCCTCTCGTGGGCACCGCCCGCAGTTCAATGGCGATGAGGACCAGGGCGTGACCCATCCCCCCGGATGCCTGATCCTCTACGCCACCCGCCCGGCGTCAAGGGCGCTGCGCGTCGGCACGCCGATGGCCTACGGCCACCCTTGACCCCAACCGGGCGCCGCAGTCTTGGCACCTATCCAGGGGATGGGGGCAGACTGACAGCCCTGCTAGTCACGGACGACGTAGCCGGCGAAGAAGCCGGCCCCGACGACAGCGGCCACGCCGATCAGGAACCAGGGGGCGTCCAGTCGATAGGCTGCGTAGGCGCCGGCGAGGCATGTGACGCCGATCCACATCATGGCGGCGTTCCAGGCCCGGGACAGCTTCCCCCCGTGTGGCTTCGGTGCACGGTCCAACTCGGCCCGATACCACTCGGGAAGCACCCGGCGTGGGGGCCGGTATGCCCACACGAGGGCCAATACTCCGGTGGTCAGGACCAGCAGGAGCCCCGCGGCCATGGCGACGGTCTGGAGTGGACCTTCCGGAAGGAACGTGCTCAGTGCTGCCACGGCGATCGAGTACCAGAAGGCGGCGCCGACCAACAGCATCACGGGGAGGTGGCGGATGCCCGACTTGATGAAGAACGTCGCTGCCCGACGTTGCGACGGACGTTCAGCCCCATGACGAAAGCTCAGGTACAGCCACAGCGAGAGGCTTCCCGCGAGGATGAACGCCCACAGGAGGTAGATGGCTTCTCTCTCCATCTCGTCACCCTACCGATCCACCAGCTCACTCCACACGTCGCCGAGAACGTCACCGGCCGCGAGCAGGTCAACGACGGTCGCTGACGCCGGCCGACACTAGTCTTGATCTTTTCAGGGTGGGGGTCGACGATCACTTCCGGCTGGCGGTTACGGCGGGCACTCGGCGTGCCATTAGCGTGCCATTGGGCGAGGACAACAGGGGCCAGCCGAGGCCACGAGAGACTGCCGAGACCAGGCCGCCAAGCCGGTGGCCTGGCGGAGATCGACAATTCCCAAGCTGACAGTCGCCCAGCTTGGCTGCACAGCTACCCGCTACAGCGGGCTCGGTCCAAGATCAGGGCGTCTCCAGGGCGTCAGGGCGTCTCCAGGGCGTCGAACGCGGACCAATGATGACCACCAACACCCATAGACAGCCTGACATACGACCAGGTCGCAGCCTTGATCGAGGCTGCGACCTGGTGGGCGACGGACGAGTCGACCTGTACGCCGGATTCTGTGCGCGGCGCGTACCCGAAGGTCCGCGCCGGCGGCGGTCATCCATCTCGGCCTGCCGTCACCGACAGGCTCCAGCGGCCTACCCGCAGACATCGGGCGGGCCGCCCTCGAACGTCTGCGCGGACCGTCACCTCGCGGTGAGGGTCCTTTCTTGGCCTTGCTCCGGGTGGGGTTTACCGAGCCACCCCGGTCACCCGGGGTGCTGGTGGGCTCTTACCCCACCGTTTCACCCTTACCGTCCCGTATGGGGCCGGCGGTCTGTTTTCTGTGGCACTGTCCCGCGGGTCACCCCGGGTTGCCGTTAGCAACCACCCTGCCCTGTGGAGTCCGGACGTTCCTCGGCGGCGGGCCGCAGCCCGCCGACGCGACCGCCCGGTCGACTCGTCCGTCGCTCCCTCATCCTAACGACGCGAGGACCGTCCCCATTTCCGCCCCGGCGGTCGTCGTCAGGTCACGCGCATCGTCACGACGCCCGATCCCGCATACGCCTTGGGGGTCTCCGTGAGCACGACGCGCCCGCGAGGCCACTCCGGGTCGGGACGACCCAGCGCGGCGGCGTGGGCGCACTGCCAGTCCATACCCTGCCGCAGTAGTCGACCCACCGCGAGGGCTGAGGTGAGCGTCAGCTCCACGACCTCCAGCGCTGGCAGCGCGCCGACATGCTCCCCGAGGGCGGGACGAGCGAACGAGGCTGCGGCCAGGCAGAGCGCCGGGACGTAGACGTGCCGTCCCACCGCGTTGTGGGCCTCTACGACGAGCGCGGAGAGCGCCGGGTTGCCCGCTCCGAGCGCCAGCAGCGCCGAGTGGTCGAGGACGGCTCCGGCCGACCTCACGCCACCCGCCGTGGCGTCGACGTCGGCAGCGCCTCGGGAGCGTCTCCTGCCTCGATCGCGGTCCAGGTGTCCGCAGCCACCGCAAGATCCGACTCCGACAGGTGAGGCGCGAGGTGACGCCGGACGTACTCCTCGGCCTGGGACGCACGCTCACGGAGTTCCTCAGCGGTGGGGACCGCCCGGGCAAGCTCTGCCACCAGGTCCCGCATCGTCAGTCCGCGCTCCCGAGCCAGTACCGCCAGGCGATCCCGCACGAGGGCGTCGACCTTGATCGTGGTGTCCACGGCCGAAGTATACGGGCGGTATACCGAGCAGCTGTGGTTTCCCGAACGGCGGGTCGGACGGCTGCCGAAAATCGGTGGCTCGCCCGTCGAGGCCGGGGCGTACCCTGCGCGGATGCTGACGCCGTCGTTCCCGATCCGCACCGAACGCCTGGACCTGCGGCCCTTCACCGCGTCGGACCTGGAGAGCTTGCACGCGTACTTCTCCGATCCCGAGCTGCACCGCTACGTCGACATCGGGGGGCCGACGGACCTGGAGGGCAGCCGCGCGGTGCTGGCCCGGCGCCAGAAGCGGACCACCCTGAGCGACGCGGGGGACTCCATCCAGCTGGCGATCGTCCTCCGGGAGACCGGCCAGATCGTCGGGGACGTGGTCCTGATCTGGACGCGACCCGAGCACCGGCAGGGCGAGGTCGGCTACATGCTGGCCCCGGACCACCGGGGTCACGGGTACGCCGGTGAGGCCGCCGCCGGGATGCTCACGCTCGGCTTCGACCAGGCCGGCCTGCACCGGATCACCGGCCGGATCGACGCCCGCAACACCGCGTCCGCCCGTTTGCTGGAGCGGCTGGGCATGCGCCGCGAGGCGCACCTGCGGGAGAACGAGATCATCCGGGGCGAGTGGACCGACGAGGTGATCTACGCCATCCTGGCCCGGGAGTGGCGCGGCCGGCCCGGTGCCGGTCACCGCGGGTCGTACTAGCCTCGCAGCTCATGGACTTCTCCGACGCCGCGCTGCTCGTCGCCGCCGGTCTGGCCGCGGGCACGGTGAACGCGGTGGCCGGCGGCGGTTCGCTCATCACCTTCCCGGCGATGATCGCAGCCGGGCTGCCGCCGATCCCGGCGAACGTGAGCAACTCGGTCGCGGTCTTCCCCGGGTACGTGGCGAGCGTCGCCGGCAGCCACCAGGACCTGCCGCGCGGGCGCGCGCTGGCCACCCTGGTGCCCACCACGGTCCTCGGCACGGTCGCCGGGGCGGCGCTGCTGCTGGCCACGCCGGCACGGGCCTTCGAGCTGGTCGTACCCTTCCTGGTGCTCGGCGCCACGGCGGTGCTGGCCTTCCAGGACCCGCTGCGCCGGTTGGTCGGGCACCCGCGTGACCTGTCGCCGCGCCGCCGTACCGTTTCGGTGCAGGCCATGGTCGCGGTCGGCGCGGTGTACGGCGGCTACTTCGGCGCGGCGCTCGGGGTGATGCTGGTCGCGGGCCTGGCGCTGGTGCTGGACGCGACGCTGGCCCGGGTCGGCGCGATCAAGAACCTGCTCTCCGCGGTGGTGGGGCTCACCACGCTGGTGGTGTTCGCGCTGTTCGGGCCGGTGAACTGGGCGGCGGTGGCGCTGGTCGCGCCGGCCACGCTAGTCGGGGGGTACGCGGGCGCCCGGCTGGTCCGCCGGCTGCCGTCGGTGGTGCTCAAAACCGTGATCGTCGGGTTCGGCACGGTCATCGGGCTCTACCTGCTCTGGCGCGCGGTGCGCTGACCGCGCCCCCGGCACGGACGCTCCCCCGCGTACCCGAAACGCGAGCCGCCGGTGCGCCGCCGCGCACGGACGTTAAGAGGGGCCCCTTGTACCACGCGAGGCGTTAACAAGGGGCCCCTCCTTCACCTCAGGCGACGGGCTCCGGGGCCGCGTCGGCGCCGCGCCGCTCGCCCGGGGTGACCCGCGGGTCACCCTCGTCGGCGAAGTAGTCGTCCGGCGTGGTGCTGTCGCCGCCGTCATGCACCTTCGCGGCCCGCAGCGCCAGCGTCAGCAGCGCCGCGACCGCCAGGTTGACCAGTACCGCCACGAAACCGACGTAGATGGTCATCTTGGTGTCGAAGCCGAACTTCTCCAGCGGGAACGCGGAGCCGCCGAAGTGCTTCCGGGTCGGGCTGGACACCTGGTAGAGCATCCACATGCCCAGCCCCATGCCGAACACCCAGCCGGCGATCAGCGCACCCCGGTGGAACCAGCGGGTGTAGAGACCGAGCGCCACCGCCGGCAGCGTCTGGAGGATGATCACGCCGCCGATGAGCTGGAGGTCGATGGAGAACTGCGGGTCGAGGAAGACGATGCACGCGACCGCCCCGACCTTGACCACCAGCGAGGTGATCTTCGAGACGTTCGCCTCCTGCGCCGGGCTGGCGTCCCGCTTCAGGTACTCCTTGTAGATGTTGCGGGTGAACAGGTTCGCCGCCGCGATGGACATGATCGCCGCCGGCACCAGCGCGCCGATGCCGATGGCCGCGTACGCGACGCCGGCGAACCAGTCCGGGAACTGCTGGTCGAACAGGACGGGCACGACCGTGTTGTTGTCCACGCTGCCCTCGGTGGCACCGGGCAGGGGCTTCACGCCGGCCGAGATGGCCATGAAGCCGAGCAGCGCGATGAGCCCCAGCAGCAGGCTGTACGCGGGCAACGCGGACATGTTCCGCTTGATCACGTCCCGGTTCCGGCTGGCCAGCACACCGGTGAGGCTGTGCGGGTAGAGGAACAGCGCCAGCGCCGAGCCGAACGCCAGGGTGACGTACTGGAGCTGGTTGTTCGCGTTCAGCAGGATGCCGTCGTTCGGGTTCGGCGAGGCCTGGAACTTGGCGTCCGCCGCGTCGAAGATCGAACCCCAGCCGCCCAGCTTGTACGGCAGCCAGATCACCGCCACCAGGATGACGATGTAGATCAGCGTGTCCTTGACGAACGCGATCAGCGCCGGCGCGCGCAGCCCGGACTGGTACGTGTACGCGGCCAGGATCGCGAAGGCGATGATGATCGGCAGGTGCCGGGCCAGCGCGCTGTCGCCGGTGACGCCCATGGTCTTGAGCACCGCCTCGATGCCGACCAGTTGCAGCGCGATGTACGGCATCGTGGCGACGATGCCGGTGATCGCCACCAGCAGCGCCAACGCCGGGGAGTTGAACCGGCTGCGGACGAAGTCGGCCGGGGTGACGAAGCCGTGCCGGTGCGACACCGACCAGAGGCGGCAGAGCACCAGGAAGACCAGCGGGTAGATCACGATGGTGTACGGCACCGCGAAGAAGCCCATCGCGCCCGCGCCGAACACCAGCGCCGGGACCGCCACGAAGGTGTACGCGGTGTAGAGGTCACCGCCGACCAGGAACCAGGTGATCCAGCCGCCGAAGTTCCGCCCGCCCAGTCCCCACTCGTCGAGGTGGGCCATGTCCTTCGGCGCGCGCCAGCGCGCCGCCACGAACCCGATCCCGCTGACCAGCAGGAACAGCGCCGTGAAGATGATGATCTCGGTGAGGTGGTCCTCCCACATCAGCGGTCACCCCGCTTCTTCGTCATCTGGTACACGACCGTGGTGGTCGCGACGCCGAGCAGGATGTAGGCGAGCTGGAGCCAGTAGAAGCGCGGAAAGCCGAAGATCCGGGGGGAGTCGGCGTTGAAGAAGGCCGGGATCAGCGGCACGAGAATAGGTACGAAAAGCAGCCAGTTCCAGGGACTCTTGTCCTTCGCCCGGGTCGTCGCGGTGGCCCGCGTCTCCGGTTCGGGTGCGGCCATCTGGCACACCTCCGGTGGTCGTGGTTCGGCATGTGACGGCCGGAGGCTACGGCTGTGTGAGCGCTGTCACGTTCGATCAAGGAACCGGCCTGCGCCGAACGGCGGATCCGCTGCGCCGAACGGCGGGCCACCGGTCGGAATGTGGATCTGGCACGATGCCCCGATGCCGACCTTCCCGTCGTACGACGGCACCACGCTCGCCTACCACCGACTCGGCGACGGCCCGCCGCTGGTCTGCCTCGCCGGTGGCCCGGCCCAGGCGTCGCGCTACCTGGGCGACCTCGGCGGCCTGTCCGCCACGCGGACCCTGCTGCTGCTCGACAGCCGGGGCAGCGGCGACTCGGCCGTCCCGGCGGACCCGGCCAGCTACCGCTGCGACCGGCTCGTCGACGACGTCGAGGCGTTCCGCGCCCACCTGGGGTTCGACCGGATGGACCTGCTCGCGCACTCGGCCGGCGCCAGTCTCGCGCAGCTGTACGCCGCCCGGTACGCGCACCGGCTCGACCGGCTGGTGCTGGTCACGCCGAGCCTGCGCCTGCTGCTGACAACCCCGGTCGGCATGGCGGAGGCGTACGCCAACCGGGCCGGGGAGCCCTGGTACGCGGAGGCGACGGCGGCGATGGACGCCTGGGGCGACGCACTCAAGCGCGGCGCGGACGACGCGGAGATCGCCCCGCTGCGGCTGGCCGCCTCCCCGTTCTGGTACGGCGAGTGGACCGAGCGCGCCCGCGCCCACGCCGCCGCCGCGGAGCACGGGATCGCTCCGGCGGCGGCCCGTGGCTTCTACGCCGGGGTCGACGTCGACCGCGACGCGCTGCGCGCGGCGCTGGCCGACGTGGCGGTGCCGACCCTGGTCGTGGCCGGTGCGCTGGACGGCGCACCCACCCCGGAGGCGGCCCGCCAGCTGGCCGGGCTGCTGCCGAAGGCCGAGCTGGTGACCCTGCCGAGGTCCAGCCACTTCCCGTTCGTCGACGAACCGGCGGCGTTCGCGGCGACCGTGGAACGGTTCCTGGCCGGCTGACTCAGTCGGCCGGGAGGTGGGCGGTCTCGTTGACCGTGCGGACGGCGACACCGCCGTCCGGCCACAGGTCCACCATCGAGATGCCGGCGGCGTCGAGGAACAGCCGGTGCAGCAGGGTGTCGCCGGCCCCCAACGCGTCGCGCAGGATCAGCTTGATCGGCGAGACGTGGGAGACCACCACGACGGTCTCCCCCCGGTACGCCTCTCGCAGCCCGTCGACCGCACGGCGGCTGCGCGCGGCGACCTGGGCGAACGACTCGCCGTCCGGCGGCGCGACGTTGGTGGAGGCGAGCCAGGCGTCCATCTCCCCCGCCCAGCGCTCCCGCACCTCGGCGAAGGTCCGCCCCTCCCACGCGCCGAAGTCGCACTCGATGAGGTCGTCGTCGAGGCGTACCGGAAGGCCCCCGAGGGCTTCGGCGATGGCCTCGGCGGTCCGCGTACACCGGCTCAGGGGAGAGCTGACCACGGCCGCGACGGACGGGGCCAGCGCGGCCACCCGGGCGGCCGTGGCCATGACCTGGGCCCGGCCGCGCGCGGACAGCGGCACGTCGCCGCGGCCGGAGTAGCGGCGCTGCTCGGTGTACTCGGTCTCGCCGTGCCGGACCAGGATCAGGCGGGTGGCGGTGAAGCTGGGCCGCGGCTCCCAGGAGGCGGGAGCGGTGGCCGGGTCGGTGCCGGTGGTCCTCGCGGTGGCCGCGCGCGCCGCCGCCTCGCGGGCCGCCGCCCGGGCCGGCGAGTCGGGCGCGGCGACTTCGCGCGGAGGTTCCGGGGCGCGGGCGGGGCGCGTCGGGGCACCGGCGGCGGCGTCCATCGCGGCGTTGGCCAGCGCGTCGGCGTGCCGGTTGCGCTCACGGGGGATCCAGCTGAACCGGACGGCGGCGAACCGGCCGACCAGCCCGGCCGCCTGGGCGGCCAGGGGGCGCAGGCCGGGATGCTTGATCTGCCAGCGGCCGCACATCTGCTCGACCACGAGCTTGGAGTCCATCCGGATGTCGACCTCGCCGGCGCCCAGCTCGGCGGCGGCCTCCAGGCCGGCGATCAGGCCCCGGTACTCGGCGACGTTGTTGGTCGCGGTGCCGATCGCCTCGGAGCGTTCGGCCAACACCTCGCCGGTGTCCGGGTCGCGGACGACCGCACCGTACCCGGCCGGGCCGGGGTTTCCCCGGGACCCGCCGTCGGCCTCGACGAGCACCACGCGCGGCGCCATCGGTTACAGACCGGACTCGTTGGTGCGGACCATGATCCGGCGGCACTCCTCGCAGCGCACCACCTCGTCCGGGTCCGCCTTGCGGATCCGGCCCAGGTCGGCACCGGACAGCTCCAGCCGGCACCCGCCGCACCGCCCGGCGGTGAGCAGGGCCGCGCCGAGCCCGGTGTCCTCGCGGATCCGGTCGTAGAGCGCGACCAGGTCGGCCGGGAGGTCGGCGGCGAGCGGCTGCCGCGCGCCCCGCTTGAACTCCTCGTCCTTGCCGATCTCGGCCAGGGTCTCGTCGCGGCGCTGCTCGACGGCGGCCCGCTTCTCCCGCGCCTCCGCGATCCGCTTCTCGACGCCCTCCAGGACGCCCTGCGCGGTCTCCCGCTGCTCCATCAGCTCCAGCTCGGCGTCCTCCAGGTCGCCCTGACGGCGGTTGAGCGAGGCCAGCTCGTGCTGGAGTGCCTCCAGCTCCCGAGCCGGGCCGGTGCCGGCGGCGAGCCGGTCCTCGTCCTTGCTCTTGCGGGCGCGGACCTGGTCGATGTCCTTCTCCAGCCGGGCGATGTCCCGGTCCAGGTCGTCGACGGCCACCTGGGCGCGGACGCGCTCGTCCTCCAGCGCGGACAGCTCCCGGGCGAGGGCCTCCAGCTCGGCCCGCTCGGGCAGCGCCCGGCGGCGGTGGGCGAGTTGGGCGAGGGCGGTGTCGATCGCCGCCAGGTCGAGCAGGCGGCGCTGGACGTTCGGGTCAGCCTTCACGGTCGGGCTCCTTGTCGTCCGCCGCGGGCGGGGCGGCGTGTACGGTCCACGGGTCGGTGTCCAGGTCGGACACCAGCGTCTGAACGCCGGTCGCCTCCCTCAGGAGGGCGGCCAGGTCGTCCAGCCAGGGTCGTTCGGTCGCCCAGTGGGCGGCGTCCAGCAGGGCGGGCCCGCCGGTGGCCAGGTGCTCACCGGCGGGATGGTGCCGCAGGTCGGCGGTGAGGAAGGCGTCCACCCCGGCGGCGGCCGCGTCGGTGAGGAAGCTGTCGCCGGAACCGCCGCTCACGGCGAGCGTACGCACGCTGCGCCCCGGGTCGCCGGCCGCCCGGACGCCCCAGGTGGTGGCGGGCAGCACGGCGGCGGCGTGCCGGGTCAGCTCGGCGAGGGTCATCGGCTCGGGCAGCTCGCCGATCCGGCCGATCCCCCGGCCGGCGCCGTGCGCGGGCGAGCCCGGGGCGGGCCGGTGCAGCGGGCGCAGCCCGGTCAGCCCGAACCGGGCGGCGAGCGCGTCGGAGACGCCCGGGTCGGCCACGTCCGCGTTGGTGTGCGCCACGTAGAGCGCGACGTCCGCCTTGATCAGCCGGTGGACGATCCGCCCCTTGTACGTGGTCGGAGCGACCGACGACACCCCGCGCAGCAGCAGCGGGTGGTGGGCGACGATCATGTCTACCCCGGCCTCGACCGCCTCGGCGACCGTCTCCGGCACCACGTCCACGACGCAGAGCACCCGGCGGACCGGCGCGCACGGCTCGCCGAGCACCAGCCCGACGCGGTCCCACTCCTCGGCCCAGGCCGGCGGGTAGCGCAGCTCCAGCTCGGCCACCACGTCGGCGACGGTCGGCGGGAGTGCGGGAGTGCTCACGGCGGGCCAGCTTACCGGCGCGGGCGGCGACGGGGCGCCTCGCCACCCGGACGCAACCCGTCATGCCGCCGCCGGCACCGGTCCTGGTGATCGTCCCCGTGCCGGCGGCGTCGCGGCGGTCGACCGCCGTGGCTCAGGCGGCGGAGGCCGCCGGTGACCGGTCCCGCAGCGCGGCCACCGCCGCCTCCCAGGGGAAGGTGTGCAGGTGTCGCTCGCCGGAGCCCGGCGGGTGCAGCGGGAAGACGTGGTCGCCGAAGAGCACGGTGACGCCCCACTCGGCCAGCCGGCCGAGGCCGGCCCGGAACGCCGGGTGGGCGGCCATCGCCGCATTCGTGTACGGCACCGCCACCAGCGGCACCCCCAGTCCCTGTGCCTCGACGAGCAGCCCGAGGGCCAGGGTGTCGGCGATGCCGGCCACCCACTTGTTGACCGTGTTCACCGTCGCCGGGCAGACGACCATCGCGTCGGCCGGGGGCAGGACGTCCGGGTCGCCCGGGTTCTTGTAGTGCGTACGCACCGGGTGCCCGGTCTGGCGGGCCAGCGCCGGCCGGTCGATGAACTTCGCGCCGTCCGGCGTGGTGACCACGCAGACGTCCCACCCGTCCTGCTGGGCCAGCTCGACGAGCCGGCCGACGTGCCCCGCCAGCGGCGAGCCGCAGACGATGACGTAGAGCACCTCACGGCGCTCGTTCTGGTGCGGGCCGGCCATCAGACCGGCTCCGCGCTCATACCCCTACTCCCATGTGCTCAGCCAACTCCGCGATCGGAGAAGGCGGCGCACCACGTGTGCGACGAAGGATGTCCGACATCACCTCGTGGGCGATCGGACGGCAGCGGATCTCCGACGGGGCCAGCCGGTCGCCACGCAGCAGCATCTCACCGGCGTTCGCCACATCGCCGACCTGCGCGAAGCCCCGCGCGATGTCGAGCAGGTGGTGGGCCCGGCGTTCGGGGAGCAGCCCGTTGAAGGCCGGCTCCGGGATGCGCTGCTGGTGGATCTCCACCGCCCGGCCGCCGTCACCCAGCTCCACCGCCGCCGCGGAACGGTGCAGCTCCACATTGGTCGGACCGAACGACGTCCAGTAGTGGTTCTGGTCGCCGCCCAGCAGGGTGGCCGCCTCCTCGGCACCGCACAGCAGGTCGTCCACGGTGGCGGAGTCGCCGATCCGGGAGGCGGCCATCGCGCCCTGGAGCAGCAGCATGCCGTACACCGACAGGCGCTCCGGCGAGGCCTCGTTGCCGCCGCCCGGGGCCAGCCGGTTCGCGATCGTGACGTTCAGCTCCAGGGCCGGACGGGGCCGGCCCATCGCCACGAGCGCGTTGCAGACCCGGGTGGTGGCGATGCCCGCCAGCAGCGGGTCGTCGGCCCGCTGGGCGACCGCCATCGACCGGTCGGCGGCCAGCCAGGCCAGGTCGCACTCCCCCAGCTTGCGCAGGACCGAGGAGGCGATCTGGTAGACCTGCCCGAGCAGGTGGGCCGCCTCCCGGGCGTCGTCCCCGCCGAAGCCGGCGTCGGCGGCCTGTGCGTCGCGCAGCAGCTTCGGCAGCGCGCGGGTGAGCATCCCGTAGCGCCCGTACTGGTAGGTCAGCCAGGCGTGGGTGACGGCCTTGCGCATGTCCGTCAACGGCGGCGGGTACGGCGCCGCATCGAAGTACGCGCTCATCGAGTCGTACCGTTCCAGGGCCGCCCGGATCTCCTGGACCTCGACCTGGTCGATGCAGTTCAACGCGTCGGTACGCCGCTCCGGGTCCTTGCCGAGCAGCAGCTGCACGTCGACCTGGAGGATGTCGGCGATCTCGTACAGCACCGAGAACTTGTCCAGCCGGCGCACCCCGCGCTCGACCTTGTCCACCCAGCTCTTCGACTTGCCCAGCCGGTCCGCGAAGACCTGCTGCGACATCTTGCGCCGCCCCCGCCAGTAGGCCACCCGCCGCCCTATGGGTAACTCGTCCATCTCCCCATCCCTCCCCTGTGCCGTCCACTCCGGCCGGTGGCCGGGGGTCTCCTCGGGCGCGACGCTTCACGTGTTCAGGTTTTCGCTGGTCGCACAGCGTGTGCGTCAGCCGTACGGCCGATCCTCTTAGTTTTCGTGCAAGTTGCATCAGCCGTTCGTCAACTCAACGACCGCGGGTTACGGCAGTGACGGTGCTCGACGTACGACCTGGGCACCGGCCGGGTCCGACAAAGGGGGATGGCAAACATGTGGGGGAATGTCGGACCGCGCGTCGTTCAACTGTCGCCTCTGGAGCGGGTGCGGCTGCGCCGGGTGGCCGTACGCTACGCGCTGCACGGCTGGGACGTGACACCCGGCGCGTGCCTGGCCCGCAGCCGCTTCGTGTGCGGCCGGGCCGGCTGCCCCACCGTCGGCTGCCACCCGGCCCTGGAGGACTGGGAGCACGCCGCGAGCGCCGACCCTGCCCGGGTGGCGACCTGGTGGCGTACCCGCCCGCACGGGGTGCTGCTCCCCACCGGCCGGGCGTTCGACGTGCTGGAGGTGCCGGCGCACCTGGGCCGCCAGGTGCTGGCGGCCATGGAGAACCATCCGGCGGGTGCGGCCGTCCGCGGGCCGGTGCTGGCCACCCCCACCGGGCGCTGGATGTTCCTGGTACGCCCCGGCGACCCGCTGCGGCCCGAACTCGACCACTGCTTCCACGTCGTCCGGCACGGGCCGGGCTCGTGGATTCCGGCGCCCCCGACCCGCCTGCCCGAGGGCGCCGTCCGCTGGGTGGTCGCCCCGGAACAGGCGCGCTGGCAGCTGCCCGACTCGTACCTGTTGCAGAACACGCTGATCGGGGAGTTACAGGCGAGCGGGGTCACGCTCATCGCCGAGCTGCTCCCCGGTCACCTGCCGCTGCCCCGCCGGGGCCGGTGACGCGCGGCGCCGACCAGCCTGCCGGGTGAGCCCCGCGAACGGGCAGCGTCGTCGGGACGGTCCGGCTCGTTGAACTCCGTGACGGCGCGGACGCGCCACGAGCGGGGGTTGCATGTCGACCGACGACACGACACGCGAGCCGGGCGGCGGCGCCGAGCCGCCGCGCCACCACCGTCCCCGGTACCGCTGGGCCGGCACCCGTCCGGCGGGCTCCCGGCCCGGCCGGCCCCGCCCGGCGGGCTCCCGGCCCGCCGGCACCCACCGCCCGGCCCGCTGAACGCGGGGCGGGCGTCAGTCGGCGAGCGGCAGGTCCGTCGAGTGCAGCAGGCGGCCGTCGTCGGTGACGATCGCGTGCCGGTGACCGGCCAGCCGGTCGAGCCAGCCGACGCCGGCGGCGCCCATGGCGACGGCCGCGGTGGCGTACGCGTCCGCGAGCCCCAGGTCGGTGCCGACCACGGTGACCGACCGCAGTCCCCGGGGCGGGGCGCCCCGGCGCGGGTCGAGCACGTGGTGGCCGCGCTCGTAGACACCGGAGGTGGCGACGGCCAGGTCGGAGCCGGTGAGCACCAGGCAGGTGGCCATCGGGTCCCACGGGTGCCGGACGCCGATCCGCCACGGCCGGCCGGAGGCGGACAACCCCCGGACCCGCACGTCGCCGCCGGCGTTGAGGCAGTGGTTGGCCGAGCCGGCGGCGAGCAGCCGGTCCGAGGCGACCTGGGCGGCCCAGCCCTTGACGTACCCGGACGGGTCCAGGCCGCCGGTGGCGTACGCGTCGAAGAACCCGTCGGTGGCGCCCCACAGGTCGGCGCAGCGCTCCAGCACGAGCCGCAGGTCCGCCGACGCCTCCGACAGCAGCAGCTCGCCCCGGTCGAAGCGGCGGACCTCGCTGTCGGCGCGGTACGTGCTGAACCGGGCGTCCACCTCCCGTAGCCAGCGGAAGACCTCGTCGGCCAGCCCGTCCATCTCGGTGCGGGGCAGGTCGTCGGCGAGGTCGAGGCTGATCGCCGTACCCATGACCTGCTCGACCCGGCGCAGGCCGGGCCGGGTCAGCGACGCCGGCACCAGGGCCTGTGTCGAAGTCCCGGCGCGAGCCGCGACGAGGCCCAGGCGGCGGTCCGGCAAGGCGGAGATTGGTCCGGATACCGGTGTTGTATCCGGACCAATCTCCAACGCCGCCGGTCGTCGTCTGGGTCCGGCGCGGCCGGGCTGTGACTTCGACACAGGCCCTAGGTCGCCCGGTCGATCGCGGCCTGCAGCGACTGGCGATACGAGTCGCTGGTCGCGGTCGCCCCGGACACGGTGTCGAGGTCCGCGCCCTGCTGCTGCACCACCAGCCC
Organism: Micromonospora sp. H33; assembly: GCF_052068455.1. Lineage (NCBI taxonomy): Bacteria > Bacillati > Actinomycetota > Actinomycetes > Micromonosporales > Micromonosporaceae > Micromonospora > Micromonospora sp. H33. Next base: position 251,027 of record NZ_JBQHDE010000002.1, on the reverse strand, counting down.
CGACGTGCCGCTGTACCGGTCGTTCACCTGCTGGCTGCGCTGGTCCGACTGGGCCGTCTCCTCCGGCAGCTCCAGCGTCACCGCGTCGACGATGCGCGAGCCGGAGAGGGTGATCTGGACCTGCACGTTGCCGTACTCGTTCTCCACCACCGGCCCGGTCACGGTCCGCGTGGTCGGCCGGGCGGCCGTGCTGCTCGTCCGAGGGGCGGACGGCACCCGCGCACCGGAGGTCGGGCCCGCATCGGGGCGCGTCGCGGGGGTGCGGGTGGCGCTGCGGCTGGGCCGGGGCGAGGCGGCGCCCGACGCCGACGCCTCCGGCGCGACGGCGTCTCGGCCGGCCGGGGTCGGCCCGGCGGGGGCGGGCGCGACCGGCTGCCCCTCGGCGGGCAGCTCCTGGGCGACCTGGCTGGCGCCCGGGCCGCTCTTCAGCACCACCATCGCGGTGGTGCTGGCGGCCAGGCCGGTGATCGCGAGCAGGGCGCGGCGCATGGGGAAGCCCTTCCTACAGCTCGAAGGTGGCGAGGTGGACCTGGCGGCGCGGCACGCCGGCCTGGCGCAGCACGGCCAGCGACTGCGCGACCAGGCCGGGCGGCCCGCACAGGTAGACGTCCCGGCGCACGAGGTCAGGGACCAGCCCGCGCAGCCCCTCGGGAGTGAGCACCTGACGGGGGCCGGGGTCGTTCCGGGAGCCGATGACGTACCAGATCCGCACGTCCCGGGCCTGGGCGAGCCAGTCCAGTTCCCGGTGCAGCAGCACGTCGGCCGGGGTGCGGGCCCGGTAGACCAGGGCCGAGCCGGGCGGCAGCTCCTCGAGCATCGCCCGGATCGGGGTGATCCCGCTGCCGCCGGCGATCAGCAGCACGCGGTCGCCGGTCCGGTGAGCGGCGGTGAACGTGCCGGACGGCCCCTCCGCCCACACGCGGGTGCCGGGGTCGAGGTCGCGCAGGTCCGCTGTGTACGCGCCGACCACCTTGACGGTGAGGCGCAACCAGCGGTCGTTGGCGGCGGCCGAGACGGAGAACGGGTGCGACTGCCACCAGCAGCCGCGGGTGACGAACCGCCAGCGGAAGAACTGGCCGCCGAGCAGGTCCAGCTCGCCCAGCCGCTCCCCGGTCAGGTAGATGGAGATCGTGTCCGGGCTCTCCGCGACCACGTCGGCCACCCGCAGCCGGTGCCGCAGGTTGAACGCCAGCGGCGCGACCACCCGACCCCAGATCAGGGCCGCGACGACCACGACGTACATGGCGATCCACAGGGTGCGGACCGGGCCGGGCCGGAAGAGCTGGGCCCCGTTGCTGAACTGGTGGCCGAAGCCGAGCAGCAGCGCGAGGTAGCTCGACAGGTGCAGGGCGTGCCACAGCTCGTACGGCAGCACCCGCCGGATCGCGCGGACGCTGGTGAAGCCGATCAGCACCAGCACACCGGCGGCGGTGAACGCGGACACCATGTCCTCGTAGTCGCGCAGCAGCACGCCCGCCTCGGTGAGGAGCGGGTTGTCCTCCAGGTCGGCGTACCCGACGAGGATCAGTGCCGCGTGCGCGAGCACCGCGACCAGCAGGGTGGCGCCGAGGTCACGGTGCCAGCGGGCGATCTGCTCGCCGCCGATCCAGCGTTCCAGGACCGGCAGGCGGCTCATCATCAGCACCTGCACGAGCAGCAGGTAGCCGGCGACGAGGCCGGTGATCCGGCCGGCGGCGGTGAGGGTCGCCGCGGTGTTCCGCAGGGAGCCGGCGGGGGTGTCCAGCCACCAGGGCAGCACGCCGGCGAGCAGGCCGAGCACGAGCAGCACGGCCAGCACCCGCCGGCCGCCGGGTCCGCACCGCGACGGCACCCGGGGGCGTACGCCGGCAGTCGACCGGCCGCCGGGCCGGGACGCGGTCGTCCCGGCCCGACGGCCGGCGGCGTGGGTACGGGGGTACGTCACGCGTACAGCTTCACCGGGGCGTACTTCATCCGCGGGAAGATCTTCGCCACCTCCGCGTTGGTGAGACCGAACCGGCCCTGCGCCACGGACCCGTAGACGTTGAACATGTTGTTGTACTCGGGTACGTCACCGGAGTCGAGTTCGTTCAACCCGTTCCACGTGCCGAGCAGGGAGCCGGCGAGCCGGCGGCCGGACAGGACGGTGACGACGCCGCCGTGCCCGTGGTCGGTGCCGCCGCTGTTGGAGGCGACCCGCCGGCCGAACTCGCTGGACACCATGACCGTGACGTCGGCGGCCCGGTCGCCGAGGTCGGTGAAGAACGCGGCCATCGCCGAGGCCAGCTCGTTCAGCCGCCGGTACAGCTGGCCGCCCTCGCGGCTGCCCTGGTTCTCGTGGGTGTCGTAGCCGCCCATCCCGACGGTGGCGACCCGGACGTTGGCGCCGCCCTTGATGAGCTGGGCGAGCTGCTGGAAGGCGTACCCGACGCCCCGGTACTCGACGCCCTCGGCCGGCTGGTACGGCTTCGCGGCGAGCTTCTGCGCGGTGGCCAGGGCGCCAAGGCCGTCCTGGACCGCCTCCTGGACCGGGTGGTTGATCCCGGTGAACAGGCCCCGGATGGCCTTCTCGGTGGCCGCCCGGTACTTCTCCTCGCCGTTGAGCCGCAACGAGCCGACGCTGTTCAGCGACAGCGCGCCGTTGGTGCCGACCAGCGAGCGGGGCAGCGTGCTGCCGATGCCGACGCTGCGGAACGCGGTGCCCTTGCCGAGCGCGTCGACCAGGCTGTCCAGCCAGCCCCGGCCGCCGGTCTCACCGGGCAGGCCACCGAGGTTGCAGGCGTCCGCGGCCTGGAAGTGGCTGCGGGACAGCCGCTCGTCGGAGACGCCGGGGATGAAACCGAGGTTGCCCGAGCGCAGCCACGGTTCCAGCGGCTTGAACGCGCTGGTCAGCTTGAAGCCGCGGCCGACGGCCAGCGAGTCGTCGGCGAGCAGCAGGTCCGGGCGGGCTCTGGCGAGCACCGGGTCGTCGGCCGGGGCGACCAGGCTCAGCCCGTCCAGCCCGCCGTAGAGGAAGACGTGGATCAGGGTGCCGGTCTTCGTCGCGGCGAAGGACGCCGACGTGGTGACGAACTGGGCGGTGGCGAGGGCGGTGGCGGTGGCGGCGGCGCCGGCCACGAAGGTCCGGCGGGTGACGCCGCGGCCGTCCTGCTGGGCCTCCTCCAGCTCCTCCAGCCGGCGGTAGCGGTCCCGCTCGGCGGCGTTCTCGGCGGCGACGACGTCGGCCTCCGCCCGCAGCAACGCCTCGGCCGGGTTGTCGGCCAGCCGCCGCACGTCGGGGCAGTCGGGGTGCAGGGGGTACGAGTACACAGTCTTCTCCATCGGAGGCCTCACCTGAGGTGGTGCTGGGGGGAAGCGAGGATCGCCCGCGCGATGGCGGTGACGGCCCCGTTGAACGTCGCGTCCACCCGGGCACCGGCCGACCGGCCGGCGATGCCGAGGATCAACGACTTCTCCTTGGCGCTCAGCTTCTGGCCGACCAGCCGCTGGGCGAGCGCGTCCACGTACGCCCCGGCGGTCGCCGGCGGCCGGGCCACCAGCTTCTCCGGCTTCCGGTACGTGAAGACGGTGCGGCGGGCGGCGACGAGCTCACCGGCCTCGTTCCAGCCGTTGACCATCGTGCCGGCCGACGTCCAGGCGACGTAGACATCCGGGTAGCCGTCCGGGGTGGGCTGGCCCATCGGGTACTGGCCCAGCTCGCGCATCGTTTCCTGGATCTGCCGCAGGCCGCGCCCGAACGGGGTGCGCCGGTTGTCGCCGTTGTCGTGGCCGGGCGAGGCCTCCGGCGAGACGCCGAGCGCGCGGTACGTGGCGACGAGGTACTCCATCGGGCGGCGTACCTTCTGCCCCACCGCGGCCCAGAACTCGGAGGAGCTGAACAGGGTCATCAGCAGCGGCTTGACCATGCCCTTGTTGGTCAGGTACGTCTTCGCCAGCCGGTCCACGAGAGACTTCGGCGGCGTGTCCGAGACGAACCGGGTGGCGAGACTCTGCGCCACGTACTTCGCCGTCGAGGGGTGCAGGGCGATGTACGTCAGGTACGCGTCGATCGCCGCCTCGGCCTTCTTCGGGTCCTTCGAGTTGTTGGCGTGGGTGAAGCCGAGGATCTTCACCTTGCCGACGTAGTGCCGCTCCGGGCGGAAGACGTACCGGCCGTCGGCGACGCCGCGTCCGGTCTGGAGCAGGGCCGCCTGCCGGACGTCCTTCTCGGTGTAGCCGCCGTCGACGCCGACCGAGTACAGCTCCAGGTTCTCCCGGGCGAGATTCTCGTTGACCGCTTCGGCGCGGGAGTCGTTCTGGTTGAGGTAGAGCAGCAGCGCGGGGTGCCTGTTCGCGGCGAGCAGCATGTCCGGGTAGCTGCCCAGGGCGTGCGCCCGGACCACGTCCCGGTCGAACGAGTTCCGGTACACCTCGCCGCCGTCGAAGTCGGCCGCGACGTGCAGGAAGTCGTTCCAGAAGTCGACCATCACCTCGTACAGCTGGCGGTCCGACCAGATCTGCCGGGCGATGGTGGCGTCGACCAGCTCCCGCTCGGGCTGGGCGCCCCGCTCGTTGAGCTGGTCGCGCTGCGCGCGCAACTGGTCGGTGCCGAGCTTGAGGGTGGGCAGCTCGGCGAGCTTGAGCTCGGCCTTCGTCGGCGCGATCTTTTCCGGGTCGAGCTGCCAGCGCAGCCAGCCGTCGATGCCCCGCTCCTTGATGTCGGCGAGGACCTTCGGGGTCACGCCGAAGGTGGCCCGCCGGGCCAGGTGCAGGATCGGGTCCTTGGCGAGGACCGTCTTGACGGTCACCGGGGTCTCCGCGGCGGCGGCCGCCGGCCCGGAGAACGTCCGGCCGCCGGCCGGGTTGTTCTTCTTCAGCGCCGCACCGGCACGCGAGCCCATGTAGCTCTCGTTCTGCTCGGTGTAGGTGCGCACGGTGCTCGGCTGCTGGCCGCTGGGCCGGGCGGCGGTCCCGTCGGTCACCTGGGTGCCGGTGGCGTCACCGGCCACCACGTCGTCACCGAAGAGGCCCCGGACCTGGGGCGTCATCGCCAGCGCGGCGCCGCCGGCGACCACCGCGGCGGTGCCGCCGAGCGCGGCGAGCGCCTTGCGGCGGCCCACCTTGCGGCCGGGCTCGCCGTCATCGTCCAGGTTGGACAGCCTGCCGCCGGGGATGCGGGCCGGGGTGGTGGACGGTCCGAAGCCGTTCGGACCGACCCACTGGGGGCCCTGCGGGGCGGGCGACTGGGGGGTGTCGTAGGCGTACGGGGTGGGCGCGTACGGGTCGCGGTACGCCTCGGGGTGGGGGCGCCCGTCCCATCCGCGGTCGTCCCACGGTCGACGTGGTGGCACATTCTGGTCGGCCATGTACCAATCCGTTTCTGCTGCGCCGCAACGGCCGTGACCGGGCAGGATGCGGGTGCGGCGGCGAATGCCTGAGGGGGTTGCTACGGGAAGGTAGCCAAGGGGTGAGAGGCCTTCAAGCAGCGTCGGAAGGCCCCGAACCGGCACTTAAGACGGCCCTCATCGCCCTTCCGGCGCCCCCGTCGCGGGCCGGCACCGGACAGATCGCCCGGAGCAGGGCCGACGTGGCCGGTCCGGGCACGCGCGTAACGTTTTCGGCCCACGCGGCGCTGATCGCGCCGTTCAACGGCACAGGCAAACTTAAGGTCCGGATAAGCCTGTCCTGAAGGGGCCAGGGATCCGCCCCCCGCGCACTGCGCCCGGCTGTCCCGCGCGGCGGGCCCGTGCGAATCCCACGCGGTGACGCCCGGAATCGCAAAGAGGCAGGAGCAGCGGAGCGTGAGCCGCCGCCCCAGCGGGTATGCCGCCGAACCGCTGCTGAACGCGTGAGGGGAAGGCACATGCTCAGCAAAGAGGATCAGCGCAGGTTCGAGCAGATCACCCGGCACCTCCGGGAGACCGACCCGGCTTTCTTCGCCCGGCTCGACAACCGCGCGCGGGGCCGTCGTGGCCGGTGGCTGATGTTGTTGACCATCGTTCTCTGGGCGGCGCTCCCGGCGACGACCGTACTGGCCGGACGGCTGGCCGGCGTGATCTGCGCGGTGGTCCTGGTGGCCAACGCCGCGGTCATGTGGCGTTTCCGCCGCCGCTGGCTGTGACGCCGCGGGCGACGCCGTACTTCCCGACAGCCGCTCAGTCGCCGAGCCGCCGGTACGCCCGGCGCAGCCGTTCCACCAGCCCCGGCCCGCCGATGGCGGGAGCGGGCGCGCCGAGCTGTCGGAGCAGCAGGTCCGGCCCGGTCGCCAGGGTGGGCGGCCGGTCGGGCAGCGGCACCGGCGGGGACCAGAACCGGTCCACCGCCTCGGCCAGCGGCGCCGGTGGCAGGCCGGTGACCGCCCGCGCGGTGCCGACCGGGGGGACGTCCACAGTGGTACGGGCAGCGCCGTCCGAGGTGGACCGCACCGCCGGGAGTGGGGCGGCGGCGGTACCGCGCAGGACCCGCAGCCGGTCGAGCAGCTCGTCCCGGCTCCGGCCCCGCCAGTGCAGCAGCTGGAACGGGTCGGCGTCGAAGGCCTCGGCGAGCAGGTAGAAGGTCGCCGCGAGGTGCTTGCAGGGGACGGCGGCGTCGGGGCAGTTGCACCGCTGGCTCAGCTCACCGATGGTGGCCGGGAACAGCGGCGCGCCGGCCGCGGCGAACAGCTCCTCCAGCTCGGCGGGCAGGTCCCCGGCGAGCAGGCGGGCGCTGAAGAACGCCTGCGCCGCCAGGTCGTCCTCCACCCGTTCCCAGAGCGCGGGCGGGAAGGCCGGCAGCGCGATGCGCACGTCGTACGGCCGGGGGCGGGAGCCCTGCACCACGGCCGTCACCTCGCCGGGCGCCACGTCGAGGCGGAGCACCTGGCCGGCGCGCGCGTACGACCGGCCCCGGGTGAGGCGGGTGCCGAGGGCGAACGACTCCAGCACCTCCAGGAACCGCCGGGACCACCAGGACCGGCCGATCGCGCCCCGGGTGCTGCGCGCCCGCAGTCCACCCTCGACCTTGCGGGGCGGCCCGTAGTCGGCGAACCGCCCTGGGACGCCGTCCCGCCGCTCGGCACCGTCCCGATCGGTCGTGCCACCACCGGCTCGCGGGCTCACTCGACCACCGCCCCGGCCTCCAGACGGAACAGGTCGCGCAGCTGGGCCGTGGACAGCTCGGTGACCCACTGCTCGCCGGTGCCGACGACCTTCTCGGCGAGGCGACGCTTGTCGGCGATCAGCGCCGCGACCTTCTCCTCCACCGTGCCCGCGCAGACGAACTTGCGGACCTGGACGCGCCGGCGCTGGCCGATGCGGAACGCCCGGTCGGTGGCCTGGTCCTCCACCGCCGGGTTCCACCAGCGGTCGACGTGCACGACGTGGTTGGCGGCGGTGAGGGTGAGCCCGGTGCCGCCGGCCTTGAGCGACAGGACGAACAGCGCCGGCCCGTCCGGGGACTGGAACCGGGTCACCATCGCGTCCCGGTCGGCCTTGCCGACACCGCCGTGCAGGAACAGCGTCTCCCGGCCGAAGCGGGCCGACAGGTGGGCGCGCAGCATGCCGCCGAACTCCGCGTACTGGGTGAAGAGGAGGGCCTTCTCACCCGCGGCGAGCACCTCGTCGAGGATCTCGTCCAGCCGGGCCAGCTTGCCGGAGCGGCCGTCCAGGGCCGAGCCGTCGCGCAGCAGGTGCGCCGGGTGGTTGCAGACCTGCTTGAGCCGGGTCATGGCGGCCAGCACGAGACCCCGGCGCTCGATGCCGTCGCTCGACTCGATCCGCGCCATCATGTCGTCGACCACCGCCCGGTAGAGGGCGGCCTGCTCGGCGGTCAGGTTGCAGACGACCTCCATCTCCAGCTTCTCCGGCAGGTCGGAGATGATCGACGAGTCGGTCTTGAGCCGGCGCAGCACGAACGGACCGGTGATCCGGCGCAGCCGCTCGGCCGCCTCGGCGTCACCGTGCCGCTCGATCGGCTCGGCGTACCGCTTCTTGAAGGTCGCCGCGGGGCCGAGCAGCCCCGGGTTGGCGAACTGCATGATCGACCAGAGGTCGGCGAGCCGGTTCTCCACCGGGGTGCCGGTGACGGCGATCCGGTGTCGCGCCGGCAGCGCGCGGACCGCCTCGGCCTGCCGGGTGGAGGCGTTCTTGATGGCCTGCGCCTCGTCCACCACCAGCCGGTGCCAGTCGACGCCGGCCAGGTCCACCGCGTCGCGGGCGGCCACGGTGTAGGTGGTGAGGACCAGGTCCGCCGCGTGCACGGCGTCGGCGAACGCGTCCCCCCGGGCCCGCTCGGCGCCGTGGTGGACGTGGACCCGCAGGCCTGGGGTGAACTTCGCCGCCTCCCGCTGCCAGTTGCCGACCAGCGACATCGGACAGACCAGCAGGGTCGGGCCGGCGTCCGGCGGGTCGCCCGCCAGCAGGGCGAGCAGTTGGACGGTCTTGCCGAGGCCCATGTCGTCGGCCAGCACCCCGCCCAGGCCCAGTGACTGGAGGAAGGACAGCCAGGCCAGCCCCCGCCGCTGGTACGGGCGCAGCGTGCCCCGGAACGACGGCGGCGCGTCCAGCGGGGTGAGCCGCCGCTCCACCGTGCCGGCGAGCAGGTCGCCCAGCGCGCCGTCGGCGCTCACCTCCAGTACGGGCAGCGCGTCCCCGTCGGCGTCGGACAGGCCGAGGCGCAGCAGGTCGCCGACGGTCAGCTCGCCGGCCGAGCGGAGCAGCCGCAGGCCGGCGGCGAGACGCTTCGGGTCCAGCTCGACCCACCGGCCGCGCAGGCGCACCAGCGGGGTCTTCAGTGCCGCGAGGGACGCCAGTTCGTCGGCGGTCAGCGGGTGGTCGCCGAGCGCCACCTCCCACCGGTAGTCCACCAGGGCGTCCAGCCCGACACCGCCGCCGGCCCCGGCGACGGTGCCCGGGGCGGTCCGGCTGCGCGCCTGGAGGCGGGCGCCGAGCCGGGACGACGGGCGCTGCCACCACGACGGCAGCAGGACCGCGAACCCGGCCGCGTGCAGCACGGGAGCACCCTCCCGGAGGAACCGGTGCGCGCCCTCCACGTCCAGCACCAGCGCCTCTGGCGTGGCGGTCCGCAGCGCCGCGTCCAGCTCCGGCCAGAGCCGGCTGGCCCGACCCAGTTCCGCCAGCAGCGTCTCCTGCGGAGCGTCCAGCCCGGTGACGGTCTCCGGCTCGTGCCAGATCCGCCCGGCGTCGACGTGCAGGCTCGGCTCGTCGGCGGCCTGGAGGCCGAACTCGACCCGCCAGAGCCCGTCGATCGGGGTGTGGGCCGAGGTGTCGGCCGGCACCACGGTGACCGGCTCGGTGATCTCGTCGAGTAGCGGCTCGATCAGGCGGAAACTGGCCCGGACGGCACCGCCCGCAGCGTCGCGCTGCCAGGCGTCCAGCTCGCCGCGGAGCGTCTCCAGGGCCGCCGGGTCGGCGGCGAAGTCGCGGTGCGGGCCGGTGAGCGCGGCCAGCCACGCCGGCACCGCGCCGAGCCGGCGTACGCCCTTGGCGAGCGCGGTGTCGGCGAGCGCGGCCCGCACGGCGGCGTCGGTGAGCCCGTCGAGCGCGTCGGCGACCAGCTCCCCCGGGTCCGACCCGGTACCGTCCCGCCCGGGGCCGGAGCCGACGTCACCTCGGCCGGCGATGCCGCCGCCACGGCCCGCCTCGACCATGGCAGCGGCATCGCGGCGTCCCGCCGGGCCGGACCCCGCGATGGCGGCGGCATCGAGTGGATCGAGCTGGACCTCGACGGCGGCCCGGGCGGCCGGCGGCAGCGCCAGCGCGAGGGAGCGGGCCCAGGCGGCGTCCGTGCCGGTCAGCAGGGGCCGCCACACGGCCCGCGCGTTGACGGCACGATCACCCGGCTTGGTCGGCTGCCCGGCGTTCGCGTCCGTGCCGGTCCGGTCCACCGCCTCCGACCCGGTCGACGGCATCGCATCCCGGACCGTCAGCCGGCGCCGCTCCGCACCGCGGGCCCGGGCCGGTTCCTCGTCGCGTCGCCCGGCCACTCCGGCCCCGGCCAGCGGCAGGACGCCGGGCAGGACTCGGCCACGCGCCGCCAGGTCGGTGGCGAAGGCGGCCAGCTCGGCGAGGTGGCGCAGGGTCGCGCCAGGCACGGCCACCTCGGCGACCCGGCGCAGCAGGGGCAGGGCGGCGTCCGGTGCGTACGCCAGGACGGGAACCCGCCACCCGGCCAGGGTGACCGGCCCGCGGACCGGCTCGACCGGCTCGGTGCGGACCAGTTCCGGCGAGTCGAGCGGCGAGCCGGCGCGGGTGGGCAACGTGAGCAGGGCCGTCCCGAGCGCGGTCGGCTCGGCCACCTCGGCCAGGGCGGCGGCGAGCACGGCGTGGTCGGCGGCGAACGGGTGCGGGCGCTCCCGGGGTGCCCGGCCGGGGCGGCGCGGGGCCTGGGGTGGGAGCGCGCTGTCCTCGGCCCACACGGCGAGCCCGGTGCCGGGCCGCCACGACCCGTGGATGACCAGCACGCGCTCCCCCTCGTCGACGCCCGGGCCCAGGATAGGCGGCCCGCACCGGCTATCGTCGCCGCCGTGGACGACCTGCTCGTGATCGGGGGCCTCGGGGTGGACGTGCGGGTCCGCGTCCCGGCGCTCCCGCTGCCCGCCGCCGACTCCTTCACCGTCGAACCGATCGACCTGCGCATCGGCAACACCGGGGCGGGCGTCGCGCTCGCCGCGCACGCGCTCGGCCTGCGCGTGACGGTGGTGGACGTGCTCGGCGCCGACCCGGCCGGGGAGGTGGTGCGGGCGGCGCTGGCACGGACCGGCGTACGGGCGGTGCTGGCCGACGCCCCCGCCGGTACGCGACGGTCGGTGAACCTGGTCGACCCGGCGGGGCGGCGCAGTTCGCTCTACGACCCCCGGCCGTGGTCGGGACCGGCGCCGTTCCCGTCGGAGGAGCTGGCCGCGCTGGTCCGGGGCGCGGCGCACGTCCACGTCTCGATCATGGACTGGGCCCGGGACGTGCTGCCCGCGGTCCGGGCCGCGCTCGCCGAGGGTGTCGCGCTCTCCACCGACCTGCACGACTGGGACGGCGCGAACCCGTACCACCGGCCGTTCGCGGAGGCCGCCGACCTGGTCTTCGTCAGCGGGGTCCGGTTGGGCGACGACGCCAAGGCGGTGGCCGCGGGCCTGGCGCCCCGGACGGTCGTGGTCACCCGTGGCGGCGACGGCGCCGACGTGCACCCGGCCGGCGGCGCGCCGACCCGGGTGCCCGCCACCGCGCCGCCCGCGCCGGTCGTCGACACCAACGGCGCCGGTGACGCCTTCGCGGCGGGCCTGATCGCCGCCCGCCTGCGGGGCGCGACGCTGGCCGACGCGGCGGCGTACGCGGCCCGCGTGGCAGCCGCCGCCTGCACCCACGACGGCATGGAGTACCCGCCGACCCTGCTCCCCCGACCCGCCTGACCTGCGGTACGCGTCGCGCGGGGACCCCGGCCCGGGCCGGCGTGCGCTTCCGCTGCGCTGGTACGCGGCTCGGGGCAGGATGGGCGCATGGCATCAACCGTGGAGATCCCCCTGGTCGGTGGCGCAGCCGACGGGCAGACCGTCACCGTCGAGCTGGACTCGAACGGCCGGCCTCCCCTCACCCACCACCATCTGGGCGACGGTGGGCTGGCCGAGGCGGAGATCTACGAGTTGGAGACGGTGGAGGCCACGACCGACCGGTGGCGCTACTGCTGGCGCGGCCGGGCGGTCTGAGCCGGCGACCGGCGGAGCAGACGCGGCGGGCCCGCCGGCGGCGGGCGGCCGACCGCCGCACCGCGGGGCGGCACGGCAGCCTCAGGCGTTGACGCGGATCATCGACTGGGCCCGGAGGCTCTCCAGGACGGCGCGGGTGACCTGGGAGGTGCCCCGAGCCTCCTCGCACACGTCGGCCACCCGCCGGGCGGTGGCCTCGGCGCGCTGCTCCCGCTCGTCCCACAGCCGGTCGACCTCGGCCAGCAGCGGGCCCTCCACCTCCCGCTCCACGCCCCGCAGCGCCGGTACGCCGAGCCGCTGGGCCAGGTCGAAGACCTTGCCGGCGTACGGCAGCGGCAGGAACGGGGTGCCGACCATCGCGGCGAAGATCAGGAAGTGCAGCCGCATGCCGACCGCCAGGTCGAAGTGGCGCATCAGGCCGAGCACCTGCTGGGGCGAGTACGTACCGTGCAGGATCCGCCCCCGCTCGGCGGCGATCATGTGCGACAGCACGCCGTGCGAGTGCCGGATGTCGTCCCGCTCCATCGGGACGAACAGGACGTACGCGTCGATCCGCTGCACGAGGAAGTCCCCGATCTGGGCCAGCAGCCGGTGATAGCCGTCGACGTCGAGCCGTTCGGCGGCCCGGCCCGGCTCCCGTACGCTGATGCCCACCAGCCGCCTGCCGGCCGGCACCCCCTCCTCGCGCAGCAGTTGCTCGGGGAATTCTTCGGGTTCCAGCAGGAATGCCGGGTCGGCGGTGACAGTGATCGGGTTGAGCAGACCCGCCTCCTCCAGCACCATCCGGGACTCCTGGTCCCGCACGGTCACCTGGGCGGCGCCGGCCAGGGTCTCGCGCACCATCCCCGTGTCCACGCTCTCGCTGAGCGGGCCGACCCCCACCGCGTACGTGAGCAGCGGCAGGCCGCGCTCCTGGGCGACCCGGACGACGCGCAGGTACCGGCGGGCCTCCCGGTCGTACAGGATGCCGCCGCCGCCCAGGATGAGCAGGTCGAGCTGCGCGAGCACGAGTGACGAGTCGTTGCGGCTGACGCCCTCCCACGGCACCGCCTCCACGTCCGGGTGCGCCACCCGGGTGTGGGCGGGGTTACGCGAGAAGACGATGATCCGGGCGCGCGGCTCCTGCTCCCGCAGGTCGCGCAGGAGGCCGGTGAGGATCGCCTCGTCGCCGAGGTTGCGCCCGCCGTACGAGCCGAGCACCCCGATGGTCAAGCCGGCGCCACGCGTCATCCGTCGCTCCTCCCCAGGTGCGTCCGGCGCCGTTTTCCCGGTACGCCCGTGAACAGTCCTGGCCGCTCCGCCGGGGGCCGCGCGTACCCCGCTCGGGGCACGCAGCGGCCGTCGCGCTCCCGCCGTCGGGCTCGAAATGTCGTTGCCGGGACACCGGGTCCTCGGCGACGGTGGGCACATGGTTGAGCCGGCGACCGCGCACGTCAGGACCCGGATCGGCTGGGCGGATCTGCCCGACCACGTCCGGTCCGCCGTGGAGGACATCCTCGGCGACCGGGTGGTCGAGGCGGCGTCGCAGCCCGGCGGGTACTCGCCAGGCACCGCCGACCGGGTCCGCACCGCCCGGGGCACGCGGGCGTTCGTCAAGGCGGTGAGCCCGGCGCAGAACGCCGACAGCGTCCGCCTGCACCGCACGGAGGCGCGCAACACGGCGGCCCTTCCCGCGTACGCCCCGACGCCCCGACTGCTCGGCCTGCACGACGACGGCGAGTGGGTGGCGCTGGTCCTCTCCGACGTGGCCGGGCGGCATCCCGCCACGCCCTGGCTGCACGCCGAGCTGACCCGGGTGCTCCGCACGCTGGAGACGTTGGCGACGGCCCTCACCCCGAACCCGGTGCCGCACGTGCCGACGGCCGCCGAGCAGTTGGCGTACGACCTCGCCGGCTGGCAGCGGATCGCCGCCGACCCGCCCGGCGACCTCGACCCGTGGGCGGCGGCGCACCTGACCGACCTCGTCGACGCCGCCGGTTGGGCGGCCGCCGCGCTGTCCGGCGACACCCTCTGCCACGTCGACATCCGCGCCGACAACCTGCTCATCGACGACACGGGCGCGGTCACCGTGGTCGACTGGCCGTGGGCGTGCCGGGGGCCGGCCTGGTTGGACACGGCGCTGCTGCTGGTCAACGTCCACCTGCACGGTGGGCACGACACCGAGACGCTGCTGCGCCGGCTGCCGCTCACCGCGGACGTCCACCCGGACGCCCTCACCGCGTTCTACGCGGGCCTGGCCGGCTTCTTCCTCGACAGCGCCCGGCGACCGCCCCCGCCCGGCATTCCCACGGTCCGGGCCTTCCAGCGCGCCCAGGCCGACGCGCTGCTGCCCTGGGTGGCGCGACGACTGGCCTGACCGGACGCGGTCCTGTCAGCCAGGCGCGGTCGTCGGGTGGGTGAGGAACGGCAGGACGGCGGCCGGCAGGGCCGGTGACGTGAGGATGTCGTAGTGGGTGAGGCCGGGCAGCACCGCCAGGCGTGCGGCCGGCCGGTCGGTGCCGTCCCAGCCGGCGTCCCGGTGGCCTCCGCCGAGCAGCCCGAAGAACTCCACCACGTGCGCGGTGGTGATCGAGTCGGCGTCGGCGAAGACCAGCAGTGTGGGCAGGGTGAGGGCGGCCACCTCGGGCGACCAGTCGTACTCGCGGCGCAGCAGATCCCCCGACTTCGCCCAGAGCCGGGGCCAGTCCGCGGGCCGGGGCGCGACGCGCGCGTAGAGATCGTGCATCCCGGTGCCGCGCATCCGCTCGCCCGTCGTCTCGTCGTGCCGGGCCATCGCGGCGAGCACCTCGGGGTACCAGCCCTGCCGCCGGCACGGTGCGGAGACCACCACGAGCCGGCCGACCAGGCCGGGGTGCTGGATCGCGGTCCGCAGCGCCACGCCGCCGCCGAGCGAGTACCCGAGGACGTCCGCCCCGGTCAGGCCGAGGTGGACGATCAGCGCGGCCACGTCGTCGGCCATCGACTCGTACCGCAGCGGGCGGTCGACGTCGGCGGTCCGGCCGTGACCCTGGAGGTCCACCGCGATCACGCGGCGGCGCCCGGCCAGCGCCGGGAGCAGCGGGGCGAACATCTCCGTCGATCCGAAGCCGCCGTGCAGCAGCACCAGCGGCCGGCCGGCGCCGTGCTCCGCGTACCAGAGCCGCAGCCCGTTGACCTCGGCGTAGCTCACCTCGCCCGCCCGCCCTGCGGCCTCATGCCGCCGCCCGCGTCAGCGCGGCGACCGCGCGGGCGGCCGCGGCGCGGACGTGTCGCGCGTGCGGACCACCGAGCGCCACGACCAGGCCGTCGTCGACGTCGTGCCCCTCGGCGAGCCGGCGGCACCCGGCGACCAGCTCCGCGCGGCTCCGGCGCGCCGCCTCGGCCTCCGCCCTCAGCCGGGGAGTCGGTCTCCCGGGTCCGCGCACCACCATGTCGCGAGTATGCAGGCCGGCGGTGACAGCGGAGGACTCACCTGACCGGCACGGCCGAGGTGACCTGGGCCAGGCGTACGGCGGCCGCCAACCCCGTTGACGTCCGTCCCTACCGTCCGGGCATGACAGGGACCTGGATCGCCATCACCGTGGCGGGCTTCGTCCTGCTGGGGACGACCCTCGTGACCGCCACGCACCGCCGGCGCGTGGCCCGGCTGGCGCCCCTGGACCGGGCCCGGCTCGCGGCCCGCGGCCTGCGCCGCGGGGACCGCACGCGCCGGGGCCGCGGCCGGCGCGGCGGCGGTGACCACTTCGGCCGGACGAAGATCCGCAAGTACGGCGACGAGCACCACGACGGCAACACCGGCAGCGGTGGCGGCGACTCGGGCGGCGGCGACAGCGGCGGCGGCTCGTCCTGGTGACGCGCTGACACCTCGGCCGTCATCGCCGGCTTGCATCCGGTACGTAGGTACAGGCTTAGGGTCGTGACATGAGTGACCAGCACAGCACGGACGACGTGTGGGCGCCGGACGCGTGCACACTGCCGACGGTCGAACGGCCGCTGCGGCTCGCGGAGTTCGACCGGTTCTTCGTCGACGCGGTCCGGGGCGTCGAGCGGCTGTCGGCGGGACATCTACGGCTGCGGCTCGACGGCTCGGGACAGGTGGAGGCGACGGCGCGGGACCTGACGGCGCGCGAGGCGACCTGCTGCTCGTTCTTCTCCTTCGACCTGTCGCGGTCCGGCCCGGACTCGCTCACCCTGGACGTCCGGGTGCCGGCCGGACACGTCGACGTGCTCGACGCCCTCGCCGGGCGAGCCACCTCGGTACGGGGCGAGCGGTGACCGGGCTCCGCAGTGCCGGCAGTTCCTGCTGCCCGCTGCCGTTCGCCGAGAGGAACCACGGTTGACCCGGCGCGGATGATGATCGTGTGAAGGTGAGCGGGCTACTCGCCGAGGAGTTGCTCGCGCAGGATGTCCGCGTGCCCGCAGTGCTGAGCGAGCTCGCGCAGCATGTGGAGGTACACCCAGCGGAGCGGGAGCGGGCCGCGCCGGTTGCCGTGGAGCAGGTCGTCCAGCTCGAGGGATGACGTCGCGCGGCGTGATGCTTCGCAGGCTTCGCGATACGCCTGCTGGATGCTGGCGATGGTGTCGTCGTCATCGAGGATGAACGACTCGTCGGGCGTGGCGGGGATGCCGATCTCGGCGCGCGACCGGCACGTGACGGCCTCGTCGAACCAGACCTTCTCGACGAAGGTCGCGTGCTTCACCAGACCCAGCAGCGTCGTCCTCGAGGGCACCAGCGATCGGCGCACCTCCTCCTCGGTCAGCCCGTCCAGGCAGCGGTCGAGAGCGCTGCGGTGCTCGTCGAGAAAGGCCTCGAACTGGGCCTTGGCTGGGCTGTTGACGGCGTCTTCGCTGAACGTCACCGGGAGAGCGGGCATGCGCCAAGCATCCAAGAGTGGCCACGCAGGAGCAACAGAGATCGGTGCTCACGTCGGCCGGGGTAGGAGCACCGGACCGGATGGCGTGCTGTTCCCTTCGGTCCGGTGTCGGTGCTGGTGGTGATGGGTGGGCGCGGCAGGTTTCGAACCTGCGACCCCTCGCTTGTAAGGCGAGTGCTCTCCCACTGAGCTACGCGCCCGGGCGCCCGTACGGCGGGCCGGAGGTTGGCAAGCTTACCCTGCCGACCGTGGGCCACGTCGCACGGCCGCGTACGGGTCGTCCGGGTCAGGCGGTGGCCGTCTCGGCGAGCGCCTTGCGCCAGCCCTGCTGGTCGCGGGCCTCCCCCGGCATGTTCATCTCGGCGAAGCGGACCACGCCCGCCTTGTCGATGACGAAGGTGCCGCGGTTGGCGATGCCGGCGACGTCGTTGAAGACGCCGTACGCCTGGGCGACCGCGCCGTGCGGCCAGAAGTCCGACAGGAGCGGGAACTGGTAGCCCTCCCGCTCGGCCCAGACCTTGTGCGCGAACACCGAGTCGACGCTGACGGTCAGCACCTGGACGTCGTCGTTGACGTACTCGGTCAGGTTGTCCCGCACCTCGCACAGCTCACCCTGGCAGACGCCGGTGAAGGCGAGCGGGTAGAAGACCAGCAGCACGGTGCGCTTGCCGCGGAAGTCGGAGAGCCGGACCTCCTGGTTGTTCTGGTCCTTGAGCACGAAGTCCGGCGCCTCGGCGCCAACCTCGATGGGCATGGGAGAACTCCTTGCGTCGAGTCGAAGGTGACGACAGCGTCCCACACACGGTGGTGGCCCCACCGTGTGTGAAATTGCTCAGTTACTTCTTGGGCTTCGACCCGCGCCGGAGCACCAGCCGGGCGCCGCTCCAGTCCCGGCCGGCGTTGATCGTGGAGGTCTGCTGGAGGCCGGCGGTGGGCGCGGACTCGGCGACCTCGCTCGGCTCGACGTGCCCCTCGCGCCCGGCCTTGGGCGTGAGCAGCCACACGACGCCGTTGTCCGCCAGCGGGCCGAGGGCGTCGACGAGCAGCTCGAAGAGGTCACCGTCGCCGTCCCGGTACCACACCAGCACCGCGTCGACCACCTCGTCGGTGTCCTCGTCGACCAGATCCCCACAGCGGTCGGTCAGGGCGTCCCGGAGATCCTGGTCGACGTCGTCGTCGTACCCCATCTCCATGACGACCATCCCCGGCTCGATCCCGAACCGGTCCGCCAGGCTGCGTACCCCGTCGGCGGCCTGACCAGCGGTCGCGCTCACTGTCGCGTGCCTCCTCATCTCATCCCTGCTCGCGGCGTCGTACGACGCCGTCGGGCCAAGTCCACACAGTTGCGGCTCGCCGCGCAAGTGGCGCACCGGGTGGAACGGAATTTACCGTGCCAGGAGCGTGCGGGCACCCTGGGTAATGGCATCCTCGGAGACCAGAACCCGACGGGCAGCCGGACCTAATGGTACAAACGAGTCAACTGCGGCTACTCGTCGCGCCGCTCCGACATATCCGGCATCGACCAGGGCCGCGATCACCCCTTCGCCGACCCCGCCCGACCGCCGCGTCTCGTCCACGACCAGCACCCGGCCGGTCGCCGTGGCCTCCCGGATGAGGTCGGCGACCGGCAGCGGCGCCAGCCAGCGCAGGTCCACCACCCGGGCGCCCACCCCCTCCTCGGCCAGCGCCGCGGCGGCGCGCAGCGACAGCCGCAGCCCGTTACCGAAGGTGATGATCGTGATGTCCTCGGCCGAGCCCACGCCGTAGACGCGGGCGCGGCCGACCGGCACGTGCGCGCTCGACCAGGCGCCCGGTTCCGCGTACTCGGCGAGCCACTCCCCGTCGCCCTCGCTGTGCAGGTCGCGGGTGTGGTAGAGGGCGATCGGCTCCAGGAACACGCAGACACTGCCGTCGACCGCCGCGCTCGCCAGGCAGGTCCGGAGCATGGGCGCGGCGTCGTCCGGCCGTGCCGGCACCGCGACCACCAGGCCGGGGATGTCCCGGAGTACGGCCACCGAGTTGTCGTTGTGGAAGTGCCCGCCGAACCCCTCCTGGTACGCCAGCCCCGCGACCCGGACCACCATCGGGTTCCGGAACGCCCCGCGCGAGAAGAACTGCATAGTGGCCGCCTCGCCGCGCAGCTGGTCCTCGGCGTTGTGCAGGTACGCGAGGTACTGGATCTCGGGCACCGGCAGCATCCCGGCCAGCCCGGCACCGAGGCCGAGCCCGAGGATCGACGTCTCGTCGAGCAGGGTGTCGAACACGCGGCCGGCGCCGAAGCGTTCCCGCAGCCCCTTCGTCACCCCGTACACCCCGCCCTTGGCGCCGACGTCCTCGCCGAAGACGGCCATCTGCGGGTGGTCCAGCAGCCCGTCGGCCAGCGCGGCGTTGATGCTCTGCGCGAGCGTCAGCGGGCCGGCCAGCTCCGGGAGTTTCCCGCCGAAGGCCTCGACCCGCGCGGGCACCCCCGGACCGGCCGCCCGCGCGGCCGCGTCGGCCACCGCCCGGGCCACCCGGACCGGTCGCCGGGGCGCCAGCGGGGCGACCACCTCGGCCGGGTCGGCCAGTTTCGGCTCGTCCAGCACCTCCTCGGCGATCCGGCGCACGCGCCAGCCGATCTCGTCGTACCGGGCCAGCAGGTCAGCGCCGGTGGCGACGCCCGCCCCGACCAGCAGCCGTGCGGTGGCCAGCAGCGGGTCCCTGTCGAGGTCCGCCGCGATCTCCGCGGCGGTGCGGTACGCGCTCTCGGCGTCCGCGCCGGCGTGCCCCATCAGGCGGACGGTGGACAGGTGCAGCACGGCCGGGCGCCGGTGCCGGCGGACCCACGCCGCCGCCTCGGCCGCCACCGCGTACGCCCCCAGCAGGTCGCTCCCGTCGGCGGCGAAGTAGCGGATCCCCGGCTTCGAGCGCAGGGTCGCCTCCACCCAGCCCCGCGGCGAGCGGACGCTGATCCCGAGGCCGTTGTCCTCGCAGACGAAGAGGACCGGGATGCGCAGGCCGGTGTGGTCGTACCAGCCCGCGGTGTTGAGGGCGGCCGTGGCGCTGGCGTGGTTGACCGACGCGTCGCCGAACGAGCAGACCACGATCGCGTCCGGTGGCCACGACGCGTGGGACGCTCCCCCGCCGCTGCCGGCCCGGACCCCGGTCCGCCGGCCCGCCCCGTCGAGCCGGCGCAGCCGCTCCACCGCGAGGCCCATGCCGACTGCCCGCGGCAGGTGCGAGGCGATCGTGGAGGTGGTCGGCACGACGGCGAGATCGGATCGGCCGAACACCTTGTGCCGGCCGCCCGCGATCGGCTCCCGCGCCGAGGCGACCATGCCGCGCAGCACGTCACGGGCCGCGTCCGCGTACCCGGGTGCGAGGGGCCGGTCCGCGACGGGCCCGGCGGTGCTGTCGGTGCCCTCGGGCACGTCCGCCACGTGGGCGGTCGCGGCCACGGCGGACCGCTCCGGGCCGCCTGGCCCGGAGTCGTCGGGGGCGGCGGCGTCGCCGGGGCCCGCGGCGGCGTCCGGGCCGTCGGCGGACCGGGCGCCCGGGACGAGGTCGGGCCCGGCGGCTCCGGGCCCCGTCCGGTCGTCGGGCTCCGTCGTGGCGTCGGGCTCCGTCGTGGCGTCGGGCTCCGTCGTGGCGTCGGGCTCCGTCGTGGCGTCGGGCTCCGTCGTGGCGTCGGGCTCCGTCGTGGCGTCGGGCTCCGTCGTGGCGTCGGGCTCCGTCGTGGCGTCGGGCTCCGGGGCGGCCAGGTCGACACCGGCGGTCACGGCGTTCCGGTCGGCTGCGGATGGCGAGGCGGGCAGCTCGGCCTCCGCGCGCTCCGGCAGCGGGACGGCGGTACGGACGCCGTTGGTGGGTGCGTCCGGTCCGGACGGGGCAGCGTCCTCCACGCGTTCGGCCGGAGCGGCGTCGTCCGCGCGGCGCGGCAGCGGGACCGTCGCGGCGTCGCCGGCCGCGCCGGGCAGCGCCACCCGGTCGCCCTCCGCGGGGCGGTCGGTCGTTCCGTGCGGTACGTCGTCGACGTCGGCGGCCTGGGCGGCGCGGACGCAGTAGAAGGCGCCCGAGCGGTAGTGCAGCAGCGCCGGGTCGGTGGGCCGCAGGGCGGCGGCGATCGCGGCGTTGCCCTCGTGGCCGGCCGAGCCGATCGTGTAGAACCCTTCGCCGAAGCTGCGCAGCCAGCGACCGGCGAGGTCGAGCTGGCGGCTGACGACCTGGGCGTCGAAGAGGTCCAGCGCCTGCGCCCCGGTCAGTGGCGCGTCGTCGATGACGGGCCGGGCGGGATCCCGCCGTCGCTCGTCGTCGGCGGACAGTGCTCCCAGCGCCTCGCGGAGCCGTTCGTCAAGATCGTGCGGGGTGCTCACGACGGACAGCATTACCGACCAGGGCCCGGTCCGCCCACCGGGACACGATCGGCGCGACCGCGCCTACTCCGCCCCGCACGCCTCCGGGCAGCCGCCGTCGGAGACCTTGAACACCAGGTCGCGCAGGGTGGCGAGCTCGGCGTCGGTGAGGCCGGCGAGGAGGCGGGAGTCGGACATCACGCGGTGGACCCGCGCCCGCATGCGCCGGCCGGCCTCGGTCACCACCAGCGTCTTCTGCCGCCGGTCGGCGGGGTCGACCCGGCGCTCCACGAGGCCCGCCTGCTCCAGCTTGTCCACCAGCGCGGTGACGTTGGACCGGTCGCAGCGCAGCTGCTCGGCCAGGTCGCGGGCGGGCAGCGGATGGTCGGGGTCCAGCTCGTGCAGGGCCCGGGCCGCGGCGGGGGTGAGCCCCAGCTCGGCGATGTCGACGTCCTGGTAGTGCCGGATGGCCGAGGCGATGTGCATGATCCTGCGCACCGCGTCTCCGGCCAGCCCGGAGCGACCGGTCGCATCGGAGCCGGTCGGCGAGACGGTGCCCTGCGCCATGGCTCACATTCTACGTCCGGCCAGGTGACATCCATGATCACGCTCCCGGGCCGGCCGGAGTGGACAGCGCCGGCCCCGGCGGGTTCGCCGCGATGACCCTGCACCTGGCGCTGTTGCCCCGGAGGCACGCACTTTCACTGAAAGAGTGGTCATCCGGCCCGGGATGGCCACTCTTTCAGTGAATGAGGGGCATCTGAGGGGCGGCGTGGCGGGCGGGGGGCGGCGTCAGCCCGGGAGGAAGGAGAAGCGGACCTGGCGGGTCGGGTTGTCGCCGTTCGGGTCGACCAGGCACAGCGACTGCCAGGTGCCGAGGGCCAGCCGCCCGCCGACCACCGGCAGCGTCGCGTACGGCGGCACGAACGCCGGCAGCACGTGGTCCCGCCCGTGGCCGGACGAGCCGTGCCGGTGCCGCCATCGGTCGTCGGCGGGGAGCAGGTCGTCGAGCGCGGTGAGCAGGTCGTCGTCGGACCCGGAGCCGGTCTCGATGATCGCGAGCCCGGCGGTGGCGTGCGGGACGAAGACGTGCAGCAGGCCGTCACCCTGCCCGGCGACGAACCGTTCGGCCTCGGCCGTGATGTCCCGGACCGTCGGCCGCGACCCCGTCTGGACCGTGATCACCTCGGTACGCATACGCCGCATTCTGCCCGAGCGACCGGGTGCCCGCCCGGACGACTGCCCGTCCGGACGACCGGGCCTGCGTCACCAGCTGCCGCCGCCCCCGCCGGAGTCCCCGCCGCCACCGGAGGACCAGCCGCCGCCGGAATCGCCACCACCGGAGAACCAGCCGCCACCGGAGTCCCCGCCCGACGACCCGCCGCCCGAGTCGCCGGTGTCGCCGTAGTCCCGGTTCCGGTAGTCGGCGCCGATGTCCCCGACCGGCCCCGGAATGGTGCCGAGCGCTCCGCCGCCTCGGCCGTGCGCCGCTCGTGGCGAGGAGGCCCGCGCCCCGGCCCACGCCACGAGCGCGCCGAAGAGGGCCAGCCCCACGCCGAGGACGAGGACCGGCAGCCCGGCGGGATCGCCCGCGAGGAGACCGGCTCCCGCGGCGAGCGCCAACGCCACCCCGCCCAACCCCAGCAGTACGCCGAGAGCCACCTGTCGTGCGTTCATGAGCGGCACGGTAGGGATCGCCCGCAAGGGGCCTCGCGGCGCCGGCGCCCGGAGGCGTACGCCGGGGTGAACCCGCGACCAGGGAAAAGTTACCGACGGGTACCTGTGTCGAGCGTCGCGTCTCCCGGCGGTGGACGTGACGGAGGGCGGCACGAGGGGGCAGGATGGCGCTAGAGACCTATCCCACACACAACCGAGGGAACGCCTGTGGCTACGGAACGCAAGCGCCCGGTGATCACCGCCGGTCTGCCGAGCCAGCTTCCGGACATCGACCCTGAAGAGACCAGCGAATGGGTCGAGTCGCTCGACGGTGTCATCGACGAGCGCGGGACCAAGCGCGCCCGCTACGTCATGCTGCGCCTGCTGGAGCGGGCCCGCGAGCGCCAGGTCGGGGTGCCGTCCCTGACCACCACGGACTACATCAACACCATCCCCCCGGAGCGCGAGCCGTGGTTCCCGGGTGACGAGCACGTCGAGCGGCGGATCCGGGCGTACGTCCGGTGGAACGCCGCGATGCTGGTGCACCGGGCGCAGCGCCCCGAGATCGGCGTCGGCGGACACATCTCCACCTTCGCCAGCTCGGCCTCGCTCTACGAGGTCGGCTTCAACCACTTCTTCCGCGGCAAGGACCACCCGGGCGGCGGCGACCACCTCTTCTACCAGGGCCACGCCTCGCCCGGCATGTACGCGCGCGCGTTCCTGGAGGGCCGGCTCAGCGAGCACCAGCTCGACGGGTTCCGGCAGGAGCTGTCGCACCCCGGGGGCGGGCTGCCGTCGTACCCGCACCCGCGGCTGATGCCGGACTTCTGGGAGTTCCCCACGGTCTCCATGGGCCTGGGCGGGCTGAACGCGATCTACCAGGCCCGGTTCAACCGCTACCTGCACCACCGGGGCATCAAGGACACCTCCGACCAGCACGTCTGGGCGTACCTTGGCGACGGCGAGATGGACGAGCCGGAGACGCTCGGCGCGATCGGCGTGGCCGCCCGCGAGGAGCTGGACAACCTCACCTTCGTGATCAACTGCAACCTGCAGCGGCTGGACGGCCCGGTCCGCGGCAACGGCAAGGTCATGCAGGAGCTGGAGGCGTTCTTCCGGGGCGCCGGCTGGAACGTCATCAAGGTGGTCTGGGGCCGCGAGTGGGACCCGCTGCTCGCCGCGGACACCGACGGCGCGCTGGTCAACCTGATGAACACCACGCCCGACGGTGACTACCAGACCTACAAGGCGGAGTCCGGGGCGTACGTCCGGGAGCACTTCTTCGGCCGCGACCCGCGGACCCGCAAGATGGTCGAGCACCTGACCGACGACGAGATCTGGAACCTCAAGCGCGGCGGGCACGACTACCGCAAGCTCTACGCGGCCTACAAGGCGGCGATGGAGCACACCGGTCAGCCGACGGTGATCCTGGCCAAGACGATCAAGGGCTGGACGCTCGGCTCGCACTTCGAGGCGCGCAACGCCACCCACCAGATGAAGAAGCTGACGCTGGAGGATCTCAAGACCTTCCGCGACCGGCTCTACCTCGACATCCCGGACAAGGCGCTGGAGGAGAACCCCTACCTGCCGCCGTACTACCACCCGGGCGAGAAGTCGGACGAGATCGCGTACCTGCACGAGCGGCGTCGGCAGCTCGGCGGCTACCTGCCGTCGCGGCGGACCACGCACAAGCGGCTCACCATCCCGGGCCCCGAGCGCTTCTCGGACGTCAAGCGCGGCTCCGGCAAGCAGAAGGTCGCCACCACCATGGCCTTCGTCCGTCTGCTCAAGGACGTGATGAAGGACAAGGAGTTCGGCAAGCGCTGGGTGCCGATCATCCCGGACGAGGCGCGAACGTTCGGCATGGACTCGCTCTTCCCCACGGCGAAGATCTACTCGCCGCACGGCCAGCGGTACACCGCGGTGGACCGGGAGCTGTTCCTGTCGTACAAGGAGGCCATCGGCGGGCAGATCCTGCACGAGGGGATCAACGAGGCCGGCTCGGTCGCCTCGTTCACCGCGGCCGGCTCGTCGTACGCCACGCACAACGAGCCGATGATCCCGATGTACATCTTCTACTCGATGTTCGGGTTCCAGCGCACCGGCGACGGGCTCTGGGCTGCCGCCGACCAGATGGCGCGGGGCTTCCTGCTCGGCGCCACCGCGGGGCGGACCACGCTGAACGGTGAGGGCCTGCAGCACGAGGACGGCCACTCGCACCTGATCGCCGCCACCAACCCGGCGGTGGTCGCGTACGACCCGGCGTTCGCGTACGAGATGGCGCACATCCTGGAGAACGGCCTGCACCGCATGTACGGCGAGGGGCAGGAGAACATCTTCTACTACCTGACCGTCTACAACGAGCCGATCGTGCAGCCGGCTGAGCCGGAGGGCGTGGACGTCGAGGGCCTGCTCAAGGGCATCTACCGCTATGCGGCGGCCCCCCAGGTGGACGGTCCGAAGGCGCAGCTGCTCGCCTCGGGCACCGGCATGCAGTGGGCACTCAGGGCGCAGCAGCTGCTCGCCCAGGACTGGGGGGTGGCCGCCGACGTCTGGTCGGTGACCTCCTGGACCGAGCTGCGCCGCGACGCGGTCGAGGCCGAGGGGCACAACCTGCTCAACCCGACCGGGGAGCAGCGGGTGCCGTACGTGACGCGGAAGCTCGCCGACGCCGAGGGCCCGAAGGTCGCGGTCAGCGACTGGATGCGGGCGGTGCCGGACCTGATCTCCCGCTGGGTGCCCGGCGACTGGACCTCGCTCGGCACCGACGGGTTCGGCATGTCCGACACCCGGCACGCGCTGCGCCGGCACTTCCACGTCGACGCCGAGTCGATCGTGGTCGCGACGCTGCGGCAGCTCGCCCTCCGCGGCGCGGTGGGGGCGAACGTGCCCGCCGAGGCGGCCAAGAAGTACGCGATCGAGGACGTCACGGCGGCGCCGGTCGGCGAGACCGGCGGCGACAGCTAGCAGGCACACGACGAAGGCCCGGCGCGATCCTCCGCGCCGGGCCTTCGCCATGTCGACCCAGGTCGGGCCGGCACGAAGTGGCGGTGACCCGGGGTCCCTGGCGGGGACGCCGGGTCACCGCCGGAACGGGTGACGCCAGGACGGGGCCCGGTCAGCCGACGGCGGCCAGGTCGGTCAGCCGGGCGAGCGAGTCCTCCAGGTCGGCGCCGACCCGACGCAGGCCGAGCCGGAGCAGAGCGGCCTTGACCGGACCGGCCGGCCAGCGTACGACGATGAGCCGCACGATCGTCCCGCCCTCCTCCTCGTCGGCGGTGAGCTGGACGTAGATCTCGGTGCGCGCCTCCGCCCGGGCACCGGCGCCCTTGGCGCGTTCCCGCCAGCCGATCAGGCTCGGCTCCTGGTAGGCGATCACCTCGGCCTCATGCGCCGCGCCGCGCCCCGCCTGGACCAGCTGCCGCCGGCCGAAGCCCTCTCCCGAGAGCACCTCGGCCGCGCGGACCCCCGCCAGCCAGGCCGGCAACTGTTCGGCCCGCTGCACGACGTCCCAGACCGCTTCGATCGGCGCCATCACGTGCGCACTGCGTTCCACGAGGATCATTTCCGTCTTCCTCCAGTGAGGACATCCCACGATATCGGCACTCTATGCGCAAATTCGGACGTACTTGGACGGGTTCGGAAAAGACACGCCGAAAACCATTGCGCTGGCCGGCTCCGCAGCCTATGGCGCTCTGCGCGGCAGGCCCCTAGAGTCGCGAACACATTTCGCGTACGACGGGAGGGCGCATGCCGACCGCACCGCTGCCGCAGTTCCCCGCCGGGTTCCGTTTCGGGGTGTCCACGTCCGCGTACCAGATCGAGGGCGCGGTCGACGAGGACGGACGCGGACCGTCCATTTGGGACACCTTCGCCCACTCCCCTGGCCGGATCGTCGACGGCAGCACCGGCGACGTCGCCTGCGACCACTACCACCGGTACGCCGAGGACGTCGCGCTGATGGCCCGGCTGGGCGTCGGCGCGTACCGCCTCTCGATCGCCTGGCCCCGGGTCCGGCCGACGGGCGACGGCCCGGTCAACGCGGCCGGGCTGGACTTCTACGACCGCCTCGTCGACGAGCTGCTCGCGCACGGCGTCGACCCGGTCGCCACCCTGTTCCACTGGGACCTGCCGCAACCCCTCGAAGACGCCGGCGGATGGCTCAACCGGGACACCGCCCACCGGTTCGCCGAGTACGCCGACGCCACCGCCGCCCGCCTCGGCGACCGGGTGAAGCTGTGGATCACCCTCAACGAGCCGTTCATCCACATGAGCCTCGGCCACGGCATGGGCGTGCACGCGCCGGGACGGATGCTGCTCTTCGACGCCTTCCCGGTCGCCCACCACCAACTGCTCGCGCACGGCCTCGCGGTCGCCGCGCTACGGGCCCGCACGGCCAGCCCGGTCGCCATCGCCAACAACTACTCGCCGGTGCGGGTCCTCGGTGACACCGAGGCCGACGCCGCCGCCGGAACGGCGTACGAGGCGCTGCACAACCGGCTCTTCACCGACCCGCTGCTCGGCCGCGGCTACCCCGACGATCCCGGCTTCGACCAGGGCGTGGTGAGAGACGGCGACCTGGCGGTCGTCGCGGCACCGATCGACGTGCTCGGGGTGAACTACTACAACCCCACCGGGATCCGCGCCCCCGAGGACGGGTCGCCGCTGCCCTTCGAGATCGTGCCGCTGAACGGCTACCCGCGCACCGCCTTCGACTGGCCGGTCGTCCCCGAAGGACTGCGGGAACTGCTCGGCTGGCTGCACCGCACGTACGGCGACGACCTTCCCCCGATCCAGATCACCGAGAGCGGCTGCGCGTACGACGACGCGCCCGACGCCGCCGGGCGGGTGCACGACCCGGAGCGCGTCGCGTACCTCGACGGGCACCTGCGGGCTGTCCGGGCGGCGATCGACGACGGGGTGGACGTGACCGGTTACTTCGTCTGGTCGCTCCTCGACAACTGGGAGTGGGCCGAGGGCTTCACCAAGCGCTTCGGCCTGGTCCACGTCGACTACGCCACCGGTACGCGGACGCCGAAGTCGTCGTACGCCTGGTACCGCGACGTGATCGCGGCCGCCGGGTGAGCGCGAGGAGTGCGCTCGCGAGCCCAGTGGTCGCGGACGAAGGACCGACGACGTGACCACTGTCGACCCGACGCCGGCCTCGCTGCCGGCGGCGCTCGCCGAGCCGACCGTCCCGGTGCGGCGGGGCTGGATCGCGCTGCTCGCCGCCGCGAACCTCGGCGTCTGGATGGCGTTCTTCACCCCGATCCAGGTGCTGCTTCCGCAGCAGGTGGAACGGATCGCGCCGGCCGACAAGGAGACCATGCTGGCCGTGGTCACCGGCATCGGCGCGCTGGCCGCGGTGCTCGTCAACCCGCTCGCGGGTGCGCTCTCGGACCGCACCGCACCGCGCCTGGGCGGGCGGGCCTTCGGTCGCCGGCACGCGTGGACCGCCGGCGGTGCGGTGCTCGGCGCGCTCGCCCTGGTGCTGCTGGCGCAGCAGCACACCGTCCTCGGGGTGACGCTCGGCTGGGTCGCCGCGCAGGTCTGCTTCAACGCGATGCTGGCCAGCCTGACCGCCGCCGTACCCGACCGGGTGCCGGTCGCGCAGCGCGGCGGGGTGTCCGGCTGGGTCGGCATCCCGCAGGCGCTCGGCCTGGTGCTCGGTGTGGTGCTGGTGACCGCCGTGGTCACCGGCAACGCGGCCGGGTACGCCGCCGTCGCGGTCGCCGTACTCGTGCTCGCCCTGCCGTTCGCCCTGTTCACCGTCGACGACCCGCTGCCGGCCGCGCACCGGCCGCCGCTGCGGGGGGTGCTCGCGTCCATGTGGGTGTCGCCCCGGCGCCACCCCGACTTCGGCTGGGCCTGGGTCACCCGCTTCCTCGTTCAGCTCGGCAACGCCCTCGGCACCCTCTACCTGCTCTACTTCCTCACCGACGAGGTACGCCTGGCCGACCCGGAGGGCGGGCTGCTGGTGCTGATCCTGCTCTACACCGTCGGGTTGGCGTCCACCGCGGTGGTGGCGGGGCGGCTGTCGGACCGCTCCGGGCGCCGCAAGGTGTTCGTGATCACCGCCGGCGGCATCATCGCGGTCGCCGCGCTGCTGCTCGCCCTGGCGCCGGTCTGGCCGGTGGCGGTGGCCGCCGCCCTGCTGCTCGGCGCCGGGTACGGGGTCTACCTGTCGGTGGACGCGGCGCTCATCACGCAGGTGCTGCCCCGCGCCGCGGACCGGGCCAAGGACCTCGGGGTGATCAACATCGCGAACTCGGCGCCGCAGGTGCTCGGTCCGGCGATCTCCGCGCCGATCGTCGTCCACCTGGGCGGCTACCCCGCGCTGTACGCCGTCACCGCGGCGGTGACCGTGCTGGGCAGCGTCCTGGTGCTGAAGATCCGCTCCGTTCCGTGACCACCTCCGGCGCAAGGAAGGGACCCCTTTACAACAGCGGGCGATAACAAGGGGCCCTTCCTTGCACCACGGCGGGCGGCCGTAGGCTGGGGGACGTGACGGTACGTGTACGCTTCGCCCCCTCCCCGACCGGTATGTTCCACGTCGGCGGCGCCCGCTCGGCCCTGCAGAACTGGATCTTCGCCAAGCAGCAGGGCGGGGTGTTCGTGCTCCGCATCGAGGACACCGACGCGGCGCGCAACAAGCCGGAGTGGACCGAGGGCATCCTCTCGGCGCTGGACTGGATCGGCATCGCCCGGGGCAGCTACGAGGGCCCCTACTTCCAGTCGTCGTACGCGGGCGAGCACCGCGCCGCCGCGACCCGGCTGCACGAGAGCGGCCGCGCGTACTACTGCGACTGCACCCGGGAGGCCGTGCAGGCGCGGACCGGCTCGCAGCACTCCGGCTACGACGGCTTCTGCCGGGACCGGGGCCTGGAGCCCGGCCCGGGACGGGCCCTGCGCTTCCGTACGCCGGACGAGGGCGCGACGGTCGTGGTCGACCTGATCCGCGGTGAGCCCACCTTCGAGAACAGGCACATCGAGGACTTCGTCATCGCCCGCGGTGACGGATCCCCGGTCTTCCTGCTCGCCAATGTGGTCGACGACCTGACCATGGGGATCACCCACGTGATCCGGGCCGAGGAGCACCTGCCCAACACCCCCAAGCAGCAGCTGCTCTGGGACGCGCTGGGCGTCAAGCCCCCGGTCTGGGCGCACGTCCCGGTCGTGGTCAACGAGAAGCGGCAGAAGCTCTCCAAGCGCCGCGACAAGGTCGCCCTCGAGGCGTACCGCGAGGAGGGCTACCTGGCCGACGCGATGCGCAACTACCTGATGCTGCTCGGCTGGGCGCCGTCCGGCGACCGCGAGATCGTGCCCTGGTCGGTGATCGAGGAGGAGTTCCGGCTGGAGGAGGTCAACCCCTCCCCCGCGTTCTTCGACGAGAAGAAGCTGCGCGCGTTCAACGGCGAGTACATCCGGGCGCTGCCGCTCGCGGAGTTCATCGCGGCGTGCCAGCCGTGGCTGACCGGCACCGACACCATCGCGCCGCCGCCGTGGCAGCCGGAGGAGTTCGACGTCGACGCGTTCGCGGCGGTCGCACCGCTGGCGCAGACCCGGATCGCGGTGCTCAGCGAGATCGTGCCGAACGTCGACTTCCTCTTCCTCGAGTCGCCGCTGATCGACGAGGCAGCCTGGGCGAAGGCGATGAAGGAGGGCGCGGCCGAACTGCTCGACGCGGCGATCGTCGCCTTCGAGGCACTGGAGTCCTGGGACGCCGAGTCGATCAAGTCGACGCTGGAGGCGGTCGGCGCGGAGCGCGGCCTCAAGCTGGGCAAGGCCCAGGCGCCGGTCCGCGTCGCGGTCACCGGCCGCACCGTCGGCCTGCCGCTCTTCGAGTCCCTCGAGGTGCTGGGCCGCGACCGCGCGCTCACCCGCCTGCGCGCCGCCCGCCTCCGCCTGTTCTAACCCCGCTACCCCACACCGCGCTCCACCCCCAGCCTCGCCGATCTTGCACTTTCGGCCCCCGTTCGCCCTTGTTTGCCGCTGTTTGTCGGGGCAGAAAGTGCAAGATCGCGGGCGGGAGGGGCCGGGGGGCTAGCGGGTTTGGCGGCGGCGGAAGGCGAGGGTGGCCGCGCCGGCGGCCAGCAGTGCCAGGGCGCCGAGGCCGGCCCAGAGCCAGGGGGACCGGTCGCTGTCCCGGGCGGCCGTCGGTTCGGCCGCCCCGGCGGAGCCGGTCGGGGTCGGTGCGGCCGGGGCGGCCGACGCGGGTGCCGACGGGGTGCCGGAGACGGACGCGGACGGGTCGGCCGGGGTGCCGCTGGTCAGGGTGAACCGGACCTCGCCGGAGACCGGATGCCCGTCGCTGGACTGGAGCTGGTAGCCGACGATGTAGAGCCCGGCGCGGCCCGCCTGGAACGGCACGCTCACCCGGGTGCCGGAGAACGTCGGCGCGCCGCCGGCCGCCGCCACATTGTCCGGCCCGGTGACGGTGACCTTCGTCGTGGCCGGGTCGGGCTTCGCCAGGAAGCGCAGCTCGATCCGGGCCGGCGCGGTGGCGATGCGCGCACCGTCGCGCGGGTCACTGCCGGTCAACTGGTTGTGCGCGGCGGCCGGCGCCGGCGGCACCAGCAGCGACACACCGAGCGCCACGCCGAACACCACTGGCCAGGCACCCGCCACACGTGCGAACCTGCCCCCCATGAGCCCCTCCCGAAAGGTACGATCCGCCCGCTGATCAACGGCCGCCGGTGGGTTGGTCGGTCGGGGATCCCAGATAGTTCCAATAACAGTTCCACAAGCTGCAACCGATCGCCGTCCGGCGGAGTCTTTAGGGGTGGGCATCCGGCCTGCGCGTCCGGTCACCTCCGCCGATCCAGCAATGCGTGACCTGCAGCGAAGCCATCCATCGAACGGGGCGAGGAGGCGGCGATGGTCCGAAGGGTACGGCGACTGGTCGCCCTGGTCGCGGGGGCTCTGGCGACCGGGGTGCTGGCACTCGGACTGGCCGACCCGGCGAAGGCGGCGCCGAAGCCGCCGCCCGCGGGCGTGGACATCACCGGCGAGGGGCTCGCCGAGCCGCTGCGGCTCCGCGCCAACCGCCACCCCGCCGAGGTGGTGGCCATCATCGACCAGGTCAACTTCCTCGGCCGCACCGGCCAGACCACCGGTCCCCGCAAGGCCGACCTCGGTCCGAAGTACACGATCGTGGTGCTGTCCGGCGAGACGCCCAAGCAGACGTACGACCTGTACCCGAAGGCGGCCGGCGGCCCGCGCGTCTACCGGCCCGCCAAGCAGCCGGACTCGCGGCGGACCACCGCCGGCTGGTTCCTCGGCCGGCTCAGCATGTCGGAGACCCTGCGGACCGTCGGCGTGCCGTTGGAGCGCCAGTTCGACACCGTCAGCGGTGGCGTCGGCGGCGGTGAGCGGGTCATTCCGGAGGACGCCATCAACCCCGCCCGCGACCTCGACGAGGCGCTGGGCGAGCTTCAGCGGCTGCTGCTGCTCAACGTGGCCGTCGTGCTCACGATCACGTCCGGTCTGGCCGGGATCGCGCTGCTGATCCGCCGCCGGACCCGCTGAGACCCCCCACCGGGCCCTCAGACCTCCAGGACCACCTTGCCACGGACGTGGCCCGTCTCCATCAGGCGGTGCGCGTCCGCGGCCTGGTCGAGGGGGAACGTCCGTGCCACGTGGACGGTCAGCCGGCCCGCGTCCACCAGCCCGGCGAGCACGCTCAGGTCCGCAGTCGACGGCTTGACGAAGACGTAGCTGCCGCCGAGGCGGGTCACGTGCTCCGGATCCGCCGTCGAGACCAGCCGGGCCGGCCGGGCGAGCAGCTCGGCCGACACGTCCAGGGCATCGCCGCCGAAGAGGTCGAGCGCCACGTCCACCCCGTCCGGCGCGAGCTCCCGCACCCGGTCCAGCAGGCCCTCCCCGTACGCGACCGGCTCGGCACCGAGGGAACGGACGAAGTCGTGGTTGTCCGGCCCGGCGGTGCCGAGGACCCGGTCGGCCCCCAGTGCGCGGGCGATCTGCACGGCGAGGTGACCGACCCCGCCGGACGCCCCGTGCACGAGAACGGTGTCGCCCGAGCCGGTGCGCGCGAGTTGCAGCGCCTGGTACGCGGTGAGCCCGGCCAGTGGCAGGCCGGCGGCCTCGGCCCAGGACGCCTGCACGGGCTTGTCGGCCAGCGCGCGCTCCGGGGCGGGCACCAGCTCCGCGTACGTGCCGTACTGGATGTGGTCGCGCCGGACGTACCCGATGACCTCGTCGCCCACCGCGAAGCCGGTCACCGCCGGACCCACTGCCGCCACCACGCCGGCCGCGTCCCAGCCGGGCACCAGCGGGAAGTGGCTGGGGAAGGCACCGGCCAGGTAGCCCTCGCGGACCTTCCAGTCCACCGGGTTCACCCCGGCGGCCCGCATCCGGACGAGGACGACGTCCGGACCGACCGGCGGATCGGGCAGCTCCCGCACGGTGAGCAGGTCGGCCGAGCCGTACTCGTCGATCGCGATCGCCTTCACACCCACCACGCTAGCGGCCGGACGTCGACCCTGCGGTCAGCACCAACGGCGTGGCGGTCGCTCCCGGCGGGTGGCCCGCTGCCGGGGGCGGACCGGGCCGTGCCGGTGCGCGCCCGCCCAGCCCGGCAGGTCACTGCGGCAGCCGGGGGTCGCGTCGTCGGCCGCCGGGACCGGCTCCGCTGACCGCTGCCGCGGCACCGCGACCTCGTCCTCGGCACGCTCGGGCAGGCGCCCGGTGGGCGCCTCGCCCGGGTGGGCCGGCACCCCGCCGATCGCCCTCCGGTGGTGCTTGGCCGCCGGCGGCTCGTGGTGGCCCGGCCGGCAGGGCTCGCCCTGGGCGCAGCCGTGGTCGGCCTCCCCGTGCGCCATCCCGGTCTCCTCACGCTCGCCGTCGCGCGCCGGTGACGGCCCGGCGTGCCCTGTCACCGTACTGGCCGGGCCTGACGAGCTGCGCGGCACGTACCCCAGTTCAGCGGTGCGGGCGGCGGGGGAAGATCGTCCTCCGCGGCCGGACGGCGACCGCCGGGGCCGGGGCCCCGGGCGCGCGGGACCGCCCCCGTACGGCGGCGCAGGTCACGGCGTGTCAGGCTGGGACGGTGAGCGAGCCGGACACCGAGCTGACGGCCACCCTCCGCCGCATCGAGCGGAAGGCCGGGGCGTTGGCCACCGCCAGCGTGGCGCGGATGGACGAGACCCTGCCGTGGTTCCGCGCGCTCCCGGCCGACCAGCGCTCGTGGGTCATGCTGGTGGCCCAGGCCGGCGCGCGCTCGCTGGTGCAGTGGCTGCGCTCCGGCGGCGGGGCCGCCGACAGCACGCAGGAGGTCTCCGACGAGGTCTTCGCCACCGCGCCGCAGGCCCTGGCCCGCTCGATCAGCCTCCAGCAGACCGTGGCCCTCATCAAGGTCACCATCGACGTGGTGGAGGAGCAGGTCCCGCACCTGGCCGCCCCGGGCGAGGAGCCGCAGCTGCGGGAGGCGGTGCTGCGCTTCTCCCGGGAGATCGCCTTCGCCGCCGCGCGGGTGTACGCGCGCGCCGCCGAGTCCCGCGGCTCCTGGGACGCCCGGCTCCAGGCGCTGCTCGTGGACGCGCTGCTGCGCGGCGACTCGCCGGACGTGCTGGCCAGTCGGGCCGCCGCCCTGGGCTGGACGGACGCCCCGCCGGTGGCGGTGGCCGTGGGCCGCTCCCCCGGCGGCGAGGTCGCCGCGGTGCTGCACACCGTCTACCGGCAGGCCCGGCGGATCGGCGCGGAGGTGATCGGCGGCGTCCACGGGGACCGGCTGGTCATCGTGCTCGGTGGGGCGGCCGACCCGGTGGCCGCCACCGGCAAGCTGCTCGACGCGTTCGGGGAGGGGCCGGTCGTGGTCGGTCCGGCCGTGCCGAGCCTGGACGAGGCCACCGAGTCGGCCCGGGCTGCCCTCGCCGGGTTCCGGGCCGCGCCGGCCTGGCCGGCCGCGCCACGGCCGGTGCCCGCCGCCGACCTGCTGCCCGAACGGGCACTGGCCGGGGACGCGGAGGCCCGCCGGCGGCTGCGGCACGACGTGTACGCGACGCTGGCCCGCTCGGGCGGCGAGCTGCTGGAGACGCTGGACGCCTTCTTCGCCGCCGGTGGCACGCTGGAGAGCGCCGCCCGGGCGCTGTTCGTGCACCCGAACACGGTGCGCTACCGGTTGCGCCGGGTCTCCGAGGTCACCGGGTTCTCGCCGCTCTCGGCGCGGGACGCGTACGCGCTCCAGGTGGCGCTCACCGTCGGCCGTCTCGACCCGGTGGTCACCGTGGTCCCGACCCAGACAATGGCCCCAGGCGTGAGGAAAACCTCACAGACGGGTGATGATCACGGCCGATCTTTGTAGGATCCCTCCAAAGGTCCTAGTGCGGTTTGGTCGGGGGCAGCACAGCGCTACCCGCGCGTATCCGGGAGAGTCATAGACGTGCTCGCCGTACTCTCCCCCGGCCAGGGTTCGCAGAAACCCGGCTTCCTGACCCCCTGGCTCGATCTGCCCGGCACCGAGGCGCGGTTGCGCTGGTGGTCCGCGCTCGCCGGGGTCGACCTGGTCCACCTCGGCACGGCCGCCGACGCCGACGAGATCAAGGACACCGCCCGCACCCAGCCGCTGCTGGTCGCGGCGGCGCTGCTCGCCGCCGAGCACCTGCCGATGTACGACGTCGCCCTGACCGCCGGCCACAGCGTCGGTGAGCTGGGTGCGGCGGCGCTCGCCGGGGTGCTCCCGCCGGAGGCCGCGATCACCCTGGCCGGCGTCCGGGGCCGCGAGATGGCCGCCGCCTGCGCGCTGGAGCCGACCGGAATGGCCGCCGTGCTGGGCGGCGACCCGGACGAGGTGCTCGCCGCGATCGCCGCGCACGGGCTGCACCCCGCCAACCGGAACGGCACGGGCCAGATCGTCGCCGCCGGCGCGCTGGACGGGCTGGACAAGCTGGCCGCCGAGCCGCCGGCCCGCACCCGGATCATCCGGCTCCAGGTGGCCGGGGCGTTCCACACGCCGTACATGGCCCCGGCGGAGGCGGCGCTGGCGGCGGTGGCGGCCGGGATCACGCCGACCGACCCGGCCCGCATCCTGCTGTCGAACCTGGACGGCTCGGCCCTGAACCACGGCCGGGAGATGGTGCAGCGGCTGGTCCGCCAGGTCACCGCCCCGGTCCGCTGGGACCTGTGCATGCGGACGCTGGCCGACCTCGGCGTGACCGGCGTGATCGAGCTGCCGCCGGCCGGCACCCTCGCCGGCCTGGTCAAGCGGGAGCTGAAGGGCAACGCCGCCCCGGAGATCGTCACCCTGAACACCCCGGACGACCTGCCCGCCGCGCGGGACCTGATCGCCCGGCACAGCGGGCTCGGCGGCCACGAGCCGGTGATCCAGTTCCGGGTGGTGGTCTCCCCCGCGGCCGGCACGTTCGCCCCCGCCGAGGAGCTGGCCGAGGGCGCCGACCTGCGCACCGGCCAGGTCATCGGCCACATCACCACCCGCCAGGGCGCGGTCGAGGTGACCGCGCACGACAACGGCCTGCTCACCGAATGGCTGGCGAACCACGACGACCCGGTCGCCCCGGGGCAGCCGCTCGCGCGCATCGGCGGCCACGCATGAGCCCGACGACACCGCGCACGGCGCGGCCACGCAGGGAAGGACAGCTTCGATGACGGGCAGCCGGATCGTCGCGCTCGGCCACTACCAGCCGTCGCGTGTGGTGACCAACGACGAGATCGCTCAGCTGGTGGAGACCAGCGACGAGTGGATCCGCGACCGGGTGGGCATCGTCACCCGGCGGATCGCCGACGGTGAGACGGTGGCCGACATGGCCGCCGCCGCGGCGGGCAAGGCGCTGGCCAGCTCCGGCCTGACCGCCGCCGACATCGACCTCGTCGTCGTGGCCACCTGCACCTCGGTCGACCGCAGCCCGAACGTCGCCTGCCGGGTCGCCGCCAAGCTCGGCATCACCGCGCCGGGCGCGTACGACATCAACACCGCCTGCTCGGGCTTCGCGTACGCCCTGGGCACCGTCGACCACGCCATCCGGGCCGGCGCCTCGCGCAACGCGATCGTCATCGGCGCGGAGAAGCTCTCGGACTTCACCGACTGGACGGACCGCTCGACCTGCATCATCTTCGGTGACGGTGCCGGTGCCGCGGTGGTCACCGCCACCGGTGCGGACGAGCCGGTGGGTGTCGGCCCGGTGGTCTGGGGCTCGGTGCCCGAGCGGGGCGACGCGGTCCGCATCGAGGGCTGGCGCCCGTACATCCAGCAGGAGGGGCAGGCGGTCTTCCGCTGGGCCACCACCGCGCTGGCGCCGCTGGCGCTCCAGGCCTGCGAGCGGGCCGGGGTCGACCCGTCGGAGCTGGCCGCGTTCGTGCCGCACCAGGCCAACGCCCGGATCATCGACGGCATCGTCAAGCGCCTCGGAATCCCCGACGCGATCATCGCCAAGGACATCGTCGAGTCGGGCAACACCTCGGCGGCGAGCGTCCCGCTGGCCCTGTCGAAGCTGGTCGAGCGGCGGGAGGTGCCCTCCGGCGCCCCGGTGCTGCTGTTCGGCTTCGGCGGCGGCCTGACCTACGCCGGTCAGGTCGTCCGCTGCCCCTGAAGACCCGGCGCGGTCCCGCCGCGCCGCCTTCGCCGCCCGCGGCGAAGCAACCCCCGATGAGAGGAACCAACCGCAATGACCCGTGACGAGATCACCGCCGGCCTCGCCGAGATCCTCGAAGAGGTTGCCGGGGTGAACCCGGACGACGTGGCCGAGGGGAAGTCCTTCACCGACGACCTGGACGTCGACTCGCTGTCGATGGTGGAGGTCGTGGTGGCCGCCGAGGAGAAGTTCGGCGTCAAGATCCCGGACAACGAGGTGCAGAACCTGAAGACCGTCGGGGACGCCGTCAGCTACATCGAGGCGCAGTCCTGACCATGGCACACACCGACGTCGTCGTCACCGGGCTCGGCGCGACCACCCCGCTGGGCGGGGACGTCGCGTCGACCTGGGACGCCATGCTCAGCGGCCGCTCCGGGGTGAGTGCCCTCACCCAGGAGTGGGCCGAGCAGCTGCCGGTCCGGATCGCCGCCCAGCTCGCGGTCGATCCGGCCGGCCTGCTGGACCGGGTGAAGCTGCGCCGGCTGGACCGTTCCGAGGCGATCGCGATCATCGCCGCGCAGCAGGCCTGGGCGGACGCCGGCCTGGCCGACTCCGGGCCCGACCCGGAACGGCTCGGCGTGAGCGTCGGCTCGGGCATCGGCGGCGCGCTGACCCTGCTCGCCCAGGACGACGTCCTCGAGGCGTCCGGTCCGCGGCGGGTCTCCCCGCACACCATCCCGATGCTGATGCCGAACGGCCCGGCCGCGTGGGTCGGCCTGGAGCTGGGCGCCCGCGCGGGCGTGCACTCCGTGGCCAGCGCCTGCGCCACCGGCGCGGAGGCGATCGCCCTCGGCATGGACATGATCCGTGCCGGTCGCGCCGACGTGGTGGTGGCCGGCGGCACCGAGGCGGTCATCCACCCGCTGCCGATCGCCGGCTTCTCCTCGATGCGGGCGATGTCGACCCGCAACGACGACCCGGAGCGGGCCTCCCGCCCGTGGGACAAGGGCCGCGACGGCTTCGTGCTCGGCGAGGGCGCCGCCGTCCTCGTGCTGGAGCGCGCCGAGCACGCCGCCGCCCGGGGCGCCCGGGTGTACGCGCGGCTCGCCGGCGCCGGCATCACCTCCGACGGCTACGACATCGTCCAGCCGCACCCCGACGGGGCCGGCGCGATCCGGGCCATCGCGAAGGCGATCGCCGACGCGGACATCGCCAAGCGCGACATCGTGCACGTCAACGCCCACGCCACGTCGACCCCGGTCGGCGACCTGGCCGAGATCAAGGCACTGCACCAGGCGCTGGGTGACCACCCGGTGCTGACCGCGACGAAGTCGATGTCCGGGCACCTGCTCGGCGCGGCCGGCGCGCTGGAGTCGATCGCCACGATCCTGGCGATCCGCGACGGCGTCGTGCCGCCGACGATCAACCTGGACGACCCGGACGACGGTCTCGACCTGGACGTGGCCGCCAACAAGGCGCGCCACATGGAGATTCCCGCCGCACTGAACAACTCGTTCGGCTTCGGCGGGCACAACGTGGCTCTCGTCTTCACGCGGGCCTGAGACCACAGCCTTGGAGGCTCAAGTGACCACCACTGTTGTCGGCTCGGAGACGTCCACCGTGGACTACCGGGATCCGGAGCTGCGGCTCCGGGCCCTGTTCGACGCGGGCACGCTGCGCCTGCTGGCACCCCGGGACACCTCCGGTGTGCTCTGGGCGCGGGGCGAGGTCGAGGGCACACCCGCCATCGCGTACGCCACCGACGCCACGAAGATGGGCGGCGCGATGGGCACCGACGGGTGCCGGCACATCGTCGACGCGATCGACACCGCCGTCCGGGAGCGGGTGCCGGTGCTCGGGCTCTGGCACTCCGGCGGTGCCCGGCTGGCCGAGGGCGTGGTCGCGCTCGACGCGGTCGGCCAGGTCTTCGCCGCCATGGTCCGGGCCTCCGGCCGGGTGCCGCAGATCTCCGTGGTGCTCGGTCCGGCCGCCGGTGGCGCCGCGTACGGGCCGGCGCTGACCGACATCGTGGTGATGAGCGGCGCCGGGCGGATCTTCGTCACCGGCCCGGAGGTGGTCCGCAGCGTCACCGGCGAGCAGGTCGACATGGAGCGCCTCGGCGGCCCCGAGCCGCACGGCCGGCGCTCCGGCGTCGTGCACGTGACGTGCAAGGACGACGAGGAGGCGCTGGCCGAGTCGCGCAAGCTCGCCGCGCTGCTGGGCCACCAGGGCCGGCTCTCGCCGGACGACGTGCCCGCCTCCGGCGAGGACGGCCACGACCTGGCCGCGAAGATGCCGGCCGAGACCAATCGGGCGTACGACGTCAAGCCCGTCGTGAAGGCACTGCTCGACGCCCCGGGCGTGGAGCTGCACGCCAAGTGGGCGCCGAACATCGTCACCACGCTCGGCCGGTTCGCCGGCCGGACGGTCGGCGTGATCGCCAACAACCCGCTGCGCCTGGGCGGCTGCCTCGACGCGTCCAGCGCCGAGAAGGCGGCCCGGTTCGTGCGGATGTGCGACTCGCTCGGCGTGCCGCTGATCGTGCTGGTCGACGTGCCCGGCTACCTGCCCGGCCTGGGCCAGGAGTGGGACGGCGTGGTCCGGCGTGGCGCGAAGCTGCTGCACGCCTTCGCCGAGGCCGTGGTGCCGCGGGTGACGTTGGTGACCCGCAAGGCGTACGGCGGTGCGTACATCGCGATGAACTCCCGTTCCCTGGGCGCGACCGCGGTCTTCGCCTGGCCGAACGCGGAGGTCGCGGTGATGGGCGCCAGCGCCGCGGTGAACATCCTGCACCGCAAGAAGCTGGCCGCCGCCCCCGTCGAGGAGCGCGAGACGCTGCGCGCGCAGCTGATTGAGGAGCAGATCCGCGTCGCCGGCGGCGTGAACCGGGCGCTGGAGATTGGCGTGGTCGACGACGTCATCAAGCCGGCCGAGACCCGGCGCCGCATCGCCGAGGCGCTCGCCGCCGCCCCGGCCGCCCGCGGCGCCCACGGCAACATCCCGCTGTAGACGGGTCTGCGCGAAAGGGGGCTCCCGGGTCGTACCCGGGGGCCCCTTCCCCATTGTCCTTGACGGCCCGCTCCCCGCCCGGTTTGCTGTACCGGCTGAAGATCGACAACGGGGAGCGCCATCGTGCCACGTCGTACCACCGCGGCCCTGCTGGCCGCGCTGACCCTCACCCTGGCCGCCGGCTGCGGCCGCGACGATGACCCGGCCGCCGCCGGTTCGCCGACCCCGGCGGCGACCGGCGAGCCGTGGTACGACGAGATCACCGCCGCCGAGGCGGACGGCGAGGTCGGCGCCGCCGGTACGCCATGCCCGCTGCCGGTCACGTTCCCGCTCGCCAAGGGCTGGCGGCCCAAGGTCATCGAGTTGCCCGAGGCCACCCCGACCGGCGGTCCGGAGGCCGAGCTGGGCGCGGAGCTGGCGGCAGCACTCGGCAGGCGCGGCGGCGCCACCATGCGCTGCGAGGTGGACGGCCGCCGCCGGGGCGGGGGTTTCCTGCGGGTGTGGACCGCCGACCAGGCCGGCGTCGCGCCCCGCGCCGCGCTGGACGCCTACCTCGCCGACACTTCGGTCGAGACGGCCGTCGACCCGAAGTTCCGCGACGTCACCGCCGGCGGCTTCGCCGGGGTCGAGGCGACCTGGCTGAGCCGCAGCGAGCTGCTCGACGAGGAGAGTCGCGGCTGGGCGGTGGCCGTCCAGGCGGACGGGCGGACCCTGCTGTTCACCACCAACGAGAGCCTGATCGCCGAGCCGACCGACGTGCTGCCGGCGTACCGTCTCGCCGTCGGCGGCCTCGCGAAGGCCGGCTGACGGCACTCGACCTCCAGCGGCTGGAGGTTGGCGGCTGGCCGGCGTGGACGACCGCCGTGCCGGCGGCGGAGTGGCTGGTGGCCGCCCTGCGCACGGCCCGCTGAGGGGGTGCTGACCGCAGCCGGGGAGCGGCGGTCAGGTGGCACAGGTGGTGGCGGGCAGGCCGGGCACCGGCACCGGGGAGCGGCCGGTGGGCCGGGCCTTGCCGGCCAGCACCCGGGCGAGGGCGGTCATCGACGCCCGGCTCGACGAGTACGTCGCCAGCAGCGCCGGTGAGGTGGCCTTCGCCAGCACGTACGGGGTGTCCATGGCGACCGTCACGGCGGCGTCGGCGCGCAGGTCGTCGGTGCCGTCGCCGTACCCGACCAGGTGGACGACCGTGCCGCCATTCGGGACCACGCGCATCCCGGCCGAGGTCAGCGCCTCGGTCAACGCGGCCCGGGTGTGGTCCCGGCCGGCGGAGGAGGTCACCGTCACCGGCCCGCGCACCGGCGTGCCGCACGGTCCGCGCAGCACGGTCACCGCGGCGGCGGCCAGCTTCCCGGCCGCGTCTCGGTGGGCCGGCGCGGCGAGCGTGGACAGGTCGGGGGTGGCCCGGCCCGCGAGGGTGAACTTCATGGTCAGCACCCGGGTCGCCGCCTCGACCAGCCGGGCGCGGGGCAGCGAGCCGTCCCGCAGGGCGGCGAGCAGCCCGGCGTACGCCTGCCCGACGTTCGGCGGCATGAGGATGAGGTCGTTGCCGGCCTTCAGGGCGCGGACCGCGGCCTCCCCCGGCGACCAGCGCTTCGCCGGTGCCATGTTCATCCCGTCGGTGACCACCACCCCGCGGAAGCCGAGCTGGCCCCGGAGCACCCCGGTGAGCAGCTTGTGCGAGAACGTCGCCGGGGTGCCCGGGTCGACCGCCCGCACGTCGAGGTGACCGGACATCACCGCGAGGGCGCCCGCGTCGACGCCGGCCCGGAACGGCACCCACGCACCGGCCTCCAGCGCCGTGCGCGGCTGTTCCAGCACCGGCAGGTCATTGTGGGAGTCGGTGGCGCTGTGGCCGTGGCCCGGGAAGTGCTTGACGGTGGCCGCGACCCCCGCAGCCTGGAGGCCCCGGACGGCGCCGGCGACCTGTGTCCCCGCCGCCTTCGGGTCGGCGCCGTACGAGCGGGAGCCGATGACGGTGCTGCGGGTGGCGAGGACGTCGGCGACCGGGGCGAAGTCGACGTTTATGCCCATCGCGGCGAGTTCGGTGCCGGCGGCCCGCCACGCGGCCTCGGTCAGCTCCGGCCGGCCCGCCGCGCCGGCGGCGAGCGCGCTGGGCAGCAGCGTGACGCCGTCGGTGATCCGGGTGACCACCCCGTGCTCCTGGTCGGTGCCGATGAGGAACGGCGCCGAGCCGGCGGGCAGTCGGCCGGCGGCCTCCCGCAGCCCGGTGGTCAGCGCGCGGACCTG
Source organism: Micromonospora sp. H33 (assembly GCF_052068455.1). NCBI lineage: Bacteria > Bacillati > Actinomycetota > Actinomycetes > Micromonosporales > Micromonosporaceae > Micromonospora > Micromonospora sp. H33. The sequence goes on along the minus strand of NZ_JBQHDE010000002.1, from coordinate 208,735 downwards.
CTTCGGGTTGTCGACGTTGGTGGTCTCCTGGTTGCCCTTGGTGGGGTCGTCGGCGCTGAAGCCGACCAGGATCAGCCCGCCGAGGCGGTACTTCTCGATCATTTCGGCGGGGGTGTCGACGCCGGCGAGGGCCCGGTTGCCGGCGGCCGACCCGGGCGAGACGTGGGCCGCCGCGTCGCCGTAGGCGTACGGCATGAGCACCTGGCCGACGAGGTTCTCGTCGGCCAGCGAGCCGGCCAGGGCGGCGGCGCGGCTGGCCGGGTCGCCGGCCGGGACCGGAACGGCGGTCGACGGTGCCGCCGACGGGCTGCTCGCCGCCGGTGCCGGGGGCGCGGCCTCCCGGGTGCTGGCGCAGCCGGACACGAGCAGTGCGGTCAGTGCGGCGAGCGCGACGCCGCCGCGGCGCGGAGTTGTCGACACGCGAGCCATCCCACCAGTTCGACGCTAATCGGGGCAACCCGACCCTACGCGCGCCGACCGGGCGACCACGGTTCCGTGACGGCCCGGTGACCGGATCCGCGCGGGGATCAGCCCACGCGGGTGAGCAGGGTCACCGGGGCGCCGTCACCGGCGTAGCGGTACGGCTCGAGTTCGGCGTCCCAGGCGGTGCCGAGCGCCTTGTCGAGCGCGTGCGCGAGGGCCTCCGGCGCCCGGGCGCCCGCCATGATGCTGCGCAGCCGGTCCTCGCCGAGCTGGATGTCGCCGGCCGCGCCGACGGTGGCCCGGAACAGGCCCCGGCCCGGCACGTACATGAAACGCTCCCCGTCGGCGCCGGGACTCGGCTCCTCGGTGACCTCGAAACGGATCATGGGCCACTGCCGGAGGGCAGCAGCCAGCTCGGCGCCCGTCCCCGGACGACCGGTCCACCCGCACTCCGCCCGGCGGGCGCCGGGGTCGACGGGCTGAGCCGTCCACTGCAGGTTGACCGGCGCGGCGAGGACGCGCGCGATCGCCCACTCGACGTGCGAGCACACGGCGAGCGGGGTCGAGTGGACGTATACGACGCCACGCGTTGGCACGGTGACCTCCCGGAGAGCGAGGTGCGTCTTCCCCTACGACCTCGGCCAGCCGGGTGGCTTCTGGAACACATGATGACTCGTGTGACGGATGGTGCGCCAGGGAATCGGAAAATTCGCCGCCGTTTCGCCGGTGGAATAGCCGGTCGGGTGACCGTGGTTGACCCCCTCGACGCGGTGACCAGCCAGGCATCGTGGTCGTGTACAGTTCCATCGGCGGCCTGTGCCGCGAACATCTTCCGCGGGTCCACCCACCGGGTGAAGCCCGCACCCAGCCCCCGGACGTCAACCGCGTCCTCCCGTACGTCTTGCAAGGAGTACCTCCGTGGCGAGCAACACCTCTAAGACCGCGCGCGCGTCAGTCCGGGCCGGCCAGGCTGGCCAGGGTGGCGCCCTCAGCGTGCTGGGCGAGTTCAAGTACGTGATCCCGCTGAACGGCGGCAAGCACGCCTACGTGCGGAACCTGACCAACGGCAAGACCGTGCACCTGCGCACCGACTCCGAGGCCTTCGTCGAGGAGATCCGGGTGCTGGCCGCCGCCGGTCACGCCGCCAAGATCCGCGCCGAGCTGACCGCGCTCAACGCCGCCCACCCGGGTGACGGCTGGGACGCCACCGAGAAGCGCCTCGTCGAGGCCGGCGTCTTCGAGGGCTGAGCCCCTCCACGCACCATCGGAACCGCCCGTCGGGACACGTCCCGGCGGGCGGTTCCGCGTCTGTGCCGCCCGGCGGGAGACGGCCCCTTCCTCTACCGCAGGCGTCGACGAGGGGCCCGTTCCTACCCCTCGAGCAGGGTGACGGTGCCGGTGGCCAGGTCGTAGAGGGCGCCGACCACGCCGACGCGGCCGGCGGCGACCGGCGCGGCGAGCAGGTCGTCGGCGCGCAGCGCGGCCACCGTCCGCAGCACGTGCCGCCGGGTCGCGAGCGGGCCGACCCGCGGGTCGGCCAGGCCGACCTCGGTGACCGCGGGCGCGATCTGGTCGACCAGGTGCGTGAGCGACCCACCGGGCCGCTCACCGGCGCGCAGCGCGTCCACCGCCGCGGCGACCGCGCCGCACCGCTCGTGGCCGAGCACCATGACCAGCGGTACGCCGAGCTGCCCGACCACGAACTCGATCGAGCCGAGCACGGCCCGGTCCAGCACGTGCCCGCCGGTCCGGATCACGCAGATCGAGCCGAAGGTCTGGTCGAAGATCGCCTCCAGCGGCACCCGTGAGTCGATGCAGCCGAGCACGACGGCGTACGGCTGCTGGTCACCGGACGCGGCCGCGGCGGCGGCGGTGACGTCGTGGCCGTGGATCGGCTGCCCGCTCACGAACCGTCGGTTGCCGGCCAGCAGCTCGGCCAGCGCGGCGCGTGGCGTGCCCCCGGCGGGGCGACCGGGTTCGTCCGGCGCTGGTGCCATGTCCGTCAGCCTGACCGGTCCGCGGCGGTCCGCGGGCGGGGTTGCGAATCTTCTCACCGGCGCGGTTGGCGTGGTGTCATGACGGGTAGCCGGTGTTACCACCGGGTATCCCCGGTGTGACGGTTTGGTGCGGCCCCGGGGAGGTGGCGATGCCGGAGGTACGCGAGGTACAGCTGCCCGACGACGTCCGCCTGCACGTGGAGATCGACGGCCCGGCCGACGCCGAGGTGACGGCGGTGCTGCTGCACGGCTGGACGCTGGACGGGCGCGCCTGGCACCGGCAACTCGCGGACCTGCGGGAACGCTTCGGCGGCGCGGTGCGCGTGGTGACCTACGACGCCCGGGGGCACGGCCGCTCCAGCTGCATGGCGCTGCCGACCGCCACCCTGGCTCAGCTCGGCGACGACCTCGCCGCGGTGCTCGACGCGGTGGTCCCGGCCGGGCGGGTCGTGCTGGCCGGTCACTCGATGGGCGGCATGACGATCATGGAGTACGCGCACCGCCACCCCACGCACTTCGCCGCCCGCGTCGCCGGGCTGCTCTTCGTCTCCACCACCGCCGAGGGGCACACGCACACCGTCTACGGTCTCTCGCCCCGTATCGCCCGGTTGATCCGACTCGCCGAGACCACCGGGGCCGGCGTCCTGGCCCGGTGCGGGTCCTGGCGTCCGCCGCGGGCGCTGCTGCGCGCCCTGCGGCCCAGCATCCGCTGGATGCTCTTCGGGGACCACTGCGACCCGAGCGACATCCGCCTGGTCACCTCCGCCGTCGCCCGCGCGTCGTTGCGCTCGATCGGCGGTTTCCGGGCGTCGATCGGGGCGCAGCGCCGACTGGAGACCCTCGCCGCGCTGGCCCGCCTGCCGGCCGCCGCGCTGGTCGGGGACCGGGACCGGTTGACCCCTCCGCCGTGCGCCGAGTCGATCGCGGCCGCGCTGCCGGCGACCGAGCTGACCGTGTGCCCGGGCGCGGGGCACATGCTGATGATGGAGCGCCCCGACGAGGTGAACGCCGCCCTGGCCGGAGTGCTGCGCCGGGTGCTCGAGCGCCCGGCCGCGTCGGCGGAGCTCGTCGGATAGGTCCTGGCGCGTCCGCACACCTCCGGCGCGGGGCGTGGCGCCGGGGCCGTACCCTCGTGCGGTTGGCCGGCGTACGGCCGCGCGTACCGCGCCACCCTCGCCGCCGACGTCAGGAGGAGCGAGCGTTGACCGACCAGACCGCGCTGGAGCAGGAGATCGCCGTCGAGCAACGGCACCTCGACCGGGTGTACGCGCGCCTGGCCGAGCTGCGCCGGTCGGCGGTCCGCGCGGAGAAGGAGGGCTACCGGCTGGCCCGGGTCGGCAACTTCGGTGCCCTGGTGGAGCGGGACGCGATGGTGTTCCACGCGGCGCAGCGCCGGCACCTGTTCGACGCCGAGCACGAGGGGCTGGTCTTCGGCCGGCTCGACCTGCGCGACCGGCAGGTGCTGCACGTCGGCCGGCTCGGCATCCGCGACGAGAACGCCGCCACCCTGGTGGTGGACTGGCGCGCCCCGGCCGCCGCCCCCTTCTACCGGGCCACCCCGGCGCAGCCGCTCGACGTCGTCCGCCGACGCATGATCCAGTCCAGCGGGGAACGGGTCACCCGCATCGAGGACGACCTGCTCGACCCGGCCGCCGCTCCGCCGGACATGACGGTGGTGGGCGACGGCGCCCTGCTGGCCACCCTGTCGAAGGCGACCGGGCGGGGCATGCGGGACATCGTCGCCACCATCCAGCGGGAGCAGGACGAGGCGATCCGCTCCCCCGGTTCGGGCGTCACGATCGTCTCGGGCGGTCCGGGGACCGGCAAGACGGCGGTCGCCCTGCACCGCGCCGCGTACCTGCTCTACGCCGACCGCAGCCGGTACGCCGGCGGCGGCATCCTGGTGGTCGGGCCGTCGGCGGTCTTCGTCGAGTACATCGCCTCGGTGCTGCCCTCGCTGGGCGAGGACACCGCCACGCTGGCCTCGCTCGGCGCTCTCTTCCCCGGGATGCGTGCGACCCGCACCGACCCGCCGGAGGTGGCGGCGGTGAAGGGCTCGCTGCGGATGCGGCGGGTGCTGGAGCGGGCCGCCCGCGACGCGGTGCCGGGCGGCCCCGGCGAGCTGCGGCTGCTCTACCGGGGTGAGCTGCTGCGGATCGACCGCCGCGAACTGGACGCGATCCGGGACCGGGCGCTGCCGCGCGGCGCGCGGCGCAACGAGGTCCGCCGGGCCGGCTTCGACGGCGTGTTCGCCGCGCTCTGGGCGCAGGCCCGGCGGCTGGGCATCCCGCGCCTGCCGGAGCAGCGCGCGTTCGAGGCCGAGATCGCCGAGCGGCCGGAGTTCCGCGAGTTCCTCAAGGCGTGGTGGCCCCGGCTGCACCCGCGCCACGTGCTCGGCTGGCTGGCCCGCCCCGACCGGCTGCGGCGGTACGCGGGCGGGGTGCTCTCCGGCCGGGAGATCCGCCTGCTCACCGAGGCGTACCGGACCCTGGACTCCCAGGGGCTGACCATCGCCGACATCGCCCTGCTGGACGAGCTGGACGCCCTACTCGGCAAGCCGATGAAGCCGGCACGGCCGAAGCGGGACCCGTTCCAGCTCGCGGGCGGGGTGCGCGAGCTGACCACGTTCGCCGACCGGCAGCGCGCCGCCCGGGAGGCGGCCCGTGAGCGCCCCGAGGACTACCGCGAGTACGCCCATGTCGTGGTCGACGAGTCGCAGGACGTCTCGCCGATGCAGTGGCGCATGATCGGCCGGCGCGGGCGGCTCGCGTCGTGGACGGTGGTCGGCGACCCGGCGCAGACGGCGTGGACCGGCGACCCGGACGAGCTGGTCCGGGCCCGTGACCAGGCCCTCGGCCGCCGCCGCCGGCACCACTTCACGCTCACCACCAACTACCGCAACTCGGCGGAGATCTTCGCGGTGGCGGCAGCGGAGATCCGGCGGCTCGACCCCGACCTGCCGCTGCCGACCGCCGTCCGTTCCACCGGCGTCGACCCGGTGGAGCTGGTCGTGCCGCCGGCCGAGCTGGAGACCTCGGTGGTGGAGGCGGCCAGTGCCTTGGTCGCCGAGGTCGAGGGGACGGTCGGCGTGATCACGCCGGTGCCGCGTCGGGACGAGGTCGCCGGGTGGCTGGGCGGGCTCGGCGCTCCGCGCCTGCAGGTGGTGACCAGCCTGGAGGCCAAGGGCATGGAGTACGACGGCGTCGTGCTGGTCGCTCCGGGCGAGATCCGGGCCGACCCCGGGTCGGGTGTACGGACCCTGTACGTGGCGCTGTCCCGGGCCACGCAGCGGCTCACCACGGTCGACCCGATCGGCTGAGAGTCGGGCGCCCGACCCTCAGTTGCATACATAGCGATGTGAGCATAGATTGGACGCGGGTCCGGACGGGTGACGGAAGGTGTCCGCGTGGGCGCAGGTCATGACCACCACCACGGGTCGGTCGCGAACGCGGCGCAGCGGCACCGGGGACGCCTCTGGGCGGCCTTCGCCCTGCTCGCCACCCTGATGGTGGTGGAGGCCGTGGCGGCGTTCCGCACCGGCTCGCTGGCCCTGCTCAGCGACGCCGGGCACATGTTCACCGACGTGCTCGGCATCGGCATGGCCCTCGCCGCGCTCACCGCCACCCGCCGGAGAAGCGGCGACCCTCAGCGGACCTTCGGCCTCTACCGGCTGGAGGTGCTGGCCGCGCTCGCCAACGCCGTGCTGCTCTCCGGCGTCGCGATCTACGTGGTGGTGGAAGCCGTCCGGCGCTTCGGCGACCCGCCGGAGGTGCGGACCGGTCCGATGCTCGCGGTGGCCGTCCTCGGCCTGCTCGCCAACCTGGGCGCCTTCGCCCTGCTGCGGTCCGGGGCCCGGGAGAGCATCAACGTGCAGGGCGCCTACCTGGAGGTGTTGGGCGACCTGCTCGGGTCGCTCGGCGTGATCGGGGCCGCCCTGCTCATCGCGGCCACCGACTGGTGGTGGGCCGACCCGCTGGTCGCGGTCGCCATCGGCGTGTTCATCCTGCCGCGCACCTGGCGGCTCGGGCGGGCCGCGCTGCGCATCCTCGTCCAGGCCGCCCCGGAACACCTCCAGGTCACCGCCGTGCACGACCGGCTGGTCGCCGTCCCGGGTGTCGCCGAGGTGCACGACCTGCACGTCTGGACGCTCACCTCGGGGATGGAGGTGGCCTCCGCGCACCTCACCATGGCGCCCGGCGCCGAGGTCGGCGCGGTCCTCGCCGCCGCACGGACCGCCCTGCGGGATGAGTTCCGCATCGAGCACGCGACGTTGCAGATCGAGCCCGGTGCGGCTCCGGGGGTCTGCGGGTCGGTTGAGTGGTAACCAACACGTGCGTGATTAGAGCGACTATTATCCCTTTTTGTCGGATTGGGCCGTGATCACGCCGACACCGTCTGTCACTTCCGCTGCATCTGTCACACCGGCACCGGTAGGCTCTGTTCCGGCCTCCGCCAGGCGGCACGCACCGGTGCCGGCGGCGGCCGCCGCCTAATCGCCCGACAGGGCGAGCCGGGGAACCAGGTACCTGGGGTGCATCCGCGTCGAGCGGTAGGGATCTTCCGTCCCGAACCCGTCAGCTAACCCGGTCGGCGGCTGACGGAAGGACATGTGGATAGATGCCAGAAGTGGTATCCGTACGACGACCTGCCGCCCGAGTGGCGGCCCTGCTCATCGTGGCGCTCACCCTCGGTCTCGGCGCCGCGCCGGTCGCCCCCGCGGCGGCCGCTCCCCCGGCCCGCCAGGCCGCCGCACCCGGGTCGGACCCGGAGGGCGGCACCCCCGCCCTGCGGGCCCAGCTCGAGGCGGCCAGCAAGGGCTTCCTGGACGCCAAGCGAGCCCTGGACACCTCGGTCAAGCGCCAGCAGCAGCTCGCCGCGCAGCTCAAGACCACCGAGGCCCAGCTCGCCGAGCGCACCTCCCGGGTCGGCCAGATCGCCGGCCTCGCGTACCGCACGGGCCGGCTCGGAGCCGCGTCGGCCCTGCTCAACAGCACCTCGCCGGAGGGCTTCATGGACCGGGCCGCCGCCCTGGACGCGGTGGCGGCCAACGAGGACCTGGCCCTGAAGGAGCTGCTGGAAACCCGTGACCAGGTCACCAAGGCCAAGCTCGCGGTGGAGGTGGAGATCACCGAGCAGCGCAAGCAGCAGGCCGTGATGGCCAAGCGCAAGCAGCAGGCCGAGAAGGCGCTGACCGTGGCCAACTCCCGCGCCGACGCCCCCGCCAGCCGGAGCGCGTCCCGGACCGCCGCCGCCGCCCCGCGCAACTCGGACGGCTCCTGGCCGCGGGAGTCGTGCAGCGTCAACGACCCGACGCCCGCGGACGGCTGCATCACCCCGCGGACGCTCCACGCGCTCAACCAGGCCAAGGCGGCCGGCTTCACCCGGTACGTCTCCTGCTACCGCTCCGGCGGGTCGGGTGAGCACCCGAAGGGCCGGGCCTGCGACTTCGCCGCCCAGCCCAACGGCTTCGGCGGGGACGCGACCGGCGGCGACCGGACGTACGGCAACAACCTGTCGGCGTTCTTCGTCAAGAACGCCGATCGGCTCGCCGTGCTCTACGTGATCTGGTACCGGCAGATCTGGCTGCCCAGCAGCGGGTGGAAGTCGTACAGCGGGGCGAACGGCGACCCGTCCAGCGACCACACCAACCACGTGCACCTGTCGGTGTACTGACGACGTTCGGGTCGGGGTCGTCCGGGTGACCGGACGGCTCCGGCCCGTCGTCGGTCAGGCGGCCGGACCGGCGTCCAGCATCGCACCGAGCCGGCTGGCGAGTCCCAGGTGGGCCGAGCGGGCCTGCGCGAAGGCGTACCCGAACAGCGGCGCCGGCGCGGCGAGGGTGATCTCCACGTCGATGCGGACACCGTCCGGCTCGGGCCCGAGCCGGGTGTGGTTGCGGACGATCGTCGCCGGCCACTGCCGGGCGACCGTCACCACCTCGTCGGAGGTGGCGACCAGCACGTCGGCGCGGTAGGTGACCGGGAGACGCAGCCGCCCGACCGCGAGCCGGTCGGTGATCGCGTAGCTGGCGCGGGCACCGGGACGGGGCCTGAGCCGACGGACCCGGACGATCAACGGGTGCAGCTCCACCTGCCGGAGTGGGTCGGCGAGCAACTCGGCGGCGACCGCGGGCGCGCAGCGCGCCTGGACGGTGTAGCTGAAGGAATCCCGCCTGAGCACGCCGTCTCCCCACCGTCGTCGCCTCGCCCGATCGTCGTCCACCCGCCCGCACGCTGGCAACGTCCGACCGGACACCGCGCGGACACCGGGTATTCACCCACCCGCCCGACTACCGTCAGCTGATGGGGTACGACGGATCGTGGCGGACGACCGGGGCGGGGAGGCGGTGCCCGTGAGTGAGCATGTGATGGTCTTCGCGCCGACGCCGCGGCTCACGGTGACGGTCGACCAACCGAGCGAGGCGCCCGAGCTGCACCTGCACCCGGGTGGGCAGGGCGTCTGGCAGGCGCGCATGATCATGTCGCTCGGGGTCGACGTGGTGCTCTGCACGGCGCTCGGTGGTGAGATCGGCCAGGTGCTGGAACCGCTGCTGGTCAGCGAGGGGGTCGACCTCAAGGTGGTGGTCCGCGACTCCGGCGGGAGCGGTGGGTACGTGCACGACCGGCGCGAGGGCGCCCGCCGGGAGGTCGTGGACGTGCCGGGCGGGGCGCTCGGCCGGCACGAGCTGGACGAGCTGTACAACCTGGCGCTCGGCGAGGGGCTCCGCGCGCCGGTCAGCGTGCTGAGTGGACCCCACGAGCCGCACCTCGTCCCGGCCGAGCTGTACCGGCGCTTCGCAGCCGACCTGCGGGCCAACGGCGGCAAGGTGGTCGTCGACCTGGCCGGCGAGCACCTGGCCGCCGTGCTGGACAGCGGCGTGTTCTTCCTCAAGGTGAGCCACGAGGAGCTGATCGCCGACGGCCGGGCCGCCGGCGACGACGAGGACCAGCTCGCCCGGGCGATGTACGACCTGCACGCCGGCGGCGCGGAGAACGTGGTGGTGAGCCGCGCCGACAAGCCGGCGCTCGCCCTGGTCGACGGCGAGGTGTTCGAGGTGGAGATGCCCCGCCTCCAGGCCGCCGACCCGCGCGGGGCGGGCGACTCGATGACCGCCGGGGTGGCCGCCGTGGTGGCCCGGGGCGGCGACATCCGGACGGCGGTCCGCACCGGGGCCGCGGCGGGAGCGTTGAACGTGACCCGGCACGGCCTCGGCACCGGCCGGCTCGACTCGATCACCGGCCTGGTGGACCGGGTCCGGCTCGTGCCGGCGGGCGGCCGCCCGCAGGAGCGTACGACCCCGGACGAGCTGGCGGACCGGGCGGCCGAGCGATGACCGTGCGGGTCCTCATCACCAACGACGACGGGATCGCCGCGCCCGGCATCGCGGCGCTGGCCCGGGCCGCCGTCGACCGGGGCCTCGACGTCGTGGTGGCCGCGCCCCGGGAGGAGGCGAGCGGCACGAGCGCGGCGATGACCGCCGTGGAGCGGGGCGGTCACGTGGTCGTCGATCCGCACCCGCTGCCCGGGCTCGACGGAGTGCCGGCGTACGGGGTGGGCGGCTCGCCCGGCTTCATCGCGCTGATCGCAGTGCACGGGGCGTTCGGGCCGCCGCCGTCGGTCGTGCTCTCCGGCGTCAACCGGGGCGCCAACGCCGGCCGTGCCGTGCTGCACTCGGGGACGGTGGGTGCCGCGTTCACCGCCGCCGCCAACGGCTGCCGGGCGATGGCCGTGTCCCTGGACGTGCTCTCCGCCGGCGAGGCCACCGCGGTCAGCGGCGGCGCGGCGGTGGCGGCGGCCGCCCGGGTCCGCGACGCCGAGCGGCACTGGTCGACCGCCGCGCACGTGGCCCTGGACCTGCTGCCCCGGCTGACGGCCGGGCCGGTGGAGAGCGTGCTCAACGTCAACGCCCCGGACGTGCCGCGCGCCCGGCTGCGCGGGGTCCGCCGGGGCCGGCTGGCGAGCTTCGGTCAGGTGCAGATGACGGTGGCCGAGGCGGGGCACGGCTTCGTGCGGACGGCGCTGGAGGAGCCGGGCGAGGCGGCCCAGGCGGGCACCGACGTGGCACTGCTCGCCGAGGGGTACGCGTCGGTGACGGCGGTCCGGGCGGTCACCGAGGTGACCGACGTCGACCTCACCGGGCTCGACCCGACAGCCTCTTAGGCGCCCGGGAGGACCTCTGGGGCCGTGGCGCCCGCGTAGTAGGGCTCGGGAGCGCCGAAGAGCCCGAGCAGGCCGGTGACCCAGAGCTGCCGGTGCACGAAACGGCTCGGCTCGGTGACCACGAGCTTGACGCCGCTCACCTCGGCGGTCTGGAAGCCGGCCACCATCGCGCTGATGCCGACGGAGTCGATGAAGGTCACCAGCCGCATGTTCAGCTCGATGCGGGTCGGACGCCCCTTGGCCAGGACCTCGGCGATCGCCTCGCGCACCTCGTACGCGGTGTCTACGTCGATCTCGCCGCGCGGCGCGATCTCGACGACACCCCCGGGCAGAACCGACTTCACGATCGACAGGCTCACGCGAGCACCTCCACTCGCCCGTCCGACGGGCGCCTCATCAGTACGCGGGCCGCGACCGAGAGTATTCCTCCGACGCCCTCGGTCGCCACCCCTCGGGATGAGCAATTCTTGTGGTCCGGGGGGTCAAGTCGGCTATGTCCGGACATTTTACCTTCTGTTTCCCCAACCATCAGCGGTCGCTGACGGTCGCCGACCAGGGTAGCGGGCTTCGGCCAGTCCGGCCGCAACCCGACCTCCCGGGCGTGCCCGGGAGGTGCGCGGCCGGCGGGTCGGCGCGTTTGCCTCGTGGGGTTGTCCCCGGTGCCTTGGGCCGGTGTCAAAGTCCTCGGTCGAGCCGAGGCGGCCCGCCGCAGGCCGGCCAGGGGCTTTGACACAGGCCCTAGCATCGGCGGGCAGGACGGTACCGCGACGGAGAGGACGATCGATGATCCGAAGACTTGCCGCGCTGGCCGGGGTCGGCGCGCTACTCGCCCTCATGCTGGCCTGCGGCTTCGGCGGCGGGGGCGACGACGACGATGACGACGACGACGACTTCGCGCACGGCGTGGCAGCGGTGGTCGTCCTCCGCTGACGCCGGTTTGCGGCGCCCCGTCCCGGGGCAATGCCGGACGAAGAGGACCGCGACACGCCGGAGAGACGCCAGGTCCGAAGTGGCCGCCGGCTTCGGCACCCCGAGGAGGTAGACATGTTCGGAACCAAGCTGCTGGAGCGGCGTGGCAGGCCGGAGCGGATCGCGGATCAGGCGTGGCAGCACCTGGTCTCGGCGGTCAGCTCCGCGGGGGACAGCGTCCGTGACACCGCCCGTTCCGCCCGCCGCGGCGGCACCGACCTGGCCGACGACGCCACCGATCTGGTCGGCACGGCGGCCGAGGAGGCCCGGCGCCGGGCCACCCTGGCCTTCGACGCCCTCGCCGGCCGGCGGCCGGCTCTGCCGTGGACCCTGGTGATCAGCGCCGCCCTGGTCGGGGCGGCGATCGGCTGGGCCGCCGGCACCGCGGCGCGTGCGGTGGGCCGCTCCGACCGGTCGGTCGACGACATCGAGTTCGTCGACGTGGACCGGCCCAACTCCCCCGCCAACCTGGACGGCTGACACAGACGAGGGCGGGCCCCGGACGACGTTGTCGTCCGGGGCCCGCCCTTACCTGGCGCCCGCATCTCCCCCGCGATCATGGAGTCGTGGTGGGACGAACTGCTCCGACCGGAGCTGCCCTGGCTCCGGTGATCGGGGAGACTGCTCCCGGCACCGAGGAACGCGCTCACCGTCTGTCTATAGAAGCGCTCCCAGACACGCCCTCACCCGCCTCGGGCGAGGGTGCCTCACCCACGGCCCGGACAGGATCGTTCCGGACGGGCGCGCGCCTGCCACCGAGGAGGGAGCCACGATGACTGTCGCGACTGTCAGCCGCACCGACCAGGACATCCAGGCCGCCGTGCTCGACGAGCTGACCTTCGAGCCCCGGGTACGGCCGCACGAGATCGGCGTGACCGTGTCCGAGGGCGTGGTGACCCTGACCGGCCGGGTGGACAGCTATGCCCGCAAGTGGGCGGCCGAGCGCGCCGCGCACCGGGTACCCCGCGTCCGGGCCGTCGCCAACGACCTCACCGTGCAGATCGGCACCGGCGCCGAGCGCCCCGATCCGGACCTCGCGGCCGCGGTCACGCACGCCTTGGAGTGGAACGCGTTCGTGCCGGTGGAGCGGATCGACGTGAGCGTGTCGGACGGCTGGGTCACGCTGCATGGCGAGGTGGCCTGGGAGTACCAGCGCCGGGCCGCCGAACGAGCGGTCGCCCGCCTGACCGGCGTCGGCGGGGTGAGCAACGGCCTCTCCGTCCGCCCGGCCGCCCGCCCCGACGGGCACCGGCTCGCCGAGCGGATCGTCGACGCGCTCGCCCGCAACCGGGCCACCGAGGCGGAGCGGATCACGGTCCGCGTGCACGGCGACACCGTCGTGCTCCGCGGGCTGGTCCACTCGATGCCCGAGCGGACCGAGGTGGAGCGGATCGTCTGGTCGGCGCCCGGCGTCCGGGAGGTCCAGAACCACGTCGCCGTCGCCCCGGTGCTGCGGTGACGCCACCCCGGCCCCGCGGGTCGGCCGGCGGCGAACCACCCGGCCCGGGTGAGCCACCTTCACCCCGGCGCGGGCGAACGTGGGAGTCATGACTGATCCGAACGGGCTCCGACCCGGGTGCCCGGCACCCGGGTCGACCCTGCGGGTACGGCGCCGTCGCTCGGATCAGCGGGGGGTGGCGCGATGACCACACCGCTTCAGGTCACCGCCCGCCTGCGCACTCCGGTGACCGAGACGGACCACGTGCGGGGACCGGCGGACGCGCCCGTGACGATCGTCGAGTACGGGGACTTCCAGTGCCCGTTCTGCGGGGCCGCGTACCCGAACCTCGCCGAACTGCTCCGCCAGCGGGCCGACACGGTCCGGCTGGTCTACCGGCACTTCCCGATCGCCAACGTGCACCCGTACGCGGAGAGCGCCGCCGAGGCGAGCGAGGCCGCCGCCGTACGCGGGCGGTTCTGGGAGCTGCACGACTGGCTCTACGAGCACCAGGACCAGCTCGACCCGGTGCACCTGTCGCTCGGCGTCGAGCAGATCGGGCTGCCCGCCGACGAGATCGGCGCCGAGGTGGGCCGCCGGGCCCACGGCGACCGGGTGCGGCGCCACTTCGTCGGCGGCATCCACAGCGGCGTGGACGCCACCCCGACGCTGTTCGTCAACGACGTCCGCCACGACGGCGGCTACGACCTCGCGGACCTGCTCGCCGCCGTCGACGGCGCCGCGCCCCCGTGACCGGCGGACGACCCGCCCACGTCCCGCACGTCGCGCGGACACCGCGACGGGCGGGACGTCGTGTCGATCAAGGGCCCGTCAGATCAGCCGCAGGTCCCGGGCGCGCCGCACCGCCTCCCGGCGGCGGCTGGCGTCGAGCTTGCGGTAGATGTTGCGTACGTGCGTCTTCACCGTGTTGACCGACAGGGACAGTTCGGCGGCGATCTCCACGTTGGACAGAATGCTCTGCAGGTACCGCAGGATGGTCAGCTCGCGCTCGGTGAGCGGCTCGTCGAGCGCCGCCGGACCGGCCTCGGCCGGCGAACGCTCCACCGGCTCGTCGGCCCCACGCACCAGGTCGCTGACCGTCGGCCAGTGTGCCGTCCCGGTGTCCAGATGTGCCGCGAGCAGGTCACGCACGCCGGGTTCCGCACGGGTGAACGGCCGGCGGATGCCCTCCGGTCCGGCCAGGTCGAGAGCCTGCTCCAGCACCCGCCGGGCCCGCCGTTCGTCGCCCGCACGGCCGGCGAGCACCGCCTCCAGCACGGCGGCGTCCAGGCGTACGGGCAGTGGCCAGCCGTCCGCCTCCGGGGCCGGCCAGTCGGGCAGGACGGCCTGGGCGGCACGGTCGTCGCCGGCCCGCAGTTCGACCCGGGCGCGACCGACTGCCAGGGCGGGGTCTCCGTCGTCGCCCAACAGGTCCCGCGCGGTGTCCAGGTCGCCCCGCGCCCCGCGCAGGTCCGCCTCGGCGGCCACCAGCCACCGGTCCAGCTCGCCGCCCCCGGGGCGCCCGGCCAGCCGTTCCCGCGCAGTGGCGAGCGCCCGGTGCCCGGCCGCCAGGTCGCCGGCGTCCCGGAGGAGGTACGCGCGGCACAGCGCGGCCACCGCCCCCGCCTCGGGTTCCCAGGTCGCCGGTTCCGCCAGCGCCAGATTCGCCTCCGCCTCCTCGGGCTGGTCGCGGTGCAGCGCCACGACGGCCAGCGCCAGGTACGCGTACCCGGAGTCGGTCCGGCCGGACCACCCCTGGCACGGCGGCAGGGCGAGCGCCCCCCGAGCCAGTTCCTCGGCCTCCCGCAGCGCCCCGCGCACGGCGTACAGCAGCGCCACCCGGCTGGCGCCGACCAGCTCGGTCCGCGTCCGGCCCGCCGCCCGGGCCGCTGCCAGCGCGGCGCCGAGATGTGACTCGGCACGGCGCAGGTCGCCGTCGGCGAGGTCGGCCAGACCGAGCGCCGTGCCGGCCGCCGCCCGCACGTCGGCGTCCTCGGCGGCCGCTCCGCGCGGCTCGGCGGGCGGGGCGGGCGCGGCGAGCAGCCGGTCGACCGACGGCGTCCCGGCCGACGGCGTGCCGCCCGGCGGCGGCACCGGGCCGGCACCGCTCGGCGGAGGCTCGGGCGCCCCGGCGGTACCTGGCGTACCGGCCGGGACCACCGGGCGGGTGGCGAGCAGGCGGGCGGCGGCGTCGCGTACCGCCGGGAGGTCGCCGGAGAGGCGTGCCACCGCGAGTTCGACCGCGGTGGCCAGCCGGGCGAAGCGCTCCCGGCGGGGCGCGGGCAGCGACCGGCCCGCCTCGGCGGCGGATCGCAGGTACCCGGCGGCGGCCGGCGCGTCCCCGGCATGGGCACGCTCGGCGGCGCAGGCCAACGCCAGCTCCGGATCGGCCGCCAGGACCTCGACGGGCGGGGGCTCGGGCGCCGGCCTGGTCAAACCCTCGTGGTCGTACGGGGCCAGCTCGGGCCAGCTCGTCACGAACAGCTCGGTGGCCCGGGCCCAGTCGGCGCCGGCCAGCGCGTGGCGCAGCCCGTCGGCGGGCCGCCCGTTGTCGGCGTACCAGCCGGCGGCGCGCAGGTGCAGGTCCCGCTGCTCGTCGGCGGGCAGCCGGCTCAGCTCGGCCTGCAGCAGGTCGGCGAGCAGCGGATGGCACCGGTACCAGGGCGGGCGGCCGTCGTCCCGGCGCAACGGGCCCCCGTCGCCGGACAGGGTGGCCAGCGCCGCCTCCGCGTCGGGCCGGCCGGTGAGCGCGCCCGCGAGACCGGCGCAGACGGCGTCCGCCACCGCCGCACGGCGCAGCACTTCCCGGTCGCCGGGGTCCAGACCGGCGAGAACCTCCTCCCGCAGGTAGCTGGCCACGTCCGGCTGGTCGCCGCCGAACTGCTCGATCCACCGGGCCGGGTCGGGCTGGCCCCGCAGCCCGAGCGCGGCGAACCGGAGCGCCGCCGGCCAGCCGCCGGTCCGTTCCCGCAGCCGCCGTACGGCCGCCGCCGGAAGCACCGCCCCGTGCGCGGTGAGCAGGTCGGCGACCTCGTCGCCGGTAAACGCCAGCTCGTCCGGGCCGAGCTCGGTCAGCTCCCCGGCCAGCCGCCACCGGTGTACGGGGAGCGGCACCCCGGCCCGGGCGCCGACCACCAGCCGGAGCCGCTGCTCGGCGTGCCGGAGCAGGAACTCCAGCCCGCTGACCGCCGCCGGATCGGTGATGCGGTGCAGGTCGTCCAGCACCAGCAGCACCGGCCGCTCCCGGGCGGCGAGGGCCGCGGCCAGCAGTTCCAACTGGTCGGGGCGCGGAGACCGCTCGGGCACCGACGGCTCCGCCGGACCGTCGCCCGGGTCGGTGGCGTTCCGCAGGGCCGCCGCCACGTACGACCACAGGCGGTCGCCGTCGTCGCCGGCCTCCACCGACACCCACCCCAGGTCGGGAGGCTCCCGGCCCGGATCGGGACCGCCCGCGCCGAAGTCCCCCGCCGGGGCGCTGGTCGGCGGTGCGTCCCGGGCGCCGTCGGCGGCTCCGGTCACCGGCCCGCCCCGGACCGGATCCCGACCGGCCGTCCCGGCGGCCCGGAACCAGGACGCGAGCAGGGTCGTCTTGCCCCAGCCGGCCGGTGCGGCGACGAGGGTCAGCGGCACCCCGGTCCCCTCGTCCAACGCCCGCAGCAGCCGGGGCCGGAGCACCACCGGCTCGGGCAGCGCGGGTGGGCTCAGCCGGGAGGCCAGCACCGGCGCTCCCGGTCCCGTGACGACTGCGGTCTCCCGTCGGTCCTCCGGCACCCGGCCCCCACCCCCATGGACGTGTTCCACTCCCCCCCAGGCCGTGTCTCGACGGTTCCGGCGCGGCCGGGCCGGGACGTCGGGACATGGCAAGGTCCTGCGGCCGGCGGTTACCCGACGGACGGCGGTTCACCCCTTCGGGGGGAGCCCGCTTCACCCCGCCCCGGGCGAGTGTGGCGGTACGCGTGCGCCCGACGGGCGCCCGCCGCAGGTCGCCCGACGCGCGGATCGGGACGGGAGGAACAGGTGGGACGGATCGCCACGGTGGCCGGCAGCGCCCTCGCGGGCGCGGTGGTGGGGGCGCTGTCCGGCCGTGTGCTGCGGGGTCGCCGACGCCGCCGTCCGACCCGCGGGCCCGGCGTCCCCCGCCAGCCGGTGGGTGGCTGGCAGGTCGTCACGGTGGACCGGGCGCCCGGCGCGGTGCTGCCCGGCGGGCGGTGGCCGGAGCCCCTGCGCCGCCTCGGCGGCGCGATCCAGGTGGAGGTACGGCCGGCGCCCGGCTGCCGGGGCACCGAACTGGCCGCGCGACCCCGCCCCGGCGTCGCGCTCCCGGGGCTCGCCGCGCACGTCGTCGGCGACGATCCCGCCCGCACGGTCCGGGCCGCGCTGCGGCAGGCCAAGCAGCTCGCCGAGACGGGCGAGGTGCTGCGCGCCGACCGGGCGCCGATGGACCGGGGGCCCGCCGGATGAGGGCGCTGTGCTGGACGGGCGCCGACCAGGTGGCGGTACGGCAGGTGCCCGACCCGGAACTGCGCAACGGCCACGACGTGATCGTGCGGGTGCGGCAGAGCGCCACCTGCGGCGGTGACCTGCCGCTGCTGGCCGGGCGCACGCCGTACGTGTCCGTGGGGGACGTGCTGGGGCACGAGTTCCTCGGTGAGGTCGTCGAGGTGGGGCCGGAGGTGCGCCGGCACCGGGTCGGCGACCGGGTGGTGGTCAGCGCCTCGGTGGCCTGCGGCACCTGCTGGTACTGCCGGGGCGGGCTCCCGTCGTGCTGCGACAACGGCAACCCCGAGCCGGAGGTCAGTGAGGCGACGTACGGACACCCGGTGCCCGGTGCGTTCGGCCGGCCGCGCGCCACGGGCGGGTTCGCCGGCAGCCACGCCGAGTACGTGCGCGTCCCGTACGCCGACGTGGGCGCGTTCGGCGTTCCCGACGCGGTCAGCGACGACCGGGCGCTCTTCGCCTCGGACGCCGCCCCGGCCGGCTGGATGGCCGCCGACGTGGGCGGAGTACGCGCCGGCGACGTGGTGGCAGTGTGGGGCGCCGGGGCGGTCGGGCAGCTCACCGCCCGGGCCGCCGCGCTGCTCGGTGCGGACCGGGTCATCGTCGTCGACGACCAGGACGACCGGCTGCGGATGGCGGAGCGGCACAGCGGCGCGGACACCATCGACCCGCGCCACGCCGACGTCCCCGCCGAGCTGCGCGAGCGGACCGGCGGGCGGGGCCCGGACGTGTGCGTGGAGGCGGTCGGGCCGGCCTGGGACGGACGGATCCGGTCGTTGGCCGACCGGTTCACCGGCGGGGCGGAGCGGCCGCCGGCGGTCCGCGAGGCGGTGCACGCCTGCCGCAAGGGCGGCACGGTCGTGGTGCTGGGCGAGTTCGACGGGCACGTGGACGCCTTCCCGCTGGGCGCGGTCAGCGCCAAGGGGCTGTCGGTCCGGGGCGCACGGCAGCACGGGCAGCCCTACGTGCCGATGCTGCTGGAGCGGATGGCCCGCGACGAGCTGCGGACGGAGCACCTGGCCACCCACCGGTTGCCGCTGGAGCAGGGGGCGCACGGGTACGCGCTGTTCCGGGACCGGCGCGACGGCTGCGTGCGTACCGTGCTCAGCCCGGACCTGCCGCCGGGTGCCGCGTGAGCGAGCCGGGTGGCAGACTCGGCGGATGCGTGAGGAGCGGACGTACGACCTCGTCCTGTTCGGCGCCACCGGTTTCACCGGGGGCCTGACCGCCGAGTACCTGGCCCGGCACGCGCCGGCCGGGCTGCGCTGGGCGCTCGCCGGACGCAACCCCACCAAGCTCGCCGCCGTCCGGGAGCGGCTCGCCGCGATCGACCCGGAGCTGGCGGCGCTGCCCCTGCTCACCGCCGACGTCACCGATCCCGGGTCGCTGCGGGCGGTCGCCGAGAGCGCCCGGGTGGTCGCCACCACCGTCGGCCCGTACGTCCACCACGGCGAGCCCCTCGTGGCGGCGTGCGCCCAGGCGGGCACCGACTACCTGGACATCACCGGGGAACCGGAGTTCGTCGACCTGATGTACGTGCGGCACCACGCCGAGGCGGTCCGCACCGGGGCCCGCCTGGTGCACACCTGCGGGTTCGACTCGATCCCGTACGACCTGGGCGTCTGGTTCACCCTCAAGCACCTGCCGGCGGACGTGCCGGTCACCGTCGACGGCTTCGTTCGAGCGGGCGGACGGCCCTCCGCCGGCACGTACCACTCGGCGCTGACCGCGTTCTCCCGTACCGGTGAGATGAGCCGGGCCGCGAAGGCCCGCCGGGCGGTGGAGCCCCGCCCGGAGGGCCGGCGGGTCCGCGCGGTCCCGGGCCGGATCGCCCGCTCGCCGGAGCTGCGCATGTGGACGGTGCCGCTGCCGACCATCGACCCGCAGGTGGTGCGCCGCTCGGCCGCCGCCCGCCCGGAGTACGGCCCGGACTTCCGGTACCGCCACTTCGCGGCGGTGAAGCGGCTGCCCACCGTGCTGGCCGGCGTGGCCGGGCTGGGCGCCCTGGTCGGTCTCGTGAAGCTGCCGCCGACCCGGCGCTGGCTGCTCGGCCGGCGCTCCTCCGGCCAGGGCCCGAGCCCCGAGCAGCGGGCGCGCTCCTGGTTCCGGGTACGGTTCCTGGCCGAGGGCGGCGGGCGGCGGGTGCAGACCGAGGTGTCCGGCGGCGACCCCGGCTACGACGAGACCGCGAAGATGCTCGCCGAGTCGGCGCTCTGCCTCGCCCTGGACGACCTGCCCCCGACGTCCGGCCAGGTCACGCCGGTGACGGCCATGGGCGACGCGCTCCTGGACCGGCTCCAGAAAGCCGGAATCACGTTCCGCCTGCTGTGAAAGGAAGGGCCCCTTCTTAACGCCTCCGGTAGAGAAAGGGTCCCCTGTTAACAGCTTGACCCTCGACCTGCTTGAGGACACAGGATCCATTGCCGTGGAGAGTGAACTGCGCAGCATCGGCGAGCTGGCCCGGGCCAGCGGGCTGACCGTCAGTGCCCTGCGGTTCTACGACTCGGCCGGGGTGCTGGTCCCGGCCCGGGTCGACCCGGTGACCGGCTACCGCTGGTACACCGATGACCAGGTGCGTCCCGCCCGGCTGGTCGCCGGGCTGCGCCGGGTCGGCATGCCGGTGGCTCAGATCGCCGCGGCGGTGCGGTCCGAGCCGGCGTCCGCGCACCGGCTGCTGGACGCGCACCTGCGCCGCCTCGAGGACGGTCTCGCCGACGCCCGCCGCGAGCTCTCCCGGATCCGTACCCTCATCGATCCCGAGGAGCAGCCCATGACGACCCGCCTCACCCTGTCCCGCACCGACCTGGGCGCCGCCGTGGACGCGGTCCGCTTCGCCGTCGGCACCGATCCCGACGTGCCGGCGCTGACCGGTGTGCTCCTCGACGTGGAGCCCGGCGCGGTCACGCTGGTCGCCACCGACCGGCACCGGCTCGCCGTGGCCCGGGTCGGCGCGGACGTCGACGGCCCCGCCGTGCGCGAGATCGCCCCGGCCGACCTCGTCGACCGGGCGCGCGTCCTGCTCGACGGCTCCGGGGACGTGCGGCTGGCCGTCGGCGGCGGTGCCGTCACGGTCGAGGTCGCCGGTCGTACGCTCGAAGCCATCGCGCTGCCGTACGACTTCCCGGACCACCGGCGGCTGCTGCACGGCGGACTCGACCGGCCGGCGCACCGCGCGACCGTCGACGTGGCCGCCCTGCGCGCGGCCCTGACCGACGCGGACGCCCCCGTCGTCCACCGTGAGTACGCCGGCGCCCCGCTGCCGGTGAGCGTGCTGGGCCCCGACGGCCGGGGCGGGGTGCGGCTGTTCGGGGAGGACGAGCTGAGCGGTGCTGCCCTGCGCGTCGGGGTCAACGCCGACTACCTGCTTCAGGCCCTCGACGCGGGCGGCCGGGGCCAGCTCGTCCTGGAACTGGACGGCCCGATCACGCCCCTGGCGCTCCGCCGGCCCGACGACGTGGACGCCTTCTCGATCCTGATGCCGATCCGCCTCTGACCGACCCAACTCGCTACGCGCACTTTCCGGGAAGGAGTGGCTGTCCGCGCCGGGATGGGCACTCTTTCCGTGAAAGAGCGCGCGACGGGACGCGCGGGCGGGGGCCGGCTGCGAGACCGGGCCGGGGGCGGCCGAGGCGCGACGGTAGCATCTGGAGGTCCACCTGACGTCCGGACGGAGGCGTACGGAGCAGCATGCTCGACATGGAGTTGATCCGGAAGGATCGCGACGCGGTGGCGTCCGCGCTGGCCAAGCGGATGGACCCGGCGGAGGTGACCCGCGCGCTGGACGAGATCCAGCAGCTCGACCAGCAGCGGCGCAGCCTGATCACCGAGATCGACGGCGAGCGCCAGCGCCGCAAGGCCGAGGCCCGGGCGTACGCGGAGGCCAAGCGGGCCGGCCGCGAGCCCGAGGTCACCGCGCCGGAGGCCGGCCGTAAGCAGCTCTCCGAGCTGGAGGCCGAGCTGGACGAGGTGCAGTCGCGCCTGCGGGACCGGATGAGCGAGCTGCCCAACCTGCCCGCCGACGACGTGGTGCCCGGCGGCAAGGAGGCCAACCGGGTCGTCAAGACCTTCGGCGAGCCTCCGGCGATCGAGAAGGTCCGCGACCACGTCGAGCTGTCCCGGATGCTGGGCCTGGTCGACCACGAGCGGGGCGTCAAGCTGGGTGGCTCCGGCTTCTGGATGTACACCGGCCTGGGCGCCCGGCTGGAGTGGGCGCTGATCAACTGGCTGATCGAGCGCAACATCGAGGCCGGGTACGAGTTCCTGCTCCCGCCGCACCTCCTGCTGGACACCGCCGGGTTCGCCGCCGGGCAGTTCCCCAAGTTCTACGACGACGTCTACCACCTGGACCGGCAGTCCGCCCCGCGCGGGCAGTTCCTGCTGCCCACCGCGGAGACGGCGATCCTCGGGGCGTACCAGGACGAGATCCTGGAGACCGCGAAGCTGCCGCTGAAGGTGTTCGCGTACACGCCCTGCTACCGGCGGGAGGCGGCCGGCTCGCACTCCGACGAGCGGGGCACGGTCCGGGGCCACCAGTTCAACAAGGTGGAGATCTTCCAGTTCACCCTGCCGGAGCAGGCCGAGGCGGCGCACGAGGAGATGGTCGCCCAGGCGGAGAGCCTGGTCGAGGCCCTCGGTCTGCACTACCAGCGCAGCCTTCTCGCGGCCGGCGACGCCAGCGCCGCGATGAAGAAGACCCTCGACATCGAGGTGTGGATGCCGAGCACCGGCAAGTACAAGGAGGTGTCGTCGGTCTCCTGGGGCGGTGACTACCAGGCGCGGCGGGCGGCGATCCGCTACCGGGAGCCGGGCGGCAAGCAGACCCGCTTCGTGCACACGCTCAACGGCTCGGCGCTCGCCACCAGCCGCCTGTTGCCGGCGATCCTGGAGCAGTTCCAGCAGCCCGACGGCACCGTCCTGGTCCCCGAAGTCCTCCGCGACCGCCTGAACACCGACCGCCTCACCCCACGCTGACCCCGCGCTGACCCCGCTCACCCCGCGCTGACCCCGCTCTCCGCCGCGATCTTGCACTTGGTGCCCCGACGAAAGCCACCGAACGGGACAAACCAGGGGCCGAAAGTGCAAGATCGCGGGGGAACGGGGGACTTACGCCTTTGCGAGGGCGGCCAGGCGGCGCGTCAGGTCTTCGCCGTCGAGGAAGCCCTGGTGGGTTATCTTGCCGGTGCGGTCGAGGATGACGAACGTGCTCTGCTCGACCACCTCGAAGCGGCGCCACAGCGCGCCCGCCCGGTCGTCGAGCTGCGGCACCCCGGCCAGCTCGAACTCGGTGACGAAGTCCTTCATGGCCCGCTGCTGACCGAGGCCGGCGACGCCGACGACGGGCACGGTGTCGCGGTACTGCGGCGCCACCTCGGCGACCGTCCACGCCTGGCTCGCGCAGGTGGCGCACCAGGGCGCCCAGAACCACAGCACCACCGGCTTCCCGGCCAGGTCGGCGGCGTTGAAGGCCGCGCCGTCCAGGGTCTTCGCGGTGAACTTGAGCGTGTCCGGCACGGTGGCCGGCCGCGGCGCGGCGCTCGGTGAGGCCACCGAGGGCGAGCCCGTGGCGGAGGGGGTACCGGCTGCGGGGGTCGGGGACGCCGCGGCACCGGGCGCGACGGTCGCCGACGCGCCGCCGTCCCCGCCGCACGCGGCCGTGCCGAGCAGGGCGACCGCCGTCACGGCCGCCAGGACGGTACGCGGCAGCCTCCGCATCGGCGCCTCCCTTCGGTACGCGGTCACGACTCGGCCTTGGTCAACCGCAGGGCGAGTTCGGGGCAGACCTTGACCGCCTTGAGCGCCCCCTCGCGCAGCCACGTCGGCACGGGCGTGGGCGGGAAGGCGGGGTACCCGTTGCCGTCGAGGCGGATGAAGTCGGGCACGACGTGCGCGCAGAGCCCGTGCCCGTCGCAGCGGGACCAGTCCAGCATCAGCCGCTGCGGGTTCGGGTCGGGCGCTCCGGGGAGCCCCATCAGACCCTTGACCCGCTTGCCGCAGCCCTCGCCGGTGGCGTGCAGCCGCAGGTCCTCGGCGAAGACCTCCACCGCGGAGAGCGCGAACCGGGCCGTACCGTCGGGGTGGCTGCACGCCCCGCGGCCCTTGACGTCGCCGGCGGCGGCCCGGACGACCTCCACCGGGGCGCTGCCGGAGACCGCGAGGTCGACCGAGCGGGCCAGCTCCGGCAGGCCCATCTTGCAGGGCCCGCACTGGCCGGCGGACTCGCCGGCCAGGTAGCGGACGACCTGGGCGGCCTCGCCGAGCGGGCAGGTGTCCGGGCCGATGGGCACGATGATGCCGGCGCCGAGCGTGCCGCCGACGGCGGCGAGCCCCTTGCGGGAGATCTCGGCCCGGTCCGCCGCCTCCTGCGTGATCCACTTCCCGTGGTAGCCGCCCATCAGGATGCCCGGCCCGTCCGGCACCTCGCACAGGTCGAGGATCTCTCGCAGCGGCGTGCCGGCGGCGCACTCCACGACGGCCGGTCGCTTCGCCGCGCCGGTGACGGTGAGCAGCACGGTGCCGGGTTCGTCGTCGGTGCCGAGCGCCGCGTACTCGTACGGGCCGAGCCGGGCGGCGATCGCGAGCTGGGAGTACGTCTCGGCGTTGGAGAGCAGGGTGGGCAGGCCGCCGACACCCGAGTCGCTGGAGCGCTTCTTCGTGCCCGGCGGGATGTGCGGCAGGCCGTTGATCCCGTTGACCAGTGCCCCGCCCTCGCCGGAGATGAACCGGTGCGGCACGGTGACGACGCTCGTCGGCACCGGCATCCGCCGCTCCCCCAGCGCCTCCATCAGGGACTCCTGGCCCACGCCGTCGTCGGTCACCCCGATGATGATCTCGTCGGCGTCCAGTGCGTACGCGGCCAGCGCCGCGCCGTCGAGGATGAGGTGCGGGGCGCGGGTGAGCAGCACCTTGTCCTTCCAGCTGGTCGGCTCACCCTCGGTGGCGTTGACGACGACGATCGCCGACGCGTCCTGCCGTTCGCAGGACTCGAGCACGGCGCGCAGCTTCTTGGCAAACGGGAAGCCCGCCCCGCCCTTGCCCTTGAGCTGGATGCCCTCGGCGAGCCGCAGCAGGTTCGCCGGTTCCATCGGCCCGATCGGGCCGTGGACCTCCTCGTGGGCGAACAGGTCGAGCCGGCCGAACTCGGCGAAGCCGGCGGTCAGCCGGGGCTCGCCGACGCACGCGACGGGCGGCACGGTCGTCCGCATCACTTGGCCTCACCCCGCAGCCCGGCCCAGTACGCGGTGTCGACGGCGTCCGCGTTCGCCCGGCGCCGCCGCCGGCTGTCCTTGGCCTCCCGGCGGGCCCGCCGGGAGGCGAGGTCGACCAGGGTCGGGGTGTCGTCCGGGGGCAGCGGGACGTCCTCCGGGACGTACCGGGCCGGCGGCCGCCAGTAGTCCGCCTCCTCCGGCACGTCCTCCTCGGCGCTGTGCCGGCCGCCGCCGCTGCGCGGCGCGGACGAGATCGGGGTGCCGGAGACCGGGGTGCCGGAGACCGGCCCGCCGGAGATCGGCCCGGCCGACACGGGGCCCGCCGAGATCGGTCCGGCCGAGATCGGCGAGGTGGTCTCCCAGCGGCGCGGGCTGGTCCACGGCTCCTCCGGCTCGTCGAGGCGGCGCTGCACCGAGTACCGGGTGCCGGCGTCCACCTCGCCCCGGCTCCGCCGGGAGGGACGGGCCTCGTCGTCGTCGCGCCGGCGCCGGCCGGCCGGCTCCTCGTCGCGCCGGCGGGACCGCGACTCGTACTCGTACTCGTCCTCGCGGCGCCGGGCCGCCCGCTCCTCGTCGCGGCGGGCCACGACGGGCTCGCGTTCCTCGGTGCGCCGCCGGGACCGGGTGGGCGCGGGCTCCTCGGACCGGCGACGGGCGGGCCGCTCGCTGCGGCGGGCCGGCTCCAACTCGCGCTCGTCGCGGCGGCGGCTCGGTGCCGGCTCGCGCAGCGAACCGGGCTCCGGCACCACGGGCACCGTGAACCGCTCGGGGTCGCGGCGGCGGCTGCCGGGCGCGCTCCACGAGCCGGCGAGGGTGGTCTCGGACCAGGTCGACTCCCGCCCGCCCCGGGTCTCGCGCCGGTCGTCGCCGTCGCGCTTGCGGGCCAGCGTGCCGAGGAGATTACGGCCCTTGCCGTCCTCGGTCACCCGCGCGGTCATCGCCTTGTTCATCGCGGCGGCCTGGTGCTGCTCGCGGCTGCGCCGGCCCAGGTGCACGGAGAACCGGACCAGCAGCGCCAGCACCACGAGCAGCACGCAGGCGGCGTAGCTGAACACCACCCAGGACTTCGCGGGGCGGCCGGCGTTGAGGCCGTGGAAGATGGCGAACGGCCACGCGGCGTACGCGGCGGAGTGCAACGTCCGCCACAGCCACTTCGGACCGACGCCGGCGAAGCGGGCGCGGATGAGGCCGGTCCAGAGCACGCTCACCATGAGCAGCCCGGCGACCGTGCCGAGGCCGACGTAGAGCCCGCGTCCGCTGACGAACGGAATGATCGCGTCGGTGCTCCCGGCCCGTCCGGTGGCGATCTTGGTGATGACGTGGAAGACCAGCCCGGCGACGCCGAGGATGCCGGTCGCCCGGTGCGCGGACTGGAGCAGCACCCGGTGCCGGATCATCAGCACGAGGCGGTCGGTGGCGAGCAGCCCCAGCACCACGGTGAGGCTGAGCGACACCAGGGCGATCACCCCGGCGAAGAACTCGGTGAAGAAGAAGCCGTACGAGTACATCGCGCCGCCCACGCCGGTCAGCATGGTCATGGCCCACAACGCGGCGAGCGCGGAGACGGTCAACAGGACGAACGCGGACCGCGACGGGGTGCGTACGCCCCGGCTGGTGGTGCTGGTCCGGACGGTCGCTGCCTTCTGTTTCTGCTGTGCCGGGGCCATCTGCTCCTCGATCGTCTCGCGGTGGCGCGCCACCGGCCGACCCTGCTCCCTCCTCCAGTACGGACCGGCCGTGCCCCCGGATCATCGGTGGACCAAAAAATTCCCCGCGGGCCGTCGAACCGACCGGCCGCCCGGCGCGTGTAGGCGCCTCCGACCGCCCCGGATACCGCGTAGCAGTGACGCCTGTCCATGCATTGACAGCGACTGTAATACACTTGTAAAGTTTCGGAAACTTTCAGGCCGGGATGCAAGACGCCGGCAACTGGAAGCCCTCCCACGGCTCCACCACCACCTATTCCCCCAACCCCCGCAGGGAGAATCCGATGCATCGACGTCGGTGCCGGTCGGCGATCGTCGCGCTGGGCGCGATTGCGGGCCTGCTGCTCCCGGCCACCGTGGCGGCGCCCCCGGCCGCCGCGGCCCCGGCCGGGACCAAGAAGGTCATCGCCAACCTCTTCGAGTGGAACTGGACCTCCGTCGCGAGCGAGTGCCAGTCGACGCTGGGCCCCAAGGGCTACGGCTGGGTCCAGGTCTCGCCACCCCAGGAGCACGTCCGGCGCTCCGAGTGGTGGGTCTCCTACCAGCCGGTCAGCTACCGGATCGAGTCCCGCAAGGGCACCCGCGCGCAGTTCAAGTCGATGGTGGACACCTGCCACGCCGCCGGCGTCAAGGTGATCGTCGACGCGGTCGTCAACCACATGTCCGGCCAGGACGACCCGGGCACCGGCTGGGCCGGGTCGTCGTTCAGCCACTACGACTACCCGGGCACCTACCAGTCGCAGGACTTCCACTACTGCGGCCGCAACGCGGGCAACGAGATCACCAACTACAACGACCGCTGGGAGGTGCAGAACTGCGAGCTGGTCAACCTCGCCGACCTCAAGACCGAGTCGGAGTACGTCCGTTCGCGGCTGGCCGCGTACCTCAACGACCTGCTGTCGCTGGGCGTCGACGGGTTCCGGATGGACGCCAGCAAGCACATGCCGGCGGCGGACATCGCGGCGATCAAGGCCAAGCTCTCCCGGTCCGCGTACATCGTGCAGGAGGTCATCTACGGCGCCGGTGAGCCGATCACGCCGAACGAGTACACCGGCAACGGCGACGTGCACGAGTTCCGCTACGGCAAGGATCTGGCCCGGGTCTTCCGGTCGGAGAAGCTCGCGTACCTGCGGAACTTCGGCGAGGGCTGGGGCCACCTGCCCAGCGGTTCGGCGTCGGTGTTCGTCGACAACCACGACACCCAGCGCGACTTCGGCGGCGTGCTGACCTACAACGACCGGGGCATCTACGCCCTCGCGAACGCGTTCATGCTGGCCTGGCCGTACGGCTCGCCGTCGGTCATGTCGAGCTACACCTTCGGCAACCGGGACCAGGGCCCGCCCCAGGACTCCGCCGGCCGGACGCTCAACACCACCTGCTACTCGGGCTGGGAGTGCGAGCACCGCTGGCCGGTCATCGCCAACATGGTCGGCTTCCGCAACGCCACCGAGGGCGCCGGGGTCGCCAACTGGTACGACAACGGCAACAACCACATCGCCTTCAGCCGCAGCGGCAAGGGCTACATCACCGTCAACGACGAGGACGGGGCGATCACCGGCCGGTCCTACTACACCGGGCTCCCGGCCGGTCGGTACTGCGACGTCATCCACGGCACGTACAGCAACGGGACGTGCAGCGGTCCCGTGATCACGGTGGACGGCAACGGCTGGTTCGCCGCCAACATCCCCGCCCACGACGCGGTCGCCATCCACATCGGCGCCCGCCTGAGCTGAGAGGTACGGAAGGGCCCCTTGTTATCACCTTTTGGATAATAAGGGGCCCTTCCTAACACGACACCCCTTAGACTGGTTTCGTGCAGTTTGACCGAATCGGCTCTCGCCTCCGCTGGACCGCCGTCGCGGTCGGCGTACCCCTGCTGCTGGTGACCGCCGGGATCACCGGCTGGAGACTGACCCCGCAGCCGGAACCCACGCCGGCCGCCCAGCCGGTCGTGGAGCAGCCGTCGCCGGAGGAGTCCGAGGCCCCCGAGGCCCCCGTACCCGAGGAGACCGTGCCGGTCGCGGCACCCGCGCCGGACGACCTGCCGGTCGTCGACTACGACCCGGCGCCCCGCGGCTTCCCCGCCGACCCGGAGCCGCTGGACACCACGCCGCTCACCGAAGGCGTGCACCCGACCCGGCGGATCGCCGCCTACACCGCGCCGGGCGGGAAACCCATCGCCTTCCTCGCCCCCACCATCAGCGGTGTCGAGCTGACCATGCCCGTGGTCGAGCGCCGCACCGGGTGGACGGCCGTGCTGCTCCCCTCGGCGAACCGCACCCTGGCCTGGCTGCCGGCGGGCGGCTTCACGACCGTGCCGCTGCGCGACCAGATCGTGGTGGAGCGCCAGCACCACCGGCTGACGTGGTACCGGGGCGGCCGGGCCGTCCGGTCGTGGCAGGTCAGCCTCGGGAAGCGGGGCCAGGAGACCCCGCTGGGGCGGACCTTCGTCCTCGGCCGCACCGAGCCACCCGACTCGGTGTACGGCGGGGTGGACATCTTCGCGCTCGGCGCGGTCCCCGACGACCCCGACTCGGTGCCGACCGGGCTGCGCGGCGCGCACATCGGGCTGCACAGCTGGTACCACGACGGCGAGCTGGGCCGGAACACCACCAACGGGTGCATCCGCCTGACGAAGAGCGGCCAACGGGAACTGCTGTCCGAGGTACGCCCCGGCACCGAGGTCGTGGTGGTCGAGCAACTGCCCGAGCCATTCCCGACCGCCTGACGGGCCCCGAAGGCGTGATCGACTCGATGCCGCCGGCATCGCGCCGTCCCGGGGCGCCGGACACCCCGATGCCGCCCGCACGGAGTGGATCACGGAGAAGCCGTCAGACAACGTGATCCGATGACGTCCGGCCCTGGCATGGGCGGGGCCTCCGGGGGTATGACCGGAACATGAGGGCGAGTTTCCGGCTTGGCCGGATCGCGGGCGTACCCGTCGGAGTCAACTGGAGCGTCCTGGTCATCTTCGTGCTCATCGCGTGGGGGCTGTCGGCCAACCAGTTCCCGCGCGCGTACCCCGACCGGCCGTGGATCGCGTACGCCCTGGCGGGCCTCGCGGCCGCGGTGGTCTTCTTCGTCGGCCTGCTCGCCCACGAGGTCTCCCACGCGGTGGTCGCCAAGCGCAACGGGCTCGGCGTCGGCGGCATCACGCTGTGGCTCTTCGGCGGTGTGGCCGAGCTGAAGGGCGAGGCGCCCAACCCGGGTGCGGAGCTGCGCATCGCGGGGGTCGGGCCGCTGGTGAGCCTGCTCATCGGCATGTTCTTCGGCGCCATCGCGGTGGTGCTGGCCCTGGCCGGTTCCGAGGGGCTGCTGCTCGGCGCCTTCGCCTGGCTGGCCGGCATCAACGTGCTGCTGGCCGTCTTCAACGTCCTGCCCGCCGCCCCGCTCGACGGCGGGCGCCTGCTGCGGGCGGCGGTCTGGAAGGCCACCGGAGACCGCACGAAGGCGTCGCTGGTGTCCGCCCGAGCCGGCTGGGTGCTCGGTGCCCTGCTGATCGGGCTGGGCTTCTGGCAGTTCCTCGCCGGGGCCGGCTTCGGCGGGCTGTGGCTGATCCTGATCGGCTGGTTCCTCATCGGCGCCGCCGGGATGGAGGAGCGGCAGGCCCGGATGGGCAGCGCCCTGCGCGGCGTCCGCGTCGCCGACGTGATGACGCCGCAGCCGCAGACCGCCTCCGGGGACCTGACGGTGGCCGACTTCGTCGACAACTACCTCTTCGCGTACCGGCACTCGGCGCTGCCGTTGACCGAGGAGGGACGGCCGATCGGGCTGGTCACTCTCGACCGGGTGCGCGACGTCCCGGCCGACCGTCGCGGCGCCACCACCCTCGCCGAGGTCTCCTGCCAGGCCGACGAGCTGGTGCTCGCCTCCCCCGACGAGTCGCTGAACGACCTTCTGCCCCGGCTCAGCGAATGCGCCGACGGGCGGGCGCTCGTGGTGGTCGAGGGCCGGCTGGTGGGCATCGTGTCGCCGAGCGACATCAGCCGGGCGGTGCAGCGCGGCAGCATGCGTCAGCAGATGGCCTCCGGCCACCGCTAACGGCGGGAGGCGACCAGGCGGGCCTGGAGCTCGGGGACGCCCGGAACGGACAGCTCCGACAGGGCCGTCACCGACCCGTACCGGTGACCGATCTCGGACCGGGACCGCCGCTCAGCAGGCCCCGCAGCCACGCTCGGGTCCAGGCGGCGATGGTGAACGAGTCGGTGACCACGCCGTCGCGGATCAGCTCGCCGACCCGCCCCGCCGGGTACGTCCGTGCGGCGCGGATGCCCTCCTCGGCGGCGAGGTCGCCCAGTTCGGCTATCTCGGCCAGGTAGAGCCGCACCATGCTGGTCGCGATGCCGGTGTCCGGATGCAGGACCCCCAGGTCGACCAGGCGGGCCGGCGCCACGCCGATCTCCTCGCGCAGCTCCCGCGCCGCCTGTTCCTCCGGCGGCACACCGGCCTCGCCGAACCCACGCGGCGCCTCCAGGTGCCACCGCCGGGTGGTGTGCCGGAAGTGCTCCACCAGCACGACGCTGCCGTCGAGCACCGGCAGCACGACCAGGCCGTCGGCGCCGCTGCTGGGAAGCGACCGGAGGTACGTCCCGAGCACGCCACCCGGGAAGCGGACCGGATCGCGGACGAGCGTCACGTAATCGTCCCGGTAGACCACCCCGGCCCGGCTCCACTCCGCCGGCAGGCCGCGGGCGCGCAGGACGTCCGCCCGGGCCTGTTCCGCGGCCGCCACCTGCTCCGGCTCGTCCAGGATCTCCACCGCCGAGCCGGGCGGGTTCGCGAAGAGTTCCGGCTGGCGCCGCCGCAGCTCGACGTACTGCCTCCAGGATTCACTCACCCTCGTCCTCCTGCGGCCGGTCGATGTTCGGCTCGTCGTCGCGGCCCGTATCCCCCGGAGTGACCGGGAATCCCGTCTCCTGCAGCCGGCGCACCAGCTCCCGCCAGTCCTCCCCGGCCCGTTGGAGGTGTACCCGCATAACGTCGACGCCGGTGCCGAGGTCTCGGGCGGCGCGGCGCTGGTCCCGGTTGACCACGGCGAAGCGGACCACGGCGGTGGCGCCCCGCCCGGCGACCTCGGCGGCCACGTCACCGACCAGCTCCACCCGTGGATCACCGTCGAAGACCAGCGAGACGGTGCTGCCCAGCACCTCGACCGTCACCCGGATCACCGGTTCCCATGCCCGCGCCCGCTCCAGGCGCCGTTCCCCGACGATGCCCGCCAGCCGCTGGGCCAGGGCGACGTAGCGGTCGTACACCTGCTGCGCCCGGGTGACGAAGTCGAGCGGCTCGGCGAGCAGTTCCCGCAGGGCGGCCACGTACTCCCGCCACTCGTCGGTGTCCCGGGCCTGCCGGACGTGGTGCAGCTCCAGCCCGGTCAGGTCGAGGCGCAGCGGCAACTGGGCCAGGTCGAAGGCGTACGGCCGCAGCGTCCGGACCAGGGTGAGCAGGTCGTCCAGGTTCCGGTCCGGCGGCCGCTCCCGCCGGTACTCCTGCATCGCGGTGCGGCGCAGGGAGTCGGCGGGGATCAGCGCGTACCCGTCGACGGCGTCCGGCAGTGTGGTGTTGTAGCGCAGGTCGACGAGCTGCTTGAGCTGACCGACCAGCGGCGCGGAACGGAACCGGCCCTCGGCCGGGTTCGTGCCGGGCTCCACCAGGAACTCCCGGTAGAAGCCCTCCCGGGTGGCCTGTTCCGCCTCCACCGCCCAGAGCGTCACCTCCTGCATCCGCCGGCGCAGCACCGGGCGGCTCTCCTCCGGCAGCCGAAGGTCCCGCCGGAGCTCCTCGAGGTCGAAGGCGGCGAGCTGGAGCAGGAAGCGACGGAACTCGGCGAACATGCAGCGCTCGGTGAGGCGGTCGTTCTCCGCGTCGTCCCACGACAGCCGCAGGCAGCGGACCTCGTCCACCTCGCCCAGCAGCCGCAACCAGCCCGACCAGCCCGCGCTGTCCACCCCGAACCCGGGCTCCGCCGCCAGGCTGCGCTCCCGCAGGAGGAACGGCACGAGAACGCCGTCGGCCAGCAGCTCCCGGAACGCCGCCCGCTGCGGCCCGTCCGTCGTGAAGTCCCGGTGGACGACGGGGTTGTTGAAGAAGTACGCCCGGTTCACCACCACCTGCTCGGCGTTGAGGATCGCGCGCAGGTACTCGGCCCGCGCGTCGCGGCGGCGGCGCTGCTCCACCTCCCGGTACGACTCCCGCCGCGCGACCAGCCGGGCGAGCAGGTCCTGCCTGACCCACTGGTTGTCCAGGCACTGCGCGACGACCGTGATCGGGGCCAGTGCCCGGTTGTCGATCGGCGTCAGCCGGAGACCGGTGCCGGAGGGGTCCGTCATGTCACTCCATCCCTTGTGGACGTCGAGGTCGGTCACGAGGCAACCACGGAACCGGTCCGGTCGGAAAGCCGACGAAGGGCCGAGGCGACTTTCCGACAGCTGGCGCCGGCGCTCAGGGGCGGGGAAAGTACCGGTCGAGCAGTTCGGTGCGGAACGTGCCGGTCGGGTCCAGCCGTGCCGCCAGGGCGACGAAGTCGGCGTACCGGGGCCAGGCCGCGGCGACCGCCGCCGGTGCCAGGCCGAACACCTTGCCCCAGTGCGGGCGCGGCGTGAACGGTGCGAGCCGCTCCTCCACGGCCGCCACCACGGGAGTCACCGCGGACCCGTCGGCGATCCAGGTGAAGTGGATCGCGAGGGTGTCGCGGTCGTGGTTGGGGCTGAGCCACAGCCGGTCGGCGGCGACCGTCCGCAGTTCGCAGACCTGGAGCACCGGGGCGATCAGGTGCGCCACCTCGTCCAGCGCGGCCAGCGCGTCGACCCCGGCGGTCCGTGGCACGTGGTACTCCGACTGGAGTTCGTCCCCGCTGCTCGGGGTGAAGCCGAGCCGGAAGTGCGGCAGGCGCTCGTGCCAGGGCCCGGGGGCTCCGAGCTGCGGCGTGCAGTGCTCCGCGGACAGCCCGGCGACGGGGTGCCGGGGCCGGTCGGCGGCGGTCGTCCCGAGCCAGTCCGCCGGGGGCGGGGGCAGCTCCGCGTGCCGCTTGACCCACACCTCGCGGAGCAGCGGCGTACGCCAGTCGGTGAAGACGCTGACGCTGTACGCGGAGGCCAGCGCCTCGTCCAACGACTCGCGGGCGAGGCCGAGGCGCACGTACTGGCACAGCGTGAACGCCGGCACCACGTCGAGGGTGACCCGGGTGACCACACCCAGCGCGCCGAGGGAGACCACGGCGCCGGCGAAGGTGTCCCCGTCCGTGTCGCGGTCGAGGGTCCGCAGGTGGCCGTCGGCGGTGACCAGTTCCAGGGCCGTGACGGCGCTGGCCAGGTTGCCGTTGCGCACGCCGGAGCCGTGGGTGCCGGTGGCGACGGCCCCGGCAACCGAGATGTGCGGCAGGGAGGCGAGGTTCGCCACGGCGTACCCGTCGGCGTGCAGGGCGGTGGCGAGATCGCCGTAGCGCAGGGCGGCCGGCACGGTGACGGTCGACCGGTCCCGGTCCAGCGTCACGTCCTGCGGCAGCCCGGCCAGCGACACCAGCTCCCCGGCGGTGTCGCCGAACCGGTTGAACGAGTGCCCGGTGCCGATCGCCCGGAGCCGGTCGCTGCCCGCCACCAGCCGGCGCAACTCGTCGACCGAGCCGGGCCGGTGGAACCGCCGGGCCGCGTACTCCACGTTGCCCGCCCAGTTCCGCCGCGCCACCATCCGCGCCCCCTCCAGCCGTCCTCGCCCGGGCCCACCCGTGCCCCCCGCACGCCGCCCGCCGACGGTAACCGCACCCCGCCCACCCCGCCGCCCGCCGCCGTCGATCATGGAGTTGTGGTGGGTGACAGATGCCGCGGAGCGGGACAGCTCGGGCACCACAACTCCATGATCGGCAGGAGGTGGCGGCGGGGGGGCCAGGCCCGGGGCGGTTATCAGCCGGGCGGCTGGGGAACTCTGGGCGGATGAGCAGTTACCGCGATCCCGCCCCGCGCGGCGATGTCTTCCCCTCCGAGGAGGAGATCGACCCGACCGGTGTCGGCGTGCTGCCGGCGAGCGCCCCGCCGGCCACGACGCCCGGGCCGCAGCCGACTCCGGCGCCACCGCCCGCACCCACGCCGGTGCCGCACCCAGGCCCGCCGCCGCGCGCGGAGGGCCGGTCGATCGTCACGCATCACCTGAACGGTGCGGTCGAGGTGGTCACCGACCTGGACGGGGACGGCGTCGCCGACGTGGTGCAGGTCGACCTCGACGGCGACGGGGTCCCGGACGTCACGTACGTCGACAGCGACCGCGACGGCCGCCTCGACACGGTGCTCCGCGACCCCGCCGCCAGCGACCGGGTCGGGCGTTAAGAAGGGGCCCCTCCTCTACCCGAGGCGTTAACAGGGGGCCCTTCCTTACACCTTGGGCAGCACCTCGCTGGCGACCAGGTCCAGGTGGTCCAGGTCGGCGAGGTCGAGCACCTGGAGGTAGACCCGCTGGCTGCCGGCCTCGGCGTACCGGCCGATCTTGTCGACGATCTCCGCGGGGGTGCCGGCCAACCCGTTGGCGCGCAGCTCGTCCGGCTCCCGGCCGATGGCGGCCGCCCGGCGGGCCACCTCCGCGTCGTCGCGGCCGCAGCACAGCACGAGCGCGTTCGACCAGGTCATCGTGGCCGGGTCCCGCCCGATGCCGGCGCAGGCGGCACGGACCCGCTCGAACTGGGCGGCGCAGTCCTCGATCGAGGCGAACGGCAGGTTGAACTCGTCGGCGTACCGGGCGGCGAGGCGCGGGGTGCGCTTCGGGCCCATGCCGCCGAGCAGGACCGGCGGGCGCGGGGACTGCACCGGCTTCGGCAGGGCCGGCGAGTCGCTGACCGGGTAGTGGCGCCCGGCGAAGTCGAACGTCTCGCCCGGCGGGGTCTCCCACAGGCCGGTGATGACGGCGAGTTGCTCCTCCAGCCGGTCGAACCGCTCCGCGAGGGACGGGAACGGGATCCCGTACGCGGTGTGCTCCTCGCCGTACCAGCCGGTGCCGATGCCCAGCTCGACCCGGCCGCCGCTCATCTGGTCGACCTGGGCGACCGTGATCGCGAGCGGCCCGGGCAGCCGGAAGGTGGCGGCCGTCATCAGCGTGCCGAGCCGGATCGACCGGGTGTCGCGGGCCAGCCCGGCGAGAGTGGTCCACGCGTCGGTCGGGCCCGGCTCGCCACTCACCGAGCCCATCTTCAGGTAGTGGTCGGAGCGGAAGAAGGCGGCAAAGCCCGTCTCCTCGGCGCGGCGGGCCACGGCGAGCAGGTCGTCGTAGGTGGCGCCCTGCTGGGGTTCGGTGAAGATCCGCAGTTCCATGTTCCCGAGCATAGGAAGCCCGTCCGGAGCCCGCCCGTGGACCGGCTCACCTCCCCGTCGTGGCGGCGAGCTGCCGCTGGGCCAGGAAGCGGGTGTACTCGACCCGGTCGAACGGGTTGCCGTCGGTGCGGGGCCGGCAGGGCGGTTCCCCGACGACGAGCCGGTCCCCGTGCGGCACCGACGACCACAGCCCTTCGCCGCGGGTGAGGTCGGGCAGCCGCCGACGGACCTGCGCCTCGCACCGGGCCGGCAGCTCGCCGGTCACGTGCCAGCTGTCGCCGCCGGGCTCGGTGCCGTCGACGCGCCCGCCCACCCGGGCCAGGTACGCCGTGACCGGTCCGAGCGTGTCGCCCGGCACCTCGCAGTCGAACCGGTGGCACGGCTCGTGGACCCGGGTGCCGGCCCGCGCCAGGGCCTGCATCAGCACGTACGGGGTGAGGTCCCGGAAGTCGCCGGCGGTGCTCACGGGCGACCAGTACCCGCTGTGCGTCAGCGCGACCGCGACGTCGGTGACCGGCCACCCGTGTCCGCCCTGGTCGAGCGCGGCGAACACGGTCTCCTCGATCGCCGCGTGGAAGGACAGCGGCAGCGAACCCAGCTCGACCGCCAGCCGGTAGGTCACCCCCTCCCCCGGCTCGACCCGCAGGCCGACCGTGGCGAGGAAACCGTTGCCGATGATCTCCGCCGCCTCGCCGACACCCACCGGGCGCTCCACGTGCAGCAGGTCACCGGGGCTGAACTCCGCCTCGACCCCGTACGCCTCGGCGAGCGTCGCCGCCAGCACCTCGCGCTGGACGTCGCCGTAGAGCAGCACCCCGGTGCCGCCGCCCGGGGCGGGCCGGGTGCGGATCAGCGGGTCCGCGTCGGCGAGGTCGACCAGGGCGGCGTGCAGCGCCTCCGCCTGCTCCGGACGGCGCGCCCGCACCACGGTCGCCAGGGTCGGCGGCGGGAAGTGCGCCGCAGCGTCGCCGTTCTCCGGTGTGCCGAGCTGGTCGCCGATGCGCGCGCCGGGCAACCCGTGAAGCCGGGCGATCCGGCCGGCGGTGAGCACCCCGGTGTCCGGCGCGCCGACGACCGCCACGCCGGTGACCCGGGCCCGGTGCCGGGCGAGCCGCCCGTCCGGCTCCCGGCGGTGCACGGTGACCCGCTGCCGCCGGGTCAGCTCGCCGCCGTACGACCGGACCAGCGCGACCTTCTCCCCGCGCTCGGTGCGCTCGACGGCGAACACCCGGGCCCGCAGGTCGGGCTCGGCGGGCGGCGCCGGCGGCAGCAGGTCACCGAGCGCGGCGACGAGTTCCGGTACGCCGGCGCCGGTGATCGCCGAGCCGAACAGCAACGGGTGCGCGAGTCCGGCGGCGGTCTGCGCCCGCAGGGCGACGCGTACCCGGTCCGGATCGGGAGTGCGCTCCTCCACCAGGTCCGCGAGCAGCTCGTCGTCGTGGTCGGCCAGCACGGTGGCCCGGTCGACGACGGCCGTGGAATCGCGCTCGTCGTACGCCTCGACGCGGGCCGCCGGCGTGCCGGGCCCGCGGACCGTACCCATCGGCACCACGCCGGGGGTGAGCAGCCGGCGGACCTCCGCGACGAGCGCGTCGGTGCGGGCACCGGCACGGTCGACCTTGTTGACGAAGAGCAGCGTCGGCAGCCGCAGCGACCGCAGGGTCCGCATGAGCACGCGGGTGTGCGGCTGGACGCCCTCGACCGCCGACAGCACCAGGACGGCGCCGTCGAGCACGCCGAGGGCCCGTTCCACCTCGGCGACGAAGTCGCTGTGCCCCGGGGTGTCCACGAGGTTGACCTGGCGGTCGCCGGCTGTGAAGGCGACCACCGCCGAGCGGATGGTGATGCCGCGCCGGCGCTCGATCTCGCCGGTGTCGGTGCGGGTGGTGCCGGCGTCGACGCTGCCGAGCCGGTCGATGACACCGGTGTCGAAGAGCAGGCGTTCGGTCAGGCTGGTCTTACCGGCGTCGACGTGCGCCAGAATGCCGATGTTGATGGTCTCCATGCAGTGACGGGTCCTCGAAAGCTCGCATCCGGATGGGAAGGAAGTTTTCGAGTCCTCGCATCGTCCCTGCTCCCGTCGTCGGTGGCTGCCCTCTGCGGACCACGCTGGCAGAAACCCGGTACGCCGGGCGACCGATTTTCCGCGTACGCGGGCGCCGGGCCGACCGGGCCCGGCGCCAGGCCCTCAGACGTACGGCCGCTTGGCGTACGCGGTCTTCAGTGCGGCCAGGCCGGTGGCCTTCGGCGAGAGCGTGCCCCAGCCGGAGTTGAAGTAGTTCGTCCGCACGATCCGGGGTCCCCGCTCGGCGTTGAGCGCGGCGATGGCCGCCGGGACGGTGGCGATCCAGCCCGCCTGGTCGGGGATCTCGGCCGCCCGGACCCCCCACTCGGCGATCAGGACGGGCCGGGAGAGGGCAACCGGGCCGAGGTCGGCGACCGCCCAGTCCTTGGTCCGGCGGAACCGGGCCAGCGCCGTGTGGGTGGCGTTGGTGGCGTAGACGTTCCACTGGAGGAAGTCGAGCTTGGCCATCAGCGCCTCGGGGTGGGTGCGCTGGTAGCAGGCCCGGTCGAAGCCGCCGAGCCCCACCGAGAAGGTGGTGCCGGCGGGCAGGCCGCGCGCCTTGAACCAGTTGACGATGTACGTGACGCCCTGCACCGCGCGGGCGTCGGACTCCGCCCACGTGTACGCCTTGCCCGCCTCGGTGGTGCCGAACTCGTGGTCGGTGTCCAGTTCGGAGGCGAGCTGGATGTTCACCCCGAAGCCCATGGTCCGGTACTGCGACAGCGCCCGCGCGAACAGCCCGTCGCACTGGCCGGCGAGAACCTGGCTGTAGCCGTACGCCCTGGGCCAGGTCGTCCCCGGTCGCTGCTGGATGGTCATCGCGGGTGCCGGGACGGTGTACCGCACGCCGTCCACGGTGAACGTCTGCGGGTCGGTGTTCGGGGCGCCGTAGTGCTTGAGCTCCAGCACCATGTTGATCTTTATCCCGGCCTTGCCAAGGTCGACCAGCCACGGCCGGTTCCACCCCGGGAAGAGGTAGCCGTCGGCGAAGCTGCGGTACTGGGTCAGCGAGCGGATGTTGCCACCCGCCATGTCGGCCGTCGGGTCGGCATTCCCGGAGAGGTAGTAGCCGCCCAGCACCGGCGGGGCGATCGTGTAGTCGGCGGTGGCGGTGGCGGTGCGCCCGCCGTTGTCGCGCACCGTGACAGTGACCCGGGGCATCACGCCACCGCCCGGTAGACGGCCACCGCGCCGTTGTCCGACAGCTTCGTCCAGGTGCGGCCGGAATCGTCGGTGACGGTGACGGTGAGCGGGTCGATGACGGCGGTGACCCGCGCGGGCGCGCTGCTGTTGCCCTGGGCGTCGGTGACCACGACCGTGACGGTCACCGGCCGGGTGTCGGCGTCGCCGTACGTCACGGTCAGCGTCATCTGGTCGCCGGGAGAGTAGACCGCCGCGTTCAGGGCGGCGGTCGCGGTGGGAGCGGCCATAGCCGTCTCCTCTCATGCTGGTCCACCGGCGGCGACCGGCCCCGCCGGGTCCGTGCCCGGACGGCTGGTCATCGGGTACGGCGAGCCGCCCGGGGCGCGTGCGACGGCGGGGACGGCGGTACTGCCGCAACCGGTGGAGTCTGGACCTGTGCAGCCCCGTGCGCGCGACGGCGGTGGGCTGCGGCCGTTCCGGCCGCGTCGGCGCGGCCGGTCAGATCTGTCGAAGGTGGCGACGTCGGTGTCCGGAGGCGACACCCGTCCCGGGTGCCCGGGACGGGTGTCGACCGGAGCGCGGCCCGTGGGGCGGAATCGGCGGTGCGCTACGCCGGGTCCGCCGCGGCGACGGGGCCGTGCTCGGTGGCGGCGGTGTCGGCGGGGACGGTGCTGTCCCCGCCGGGCCCGAGGATCGGGATGTGGCCCGCCATCCTTACGCCTCTCACCTGCTACAACAGTGCGACGGCAAGGTGCTCGGCGTCCTGTCCGGTATCCGACACCGTCGTGTCGCGCAGCTGGTTGCGGCACGCCCGATGACGTGCATTGAGAGGAGACCTCCGGTGAAGTACCTGATGCTGATCTACGGCAACGAGGAGATCTGGAACAGCCTGCCCGCCGGTGACCTGGCCACGCTGATCGGCGAGGTCGACGCGTTCAACGAGGCGCTGCGCGCCTCCGGCGAGCTGGTGGAGAGCCAGGGGCTGGTGTCCCGGGCCCGGTCGGTCCGCATGGTGGGGGACGCGCCCGTGGTCACCGACGGCCCCTACCTGGAGGCGAAGGAGTACGTCGGCTCGTACTTCGTGGTGGACGTCGACAGCGAGGAGCGGGCGCTGGAGATCGCCCGGTCGTACCCGGCCCTGCGGTTCGGTAGCGGCCGCAGCGGCGGCGGCCTGGAGGTGTGGCCGCTGATGACCGGCACCGGCGGCGACCTCTGACCGGCGACGACCGGGTCGGCGACCTGCTGCGCGACCTCGCGCCGCAAGTCATCGGCGCCCTGGTACGCCGGTACGGCGACTTCACGCGCGCCGAGGACGCCGTGCAGGAGGCCCTGCTCGCGGCGTTCGAGACCTGGACCGCCGACGGCGTGCCGGAGCACCCGGCGGGCTGGCTGCGGACGGTGGCCGCCCGCCGCTACGTGGACCAGGTACGCGCCGACGCCGCCCGGCAGCGCCGGGAGCAGGCCGTCCTGGACGCGACGCCCCGCGACGCACTGCTCGCGCCGCCGCCGGACGCCGAGCCGGCCCGCGACGACCTGCTGGAACTGCTGTTCCTCTGCTGCCACCCGGCGCTGGGACCGTCGGCGCAGGTGGCGCTGACGCTGCGGGCGGTCGGCGGGCTGACCACCCCGGAGATCGCCGCCGCCTTCCTGGTGCCGGAGCGGACGATGGGACAGCGCATCGTGCGGGCCAAGCAGCGGCTGCGGGAGGCGGATGCCCGCTTCGCGCTGCCACCCGAGCCGGAGCGGGGGCCCCGGCTCGCGGTGGTCCTCCACGTGCTCTACCTGATCTTCAACGAGGGGTACGCGGCCAGCAGCGGGCCCGCGCTCCGCCGGGTCGACCTGACCCGGCAGGCCGTCCGCCTGGCGCGCCGGCTGCACCGGCGGCTGCCCGCCGACGGCGAGGTGGCCGGCCTGCTCGCGTTGATGCTGCTGACCGAGGCGCGGGGACCGGCCCGTACCGGGCCGGACGGCGAGCTGGTGCCGCTGGCCGAGCAGGACCGGACCCGCTGGGACCGATCCGCCATCGCCGAGGGCACCGCGCTGCTGACCCACGCGCTGTCGACCGCGCCGGTCGGCCCGTACCAGGTCCAGGCCGCGATCGCCGCCGTGCACGCGGAGGCACCGTCCGCCGAGGGGACCGACTGGCCGCAGATCCTGGGTCTGTACGAGCTGCTGGAGCGGCTCGCCCCCGGGCCGGCCGTGACCCTCAACCGGGCGGTCGCGCTGGGCATGGTGCGCGGGCCGGCCGCCGGCCTGGACCTGTTGCGCGAGCTGGCGGACGGGCCGCTCGCGGGGCATCACCGGCTGCTGGCCGTCCGCGCGCACCTGCTGGAGCGGGCCGGCGAGCGGGAGGCCGCCGCCCGGGCGTGGCGGGAGGCCGCCCGGCTCGCCGGCAGCCTGCCCGAGCGACGCTTCCTCGTCCGGCAGGCCGCCCGGCTGATGTGAGCCAGGTCACATAGCCGTGGTGTCGAACGGACCGCGCCCGCTCCGATCCCTCGGTGAACGGGCACCAGGAGGTGTCCGCAGACGAGAGGGACGACGATGACCAAGGTGACCGCACAGCTGTCCGTGTCGCTGGACGGGTTCTACGCCGGCCCCCGCCACACCGGCGACGGCCACTGGATGGAGTCGGCCGAGGCCGCCGGCTTCTTCCGCGTCACCCGGTGGGTGACCGACGCGATGGCGTGGCGCGAGCGGCAGGGCTTCGACGGCGGTACGCACGACACCAACTCGGAGATCGTCGCCGAGACCTTCGCGGCGGCCGGCGCGTACGTGATGGGGCGACGGATGGCCGACGGGGGCGAGGTGCCCTGGGGTGAGGAGCCGCCGTTCCGCGCGCCGGTCTTCGTCGTCACCCACCGCCCCCGGGAGACCCTGGTGCGCGGCGGCGGCACCAGCTTCACGTACGTGACCGACGGGCTCGCCAGCGCCGTCGCGCAGGCCCGCGCCGCCGCCGGAGGGAAGAACGTGGCGGTGGCCGGCGGCGGCAGCCTGGTCCGGCAGGTCCTCGCCGCCGGCCTGCTCGACGAGCTGGAGCTGCACATCGTGCCGGTCGTGCTGGGCACCGGCCTGCGGCTGCTCGACGCCGACCTGGGCCTCGGCGAGAAGGAGGGCATCGAGCTGGCGCAGACCCGGGTCGTGCACTCCCCCGAGGTGACCCACGTCCGGTACGCCGTCACCGGCCGCGCGCCCCTCCTGCTGGACGACCGCGGCAGCGGCGGCGGCCCCACCACCACCGTGTCGTGACGCCACGTCCGCCGTCGGAGGCGGGGCGGCGGGCCGGGGTGGAGGGGCCGTACAGTGTGCCCACCTTTGATCAAGGAGAGTGCCGTGACCCAGCCGCCACCGGCGCCCCGACCGCCCGCCGACGACGCCGACGGCGGGAGCACCCCGTCGTACCTGCTCGCCGCGCCCGCGACCGCCGACGCCCCCGGCTCCTTCCCGTGGCCCGAGGGCCAGCCCACGTGGGCGATCCCGGTCAGCCTCCCACCCGGCACCCGCGGCTACGCGGTCTTCATCCCCCTGGTACCGGTCTCCGAAGCGGGCGCCACGGGTGGCCCGACCGCGGCGGCGGCCGGTGCCGCGGCGGCGGCCGGTGCCGCGGTGGCGGTCGTCCAGCCGGACGTCGCGCCCTCCGACGGCGGCGACTCCGCTCCCGGGGACCGTTCACCGGAAGCCGGCACCGACCGGCCCGCCCCGAAGGCGGGCGCGACCCCCGCGACGCCGGCCGACAGCGGGCCGTCGACCGTGCCGGCCACGGCCACCG
Source organism: Micromonospora sp. H33 (assembly GCF_052068455.1). Classification (NCBI taxonomy): domain Bacteria; kingdom Bacillati; phylum Actinomycetota; class Actinomycetes; order Micromonosporales; family Micromonosporaceae; genus Micromonospora; species Micromonospora sp. H33. Next base: position 166,073 of record NZ_JBQHDE010000002.1, on the reverse strand, counting down.
GTTCGCCGGCACCGCACGCCGCTCCCCCGGCCAGCGCCGCGCCGGCAACCGGCCCGTCAGCGGCGTCCGGTCCCGCCGCACCGACCGCCCAACCCGTACCGGGTCACCCGATGCCGTACGCCGCCGCGCCCGGGCGGCCCGGCGTCCCCCCGTACCCCGGGATGTCCGGTGGTTTCTACCGGCCGGCACCGCCGGGGCCGTCGTGGTTCGAGCGGCACTGGCCCGGGCCGAAGCCCGCGCGGGGGCGGGCGGTGCCCGCCGCGGTCCTCGCCGGCGCCCTCGGGCTGGGGTTCTTCGTGCCGCTGAGCCGCACCGGGATCGGCTGGTTCCTCGGCTGGCTGGCCCTGACCGTCGGTGTGGTCGTCGCGGTCCGCCGGGCGGTCGCGAAGCTGCCGCGCACCGAGCGGTGGGTCCGCGCCGGCTGGGCGGCGGCGGCGCTGGCGCTGCTGTCGGTGCTGGCCTTCCGTAACGCCTGGTGGCTGGTGACGTTCTGCGTCCTCGGCGCGCTCGGGTGCGCGACCCTCGCCGTGATCGGTGGCCGGGGCGTCCGGTCCATCCTGTTCAGCCTGGTGGCAGGGCCGACCGCGGCCTTCCGGGGCCTGCCCTGGGTGCGGGCCCATTTCCGGTCCGGCGCCGATCCGGGGCTGGTCCGCCGCGTGGTCGGCTCGGTCGCGGCCACCGTCGCCGCGCTGGTCGTGTTCGGCACCCTGCTCGCCTCGGCGGACGGCGCCTTCTCCGTGGTGCTGAGCGTGATCGTGCCCGAGGTCAGCATCAGCACCGTCTTCCGCTGGATCTTCCTCGCCACGGTCGGTGCGCTCTGCGCGGTGGCCGCCGTCTGGACGCTCGCCGCGCCGCCGGACCTGTCCAGCGTGGACCGGCCGACCCGTCGCAGCCTGGGCATGGTGGAGTGGGCGCCGGCCATCGCGGCCCTGACGCTGCTGTTCGCGGGGTTCGTGGCGGTGCAGTTCACCGTGCTGTTCGGCGGCCAGCGGCACGTGCTGCGCACGGCCGGGCTCAGCTACGCCGAGTACGCGCGCAGCGGCTTCTGGCAACTCCTCGCCGTCACCCTGCTGACGCTCGCCGTGCTCGGCGGCGTGGCCCGCTGGGCCCGGCGCGAGAGTCGGGCAGAGCGGATCGTGCTGCGCGTCCTGCTCGGCGCGCTGAGCGCACTCAGCGTCGTCATTGTGATCTCGGCGCTGTCCCGGATGTACACGTACCAGAAGGTCTACAGCTTCACCGGCGAACGCCTCTTCGTGATGGCGTTCGAGCTGCTGCTCGGCACCGTCTTCCTGATGATCCTCGTCGCCGGGCTGCGCTGGAAGGGCGGCTGGATCCCGCGCGCGACCGTGGCGCTGGCCGTGGTCATGCTGCTCAGCCTGGCCGTCCTCAACCCGGAGGACTACGCCGCCGGCCGCAACATCGCCCGCTACCAGGCGACCGGGAAGATCGACGCCTGGTACCTGCGGGCCCTGTCGGCCGACGCGACGCCGGCCCTGGCCAAGCTGCCCGACCCGGTGCGCCGCTGCACCCTGAGCTGGATCGCCGACGACCTCGAGGAGGCGGACCCCTGGTACGCCTGGAACCTGGGCCGGGTGCGCGCGCGGCAGGCTCTGGAGCGGGTCGGCCCGGGCGCGATCGGCGGACCGAGCGACTGCAGGGCGGCCGACCAGTTCGACCTGCCGAAGACCCGCCGCCCCCGCTGACGCTTCCGCCTCCGCCCCGCCTCCCTCCCGCCCCCGTCGAGATCTTGGAAGATTTCGGCCCCTCAAGGGGCCAGTTTCTTCCAAGATCTCGACGGAACGCGGCGGTCAGTGCGCCGCAGTCCCCCGTACGGCCCAGGCGCGGGCGGTGAGCTGGATGGACCCGTCCGGCTCGGCCGGCAGGCGGGTGTTCAGCAGGTCCGCCAGCTCGGCGCGATCCGCCTCGGTCAGGGACGTGACATAGGTGGGCGCCGCTCCCTGGCCACCCAGGAACGGCTGCCAGTAGTCGTCGAAGTCGACGAACACCGTCGGCACCTCGACGGCCCGGACGGACACGTCCCGAAGCCCAGCGTTCGTCCACAGCGCAGCCAGCCGATCCGGGTGGCACACCGGAAAGCGCGGCCCCTCGTCCAGTTCCGCGGCGGCCGGGTCGAGCACCGAGGCCGCGTCCCAGAAGTGGCGCATCATCTCCATGCCTTCGGCGTAGTCCCAGACGTACGCGGCCGCGACGCCGCCCGGCCGCAGGACCCGCGCGACCTCGGCCGCCGCCCGCTCCGGCTCGGGCACGAAGTTGAACGCCAGCCCGCTGACCACGACGTCGACACTGGCGTCGGCCACGGGCAGCGACCGCGCGTCACCGACGTGGAAAGCGGCCCGCGCGTCACCGACCGTCGAACTGGCGTGGGCCAGGAAGCCCTCGGACGGGTCGATGCCCGTGACCTGCGCGGGATCCGCCACCGCCAGCACGGTTGAGGCCAGAGCGCCCGTGCCGCAGCCCACGTCGAGCCAACGCCTGCCGGGCGGCACGTCCAGCCAGCTCAGGAACTCCTCGGCGACGCGGCGGCTCCACCGACCCACGTACGCCTCGTACGCCCCACCGTCCGCCCACACCGGCCCCGCCATGTGCGAACGATACGCCAGGAGCCCTTTTCAGCGGGGAGTGACGAGACGGACCTCGCACCGCACGCCGCCGGTCTTGGTCAAACGGACATCGCCGGTCACCAGTGGACAGGACAGCAACTCGGCGGCAGCGACGTAGGCGCCGTCGTAAGCCGACACGTTCGCTCGTAGCTGCCACATCCGCTGAAGGAGCGGAGCGATGTCCACATTGTCGACGACAAGCGATGACAAGGCATCCACCGCCTCCCGGGCTCGCGGGTGCGGGTGGGGCGGACGGACGCCGGACCCGCCGTGGGCGCGGTAGCGCTCCTCCCAGTACGCCGCGTCGAACGCTTCCGGCATCCGTCCCTCCTCCGTGTTCACAGCCCGTGGCGGCGGTCCCCCGCCACCAGGTCGGCGACCCGCGCCTCGGACTCGGCCGAGAACCGCTCCCGCCGGACGGCGACCGCCCGCCGGGTCTCCTCGGTGACCAGGTCGCTGTTGATCATCGCCGCCGCGAGGGCGCCGCCCGCCGCCGCCGCGCCCACCTGCGCCGCCAGGTCCGTGACGTTCCCGGCCACCCATACCCCGGGTACGTCGGTACGCCCGGTCGGGTCGGCCGGGATGTGCTCGCCCATCCCGCTCGGGTGCTCGGCCGGCCGCAGCCCGAGCCCGGCCAGGAACCCGGCCCGCGCCACCATCCGCGCCCCGACCGCCAGCGCGTCCCGCTCGACGACGGTTCCGTCGCTGAGCCGTACCCCGACGAGCCGGTCGTCGGCGACGTCCAGGGCCGCCACCGTGCCGGTCACCACCCGGATGCCGCGGGCCGCGAGCTGCTCCGCCTGCTCGTCGTCCGGCCCGGCGGACATGTGCGTGAAGTAGGTGACGTCGGCGCTCCACTGGCGGAACAGCAGCGCCTGGTGCACCGACATCGGCCCGGTGGCCAGCACGCCGATGGCCCGGTCGCGGACCTCCCATCCGTGGCAGTACGGGCAGTGGATCACGTCCCGGCCCCAGCGCGCCCGCAGTCCCGCGACGTTCGGCAGTTCGTCCAGCAGTCCGGTGGTCACGAGCAGCCGACGCGCCCGCACCGACCGCCCGTCGGCCAGTGCCACGGCGAACCCGTCACCGTCGCGCACCGCGTCCGCCACCTCGCCGGTCACCACGTGGCCGCCGTACATCCGCACCTCGGCCCGGCCCCGCTCCAGCAGCTCGGCCGGCGGCGTGCCCTCGCGGGCGAGCAGCCCGTGCACCCCGTCGGCCGGCGCGTTGCGCGGGGCGCCGGCGTCGATCACCGCCACCGCTCGGCGGGCCCGGGCGAGCATCAGCGCGCCGTTCAACCCGGCGGCGCCGCCGCCGACCACCACCACGTCGTAGTCGTTCCTCAGCTGATCGGTCATCCTGACCACCTCCCGCGCCAACCCTGCGGGGTGGTGGCCGTATCGGCAAATGTTCTTGCCGTTATGGCAAACTGGCGGCATGGACAGCGACCTGGACCAGGCCCTCGACGCAGTCGGCCCCCGGCTCCGCGCCCTGCGGAAGCAGCGCGAGACCACGCTGGCCGACCTGTCGGCGGAGACCGACATCTCGGTGAGCACGCTCTCCCGCCTGGAGTCCGGCGCCCGCCGGCCGACCCTGGAACTGCTGCTCCCGCTGGCCCGCGCCCACGGCGTCACGCTCGACGAACTGGTCGGTGCCCCGCCCACCGGCGACCCGCGCATCCACCTGCGCCCGGTCACCCGCCACGGCATGACCATGCTGCCGCTGTCCCGGCGGGCGGGCGGCATCCAGGCGTACAAGCTGGTGATCCCGGCCCGCAAGACGGACCCCGACCCCCAGACCCACGAGGGGTACGAGTGGCTCTACGTCCTCAACGGGCGGCTGCGGCTCGTCCTCGGGGAGCACGACCTGGTGCTGACGCCGGGCGAGGCGGCCGAGTTCGACACCCGGGTGCCGCACTGGTTCGGTGCCGCCGACGCGGAACCGGTGGAGATCCTCAGCCTCTTCGGCCGGCAGGGCGAACGCGCCCACCTGCGCGCCCGCCCGAAGACACAGTCACCTCAATCGTGAGTGCAGCCCTGCCTACGACCGGCGCTGGCTCGCTACCCAGTTACGGAGCCGCTGCCGATGTGCGTCCGACACCGCGACCGTCTCGATGCGCTCGGCGAGCACGACGGAATCGATGAGCCCGTGCTCGATCAGCGCGCTGGCGAAAACATGATCCTTCTCCCGGCCCGCGACCAGTTTCGACACCACACAGTCGTGCGGATCGAGCAGGTATCCCCGACCCGGCGCGGTGCTGGACGTCTCGACCAGGACAAGGCGATCACGCCAGCCTTCCGGCAGGACCGCCGTCGACACGCTGACCCCTTGGGCGTAGTAGCCGAAGGTCTCGTGGAACGCGGACAGCTCACCGATCGCCCCGTCGACCTGGTCGGCTTTCCGGTCGTCGGGGTCGTCGAAGAAGGCCACGTCGACCTCGATCGAGGCCGTCGCCGCTGGTGGAAGGTCCTCCTCAGGGATCGCTCCCAGCACGGACTGACTGCCGATGACAAGTACGTCGGGGTCGCCGGCGATCTGAGAGGCGGCCCGCAGAACATGCTCCAACTGTTCGCGTCTCACGCCGCACGCTCGCTGCGCCAACGGTCGGCGAAGGCAGCCAGCACGGCTTGGCGCTCCGCTTCCGGTAGCACACCCGCGAACGGCGAATTCTGCCGCAACTCGATCGCGTGCGGCGCGCGCGAAGTCAACGCTTCAAGCACCGCCTCCACACCAGCGTCCAGCACCGCACGCCATCGCCCCAGCCACATGGCGGCCATCCCGTGCGGATGTATGTGGAGCAGCCGGTCCAGGTTCTGCGCCGCCTTCGCCAGGACCGTCTCCGGATCTTGAACGAGCCGGCCGGCGACCGCCCGATGCAGCCACAGCGCCTTGAGCTGGTCACGCGTCAGCTCCGGCCGCAGGATCGCCTCGACATCGGCTCGGCGTAGACGCCGGTGGGCTCCGATCTTCACGTACGGCAGCAGGCCACGCTCGCACATGTCCACCACATGTTGACGCGACGAGCGCAGCAGCGCCGCCGCCTCGCCCGTTGTCAGCAGGTCGCTTCCATCCACCACACCCCAAGCATGGAAGCCAAGCACCAAAAACGCAACCACGAGTGCCTCGGGAACCGCGCCAGGTGCGCGTCCGGGCCGGCCCGTGGTGGGCCGGCCCGGACGTCGGGACAGGTGAGATCAGACCAGGTCGTACCGGCCCAGGTTCATCACCTTGGTCCACGCCGCGACGAAGTCCCGGACGAACTTCTCGCGGGCGTCGTCGCTCGCGTAGACCTCGGCGAGCGCCCGCAGCTCCGAGTTCGACCCGAAGACGAGGTCGACCCGGCTGCCGATCCACCTGACCTCGCCGGTGGCGAGGTCAAGGCCCTCGAAGGTGGTCGCGTCCGCGGACGTCGCCTTCCACGTCGTGCCCAGGTCGAGCAGGTTGACGAAGAAGTCGTTGGTCAGCGACCCGGGGGTCGTGGTGAGGACACCGAGCGGCGACTGCTGCCAGTTCGCACCCAGGACGCGGAGACCGCCGACGAGGACCGTCATCTCCGGCGCGCTCAGGGTCAGCAGGTTCGCCTTGTCGACCAGGAGGAACTCGGCCGGCAGGCGGTGGCCCTTGCCGAGGTAGTTGCGGAACCCGTCCGCAGTCGGCTCCATCGCGGCGAACGACTCCACGTCGGTCTGCTCCTGCGACGCGTCCGTACGTCCCGGCGTGAAGGGAACCTCGACGTCGACCCCGCCGTTGCGGGCGGCCTGCTCGACGGCGGCGTCACCGGCGAGCACGATGAGGTCGGCGAGCGAGATCTGCTTGCCGCCGGTCTGCGCGGCGTTGAACGCCTGCTGGATGCCCTCCAGCGTGCGCAGCACCGTCGCCAGCTGGTCGGGGTCGTTGACCTCCCAGCTGTTCTGCGGCTCGAGGCGGATCCGCGCCCCGTTGGCGCCGCCACGCTTGTCGCCGCCGCGGAACGTCGAGGCCGACGCCCATGCCGTGGAGACGAGCTGGGACACCGTCAGCCCCGAGGCGAACACCTGCGCCTTGAGAGCGGCGACGTCCTCGGCGTCGACCAACTCGTGCGTCACCGGCGGGACCGGGTCCTGCCAGATCAGCGTCTCGGTCGGGACCTCGGGGCCGAGGTAGCGCTGGATCGGACCCATGTCGCGGTGGGTCAGCTTGAACCAGGCCCGGGCGAAGGCGTCCGCGAACTCGTCCGGGTTGGCCAGGAAGCGCCGCGAGATCTGCTCGTAGATCGGGTCGACGCGGAGCGCCAGGTCCGACGTCAGCATCGTCGGCTTGCGCCGCTTCGACGGGTCGTACGGATCCGGGATGATCTCTTCGGCGTCCTTCGCGACCCACTGGTGAGCCCCGGCGGGGCTCTTCGTCAGCTCCCACTCGTAGCCGAACAGGATCTCGAAGAAACTGTTGCTCCACCGGGTCGGCGTCGTGGTCCAGGTGACCTCGAGACCGCTGGTGATCGTGTCCGGCCCCTTGCCGGTGCCGAAGCTGCTCTTCCAGCCGAGGCCCTGCTCCTCGATCGGGGCGGCCTCGGGCTCGGGACCGACGTGGTCGGCAGGGCCCGCGCCGTGGGTCTTGCCGAAGGTGTGGCCGCCGGCGATCAGCGCGACCGTCTCCTCGTCGTTCATCCCCATGCGGTAGAACGTCTCGCGGATGTCGCGGGCCGAGGCGAGCGGGTCCGGGTTGCCGTTCGGGCCCTCCGGGTTGACGTAGATGAGGCCCATCTGGACCGCGGCGAGCGGGTTCTCGAGCTCCCGGTCGCCGGTGTAGCGCTCGTCACCGAGCCAGGTCGTCTCGGGACCCCAGTAGACGTCCTCCTCGGGCTCCCAGACGTCCGGCCGGCCACCGGCGTAACCGAAGGTCTTGAAGCCCATCGACTCCAGGGCGACGTTGCCGGCGAGGATCATCAGGTCGGCCCAGGAGATGCTCTGGCCGTACTTCTTCTTGACCGGCCACAGCAGGCGCCGGGCCTTGTCGAGGTTCGCGTTGTCCGGCCAGCTGTTGAGCGGCGCGAAGCGCTGCATGCCGGCGCCGGCGCCACCGCGGCCGTCGCTGATGCGGTACGTGCCCGCGCTGTGCCACGCCATCCGGATCATGAAGGGGCCGTAGTGGCCGTAGTCGGCCGGCCACCAGTCCTGCGAGGTCGTCAGGACCTCCGTGATGTCCCGCTTCACGGCGGCGAGGCCGAGGGCCTTGAACGCCTCGGCGTAGTTGAACTCCTCGTCGAGCGGGTTCCGCACGGCGGGGTTCTTGGCGAGGATCTTCAGGTTGATGCTGTTCGGCCACCAGCCGCGGTTGCCGCCGCCCTGGGTCGGGTGGGGGGCGCGTCCGTGTGCGACCGGGCAGCGAGACTCGCTTCCCGCGCTCGCGTCATGGACGACGGCATCGTGGTTCTCGGACATCGGGTTCTCGGACAAGGGATTCCTTCCGTGACGTGCCGTATCAGGGGATCAGGAATTGTCAGCGATGGAACAGTCGGGGCACCGGCCCCAGTAGATGACCTCGGCCTCGTCGATCGAGAAGCCGCTGTCGTCGGACGGAGTCAGGCAGGGCGCCTCGCCGACGGCGCAGTCGACGTCGGCGACCAGACCGCAGGATCGGCACACCACGTGGTGGTGGTTGTCCCCGATCCGCGACTCGTACCGGGCCACCGAGCCGGACGGTTCGATGCGCCGCACCAGACCCGCGGCGGTCAGCGCGCGCAGCACGTCGTACACGGCCTGATGGGACACGTCGGGGAGGTCCCGGCGTACGGCGCCGATGATCGAGTCCGTGTCGGCGTGCGGGTGCGCGTGCACCGCGTGCAGCACCGCCACCCGAGGACGGGTCACGCGCAACGCCGCCCCGCGCAGCATCTGCTGGACGTCCAGGGTCGTGGCCACGCCCGGAAGTCTGGCTCGTTTTCTGGAATGAGTCAAGATTGTGGGTGGGACATCACGCCACCCTCGACGGCTGGTGGCGCCTACAGCCCGGCTACTAATCCTCGATGTATCCGGTGGCGGGATCGATCATGGCCAGGAAGGTCCGGATGGCCTCCTTCATCTCGGGCAGGCTCATCGCGGAGCCGCCGGAGATCCCGAAGCCGTAGTCGTGCGGCCCGTTGAGCCAGTCGAAGTCGTACGTGCCAGGCTCCTCGGCACGCTCACGGATTCGGAAGTCCTGCCCGTCGACGGTCACCATTACCGGCGGTTGATCATCCTTGTAGCGGGTTCGCATGTGCTCGGGCACGAGGCCCGGCTCCGGCTCGGTTGACATGCGTGCTCCTTCTCCGCCGACCCGATCGCGTCTCATCCTCCCTCGCGACCGCGTGGATGCCGGACCCCCGGAGGACAAGCGACCCGCACGGGCGATTCCCGCGCGGGCCGGCCTGCGAGCACGCCCTGGTCATCTCTCGGCAGCGGCGCGTCGCCCGCTGCGCCACTTGGCGGCATACGGCAGCGCGAACAGGTACAGACCGGTGAACAGGAGCAAGGCGAGCGGGAGCAGCGGCACGTAGGACACCCAGACGACGGGCTCCTCCCGTGCCAAGGCGACGAAGGTGACGACGACGGTCACCGTAAAGGCAATGGCCAGCCAGCGGTGGATCTGCCGTACCCACTTGTTCCAGTTCAACGGGACCTCCTGAAGACGAGCACCCCGGGCCCCGGCGGCGTGCCGGGTGGGATGGATATCCACGGCGGTCACGCTAGCTACGGTTCGGCGACCGGTGCTTCTCGATTCCTGACCGATCCGGTGGGCCTGGTCGTCGGCGATCCGCCGCTGGTCGCCGTTCGGCGAGAGGCGAGTGAGACCGAGCCCGGCTCCGCCACGTGCCGTGGTAGTGGCGGGGAAGCTCCGACGCGGGCCGCCCGGTGCGGACTGGCGGCGTCGGTCCCGATCTTGACGCGGTTCGTACCACTCCCCCGGCGCCCCTCGACCTCTTGCGGACTGGATGCGGACTGCTCGCCGCGGCCGGACTCGGACGACGCTCACCGAAGCATGGCGGTCCTACCTGGTCCCGATCATGAGCCCCAACCCGGACAGGACAAGGCCAAGGATGGTGGAAGCAATGGTGACTGCGTTCCACCGTGAAAACGTCCGGCGTGCCCAGTCCTCGAAATCGGATCTCACCGGCCGAGCCAAACACCTCGATCCACACGTCGCAACAGCCGCCCTACACGGGCAGCCTCGGGTTCGCCTTATCGGTGCAACCACGTCGTGTCGCCAGGCCCTCATCAGGGCTGCGTGTCGATTGGTGCCGCCGCGTGGCATGAGCCGACGGGAGTGCAGGGTTATCAGCCCGACCCACACCCCCGCGACCCCGGCAAACACTGTCGCGAACGTAATGGCGATCGGGACCCAGACCAGTGGTGGCTTCAGGGACCAGAGGGCTATCGCGCCGATGGTCAGACCCAGCATGAGCGGCCCGAGGAGCAGGCAGCGGTACCCGACGACCAGCAGCCTGTACGCCCGCGTCGCCCGGATCCGCTCGACCGCCTTGTCGACCTCTGCCATGTGGGTGACCTCCCCGGAATCGCCGTGACTGTACCGAGGCCCCGCTCTCGTGCCGTCCCGTCCACCGTCGACCCACACACCGTGGAGCGGGCCAGCGCCAGGGTGACAAGGTGGAGCGCCCTACCTCTCGACCAGACCTGGGCGATGCTGCATGCGTTGCTCGCCGCATCCTGATGTGCACCCGGACCCACCTCGACGCCGCGTCGCGTCGACGATCGGAGACACTTTCACCGTGCGAAACGACCTCGACCAGATCAAAGCGGCGTTCGTCGGAACGCCACTGGCCAGCCTGCCGATCGGGCACGGCCCGTCGGGCACTGTCCTCGTCGCCGACATCGACCCCAATCGCCTGCACGAGGCCTGGCAGGCTGCCGACGCACTGGTGCCGGTCATCGGACGCCGGCCCGTCATGGTCACCGACGACTTCCACGACACGCTGAGGATCCGGCCCGAGCCCGAGGCGGGTCCGTCGGAGTCGGAGCTGCGCGCGTTCGCCGAGGCGGCCGAGTCTTCCGAACCCTGGCTGGCCTACCGCCACAACAGCGAGGACGACGAGGTCGACGAGGGCGAGGTCGAGTACTACGCGCGCGGCATGGCCGGCGTCGACCTGGACCTGACGGCCCTGGTGTCGGATGTGGCGCTGCCGACTCCGAGCCAGGCGCTGGAGCGGGCGCTGTACGATCGGCTGCTCGCCGACGCCGACCTGTACGCCCGGGTGCTTGGCAGCGTGCGGTTCGTGACGCAGACCGACTACTGGTACACGCCTGACAGCGTCCTGCTCATGTTGCTGCCCACCAGCGACGTCCGCAGCTCGGGGTACTGGGTGGACTTCTTCGGTGCGCCGACCCGGGAGTACCAGCGGATGCTCGCCGAGGTGTTGGCGCAGTGGCGTCACCGGTGGGACGCCCGCCTGGTCGCGTCGTGGGGCACCATGCTGCAGTTCCAGGTGGGTCGTCGCCCGGCACCGGGTGACGAGGCGTGGACCGCGGCCGGCCAGCTCAAGGCGCTCGCCCCGAACCTCGACCTGAGCCAGTGGGAGGTCGCCGTTGCCTTGCCCGCCGGTGACGCGTGGTTCGTGCACAACCGGCCCTGACAGACTCGACCAGACCGTGACCCGGCGAGCTCGGCCGTCGCCTGCGGACTGAGCATCGGCGGCGATGACGCTGGACGTGTACGCGAACCTGTTCGAGGACGACCTGGACCAGGTGGCGGACCGCCTGGACCGGGCGGCGGCTCGTGCTGCTGCGGACTCAGTGCGGACTGACGGCGTGGGTCCGGATCTTGACGCGGTTCGTCCGGGTCGCCGGCAGCATGGCTGACCCGGGGTTTTGCATGGTGGGGCGGGCGGGACTCGAACCCGCGACCGAGGGATTATGAGTCCCCTGCTCTAACCGGCTGAGCTACCGCCCCGGCACCGCGCCGGATCGTAACCCGCTCGGTTGATCAGCGGCCAGCACGAACCGGCTCCCCTCGCTCACGGCGCCTGGCGCAGCAGCACGATGGGCAACGCGAGGATAACAGCGCGCAGCGACGCCATCCCCGAGGAGGTGTCAGGCCGGCGGGCGCAGGTGTTCGAGGACGGCGCCGGCCGTACGCCAGCCGCTGGCCAGCGCGCCCTGGATGGACGGGCTGTCCCGGTGGTCGCCGGCCACGAAGAGCCCCTCCCCCAGTGCCACCGGCTTGCGCAGCCGGCGCTGCGGCGGTGGTGCGGCGGGTAGCGCGTCGGGGACCGACACGGTGGTGAGGTGGGTCCAGTCCGCGGTGGACCGTCCGTAGAGGCGGGCCAGCTCGTCCCGGATCACCGGCTCGGGTGGGGCGGACGGGCCGACCACCGAGGTGGCGACGAGGTGCCGCCCCTCCGGCGCGTACGTCGGCACCGCCCTGCTGAGGACGACGGTGTTGGCGATGAGTTCCCGCCGGTCGCCGTCGACGAGCAGGATCGGCTCGTCCAGGGGCGGCGTGTCGGTGGCGTGGTAGTAGGTCGTGTAGCTGTGCATGCGTACCCGCGCCAGCATCGGCAGCAGCGTTCCCGCCGCCGGCGGATCGACCGCGACCACGACGGCGCGGGCGGCGATGTCGCCGGCCTGGGTGCGGACCCGGCCGGGCGCGACCTGGGCGACGGGGGTGTCCAGGTCGATCAGGTCGGTGGGCAGCGGGGCGACCACGGCCCGGGGCAGCGCGGCCATCCCCTCGGCCGGGAGGCCGATGCGCCCCCGCGCGAAGGAGCGCAGCACCATCGCGAACACGTGGCTGGAGGTCTCCAGCTGGCGGTCGACGAACACGCCGGAGAGGAACGGTCGCAGCAACTCCTCGATGATCGCGTCGGAGAGGCCGGCGCGGCGCAGCGCCGCCTCGGTGGTGGTCTCGGGCGCGTCCAGCAGCCGCCGGGCGGGCAGCGTGGCACAGCCGGTGGCGAGTGCGGCGAACCGCAGCCGGTCCAGCAGCGAGCCGACGCCGGCCAGGGCGGTGCCGGGCGCGCCGGCCGGTTCCCGCAGCGGGTTGACCAGCCGCGTCAGGGTGTCGCCCCGGCGGACCAGCACGCCGGAGGTGAAGTACCCGAGGTCGAGCCGGTCGACGTCCAGCAGCGTGCCGAGCCGCGGGTAGGCGGTGTTGAGCACCTGGAAGCCGCGGTCGAGCAGGAAGCCGTCGACCGCGTCGGTGGCGACGCGGCCGCCGAGGCGGCCGCTCGCCTCCAGCAGCCGCCACGGCACGCCGGCGCGGTGCAGCCGCCGGGCCGCCGCCAGGCCGGCCAGGCCGCCGCCGACGATCACCACGTCCGTCTCAGCCAGCACGCTGCGCCTCCCGCTCACCGTTAAACCGCGACAACCGGCTCGGCCACCAGATCTTCGGGCCGATGTCGTACGACAGGGCGGGCACCAGCAGGGAGCGGACCACGATGGTGTCGATCAGCACGCCGACGGCGACCGCCACGCCCAGTTCGACGAGCACGACCAGCGGGAGTACGGCGAGCGCACCGAACGTGGCGGCGAGCACGATGCCGGCGGAGGTGATGACACCACCGGTGACCGCGAGGCCGGCGAGCACGCCGGCCCGCGTGCCGCGCCGGACCGACTCCTCCCGGACCCGGCTCATCAGGAAGATGTTGTAGTCGATGCCGAGGGCGACCAGGAAGACGAAGGAGAACAGCGGGAACGAGGCGTCCACGCCGGGGAAGTCGAGGACGTACCTGAAGATCAGCGCGCAGAGGCCGAGCGTGGCGGCGAAGCTGAGCAGCACGGTCGCGATCAGCAGGATCGGAGCGAGGATGGCCCGCAGCAGCAGCGCCAGGATGATCGCGATGACCAGGAGGACGACCGGGATGATGACGTTCTGGTCGCGCCGGGAGGCGTCGGCGGTGTCCACGCTGATCGCGGTGAAGCCGCCGACCACCGAGTCCGAGCCGGGTACGGCGTGCACGGCGACGCGCAGGTCCCGGATGGTCCGCTCGGCGCCGTCGGAGTCCGGCGGGTCGGCGAGCGTCGCCTCCAGTTGGACGACGCCGTCGACGACCTTCGGCGGCGCGTTCGGGTCCGGGGGGCCGGCCGGGTTGTCGGTGAGCGGGCGTACGGCCGCGATCCCCGGGACGCCCTGCGCCACCTCGGCGACCTGCCGCGCGGTCTCCTGGGTCGTGAAGATGGTGGCGGGGCTCCCGGTGCCGCCCGGGTAGTGCCGGGCGATCGTCTCCTGCCCGGCGACGGATTCGGTCCGCTCGGTGAAGAGGTCGCTCTGGCCGAGGGTGGTCACGCCGAGCTGGGTGAGACCGATCGCCAGCGCGGCCAGCGCGACGCTCGTGACCAGCCAGACCGCGCGGGCCTGCCGCGCCACGAACCGGGCGACGCGGCTCCAGATGCCGTCCTCGATGCGGGGGTCGGCGCGGTCGTGGAGCGGCCGGCGCGGCCAGAACGCCCACCGTCCGCCGAGCACCAGCAGCGCGGGCAGGAAGGTGAGCATCACCAGCAGGGTGGCGGCGATGCCGATGGCCGCGACCGGCCCGAGCGCGCGGTTGGAGTTCAGACTGGACAGCAGCAGGCAGAGCAGGCTGACGATGACGGTGCCGGCGGAGGCGACGATGGCCGGGGCCGCGCCACGCCATGCCGCCCTCATCGCGTCCCAGCGGCACTCGTGCCGGTGCAGTTCCTCCCGGTAGCGGGCGACGAGCAGCAGCGCGTAGTCGGTGCCGGCGCCGAAGACCAGCACGGTGAGAATGCCCTGGGCCTGCCCGTTGAGGGTGATCAACCCGGCGTCGGCGAGCAGGTAGACGAAGACGGAGGCGAGCCCGAAGGACATGCCGGCGGCCAGCAGCGGAAAGATCCACAGCACCGGACTGCGGTAGACGACCAGCAGGATGACCAGCACCACGCAGAGGGTGACCAGCAGCAGCGTCCCGTCGATCGCCGAGAACACCTCGATCAGGTCGGCGAGCAGGCCGGCGGGCCCGGCCACGTCGACGGTGAGCCCGTTCCGGTCGGCGCCGGTGACGTCGCGCAGTTCCTCGACGACCGTCCCGATCTCCTCACCCCGGTCGTCGTCGATCGGCACGACCACCTGCACGGCCTGCCCGTCCTCGCTGGGGATCGGGGGCGGGAGCGGGCCGACCACGCCGGGCACCTCGGCGAACCGGACGGCGTCGGCCGCGATCCGCTGCCGGTCCGCGTCGGTGATGCCGGAGGTGCGCTCGTAGACGACGAGCGCCGGCGTGGTGGGTTCGTCGACGAACCGCTCGAACAGCTCTTGGGCGCGGGTCGCCTCGGCGTCGGCCGGGAGGAAGGAGGCGTTGTCGTTGGTGGCGACCTCACCGAGCCGCCCGGAGTACGGCCCGGCCACGCCTCCGATCACCAGCCAGGCGAGGACGACCAGCAGCGCGACCAGCGTGACCCGCCCGCGACCGCCTCTTCCGGACATCCGCACCACCCAGTGACCGACGCACCAATCGACGCATCGCGGCTTAAGCCCGACATCGCCCATCCTGCCGGCCCAAGCCGTCGTGCGGAGCCGAAACCACTCCACCCCGACTCCGCCGATCTTGCACTTTGTGCCCTTGATTTGCGCGTGTTTGCCCCGTCTGTCGGGGCCGAAAGTGCAAGATCGCCGAGGGTGGGGGCGGGCCTGAGACGGCGAACGCCCGCCGGCGGGCCGACGGGCGTTGTGATGGAGAGGAGCTCCCCCGTTTGGACTCGAACCAAAAACCTGCCGGTTAACAGCCGGCTGCTCTGCCAATTGAGCTACGGGGGACCGTGCCGTCACCCGGCTTCCGGATCTCTCCGGCTCCGTGCGACGGGACAAGAGTACAGGACTCCCCGGGGTGTTGGTCCAGGGGGTTACCCACGTCCGACCGTGCTCCGACACGAGGATATACAGGGACAAATCGTCATCGCGGCACAAGCAGGTATGAGCGGAGAGCAGGATGGGTAGTTAGCTGCCGACGACAGGACGCAGGCGCATCGGCCTGTCCCGACGGGTATGTGGCGGGACGACGGCGCGTCAGGTACGGAAGGAGCCGCCATGCGCGGAAAGATCATGTTTCTTGGCGGGCTGGCTGCGGGATTCGTCCTGGGCGCCCGCGCCGGCCGTGAGAAGTACGAGGAGTTGGTGGTGCGGGGCCGCAAGGTCCTCGACCACCCGACCGTCCAGGAGGCGGCCGGTGTCGCGCAGGCCCAGGCGACCCGGCTCTACAGCGAGGGCAAGGACAAGCTCGGGCAGTCGAAGCTGGGCGAGAAGCTGAGCGGCAACGGCCACCGGCAGGAGCTGACCGCCGCCGACGACGCGTTCGCCGGCACCCCGGCCACCGTCGGCGCCAAGTCCGGCTCGTCCGGCGCGACCTCCGGGTCGTCGACCAGCAGCACGTCCCGCAGCAAGCCGTCCACTTCGGGCGGCAGCGGCAGCACGCTGTAACGCGTACGCATCAGCGGGCCGGTCGTCTCGAACGACCGGCCCGCTGGCGTTTGCGCGGACCGGCGGACCGACTTTCGCCGATTCAGAACGAAAGTTCGCACGATCTGAGGGAAACTTCTGCCCCGAACCTCTTCTCTTTACTTCCATGCGCAAATATCGTCTCGCGTAGAACCTGGCCAGGCTCTCCGTCCCGCGACCCTCCTCAGCGACGCGCTGAGGCGGACCCGCCCGACCAGAGCGAGGTTCGATGCGCAGACCGACCGGCCGAAGGGCCACCACCTACCTCAGTCTCCTCACCCTCCTCGGCACGACACTCGTCGCGACCGCCGCACCGCAGCCGGAACCGGCCTCCGCCGCTCCGGTCCTGACCACACCCGCCCCCGACAGCAACGGCATCGAGTACAAGGTGCTGGTGTTCACCCGTTCCGCCGGTGGCAGCCACGCCGCCACCGCGGCCGGGGTCGACGCCATCCGGCAGCTCGGCAACGAGCGACGGTTCACCGTGGAGGTCACCGACGACCCCCGCAAGTTCGACGGGCCGCACCTGAAACAGTTCCGGGCGGTCATCTTCCTCAACACCGCCGGTGACGTGCTCACCGACGCGCAGCAGGCCGCGTTCGAGCGGTACTACCGCGCCGGCGGCGGCTTCGTCGGCGTCCACTCGGCGATCGAGGCCGAACCGGGCTGGTCCTTCCTGGACGGCGTGCTCGGCACCCGGGCCGCCGGGGCGGCCACGGCGGCCGGCCCGGCCACGGTCACCGTCGCCGACCGGGTCCACCCGGCCTCCGCGCCCCTGCCGGAACGCTGGACCCACACCGACCGGTGGTACAACTTCGCGGCCAACGTCCGGGGCGTCTCGCACGTCCTCGCCACGGTGGACGAGAAGACGTACGCCGGCGGGTCGATGGGCTTCGACCACCCGATCACCTGGTGCAAGGACCACCAGGGTGGCCGCTCCTTCTACACCGGGCTCGGGGCCACGCCGGAGAGCTTCGGCGGCACCGACCTGCGCGCCCACCTGGGCGGCGCGATCCAGTGGGCGGCCGGCGTCACCGACGGCGACTGCGGCGCGACCGTGCTCGCCAACTACCAGATGACCGTGATCGGGGCGCAGCCCAACGTCAACGAGCCGATCGGCTTCGACGTGCTCCCCGACGGCCGCGTGCTCCAGACCGACCGGCGCGGCGGCGTACGGCTGCACGACCCGGAGAGCAACGAGACCACCGTGCTGGCGCAGATCCCGGTCTACACCCACAGCGAGGACGGGATGTACGGCCCGGCGATCGACAACGACTTCGCCACCAACCGCTGGGTCTACCTGTTCTACGCGCCCCCGCTGGACACCCCCACCGGAGGCGCGCCGACCACCAGCACCGACCCGACGGCCTGGGACCGGTGGAAGGGCTACTTCCAGCTGTCCCGCTTCAAGTTCGTCGACGGCGAGAACCCCTCGCTCGACCTGGCCACCGAGCAGAAGATCCTCCAGGTGCCGGTGGACCGGGGCGCCTGTTGCCACGTGGCCGGCGACATCGCCTTCGACTCGAAGAACAACCTGTGGCTGGTCACCGGTGACGACACCCCCGCCGGTGGCGGCGGCTCCGGCGGCTTCTCGCCGCACAACGACTCGGTGAGCGCCACCGGCGCGTACCAGGCGCCCTTCGTGGACGCCCGGCGCAGCTCCGCCAACACCAACGACCTGCGGGGCAAGATCCTGCGCATCACGGTCCAGGCGAACGGCAGCTACACGGTGCCGGCGGGCAACCTGTTCCCGGCCGGCACCGAGAAGACCCGGCCGGAGATCTACGCCATGGGCTTCCGGAACCCGTTCCGGATCACCCTCGACAAGGACGACGTCGCCTACATCACCGACTACTCCCCCGACTCCTCCACCGCCGCGGTGGGCCGCGGCCCGGCGGGCACCGGCCGGATGATGGTGGTCGACGAACCGGCCAACTACGGCTGGCCGATGTGCGTGCAGCCGAACCTGCCGTACATCGAGATGAACTGGACCACCAGCCCCATCTCGCCGGTCGCGCCGTTCGACTGCGCGGCGCCCAAGAACACCTCCCGGCACAACACCGGCCTGACCGACCTGCCGACGGTGAAGAAGTCCGAGCTCTGGTACTCCTTCCAGGCTCCCACCCCCTGCCCGGAGTCGTACCTGTCGACACCGACGCAGACCTGCCCGGTGCTCTTCCCGGAGCTCGGCACCGGCGGGGTGGGCCCGCACGGCGCGGCGAAGTACGACTACGACCCGGAGCTGAGGTCGGAGACGAAGTTTCCCGCGTACTTCGACGACGCGATCTTCTTCGGCGAGTTCACTCGGGACACCCTCAAGGAGGTCCGGCTCGACTCGCAGGGCGACATCCTGAAGATCAACAACGTGTTGAACTGCGGACCGGCGCCCACCACA
The DNA here is from genome assembly GCF_052068455.1 of Micromonospora sp. H33. Lineage (NCBI taxonomy): Bacteria > Bacillati > Actinomycetota > Actinomycetes > Micromonosporales > Micromonosporaceae > Micromonospora > Micromonospora sp. H33. The sequence goes on along the minus strand of NZ_JBQHDE010000002.1, from coordinate 147,635 downwards.
CCCGCCCGGCCGTTCCTCTGCGACAACCCGATGGACATGAAGTGGGGCGCGGACGGCAACTTCTACCTGCTGACGTACGGCGACGGCTTCTTCAACGTCAACCCGGACGCGGCGATGCTGAAGTTCAGCTACGTCAAGGGGCTGCGGGCGCCGATCGCGACGCTCACCGCCACACCGACCAACGGGATCGCCCCGCTGACCGTGGCGTTCTCCAGCGAGGGGTCGAGGGACCCGGACCCGGCGGACTCCATCTCGTTCGCGTGGGACTTCGACGGCAACGGCACCACCGACTCCATCGACCCGAACCCGACGCACACGTACATGGCCAACGGCGTCTACACCGCCCGCCTGACGGTGACCGACTCCAGCGGCAAGAGCGCGTCGGCGAACACCACCATCACGGTCGGCAACACCGCGCCCACGGTGACCGTGCAGACCCCGGTCGAGGGTGGCTTCTTCAGCTGGGGTGACGACATCCCGTGGTCGGTGACCGTCACCGACCCGGAGGACGGGCCGGTCGACTGCTCCAAGGTAGAGGTCACCTTCGTGCTCGGCCACGACGAGCACGGGCACGGCGAGGCCAACCAGTTCGGCTGCTCCGGGGTCCTGCCCACCGATCCGGACGACGCCTCGCACGGTGGATACATCTACGGCGTGGTCAGCGCGTCGTACACCGACGGCGGCGCCAACGGCCAGCCGGCGCTGACCACGGTCGACCAGCAGGTCATCCAGGACAAGCGGCAGCAGGTGGAGTTTGCCCGCAACGAGTCGGGCACCACGGTCGGCACCAGCGCCGACACCGGCGGCGGGCAGCAACGCGGCAGCCTCGACCCGGGTGACTGGATCGCGATCAACAACACGGTCGACCTGCGCAACATGCAGTCGGTCACCCTGCGGACGTCCGGCGGCAGCGCCGCGACCGCCGGGCAGCCCCGGTTCGCCGTCCAGTTCCGGCTGGACTCGCCGACCGGTCCGCTGCTGACCACGGCCACGGTCAACGCGACCACCGGCAACACCGCGTTCACCAGCACCAGCGTGCCGATCACCGACCCGGGCGGTTCGCACCGCCTCTACCTGGTCTTCGCCACCGTTCCCGGTGGTCCGAGCGGCGGCTTCGGAAACCTCAACTGGGTCGAGTTCACCGGCGCCGGCATCGGCGTCAGCCCCTGACCGGGAGCGGGCCGGGGCGGCACCGCACCGGCGGCACCGGCCCGCTCCCCCCGACCACCCGGGTCACCACCGGCGACCCGGACACCGGAACCACCGCACCGAGAAAGGCAGCATCAGATGAACGACAGTCAACACGGAATGAGCCGTCGCCGGATGCTCGGCGCCCTGGCCGGCGTCGCCGGCGCGGCCGCCGTCGGCGCCAGCGGCTGGGCCTCCGCCGCCGGGGCGGACGGCAACGGCCTGCTCGTCCCCGCCGGCAAGCGCGGCATCATTCTGTACAGCGTCCGCGACCGGATCGGCGCCGCCCCGGACACCACCGGGGTGCCGTACGGGTTCGAGCGCGTCCTCGGCCGGCTCGCCGAGATCGGGTACAAGGAGGTCGAGTTCGCCGGCTACAACCAGAGCACGGCGATCCTCGGCCGGCAGATCACCCCGCAGGAGATCCGCAAGATCCTGGACGACAACGGGCTGCGCGCCAACGGCTCGCACGCCTCGATCCCGGGCACCGTCACGCCGGACACCGTCGCCGCGTTCGAGCGGACCCTCGACACCGCCGAGATCCTCGGCATGAGCCACATCGGCACCGGCAGCGACCCGACCAACAGCAACTACAAGGCCGACTGGGACGCCGCCGTCGACCGGTGGAACTTCTTCGGGGAGATGGCCGCCGCCCGGGGGCTGAAGCTGTACACCCACAACCACGACGCCGCGTACAACTTCCTGCTGGACAGCGGCCCGCTGGACGCGCTGGGCCGGCCGACCCGGTCCTCCGGCGTACGAAAGCTGGACTACTTCATCGCCCACACCAACCCGGAGTGGGTCTGGTTCGAGATGGACATCTACTGGGCGCACGTGGCCCAGCACCGGTTCAGGACCTACACCGACCCGGACGGTGTGGTGCAGACCAGCGTCTTCGACCCGCTGGCCGTCGTGGCGGCGCAGCCGATCCGGTTCCCGCTGTTCCACGCCAAGGACGGCGCGTTCAACCCGAACAGCAGCGCCGGGTACGACATGGTGCCGCTCGGCCAGGGCGACATCGACTACGGCAACTTCTTCGCGAACATGGGCGCGAAGGGTTACCACAACCCGATGTGGGAGCAGGACAACGCTCCGGGCGGCGCCGCCGACCCGGGCCGGTCCCTGCGCTACGCCGAGGTCAGCCTCCAGCACATGTCGGGTCTGCGGGGCTGACGGACCCGATTGAAGGGGGGCCGCGCCCGGTCGTCGGGCGCGGGCCGGGGCCGCGTCCGGTTTCACCGGGCGCGGCCCCGGCGCGCTACGGGGCGGTAACAACACCGTGGCAGACTCCGGCCGGGAGGTGGTGGAGATGGTCTCCGTCCGGCCGGAGAACGCGGACCAGGCACGCCTGGTCACGCTGCTGCGCGACAACGGCCCCCGGTCCCGAGTGGAGCTGGGCGACGCGCTGGGTCTGACCCGCGCGCGGCTCGTCGCCGAAATCGAACGGCTGACCGAGGTCGGGCTGGTGGAGAACGCCGGGCCCGCCGCCTCCCGCGGCGGCCGGCGCTCGTCGTTGCTGCGCCTCGGGTGCGGGGTACGCTTCGCCGCCGTCGTCATCGGTACGCGGGAACTGACCGTCACCGTCACCGACGGGGAGCTGACGCCGCTCGCCGACCTCGCCGAGCCCGTCGACGTCCGGAAGGGGCCGGAGCCCGTGGTCGGCCGCGCGGTGGAACTGATCGGGAAGCTCCGCGCGGACCTCGGCCTGGGCCGGCTCACCGGGGTCGGCGTGGCCCTTCCCGGGCCCGTCGACCTGCGGGAGGGCATGCCGGTCTCGGCACCGCTGCTGCCGGGCTGGCACCGCTTCCCGGTACGCGACACGATCGCCGCCGAGCTGGGTTGCCCGACCGTGGTCGACAACGACGCCACCGTCAGCGCCCTCGGCGAGCGGCACGCCGGCGTGGGGCGCACCTTCGACGACTTCCTCCGGGTGGCGCTCGGCGCCGGGGTCGGCTGCGGCCTGGTCCTCGGCGGCGCCCTGCACCGGGGTGCCACCGGCAGCGCCGGGGACATCGGCCACCTGCGGCTCACCGAGGACGGCCCGACCTGCGTGTGCGGCGAGGTCGGCTGCCTCGAGGCGTACTGCGGCGACAGCGGGCTGGTCGGGGCGGCGCTGGCGGCGGCGCGCGGTGGCCGCTCCCCCGCGCTGGCCGCCCGGCTCGCCGAGGCCGGCGACCTCACCGTGGCCGACCTGACGGCCGCGGCCGGTGCCGGCGACCCGGCCGCGCACGCGGTGGTACGCGAGGCGGGGCACCGGCTGGGTCAGGTGCTGGTCGGGCTGGTCAGCTTCGTCAACCCGGCCATCGTCATCATCGGCGGGGCCCCCGCCGGGCTGGGCCACACGCTGCTCGCCGAGATCCGGGCGCTCGTCTACCGCCGGTCGGCGCCCCTGGCCACCGGCACGATGCCCATCGTCCTGTCGGACCTCGACGACCGGGCGGCCGTGGTCGGCGCCGCCCGCCTGATCAGCGACCAGGCCCTCAAGCCCCACTGACCCGCCCGCCCCCGCCTCCCCCCGCACACTCCCGGCCCCGGCCCCCCGCCGCGGCCCCGGTGATCATGAAGTTATAGCGGCGACACGCCGGTGATCGCCGCTATAACTTCATGATCGACTCGGGCAGGAGCGGTCGGGGCGGTCGGGCGGGGCGGCCGGCCGGGGTTTGCGCCCCCGGCCGGCCGAGCTGCCGTCAGTCCTTCCTGCTGAAGGCGGCGTCGAAGGCCGCCGCCGGGGCGTCGAAGGCGAGCCGGCGGACGAACTGCAACGCCTCGGGAGCCCCGACCAGCCGGTCCATGCCGGCGTCCTCCCACTCGATGGAGATCGGCCCGTCGTACCCGATCGCGTTCAACGCGCGGAAGCAGTCCTCCCAGGGCACGTCGCCGTGGCCTGTGGAGACGAAGTCCCAACCGCGGCGCAGGTCCGCCCAGGGCAGGTGGGAGGCGAGCCGGCCGCGCCGGCCGTCGCCGGTGCGCACCTTCGCGTCCTTGCAGTCGACGTGGTAGATCCGGTCGGCGAAGTCGAAGATGAAGTTCACCGGGTCCAGTTCCTGCCAGACGAAGTGCGACGGGTCCCAGTTGAGCCCGAACGCCGGCCGGTGCCCGATCGCTTCGAGGGTCCGCTTCGTCGTCCAGTAGTCGTACGCGATCTCGCTCGGGTGCACCTCGTGGGCGAAGCGCACCCCGACCTCGTCGAAGACGTCGAGGATCGGGTTCCAGCGGTCGGCGAAGTCCTGGTAGCCGCGCTCCAGCATCGCTGGCGGCACCGGCGGGAACATGGCGAGGGTGTGCCAGATCGACGACCCGGTGAAGCCGACGACGGTCTTCACGCCGAGCTTCGCCGCCGCGCGGGCGGTGTCCTTGATCTCCTGCGCGGCCCGCTGACGGACCCCCTCGGGCTCACCGTCGCCCCAGATCCGCGCCGGCAGGATCCCCTGGTGCCGCTCGTCGATCGGGTGGTCGCAGACCGCCTGGCCGACCAGGTGGTTGGAGATCGCGAAGACCTGGAGGTTGTGCTTGGCGAGGGTCTCCTTCTTCCGGTCGACGTACGACTCGTCGGCGAGCGCCTTGTCGACCTCGAAGTGGTCACCCCAGCAGGCGATCTCCAGGCCGTCGTAGCCCCACTCGGAGGCGAGCCGGCAAACCTCGTCGAACGGCAGATCGGCCCACTGGCCGGTGAAGAGCGTGATGGGTCGCGCCATGGTCCTTTTCCCCTGTCGTGATGGGGATTCCGTACGTGCGTGACCGGGGCGAGGGAGTGCCGGGTGCGGGCGGCCCGAGAAGCACCGGTGGGCACGGTTGCGCCTGGGGCCGACGGGTTGCGCCTCCCGTCGGCTCACCGGCCACCTCGCGGTCGCCGCTTTCACTCTAGGCGGGGATCGGGCCGTTCAAAAGGGGGCCCCTCCCCGACGAGGGGCCCCTTCCCACCGTCAGGCGTACGTGTACCAGGCGTCGTGGGAGAGCAGGTCGGCCGGGCTCACCGTGTTCCAGGGGGACATCACGTCGTGCAGGTCCACGACGTTCGCGGTGCCACCGGTGGGCAGGTAGCCGGCCGACGGCCGGGCGCGCTGCCAGTTCGACCAGAGCTTGTCCACGTGGCAGTGGTGCAGCCAGAAGACCGGGTCGTTCGGGGAGACGCCCGTCGCCATGGTGCCACCGACCCACACGTGCACCCGGTTGTGCAGGTTGGGGCCGCGCCAGCCCTCGACGAGGTTGCGGAAGCCGGAGGCGGAGGTGCTGTTCCACGGCGCGACGTCGTAGCCGGTCTGGGCGAGCACGGTGGCGACCTGGCTGGAGGTGGGCAGGCTCTGCCCGGCGGCGCCGAACTGGCGGCGGAGGTAGCTGCGGCTGTCCACCCGGACGCTCAGGGGCCAGTTGCCGGTGGCGTACGCGAACGGGCCGGTGGTGATCTGGCCGTCGCCGCTGCGGCCGTTGCCGCCGAGGAAGTCCGGCGACCAGAGCGAGGACGTCGCGGAGCGGTCGGTGGTCCAGTCCCAGTACGGCAGGTTCACCGCCGGGTCGACGGCCTGGAGGGCGCGCTCGAACTCCAGCAGGAACTGCCGGTGCCAGGGCAGGAACGAGGGCGAGCGGTGGCCGACCCGGTTGCCGGTGTCCGTGTCGCCGAGGATGAAGTCGTTGTGCGTACGGACGAACTGGTCGTAGACGCCGCTGCGCTTGAGCGCGAGTACGGCGTCGACGAACGCGCGCCGCTCGGTCGGGGTCAGGTCACGCTGGTTCTTGCGGATGCCCATGGCGGGTGCCTCTCGGGGTCGGTCAGCCGTGCAGCGGGATCAGGCGGGCGCCGTCGAGGTCGTCGACCGCCGCCCGGGCGAGTTCCCGGAGGTCCTCGAACGACCGGTAGTGGTGGACGGCGCTGACGTAGCTGCCGTCGGCGTTCGCCATCACGTGCAGGTCCACGTCGTCGATCCGGACGGCGGGCGCGGGCAGGCCGTGCGCGGTGCGGTGCCGGTGCCCGGCGTGAGCGGGCGCGCCGATGGTGATGCGCCGTCCCCGGTAGGTCTCGGTGACCGTGCCCGTGCCGTCCGGCGTGGGACGCGCCGGCGCCGGTCGTTCGGTCGCGTCGGCGACCCGGGTGACGCCCACGATGGATCCCGCGGAGACCGCCGTGGCGGCGGCGACGCGCAGGACGTCGCGGCGGTTGACCTCAGCCATCCTCACCAAATCCTCTCCATGCATGCCGATGATGAACAGTCGAAGGAAACAAAGTTTCAGTCGACATGGACCGAAAAATCTTCGGCCGAAACGCAGCGAGAGGAAGCTATCAACGGACGGCGGCGTACCTCAAGGACGGTCGACAGTGGAGCGGTCGACCCGGTGACAGGCCGTCACCGGGTCCGTCGTTGTCGCGGCAGGCAAGTAGTGGAGGCGGATCGATAGCCGCCGCCCCGGTCGACCGGGACCGACAGGGGATGTCCATGCACCGATGTTGCGCACAGTCGCCGACCGCGCCCGATGGGTGACGCAGGACACGCCATGGGCCCCTGCCGAAGCAGAGGGCCCGTGCGTCGACGCAGGTGTTGGGAAGGGCCCCTTGTACAACGCCAGGCGTTAACAAGGGGCCCTTCCTTTCAGATCACGGCAGGATCCACTTCTGGTTGGCGCCGGTGTGGCAGGTCCACAGGTGCACGGCCGTGCCGTCGGCGGAGTTGTTGCCGGAGACGTCCAGGCACTTGCCTGACTGCGGGTTCCGTACCGTGCCGTTGGCCTGGGCCGACCAGTTCTGGGCGCCCGTGCCGTTGCACGTCCAGAGCTGGATCTTCGTGCCGTCGGCCGAGCCGCCGCCGGAGACGTCCAGGCACTTGCCCAACGCCCGGATCGTCGAGTTCGGCGTCACCGTCCACGTCTGGGCGGCGCTGCCGGTGCAGGTCCAGATCTGGATCTGCGTACCGTCGGCGGTGGCGCCGTTGCGCACGTCCAGGCACTTGCCGGCCAGGCCCTTGATCGGCCCGGTGCCGGGGGTGCCGCCGCTGCCCTTCACCAGGGTGAAGTCGTCCACGTCGTAGAGCCCCGAGCCCGAACCGGTGAAGGTCAGGTAGAGGTTCTGCGTGCCGGACGGGACGCCGGACAGGGTGGTCGTGACGTCGGCGAAGGTGGTCCAGCTGCCGGTGTTGGGCACCGCGACCGAGCCGAGCACGGTGCCGGTGGCCGAGCCGGTGCGCACCTGGAGCGTGCCGCCCGGTCCGCCGGAGACGACCCGGGCCCGGAACGAGGTGACACCGGTCAGGTCCACCCCGTTGTACGCGGCCCAGTCGCCCGGGTCGATGTAGCCGAGGGTCTGGCCGCCGTTCGCGCCGGCCTTGGTGAACGGGGTGACCCCGTTGGCCGAGCTGTACGCCTCGGCCTGGATCGTGGTGTTCCCGCCCGGCGGGGTGGAGCCCAGCTCCTTGATCCGGATGTTGCGGAACGAGGCGTCGTCGCCCGTACCGTGGTTCTGGAGCCCGATGTGGCCGGCGAGCGACCGGGCGGGGTCCGTGTTGGTGAAGTCGTTGATCTTCACGCCGTTCAGGAAGACCTGGAGGCGCTCCCCCTCCACCAGCAGTTCGTAGGTGTTCCACTCCCCCGGCGGGTTCAGGGCCGCGTCCCGGGCGGCGATGTCGGCGGACTTGAAGGTGTAGACGGCTCCGGTGGTGCGGTCCGCCGCGTCGGTGGCATCGATCTGGATCTCGTAGCCGTTGTTCACCGCCGACCACGGGTCGCTCGACGGCGGGAAGCCGATGAAGACGCCGGAGTTGTCGTCACCGGCGAGCCGCCAGTCCAGCTTGAGCGAGTAGTTGGTGAACTGCTTGGCGCTGTACCAGTAGAGGCCCATGCCGCCGACCGAGGTGAGCGTGGCGTCGGCGTTGGTGAAGCTGCCCGGCCCCGCCTGCGACCAGCCGGTCGTCGAGCCGTTGTAGAGGGTGGTGTAGCCGGTTTCCGGGCGGCAGTCGGCCTTGGTGCGGCCGGCCGCGTACCGGATGCCGCCGAGCAGGTGTGCGCGGAAGGCGGGCTCGGCGTACGAGGCCTGGGTGTGCCCGCCGCCGGTGTAGAAGGCCCGGCCGCCGCTGACGGTCTTGCACCACGAGTGCGGGTGGTCGGCGCCCATCGAGCCGCCGGAGTACGACGACTCGTCGAGGGTGGCCAGCACCCGCGCGGTGGAGCGGGCGTTGGTCTGGTAGTTGTACCACTCGTCGGTGCGCGTCCAGGTCTGCGGCAGGTGGGCGGTAGCGGCGTGGGCGCGGTTCTCGGCCTTGACGTTGGCCTGCTGGATGGCCGGGTGCGAGGCGAAGTACGCCCCGACCAGGTTGCCGTAGAAGGACCAGCCGTATTCGGTGTCGGCGGCGGAGTGGACGCCGACGAAGCCGCCGCCGGCGCCGATGTACGACTCGAAGGCGCTCTGCTGGCTGGCGTTGAGCACGTCACCGGTGGTGTTGAGGAAGACCACGGCCTCGTACTGGGCGAGGTTGCCGGTGGTGAAGGCGGCGGCGTCCTCGGTGGCGGTGACGGTGAAGTTGTTCGCCGCCCCCAGGTCGCGGATGGCCTGGGTGCCGACGGCGATGGAGTCGTGGCGGAAGCCGGCCGTCTTGGAGAAGACCAGCACGTCGTACGCGGCGTCGGCGGCGTTGACCGGGCCGGCCTGGGAGGTGCAGGCAAGGACGGCGAGGACGGCGGTGGCCACGCCGAGGACGGGTCGGAGGATTCTCATGGCAGGGTCCACTTCTGGTTGGCGCCGGTGTGGCAGGTCCACAGGTGCACCGCCGTGCCGTCGGCGGAGTTGTTGCCCGAGACGTCCAGGCACTTGCCCGATTGCGGGTTGCGTACCGTGCCGTCGGCCTGCGCGGACCAGTTCTGCGCGCCCGTGCCGTTGCACGTCCACAGCTGGATCTTGGTGCCGTCCGCCGACCCACCGCCGGAGATGTCCAGGCACTTGCCCAGGGCCTTGATGGTCGAGTTCGGGGTCACCGTCCACGTCTGGGCCGTGGTGCCGTTGCAGGTCCAGATCTGGATCTGCGTGCCGTCGGCGGTGGCCGCGTTCCGGACGTCCAGGCACTTGCCGGCCAGCCCGGTGATCGGGCCGACCCCGCTGCCGCCACCGGTGGTGAAGGTGAACGAGTCGACGTCGTAGAGCGCGCCCGTGCCCGACCCGGCGAAGGTCAGGTAGAGGGTCGTGGTGCCGGCCGGCGGGTTGCTGACGCTCCCCGTGACCGTGGTGAACGCGTCCCAGGCGCCGGTGACCGGGACGGTGGCCGAGCCGAGCACCGCGCCGGTGGCCGAGCCGGCGCGGACCTGGAGGGTGCCGCCGGCCCCGGCCGAGGAGACGCGGGCGCTGAACGACGTCACGTTGCTGATCCGGTACGGCTCGAACGCGATCCAGTCGCCGTTGTTGATGTTGCCGACGGTCTTGCCACCCTCGGCGGTGGCCTTGTCGAAGGTCGCGATGCCGGAGGAGGTCTTGAAGTGCTCCGCCTGCCGCTTGCGCGGCTGGAGGGTGTGCTGGGTGTGCGTGGTCAGACCACCCGCGTCGGTGTACTCGGCGTCGAAGACCGCGAAGATGTTCGCCGCGTCGTCGTGCTCACCGTCGACCGGGATGGTGATCGAGCCGGAGCAGCCGGTCTTCGAGGTGATCTGGTGGCCGTGGCTGTCGTGGCCCAGCACGTACGTCATCTTGACCTTGGTGCAGTCGATCGTGCCGTCCTCCGGGTCGGTCACCGTGATGCCGAACGGCACGGTGTCCCCGAAGGAGAAGAGCGAGCCGTTGCCCGGGCTGGTGATGGTGACCGTCGGCGCGGTGTTGCCGACGCCGATCTGCACGCTCGCGGTGCCGGTGGCGCCCTGCGGGTCGCGGACGGTCAGCGTGGCCGTGTACGTGCCGTTCGCGGTGTACGTCTTGCTCGGGTTGGCCGCCGTCGAGTTGGTGCCGTCGCCGAAGGCCCAGGAGTAGGTGAGCGCCCCGCCCTCCGGGTCCGACGACCCGGCCGAGGAGAAGTTCACGGTCAACGGGGCGGCGCCGGACGTCTTGTCCGCCGACGCCACCGCCGTCGGGGCGCGGTTGCCGCCGGCGACGTAGTCGTACCGGTAGAGGGCCGAGTTGGCGTCACCGTTGAAGTACCCGGTGCCGTAGTCCAGGACGTAGAGCGCGCCGTCCGGCCCGAACGCCATGTCCATGACCTGCTTGCCGTTCCAGGGGAACGTGTCGATGGTACCGACCGAGCCGTCGGCGTTGACGTGGATCGGCTTCACCCAGCCCCGGCCGAACTCACCGGCGAAGAACAGCCCGTCGAAGCTCTGCGGCCACTTGGTGGTGGAGGTCGACGAGGCGTTGAACCGGTAGACCGGGCCACCCATCGGGGACTCGGAGCCGCCGCCGAACTCCGGCGGGCTGCCGGCGTCGCCCGCGTACCGGATCCAGGCCGGCTTGGCGCCCGGCAGGGTGGGGAGGCCGGTGTTGCGGAACGAGTTGTTGGTCGGGCCGCCGGTGCAGTTGTACTTCGCGCCGGCCGTACCGGCGGCGAAGTCCCACTCGGCGTACGTCTCGCCGGCGGTGTTGGTGCCGGTGCAGTACGGCCAGCCGTAGAAGCCCGGCCCGGTGACCCGGTTGAACTCGACCTGCCCGCTGGGGCCGCGGGCGGTGGTGGTACCCGCGTCCGGCCCGTAGTCGCCGACATGGACGATGCCGGTGGCCTTGTCGACGCTCATCCGGAAGGGGTTGCGGAAGCCCATCGCGTAGATTTCGGGGCGGGTCCGCGGGTCCGAGTCGACGAACATGTTGCCGGCCGGGATCGAGTACGTCCCGTTCGCGTTCACCTTGATCCGCAGGATCTTGCCGCGCAGGTCGTTGGTGTTGGCCGCGCTGCGCTGCGCGTCGTACGCGGGGTTGCGGTTGGTGCGCTCGTCGACCGGCGCGTACCCGGCGGAGTCGAAGGGGTTCGTGTCGTCGCCGGTGGACAGGTACAGGTTGCCGGCGGCGTCGAAGTCGATGTCGCCGCCGACGTGGCAGCACATGCCCCGGTCGGCGGGGACGTCGAGGATGTCGACCCTGCTGCCCTGGTTCAGGGTGAAGTCGGCGTTGAGGGTGAACCGGGAGAGCCGGTTGACGCCCTGCCAGGCGGAGAAGTCGGAGCCGGTCGCCGGGGCGTCCCCGCCCGGGGTGGACAGCGGCGGCGCGTAGTACAGGTAGATGTGCCGGTTGCTGGCAAAGTTCGGGTCGGCCCCGACGCCCTGCAACCCCTCCTCGTCGTGGCTGTAGACGGCGACGCTGCCGATCACCGCCGTGGTGCCGGCCGCGTCGGTGCGGCGGACGGTGCCGTTGCGGGCGGTGTGCAGGACCGAGCGGTCCGGCAGCACCGCGATGGTCATCGGCTCGCCGACCTCGGCGACGCCCTTGGCGAGGGTGACCTGCTGGAAGTCGGTGGCGACGATGGGGTGGGCCTGGGCCGGGGTGGGTCCGCCGAGGGCGGCCGGGCCGGCGCCGAGGGCGACGGTGCCGGCGGCGGCGACCAGGAGCAGGGTCGAGCCGCCGGCGAACCAGGAGCGGTGGTGGGGTGTGTGCCTCGTGGACATCGCTGTGCTGTCCCTTCCTGACGAGTGACTGCCAGGGCGGGGCGCGCGCCGTCGCGCCGGATGCCGTAGCGGGGTGCCGTCGGCCCGCCGGGTGCCGTCCCGGCCGGCCGTGACCACCGTTGGCTGGCGGGCCACGTGCTCGGTGGTCACCAGTGGACCTTTTCAACCTCCCCGTACGGCCCGTGGTCGGGTGCGGACGCCGCGCGGTTCAGGTGGAAAGGTTCAGTCGATGGGTTCCCGCGCCGCCGGTTCACCTCGACGAAATAATCCGGTGTTGGCACGACATTAAATGGCGTACGTCGATGTGTCCATACCTTCTGACGATCCAGCATGGACTTTCGTCGAATTGGCCGAAAGTTGCCCGGCCGACGGCCGGCAGTACAGGTCAGCGCCGGCGATCGATCGCCTGGCCGGCCAGGGCGGCGAGCGCCGCCCGGCTCTCCGGTGCCACCGGGGCGTTCTCCAGGGCGGCCAGGGCGGCGTCGGCGCGGACGCGGATCATCTGCTCGATCTTCTCGCGGGCGCCGGTGCGCTCGATGATCTTCCGCAGCTCGGCGGCGCCGTCGGCGTCCAGCTCCGGGTTGCCGAACAGCTCCCGCAGCCGCGCGGTCTGCGCCCGGTCGGCGGCGTCGCGGGCCAGCGCCATCATCACCGTGGGCTTGCCCTCGCGCAGGTCGTCTAGGACGGACTTGCCGGTGACCGCCGGGTCGCCGAAGACGCCGAGCACGTCGTCGCGGAGCTGGAAGGCGTCGCCGAGCGGGTCGCCGAACTCGGCCAGCGCGGCTACCAGCTCCGGCCCCGCGCCGGCCAGCGTCGCCCCGATCTGCAACGGCCGGGTGACGGTGTAGCGGGCCGCCTTCATCCGGATCACGGTGAGCGCGCTGGCGACCGAGCCGTCGCCCACACCGGACACCAGGTCCAGGTACTCCCCCGCGATCACCTCGGTACGCATCAGCGCGAAGACCGCGTACCCCCGGTGCACCGCATCGGTGCTCAGCCCGCACTCGTGGAACATCTGGTCCGACCAGGCGGCGCAGAGGTCACCGCAGAGCAGGGCGGTGTTGCGCCCGTACGCCTCGGGGTCGCCGCGCCAGGACGAGCGGGCGTGCAGGTCGGCGAAGATCCGGTGCACCGAGGGTTCGCCGCGGCGGCGGTCGCTGCCGTCGAGGATGTCGTCGTGGATCAGCGCGAACGCGTGGAACAGCTCCAGCGCGGCGGCGGCGACCACGATCGGCGTGCCGTCCGGTTCGCCGGCACTCCGCCAGCCCCAGTAGCAGAAGAGCGGGCGCAGCCGCTTGCCGCCGGCCAGCACGAACCGGTGCAGCGCCGTGAACACGCCGCGCGGCGCGCCGTCCGGCCAGTCCGGGTACTGCCGGTCGAGGAACGCGGCCAGCTCGGCGTCGAACCGGGCCCGCAGCCCGGCCGCGTCGGTGGGCGCGACGGTGACCGTCACGGCTCCTCCCCCAGCCGTCCGCCGGCAGCCGGCGGAGAGGCAGCAGCCGGCGGAGAGGCGGCAGCCGGCGGAGCTGGTGGGGCCAGACCGGCCAGCTCCAGTAGCAGCCCCTTCACCTCGGTGGCGGCGATCCGCTCCCGCGCCGCCGAAGGGTCGGAGCAGAGCAGGACGGGCCCGTCGGCCGGGTCGGCGGGCAGCCGCCCGTGCGAGCCCCGGACCGCCCGTGCGCCGGCGTCCAGTCCGACGACGCTCATCAGGTACCGCATCCCCAGCTTCTTACGGGCGAGCGCGACGGCCGCCCGTCGCTTCGCCGCGCCCGGGGCCGCGGGGTCGAAGAACAGCTCCGCCGGGTCGTACCCGGGTTTGCGGTGGATCTCGACCAGCCGGGCGAAGTCGGGCGCGTGGGCGTCGTCGAGCCAGTAGTAGTACGTGAACCAGGCGTCCGGCTCGGCCACCAGGACGAGTTCGCCGGCGCGCGGGTGGTCCAGCCCGTACGCCGCCTTGCCGTCGGCGTCGAGGACCTCGGCCACCCCGGGCAGAGCGGCGCACAGCTTGGCCACCGCCGGCACGTCGGCGGGGTCGCGGATGTACACGTGGGCGATCTGGTGGTCGGCGACCGCGAAGGCCCGCGAGGTCCACGGGTCGAGGTACTCCATCCCCGCCTGCGTGTGGACCCTGAGTAGCCCCTCGGCGCGCAGCAGCCGGTTGACGTCGACCGGTCGGGACACGTCGGTGATGCCGTATTCGGAGAGCACCACGACGGTGGCGTCCCGGGCGTGGGCGGCGTCCAGCAGCGGCGCGAGCACGGCGTCCAGCTCGGCCGCCGCGGCGGCGGCTCGCGGCGAGGACGGCCCGAACCGTTGCAGGTCGTAGTCGAGGTGCGGGACGTAGACCAGGGTCAGGTCGGGTGCCTGGTCGGCGAGGAGCTGTTCGGCGGCCCGGCAGATCCAGCGCGAGGAGGCCAGACCGGCGCCCGGCCCCCAGTACGTGAACAGCGGGAAGGTGCCCAGCGCGGCGGTGAGCGTGTCGTGCAGCTCGGGCGGGTCGGTGTAGCAGTCCGGGTCCTTGCGCCCGTCCGCGTAGTAGACCGGGCGGGGCGTGACGGTCCAGTCCACGTCCGCGCCCATCGCGTACCACCAGCACACGTTCGCGACGGTGTAGCCGGGCTCGACCCGGCGGGCGGCCTGCCACAGCTTCTCCCCGCCGACCAGGGCGTGGTGCTGGCGCCACAGCAGCACCTCGCCGAGGTCCCGGAAGTACCATCCGTTGCCGACAATGCCGTGTCCGGCCGGCAGCGTCCCGGTGAGGAAGGTCGACTGCACCGCGCAGGTCACCGCCGGCAGTACGGTGCCCAGCTCGGCGCGGAAGCCGGCGTCGGCCACCGCCCGCAGCCGGGGCATGTGGGCCAGCAGCCGCGGGGTCAGGCCCACCACGTCCAGCACCACCAGTCGCTTGCTCATGCCGTCACCTCGCTTCGCTCGGCGCCGGGCGCAGGCTCCACCGCACGGCGTCGATGATTCGCTCGCTGGCGCTCGCTCATGCCGTCACCGCCGTCGGGTTCGGGGCCAGGCCGAGCGCGACCAGTTCGTCGCGAGCGAAGGCCAGCTCGGCGGCGATCCCGGCGGCCAGTTCCGCGTCGGTGCGCGGGCGCCGCGCCGCCGGCAGCACCCCCCAGGTGTACGTCTCGACGTCGAGGTGGTCGCAGCCGGCGTCCGGGCCGGCGAAGAGCGCGGCCAGCGCGTCGCGCAGCACCGGCAGCGTCGAGCCCAGCGGCGGCTCGGGTGGGGCGTGCAGCGGTACGTGGTAGTGCACCCGCCACGGGCCGGGCAGCGCCGCGTCGAGGGCCACGTCGAGGTCGTCGGCCGCCCAGGCGGGGTCCGCCGGGTCGGCCGTCCGGTCGACGCCGGCCGGGGCGCCGTGCGCCGCGCGCTCGGCCCGGCGTGCGCCGGTCGCGGCGGCGCAGCCGGCCGTGCGGGTCTGGTGCAGGAAGCGCGGCTCGACCCAGCGGCGCAGGGCGTCCGCGTCGCCGGCCGGGTCGGCGGCCTCCAGCGCGGCGGAGACCTGCACCTTGACGACCGGCAGGCCGGCCGCGCGCAGCCGGCCGAGGGCGTCGGCGGGCTGCTCCCAGGCGCAGGCGAGGTGGGCGAGGTCCAGGCAGATCCCGAGCCGCCTGGTATCCATACCGGACAGTATCGTCGTGGCCTGCCCGGTCGACTCCACCAGACAGCCGGGTTCCGGTTCGAAGCCGACCCGGACCGGCCGGCCGGTGTCCCGCTCGATGGCCGCGAGTCCCGCCGCCAGCTCGTCGAGCCGGCGCCGGGCGGTGTCGGCGCGGGCCGCGTCCCAGGGCGCCCGCCAGGCGAGCGGCAGCGTCGACACTGAGCCGCGGGCCGCGTCGTCCGGCAGCAGGTCCGCGAGCACCCGGGCCAGGTCCAGGGTGTACGCCAGCCGGTCCGTGGTGGTCCAGTCCGGCTGGTACACCGCGCCCTTCACCACCGGGGCCTGGAAGGCCGCGTACGGGAAGCCGTTGAGGGTGACCACCTCCAGGCCCCGCGCGGCCAACTCGGCGCGCAACCGGCGGCGGGCGCCGGGCTCGGCGGCCAACTCGGCGGCGACCGGGGCGGCCAGCCACAGCCCGAGGCCGAGCAGGTCGTTGCCGAGCGTCTCGCGGACCGGCACCGCGTACGTGTCGAGTTGGGCGAGGATACCGGCGAGGTCCTCCGCGGGGTGCACGTTGGTGCAGTACCCGAGGTGGACGGTGCTCCCGTCGGCGTGCCGCAGCCGCATCAGCTGCCGCCACGCAGGATCGAGTTACCGGCGAAGGTCGGCCCCGGCGCGTCCACGTCACCGAGGTCGAGCCGCCCGGACTGCCCGTAGAACTCGACCGGGTTGCGCCACAGCACCCGGTCGACGTCGTCGTCGGTGAACCCGGCCAGCAGCATCGCCTCACCGGTGGCCCGGGTGAGCAACGGGTCCGAGCGCCCCCAGTCGGCGGCCGAGTTCACCAGCACCCGCTCGGTCCCGTACACCTTCAGCAGCTCCACCATCCGCGGCGGCGACATCTTCGTGTCCGGGTAGATCGAGAAACCAAGCCAGCAGCCGGTGTCATGGACCAGCTCGACGGTCACCTCGTTGAGGTGATCGAGCACCACCCGGCCCGGCTCGATGCCCGACTCGGCCACCACCGCGAGACTCCGCTCGACGCCGCGCGCCTTGTCCCGGTGCGGGGTGTGCACCAGCGCCGGCAGATCGTGCGCGACGGCCAAAGCGAGCTGGACGGCGAACACCTCGTCCTCCTCCGGTGTCATCGAGTCGTACCCGATCTCACCGACCGCCACCACACCGTCCTTCTCCAGATAACGCGGCAACACCTCGAGCACCGGCCGGCAGCGCGGATCGTTGGCCTCCTTCGGATTGAGCGCCACCGTGGCGTGGTGGCGCACCCCGAACTGCCCGGCCCGGAACGGCTCCCACCCGATCAGCGAGTCGAAGTAGTCGGTGAACGAGCCGACACCGGTACGCGGCTGCCCCAACCAGAACGCCGGCTCCACCACCGCCCGCACACCCGCCGCGGCCATCCGCTCATAGTCATCGGTGGTGCGGGACGTCATGTGGATGTGCGGGTCGAAGATGCGCATCACGCCTCCCTGGGCTGCGGTTGGCCAGTGCCGGCGGTAGGGCCGGTGTCGACACCGGCTCCGAGCCGGTCGAGCAGGTCGATGGCGTCGGCGGGCATGGTCCGGCCGGCCGCAGTCCGCTCAGCCGCGAGCGCGGCGAGCATCGCCGCCAGCTCCCCGTCGGCCCGGACGTCGAGGTCGGCCACCACCGCCAGCGGCACACCCGTGAACACGCACTTGAGCACCGCCTGCCGCCACGCCGCCGGGTCGAGGTGCCGCGCGTACGGCCCGAGGGCCGCGGCGACCAGCCGGGTGTCGTTGGTGCGGATCGCGTCGTGCAGCAGCGGCACCCCGGCCGCGCCGACCGGCAGCAGCGGCAGCGCCTTGAGCACGGCGCGTTTCTCGGCCGCGTCCCCGGCGCGGTACAGGGCCTCGGCCTGCACGGCGTGATCGGCCGGCAAGGTGACCAGCAGCAACGCGCGGACCGCCTCGTCGGCGGTCCAGCCCGGCAGATCCGGCAGCTCGGCCCGGCCGCAGCGCCGGCCCACCGCCGGGAAGAGCCGCGCGATCTCGCTCGGCTCAGCCGCGACACGGCGCAGGGCCGCCGCCAGCCAGTCAGGATCGGGTACGCCCCACAGCGCGTCCCGCAGTCGATCCGGTGTCATCGTGCCTCCCTTCAGCGCCGCCTCGGGTCCGGGGGCGGCGCGGTCGGAGCAGGGTCCAGGGCGGCCGCGGCGCGCAGGAACTCCAGCGAGCGGGCGGCGACCGCGGGTGCGGCGTGCGAGTGGCGGGGCAGCTCGACCGCGACCAGACCCCGATAACCGACCTCGCGGAGCGCGGCCAGCACCGGCGGGAAATCGATCTCGCCCGCGCCGAACTCCAGGTGCTCGTGCACGCCCCGCCGCATGTCGTCGATCTGCACGTTGACCAGGTGGGCGGCGACGTCGCGGACGCAGTCGGGCACCGGCAGCGGCTCCAGGCAGCGACAATGTCCGATGTCGAGGGTGACGCCGAGCCGTTCGGGCGCCCCCAGGGCCGCGTGCAGCCGGCGCCAGCCCGCGATGTCCTCGACCAGCATCCCCGGCTCGGGCTCGAAGCCCAGCGTCACGCCGGCGACGTCGGCCGCCTCGACCACGGTGGCGCACCCGGCCACCAGGCGGTCCCAGGCCACGGCGGGCGGGACGGCCGCCGGCCGGACACCGGCCCAGAAGGAGACCGCCTCGGCGCCGAGGTCCGCGCCGACCGCCACCGCCCGGCGCAGGAACTCGATCCGGCGGCCCGGGTCGTCGTGCAGCAGCGTCGGGGCGTGCTTGTGCCAGGGGTCGAGCAGGTACCGGGCTCCGGTCTCGACCACCACGGCGAGGCCGAGCGTCGCCAACCGGCGGGCGACCGCGTCGACCCGCCGGGCCAGCGCGGGCGCGAACGGGTCCAGATGGTCGTGGTCCAGCGTGAGCGCCACACCGGCGTACCCGAGGTCCGCGATGACCGCGAGCGCGTCCTCGAGGCGGTGGTTGGCGAAGCCGTTAGTGCCGTACCCAAACCGCAGCCCGCCGCCGGCGCCACCCCCCGGGGACGTCGTGGGGCGGTCGGGAGCCGGCGGGCGGGCGGCGGTCATGTCGGGGAGACCTTCCGGGCCAGGCGCCGGCCCAGCGGGGCGGCCGCGGCCACCGCCAGCCCCAGCAGGCCGGCACCGGCGCGCGCGGTCAGCGCGCCCTGCAACGCGGGCAGGCCGGTGATGCCGGCGCCGACCGCCGCGCGCACCCGACCGGCGGTCGGCTCGGCGACCACCCGGGCCTGGGCGGTGCCGTAGCGGGCGGCGTACCAGCCGGCGAGCAGGACCGGAAGGGCCGCCGCCATGGCGGCTACCGCGCTCCGGTCGCCGGCCGTGGATCGGCGGTCGCGTCGCGTGGGCGGCCCGGGGGCTCCCCCCGGCTCGGGTCGCGCGACCGGCCCGCTCCCACCGGCTGCCGCCCCGCCGGCGTCGGCGCGACCGGCGGGTACGCTCCGGTTCGGGCGCCGGCCGGCGGCGGGACGGTACGCGGCGCTCGCGGCGACCAGGGCGGTGCCGGCGAGGGTGCCCAGCGGCAGCGTGGCGTCGGCGCCGCTGACCTCGCGGCGGGAGAGCGCGGTGACGGTCCAGGTGTGGGCGGCGATGGTGACCGCAGCGGGGACCGCCGCCAGCACCCGGCCGCCGGACGCGCCGAGCAGGACGTCCAGCCCCCGGCACGCCGCCATCGCGGCCGGCCCGGCGGCGGTGTTCTTGGCCGCGAGGTCGTACGCCCAGACGGCGGCGGCGAGCGGCACCGCGACGGCGGCGGCCCGCCGGCCCCCCGCGGCGGCGGCGAGCCCGACCCCGGCGGCGGTGAGGCCGGCGGCGAGGCCGACCGCGAGACCGGGGTCGACACGGCCGCTGGGGATCGGCCGTTCCGGGCGCTCGACGGCGTCCAGCCGCCGGTCGGCCCAGTCGTTGGCGGCCATGCCGGCCCAGTACAGCAGCACCGACGCGGCGGCGAGGGCCGGTGTACGCGGGCCGAGCGCGCCGGCCGCGGCGGCACCGGCGACGACGTCCCCGGGCACCGAGAGCGCGGCCGGGGCGCGGACCAGCTCGGCGAGGTCAGCGACGCGGGGCATCGGCACCTCCCTCGTGCAGCTGGCGGGCGAGGTCGCACAGCCGGGTCCACTGGTCGGCCAGGGAGTGCGTGGTGGTGCCGAGCGGGTCCTTGAAGAAGAAGGCGAGGTCGGTCAGGGGGCCGGTGTGCCCGGCGGCGTGCGCGGCGGCGGTGAGCCGGGCCAGGTCGAGCACCAGGGGCGCGGCGAGCGCCGAGTCGCAGCCGTGCCAGGTGAACTCCAGCCGCATGCCGGTGCCGAGGAAGCCGGCGAAGGTGACCAGGTCCCAGGCGGTCTTGAAGTCGCCCATCTCCTCGACGTACTCGATCCGCGTGCCGCCCTGCGGCAGGTAGCCGAGGGTCTCGCCGAGCACCCGCTGCTTGCTGCGCACCTTGGCGGCGTTGGCGTCCGGGTCGGCGAGGTTGGCGCCGTCGCCCCCGCCGAGCAGGTTGATCCCGGACCACGACCGGACGGCGAGGTGCCGCATCGCGAACATCGGGGCGAGCACCGACTTGACCAGCGTCTCACCGGTCTTGCCGTCGTTGCCCGCGTACGGCACGCGGTGCTCGTCGGCCAGCGCCGTCAGCGCCGGCAGCCGCAGGCCGGTGGACGGGGTGAAGTCGACGTACGGGCAGCCCGCCGTCACGGCCGCGTACGCGTACAGCGAGCTGGGCGGCAGCACCTCGTCGGGGCCGGTGAGGGCGGCCCGCAGCGCGGCCGGGTCGGCGTGTGCCGGGTGTGGGCGGGGCGCCGGTTCGGTGGCCGAGACGTTGACCACCACGACCCGGGCCAGCCCGTGCCGCTCCCGGAAGTCGGTGAGGTCGCGGACGAGCGCGGCGGCCCGGTCGGCCTGTGTCCCGCCGGTGGGCGCGGGGCGCAGCTCCCGCTCGACCGCGGCCAGTTCCTCGGTCAGCGCGGCGACCAGGCGGCCGGGCAGGACGCCGGCGGCGGCCAGCTCCTCGGCGCGCTTGGCGAGCGGGGTGGCGACGACGTCGTGCCCGCCGAGGACCAGGTCGGCGAAGGCCGGCAGGGCCGGGCCGCGCACCTCGGGCAGCTCGGTGACGCACCCGGTCGGCCCGGTCAGCCCGGCCCGCAGGGCGAGCGCTCCGACGATGCTGGTGGTCGCGACCGATCCGCGCGCCCCCACCAGCCAGACACCCGTACGCATGGCACTCCTTCCCGGTCGGGAAACCGGCCTCGCATAGAACTACATAGATATCAGAAGATCGTTCCGAAAGATACCCTTTGTGCGGATGGGCCCCGCCCGCCGTCCGCCCCGGGGGAGCACACCGGCCGGCGCCGAGGTCGGCGGCGACGACGCCGGACCGGCGCCCGGTGCGGGTGCGGACGGACGGGGCTGGCAGGCAGGGGCGGTCGGCGTCTCGCCCCTGCCTCCCCCGCATCCGCCGGTCGAACGACGGCGCGGTGGCGGCGACCATCGCCGTCGGGGTGGCGGTCCTCCGGTGCGGCCGGGGAATCCCGGTCCGGCCGCACCGGACGACCTGCTCGTGCCACCAGACCGGTCGGCCCGCTGACACGTCCTCCGGTCCCGACCCGAATCCGGCCGCGGGGCGCAACCGCGGCCGGCCCTCGCCGGTCGGTCCCGGAGGTGGCTCAGGCGGCGACCGTCGCCAGTGCCGGCTCCACGTCGGTCCACGAGGAACCGAGCTCGGCCGACCGGCTCACCGCGTCCAGCACCAGTTGGACCTGCAACGCGTCGGCGAACGAGGGCGCCGGGTCGACGCCGGTCGCCACCGCCTCGATGAAGTCCCGCATCTGGTGGGTGAAGGAGTGCTCGTACCCGATGATGTGGCCCGGCGGCCACCAGGCCGACATGTACGGGTGCTCGCCCTCGGTCACCAGGATCCGGCTGAAGCCCTGCTCGGCGGCGGGTCGCGTCGCGTCGTAGAACTCCAGTTCGTTGAGGCGCTCCAGGTCGAAGACCACCGAGCCGAGCGACCCGTTGATCTCCACCCGGAGGGCGTTCTTCCGGCCGGTGGCGAACCGGCTCGCCTCGTACGTCGCCAGCGCGCCGCCGTCCAGCCGGGCGACGAACACCGCGGCGTCGTCGACGGTCACCGGCCCGGTGGCCGGGCGGTGGCCGTCACCGTCCAGCGTGGCCGCCAAGCCGCTCGACCCGGCGGGCAACGGCCGTTCCTTGACGAACGTCTCGGTGACCGCGCTGACCCCGGTGATCAACTGGCCGGTGACGTACTGGGTCAGGTCGATGATGTGCGCGCCGATGTCGCCCAGCGCGCCGGAGCCCGCCTTGTCCTTCTGGAGGCGCCAGACCAGCGGGAACTGCGGATCCACGATCCAGTCCTGCAGGTAGGTCGCCCGGACGTGCCGGATGACCCCGAGCCGCCCGTCGGCGACCATCTGCCGCATCATCGTGACCGCGGGCACCCGGCGGTAGTTGAACCCGCACATCGACCGCACGCCGGCGGCCTGGGCGGTCGCCGCCGCGGCGGCCATCGCCCGGGCCTCGGACACCGTGTTGGCCAACGGCTTCTCGCACAGTACGTGCTTGCCGGCGGCCAGCGCGGCCAGCGCGATCTCGGCGTGACTGTCCCCCGGTGTGCAGACGTCGACCACGTCGATGTCGTCCCGGGCGATCAGGTCGCGCCAGTCGGTGGTGTACGCCTCCCAGCCGAGCCGGTCGGCGGCCTCGGCCACCTTCCCGGTGTCCCGGCCGCAGATCAGCGCCATCCGGGCCCGCGCCGGCAGGTCGTACACGCGGTTCACAGTGCGCCAGGCCTGCGAGTGCGCGGCGCCCATGAACGCGTAGCCGACCATGCCGACCCGCAGTTGCTTGTCTGTCGTGGACAAGGTGGGTCTCCCCCCGTGTGTCAGAACCCGAGCTTCAGGTAGTTGCTCGCGTTCTCCTTCGTGATCGTCTCGGAGGCGAGGATGATCTCCTTCGGCACCTGGAGCTCCACCAGGTCGGACATGCCCTTGCCCTGCCCGATGAGGCGGGCCAGGGAGATGGCCGAGGAGGCCATCGACGGGCTGTAGGTGACGCTGGCCTTCAGCACGGTGTTGTCGGCCTGGATGTCCTCGATCGCCTTCTTCGAGCCGGCGCCGCCGACCATGAAGAACTCGGTGCGGTTGGCCTGCTTGATCGCGGCCACCACGCCGATGCCCTGGTCGTCGTCGTGGTTCCAGAGCGCGTCCATCTTGGGCAGGGCCTGGAGCAGCTGGGCGGCCTCCTGCTGACCCGAGTCGGCGGTGAAGCGGGCCGCGCGGCGGTTCTGGACCTTGAGCCCGGCCTGGGCCAGCGTGTCCGCGAAGCCCTTGGACCGCTCCTGGGTCAGCTCCAGCTCGTCCATGCCGGCGATCTCGCCGATCACCGGGTTGGTGACGTTCTTGGCCTTGAGCTGGGCGATGATGTACGTGGCGGCGGCCACGCCCATGCCGTAGTTGTCGCCCTTGATCTGCAGCCGGTAGGCCTTGGCGTCCGGGAACGCCCGGTCGAGGTTGACCACCGGGATGCCGGCCTGCATCGCCTCCAGGCCGAACGCGTTGAGCTCCTTGCCGTCGTGCGGCAGCAGCACGATCACGTCGGGCTTCTGCGAGATCAGCGTGGACAGCGCCGCCCGCTGCGCCGCCGCGTCCGCGCCGGCCTCGACCGCCTTGAACTCCACGTCGGAGTACGCGGCGGCCTGCGCCTTGGCGTTGTTGGTGATGGCGGCGATCCAGCCGTGGTCGGCGGCGGGGGCGGAGAAGCCGATGACGACGCGCTTGCCCGGCTCGGCGTTGCCGCCCGTCGCGGCCGCCTTGGTCTGCGCCTCGGTCGGCTGCTCCTCGTTGCTGGTGCAGCCGGCGAGCAGGACGCCGGCGCCGACGGCGGCCCCGCCGAAGAGCAGCCGGCGGCGCGACAGGTCGCGGCTGTGCTGGGTCATGACGACCTCCTGGTTTTCGCGGTGGTGGAGGGAATTGGGGTGTGCGAGGTCCGGCCACCGTCGTCGAGTTCGGGTGGCCCAGGTGCGTGTGTCGATCAGGTGGTGGTGAGCCGGTTCCGGTTGAGGAACTGGGTGAGGCTGCGGAACTGGACCTGCTGGACCAGGACGGCCGCGACGATGATGCCGCCCTTGACCATGTTCTGGGCCTCTGTGGAGAGGCCGTTGATGGCGAAGAGGTTGGTGATGGTGGCGAAGATGACCACCCCGAGCAGGGAGCCGATGATGGTGCCCCGCCCGCCGCTGAGCAGCGTGCCGCCGATGATCGCGGCGGCGATCGCGTCCAGCTCGTAGAGGTTGGCCATCGCCGCCTGCGCCGAGTTCGCCTGGGCGGTCAGCATGATGGCCGCGATGCCGCAGCACAGGCCGGACAGCGCGTACAGCAGCAGGGTGTGCCGCTTGACGTTGATGCCGGCCAGCCGGGCCGCTTCCGGGTTGCCGCCGACCGCGACGGTCCGCCGGCCGAACGTGGTGCGGTTGAGCAGCACCCAGCCGGCGGCGACCACCGCGGCGAGGATGTAGACCAGCAGCGGGATCCCGAGCAGATTCGTGCTGGCGATGCCGTTGATGAAGTTGTTGTCGGACACCTGGGTCTGCTTGTCCGAGATCTCCGCGGCGAGGCCCCGGGCCGCCACCAGCATCGCCAGGGTCGCGATGAACGGGACCAGCCGCCCGTACGAGATGAGCAGGCCGTTGACCAGTCCCACCGCGAGCCCGACGGTGAGCGCGCTGAAGATCATGCCCCCGGCGCCGTAGCTCTGCGTGGCGACCGTGGTGCACCAGACCCCGGCGAGCGCGACGATCGCGCCGACGGAGAGGTCGATGCCGCCGCCGATGATCACGAACGTCATGCCGACCGTGACCACGCCCACCACCGAGGCGAGCTTGAGGATGCTGAGGACGTTGTCCCAGACCCAGTCCGGGTTGGAGTAGAGGTCGGAGCGGGTCAGCGCGCCGATCACGATCAGCGCGGCGAGCACCCCGATCAGCGCGAGGTTGCGCCGGGCACCCTCCCCGGCGTCGCCGTGCCACCAGGAGAGCCGGCCACCGGCCGCCGCCTTCTCGCCGGCCGCGGCGGTCTCCGCCGGGTCCACCGGCGGCGACTGCGCCGGCAGCTGCCCCGCCCGCTCCGGCGCGGTCGAGGTGTCCTTGACGTCACTCATGCCGGTGCGCCTTCCATCAGGGACCCCGCCATGACGAGGTCGAGCACGGTGTTCTCGTCGAGTTCGGTGGCCGGCGCCTCGCGGACGACCCGGCCCTCCCGCATGACCAGCACGCGGTCGGCCAGGCCGAGCACCTCGGGCACCTCGCTGGAGACCAGCAGCACCCCGACGCCGCGGGCGGCCAGGGCACGGATGACCTGGTACAGCTCGGCCCGCGCGCCGACGTCCACGCCCCGGGTCGGCTCGTCGAGCAGCAGCAGCTTCGTGTCGCCGAGCAGCCACCGCCCGACCACGACCTTCTGCTGGTTGCCACCGGAGAGCGTGCGCACCGGCCGGCGGACGTCGCGGGGGCGCAGGTCCAGGCTCTCCGCGATCCGGTCCGCCTCGGCCCGCTCCTTCGCGGCGTCGGTGAAGCCCACGCGGGAGTACCGGCCGAAGGTGGCCAGCGTGACGTTGCGGTAGATCGGCTCGCCCAGCAGCAGCGCCTGGCTCTTGCGCTCCTCGGGGGCCATGCCCAGCCCGGCCCGTACGGCAGACCCGACGCTGCCCGGGCGGAGCGCCCGGCCGGCGACCCGCACGCTGCCGCCGTCGGCCCGCCGGGCGCCGTAGATGGTCTCCAGCAGCTCGGAGCGGCCGGAGCCGACCAGCCCGGCGATGCCGACGATCTCGCCGGCCCGGACGCTGAGCGAGACGTCGGCGAACTCGCCGGCCCGGGTCAGCCCGTCGACGCGGAGCAGCTCGTCGCCGGCCGGCGCCTCGGCGGGCCGGTCCGGGAAGACGTACTCGATGGTCCGGCCGGTCATCTTCGAGACCAGGTCGCGGGTCGGTGTGTCGCGGGCCGGCAGGTTCGCCGCGGTGGTCCGGCCGTCCTTGAGTACGGTGACCCGGTCGCCGATCTCGCGGATCTCCTCCAGCCGGTGGGAGATGTAGATGACGGCGATGCCCTGCGCGGTCAGCTCGCGGATGATCCGGAACAGGTTGCCGACCTCGTCGTGGGCGAGCACGGCGCTCGGTTCGTCCATGATGATCAGTCGGGCCTCGTGCGACAGCGCGCGGGCCATGCTGACCACCTGCTTGCCGGCGGCCGGCAGCGACCGGACCATCCGGTTCGGGGGGATCTCGGCGTGCCCGAGCCGACCGAGGATCTGGCGCGTCCGCCGCGCCATGTGGCCGCGCCGGACGAAGCCGAGGCGGCGCGGCTCGTGGCCCAGGAAGGCGTTCTCCGCCACCGACAGGTCCTCGACCAGGTCCAGCTCCTGGTAGATGGTGGCGATGCCGGCACGCATGGCGGCCTGCGGGTTGGCGAAGGTGACCGGCTCGCCGCGCCACTCGACGGTCCCGGAGTCCGGACGGTGCACCCCCGCCAGCACCTTGATCAGGGTCGACTTGCCGGCGCCGTTCTGCCCGAGCAGGCAGTGCACCTCCCCGGCGCGGACCTCCAGCTGCACCCCGTCGAGGGCGCGCACGCCCGGGAAGGTCTTCACCACGTCGGTGAGGCGCAGGACCACCTCACCGGCCACGGTGTCGGCGGGCGCTTCGACCAGCGGCGCATCGGTCACGACGGCCTCCTCGGTTGGGTCACTGGTGCCGGCGCCCGACGTCGCTGCCGGCCATTCCGTCGCCCCGCTCATGACGCCTCCACGAAGGCCAGGTCGCTGGCGAGGACCGCGGCCCCGGCGACGCCGGCCCGCGAGCCCAGCTCGGACAGGACGACCGGCAGGTTGCCGGTGGCCAGCGGCAGCGACCGGCGGTACACCACGCTGCGGATCTCGGCGAGCAGGATGTGGCCGAGCTGCGCCAGCCCGCCGCCGATCACGATCATCGACGGGTTGGTGAAGCTGACCAGCCCGGCCAGGACGCCACCCACCCGCCGACCCCCGTCGCGGATCAGCTGGATGCAGGTGACGTCGCCCTCGACGGCGCCCTCGGCGACGTCCACCGCGGTGACGGCGCCCCGGGCGGCGAGCCGTTCGGCAAGGGCCGGCGACGCGCCGCTGCGCGCGGCCGCCAACGCGTCCTTCGCCAGGGCCGCGCCGCTGAACAGCGCCTCGAGGCAGCCGACGTTGCCGCAGGAGCACATCGGACCGTGCGAGTCGACCTGGATGTGGCCGATGTCGCCCGCGCAGCCGTCGGTGCCCCGGTAGACCTCGCCGCTGAGGTAGATGCCGCAGCCGATCCCGGTGCCGATCTTGACGAACAGGAAGTCGTCGACCGAGTGGGCCACCCCGCCGTGCCGCTCCCCGATCGCCATGATGTTGACGTCGTTGTCGACCACCGCCGGGCAGCCGTGCTCGCGGGTGAGTAGCTCCCGCACCGGGAAGCGGTCCCACCCGGGCATGATGGGCGGGGAGACCGGGACGCCGTCGCGGAAGCTGACCGGCCCCGGCACCCCGACGCCGACCGCGTCGAGCCGCTCGTACGCGCCGTCCACCTTGGCCTTGTGCAGCAGTTCGTTGACCCGCTGAAGCGTCACCTTCGGACCGTTGCGGATGTCGGCCGGCTCCGCGTACGCGGCCACCGGCTCCAGCCGGCCGTTGACCACCTCGACGTCGATCGAGCTGGCGCCCAGGTCGACGGCGGCGAAACGCAGGTGTGGGCTCAGCTCGACGAGGGTGGAGCGCCGGCCGCCCCGGGAGGCCGCGAGGCCCGCCTCGGCGACGTAGCCGAGGCCGACGAGGCGCTCCAGCTCGGCGAGCAGTCTCGGGCGCGGCATCTGGAGGCGATCGGCCAACTCGGCCCGGGAGACCGCGCCCTCGTCCCGGAGCAGCCGCAGCAGTCGCACGTGCAGGGGATCGACGGTCCGCACGGGACTCACCTCTTCGTCGACGTCGTTCACATCGACGCAATGTCGATGTGTCGTGTCCGACACAGTAGGAGTCTTCCGTGCCGCCTGTCCAGAGCTTCAGCCCATCTGATTCCAACTTTTGTCTGTCTGAGCAAAAGCTATAAGTGGATCTAGGAAAGAGTCACGGATTAGCGCCCAGGTCATCGCAGGTCGTCACCCCGGACACGACGCCGCCCCGCCACCCCGGCGGGGCGGCGGGGCGACGAGGGAGGTCTCAGCGCCGACCGGAGTTCCGCTTCTTGCGGAGCTTGCGGTCGTCACGCAACTCGACGTACGGCTCCTCGTCGGCCGAGTGGCCCGCCGAGATGGCGCGGCTGCGCTCCAGTTCGGCGTCGAACTCGGCACCGAGCAGGATGGCGATGTTGGTGAGCCAGAGCCAGACCAGGAAGATGATCACGCCTGCGAGCGCCCCGTACGTCTTGTTGTACGAGCCGAAGTTGCTGACGTAGAGCGCGAAGAGACCGGAGACCACCAGCCAGATCACCACGGCCAGCACGCCGCCCGGGCTGACCCAGCGGAAGCCGCCGTGCCGCGCGTTGGGCGACGCCCAGTAGAGGATCGCGAACATCAGACTGACCAGCACCAGCAGCACCGGCCACTTGGCGATGTTCCAGACCGTCACCGCTGTGTCACCGAGCCCCACCGCGTTCCCCACCGCCTCGGCGAGACCGCCGGTGAAGACCACGATCACGGCGCTGGCCAGCAGCAGGACGCCGATCACGGCGGTCACTCCGATCCGGATCGGCAGGGTCTTCCAGATCGGCCGGCCCTCCGGAACGTCGTAGATGGTGTTCGAGGCCCGCATGAAGGCGGCGATGTAGCCGGAGGCGGACCAGAAGGCGGCCAGCAGACCGATGATCGCGGCGATGCTCGCCAGCTCGCCGCTCTGCTGCGCCTGGCCGATCGCCGTTTCGATGATCTGCCGGATGTTCTCCTGCGGCACGACCTGGTTGACGGTGTCCTTGACGCCCTGGGTCGCCCGCTTCCCGAGCAGGCCGAGGATCGAGATCAGCACCAGCATTCCGGGGAAGATGGACAGGACCCCGTAGTAGGTGAGCGCCGCCGCCCAGTCGGTGAGGCTGTCGTCCTGGAACTCCCGGACGGTGCGCTTCAGGGCCGCCTTCCAACCGGCGCCGGGCAGCTCGGCCGGGCTCTCCGGCCCCTCGTCCGGGCCGGCCGGCCGGTCCCGGAAGGCGCGCCCGTTCCGGGCAGAAGACTCATCGGAGGCCATCGCCCCTCCCTCACCTCGGCTGTGTGCTCCTCCGAGATGCCCGGCGGCGGCAGGGGTTAACCACCGACCTGTGCCTACTTGTAGAGCAACCTGCCCATCCGGCGTGACGCGACCAGCAGGCCGGCGGCCAGAACCACCACCAGGTAGAGGACGTCGAGCATCCAGGCCCAGCCCGCCGTGTCGACGGTGACGCCGCGGATCAGGTGCACGGCCCGGTAGAGCGGTGTCACCTCGACCAGCCAGCGCAGCAGCGCCGGGTACGCCTCGGCGGGGACGAACGTGCCGGAGAACAGGAAGAGGACGAACTGCGCCGAGCCCATCAGGTCGAAATCCTGCCAGCTGCGCATGAACGTGGAGATGGCCATGCCGATGGCCCCGAACACGAAGCCGACCAGCACCGCCGCCGGGAAGGCGGCCAGGGCGCGGGCGGGGGTCGTCAGGTCCATCACGGCCATCACCACCAGGAACGCGGCCGAGTACGCGCTGCCCCGCAGCATCGCCCAGGCCAGCTCACCGAGGGCGATCTCGAACGGCTGCACCGGGGTGGCGATCACCCCGTCGTACAGCTTCATGTACTTCATCTTGCCGAAGAAGTTGAAGGTGGTCTCCGCGAGCGCGCCGGTCATCGCCGACGACGCGAGCATGGCCGGCGCGACGAACGCCGCGTACGTGACGACCTCGCCGCCGGGCAGCGTGAGGTCGCCGACCAGCGCGCCCACGCCGACGCCGATCGAGAGCAGGTAGAGCAGCGGCTCGACGAAACCGGAGACGAGCAGCAGCCAGTAGACGGACCTGAGGGCCGCGACGTTGCGCTCGGTCACCGAGGCCGACCGCCGCGACGCGGCGGAGACGTCGACCAGCCGGGGCAGGACCAGACCGACCATGACAGCCCTTCCTAGACGACGAGCTTGCGGCCGAAGGTGCGGCGGGCCAGCAGCCAGCCGCCGACCGCCCAGGCGGTGAGGTAGAGCAGGTGGCCGAGGACGGACCACTGCGGAGCGACGCCGAGGGTCGCCGCCCGGCACAGGTCGACGGCGTGCCACAGCGGCGTGGCGTACGCGAGCCAACGCAGCCCCAGCGGCAGCGACTCGACCGGGAAGAACACTCCGGCGAAGAGGCTCATCGGGATCACCGCGAACCGGAACAGCATGGCGAGCCAACTGTCTGTGTCGACCGCGGCCGCGTACGCGAACGTGGGCGCCGCGACGGCCAGGCCGAGCAGCGCCGCCACCGGCAGCGCCAACACGGCCCACGGCGAGCGGAGCGCCCCCAGCACGCTGGTCACCACGAGGAACGCCGCGATCGAGGTGAGCACCCGGAACAGCACGAACGCCAGGTGCCCGGCGAGGATGTCACCCACCCGCAGCGGCGCCGCGGTCTGCGCGGAGTAGAGCTTGACCCACTGGAAGTTGCTGAACACCGGCCAGGTGGACTCGCCGATCGCCACCTGCATCGCCGTCGAGGCGAGCAGGCCACCGACGATCCACTCCAGGTAGGAGATGCCGCCGACGCCCTGGTCGATGTACGCCCCGACGCCCACCCCGAAACCGAGCACGGTCAGCGCGGGCAGCAGGAACGACGAGAACACCCCGGCCCGCCAGGTGCGCCGGTAACCCACCAGGTAGTGCGCGAGCACCGCCAGCGCCGGCACCCGCGGCAGGGCCGGCCGGGCCCGCTCCCGCGCCTGACTAGTCATGCCACTCCGCTCCCCGTCCACCCGGCCTTCCTACCCCACCGGTACGACAGGCCGGCGCCCACCCTACGGCCACGGGGTAAGGAAGGGCCCCTTATTAACGCCTGCGGTAGAGCAGGGGCCCCTTCTTAACGCGGGCGCTCGGCGATCCGCTGTTCGGCCCGGGGCGGTAGCAGACGGACCGGCCGTGCTGTCACCGTCCGGCGGCCGGCCCCGGTCAGCCGAAGTGCCGGCCGATCACCTGCTCCGAGTCGGCGGCGTCGCGCCAGCGGTCGACGTGGAGGTGCTCCCCGTACCAGGTGACGATGCCGGTACGCAGATCCTCGCGGACCTCGTCCCGCGTAGGCGCGGTCGGCGTGCCGTCACCGCTCCGGCTCCACGGTGCCGGCCAGCGCCGCCCTCAGGTCCACCGAGGGCACGCGCTGGCCCGGCCTGTTGCCCTGCGCGCTGTCGTCCGGCAAGGGCCCGTTACGGGCGCTCGGGAGCGTGGGCGACGAACGCGCGCCAGGCCTCGGGGGCGAAGGTCAGCACGGGGCCGCCCGGGTCCTTGGAATCGCGTACGGCGAGCACGCCGGGCAGGTTGTCGGCGACCTCCACGCAGTTGCCGCCGCTGCCGTTGCTGCGGGTGCTCTTGCGCCACCGGGCGCCGGTCAGGTCCATGTCTCCGCCACTTCCGCTATCAGGTCGAGGGACTGCTGCTGCGATAGTGCCTCACCACGGATCGACTCCCAAACCTCGACCATCTGCTGCACGTAGTCAGCCCGGTCGATCACCTGCCCGTGGCGCTGCCCGTCCAGGTAGACGACATCCTCCCCGGCTGGCGAGGTGGCGATCACGAAGGGGCCGTCGAGTCCAGCGTAGGCCCCGGCGGAGAGCGGCACGACCTGGATTCGCACCCGCGGCAGCGCCGAGCCCAGCTTCACCAGGTGCTGCAACTGCTCGCGCATCACCTCCGGCCCACCGACGCGACGGCGCAGCACGTACTCGTCGACGACCACACTGAGCAGGGGCGGCCGGTCGCGGGTGAGGATCCCTTGCCGATCCAGCCGGGCAGTCACCTGCTGCTCGATCTCGTCCACCGCGAACAGCCCGGCGCCGGCCAGGATGGCGCGCGCGTACCCCTCGGTCTGCAGCAGGCCCGGCACGTAGAGCGGCTCGAACGAGCGCAGCGCGGTCGCCTCCTGCTCGATGCCGGCCCAGTCGCGGAACCACGGCACCACCGTCTCCCGGCTGATCCGCCGCTGGATGCGCTCGAACCGTCCGTCCGCTCCGAACACCGTGTCGCACCGGCGTGCGAAGTCCAGGCTCGGGCGGCGCTCGCAGGTCTCCACCTTGGCCACCAGTGCACCCGAGTAGCTCAGCGCTTCGGCGAGGGCGGTCTGGGACATGCCGCTCGTGGCGCGGGCGAGGCGCAACTCCTCGGCGAAGTGGTCCAACATGGACGAACGTTCCACGGACAGCCTCCGTACATCTTCGGACCGCCTGGGGTCGGCCGCCGTACGCGCTGGTCGTCGGCGCGCGGGACCTCCCACCGTAGTCGCGGCGCCAACAGACTGTCACGCAGCGGAACCGCTCACGGGATCGGACGGCGGGCGGAACCAGGCCGGGGGCGCCCGTGCACAACGAGGTGCGTCGGCGCCCCCTTCCCACCCCGACGGAGGCTCCATGCGACTCAGGTTCTGGCGCTGCCCGCGCCCGGCGCCGCCGGCCCCGCCCGCGACGCCACCCATCCCGCTGCCTCGCCGTACGCCGAACGAACGCCCGGCGTGGGCGATCGCCCCGACGGAGATCTTCCCGACCTACGGCCCGGGTCGCCCGGGACGGCTGACCCGCGCACAGGAGTGGCGGGCCAACGGTGGCCGCTGGTCGTGTACGGAGGGCCCGCGCTGATGCCGCGCTACCGCCCGCACGTCGCGGCGCGCCCGTCCTGGCGGTGCCGGGTGTGCGGCGCCGCGTGGCCGTGCTCGCCGGCCCGGCTGGGGTTGCTCGGCGAGTACCGCGAGAACCGGACCGGCCTGCTCATCTACCTCGGCACGCTCATGGTCGAGGCCATGACCGACCTGAACGGCCAGATCCCGCCGGCGGCGCTGACCGACCGATTCTTGACCTGGGCGCGAGCCCGTTGATCAGTCGATCAGGGTGCGGCCGGTGAGGTGGAGGAAGACGTCCTCCAGGCTGCTGCGCCGGACCAGCACGTTGACCGGGTGCAGGCCGAGCGCGGCCACCTCGCCAACCGCCGCGTCGCCGTCGGCGACGTAGAGCAGGATCCGGTCGGGCAGCACCTCGACCCGCTCCCCCAGCCCGTCGAGCTTGCCGGCGAACGCCTCCTGGGACTCGGCCGCGAAGCGCAGCTCGACCACCTCACGAGTGGAGTGCTGCTCGATGAGCGACCGGGGCGACCCCTCGGCGACGATGCGCCCGCCGTCCATGACGACGAGGCGGTCGCAGAGCTGCTCGGCCTCGTCCATGTAGTGCGTGGTGAGCACCAGCGTGACGCCCTGCTGCTTGAGGCGGAACAGCCGCTCCCACACCAGGTGCCGGGCCTGCGGGTCGAGGCCGGTGGTCGGCTCGTCGAGCAGCACGATCTCCGGCTCGTTGACCAGCGCCCGGGCGATGGTGAGCCGGCGCTTCATGCCGCCGGAGAGAGGCTCGACCTTGCTGTCGGCCCGCTCGGCGAGCTGCACGAAGTCGAGCAGCTCGGCGGCGCGATCCCGGGCCACCCGGCGCGGGATGCCGAAGTAGCGCGCGTAGGTCGTCAGATTCTCCCGGACGGTCAGCTCGGGATCGAGGTTGTCGAGCTGGGGGCAGACGCCGAGCCGGGCCCGGATGGCCGTGCCGTCGCGCACCGGGTCCATGCCCAGGATGCGCAGCTCCCCGCCGCTGGGCGGCGAGATGCAGCCGATCATGCGCATGGTGGACGACTTGCCGGCGCCGTTGGGGCCGAGGAAGCCGAACGCCTCGCCGGCGCGGACCTCCACGTCGATGCCGTCGACGGCGGTGAAGTCGCCGAACCGCTTCACCAGCCCCCGCGCCTGGATGAGTGGTTGAGCCATGGTCACGGGCCGACCATACCGGCGGGGTCCGACAGCTTCGAACGGTTTCGGACGCCCGGACAGGTGGCCCTCGATGCGCCGGGCGGACGGACATCGCCGGGCGCCACTGCGTCCCGCTCGCCGACCCGAACGCGATTGACGGTTCCGCGGGCGGTTGAAGGACATCGTCACCGCCCGGCGAAATCACCGTCGACAATGTTCCGCGACGTACGGGATTCGCGTATCGTCCCGCCGTGTCAGCAGTACGTTCCTCTGACGGCTCCACCGCGGAGCCGCACCCCGGCCCGGGAGAGACGGCAGCAGCCGTGGACGGCGGCCAGGTGCCGCTGCCGCGGGAGCCGGGCGACTCGGCGATCCACGCCGCCGACGGGCGGGACGTGCGGGACCTCGCCGCCCATTTCGAGGACGAGAAACCGGGACGCGTCCTTTCCGGTCCGGTCGGCGTTCTGGTCACCGGTACGACGCTGGCGATCGCGCTGCTCGCGCTCTGGCAGGTCTTCGATCCGCTCCCCCAGGGCAGCAAGTACTACCTGATCCTGTTCCTGGCCGGCGTGCTGCCGGTAGTGTTCCTGGCCTATCCCGCCGACCTACGGCTCCCCCGGCGTCGCCCTGAGACGAACCCCGGACCGGCACCGGTCGACGCGACGGAGCCGTCCCGGGCCCGACCGACCGTCCCCGACTGGGTCCTAGCCGCCGTCGCGGTGGTCACCTGCCTGTACCCGGTGCTGCCGATCAGTGTCGGTGCCGGCGGTGGCGGGTACGACGCCTTCCTCGACCGGCAGGGCCTGCCGGCGCCCCTCGACGTGGCGATGGGCACCGCGCTCCTGCTCCTGCTGCTGGAGGCGTGCCGGCGTACGACCGGCTGGATCCTGCCCGCCGTCTGCCTGGTGTTCCTCGGCTACGGCTACTACGGCGGCCTGCTGCCGCAGTCGTGGCCGGTGGCCCACGCGGGGCTCGACTTCGCCCAACTGGTGGCCGCGTTCTACAACTCCGACAGCGGCTTCTACGGTACCCCGCTCGACGTCGCGGCCACGTACATCGTGCTCTTCACCATCTACGGCGCGGTGCTGGACCTCTCCGGGGCCGGACGGTTCTTCGTGGAGCTGTCCGCCGCCGCGTTCCGCCGCTCCCGCACCGCCGCCGGGCGCACCGCCGTCGCCTCCGGTTTCCTGCTCGGCACCGTCTCCGGGTCCGGCGCGGCGACGACGGTCAGCATCGGCGCGGTGACCTGGCCGATCCTGCGCCGAGCCGGTTACCCGGCCGAACGGGCGGGCGGCATGCTGGCCGCCGCCGGCGTCGGGGCGATCCTCTCCCCACCCACCCTCGGCGCGGCCGCCTTCATCATCTCCGAGTACCTCGGGGTCTCGTACCTCCAGGTGCTCGGCTGGGCGACGGTCCCGACGCTGCTCTACTACCTCGGCATCCTGCTGTCGGTGGAGATCGACGCCCGGCGCTCCGGAGTGCGGCCGGTGGTGATCGAGACCGGTTCCGCCGGGCGGCTGCTGGCCCGGTTCGGCTACCACTTCCTCTCCCTCTTCGTGATCGTCGGTCTGCTCGCCGTCGGCTTCTCGGCAACGAAGGCCGTGGTGGCGGCGACCGTGCTGGCCGCCGTGCTGTCCTTCCTGGACCGCCGGCACCGGCTCACCCCGGCCCGGCTGCTCTCCGCGCTCAGCACCGGCGTGCGCGGCGTACTCGCGGTGACCGCGGTGTGCGCCGCGGCGGGCATCATCACGGCGACCACCACCAAGACCGGTCTCGGCCCGCAGGCGGCGGCGCTGCTGGTCGGCGGAGCCGAGGCGGTCAGCTCGGACCCGGCCGTGGTGCTGGCGCTCACCGCGCTCCTCGCCGCCGTCGCGCTGAGCCTGCTCGGGCTGGCCGTGCCGGTCACCGCCTCCTTCGTGATCGGCTGGGTGATCATCGGTCCGGCGCTGCTGGACCTGGGGGTTGCCGCCCCGGCCGCGGCGATGTTCGTCTTCTACTTCGCGGTGCTGTCCGAGGCGTCCCCGCCGACCGCGCTCGCGGCGGTCGCCGCCGCCGCGGTGACCGGGGGCCGGCTCGTGCCGACCATGTGGCAGACCCTGCGGTACGCGCTGCCGGCCTATCTCATCCCCCTCGCCTTCGTGATCACTCCGACCGGCCTCGGGCTGCTCGGCATCGGGGGGCCGGAACGGATCGCCGTGGCCGGGGCGGTCGCCGCGCTCAGCGTCACCGTCCTGGCGGTGGCGGCCGGCGGGTGGCTGCCCGGCGTCGGGCCGGCCGGCACACCGGAGCGCGTCCTCGGCGCGCTCGCCGGAGTGGCGCTGCTCTGGTTCGAACCCGTACCCGTCACCGTCGGCGCCGTGCTGGCCGCCGCCATGGTGGCGGGTGTGCTCGTACGACGCGGATCCGCCGGCCGGACCGGTGGGCCGTCAGCAGGACCACGGGTGAACTCACGGGAGGAGAAACAGTGAGACGGATCAACGTGCGGATCGCGGCGGGCATGGGCGCGCTGACCCTCGTCGCGGCGGGGGCCGCCGGTTGCGGGGGCCGGCAGGACGGCGCGACCCGGGACGACGCGGGCAGCGAGATCACCTGCGAGGTCACCGAGAACACCCGCGTGGGCATCGCGACCGGGAACGCCACCGGCGTCTACTACGT
Source organism: Micromonospora sp. H33 (assembly GCF_052068455.1). Classification (NCBI taxonomy): domain Bacteria; kingdom Bacillati; phylum Actinomycetota; class Actinomycetes; order Micromonosporales; family Micromonosporaceae; genus Micromonospora; species Micromonospora sp. H33. The sequence continues at coordinate 111,638 of NZ_JBQHDE010000002.1, read as the reverse complement.
GGTCGGCAACGCCCTCGCCGGCCAGCTCGGCGAGGCGACCGGCGGCAAGCTGACCGGCACGGCGGCCGAGACCGGCGCCTCGGTGCAGAACATCGAGCAGCTCGTCGCCGGCCAGTACGACGTCGCCTTCTCGCTGTTCGACACGGCGGTCAACGCGGTGCAGGGCAAGGGCAGCTTCAGCTCGCCGCAGCAGGTCGAGGCGCTGGCCCGGATCTACGACAACTACACACAGGTGGTCGTACGGGCGGACGCGGGGATCGCCTCGGTCGCCGACATGAAGGGCAAGAAGATCTCCACCGGCTCGCCGAAGTCCGGCACCGAGGTCATCGCCAACCGCCTGCTGGAGGCCGCCGGCCTGGACCCGGCCAAGGACATCCAGGCCCAGCGGCTGGACCTGACCAAGACCGTGGACGGGATGAAGGACGGCAGCATCGACGGCTTCTTCTGGTCCGGCGGAGTGCCGACCGGCGGGGTGACCGACCTGTTCACCACGGCCGGCGACAAGGTGAAGTTCATCGACATCACCCCGCTGCTGCCCAAGATGGCCGAGCTGAACCCCGCCTACCAGGCCGGGACGATCGGCGCGGACGTCTACAGGACCCCGGCGGACACCCCGACCATCGTGGTCCCGAACGTGCTGCTGGTCCGCAAGGACCTCAACGCGAACGTGGCCTGCGCCATCACCCGGACGGTGTTCCAGAAGAAGGACGCCCTCGCCCAGGCCAACCCGGCGGCCAAGGGCATCAGCCTGGAGAACGCCCGCAACACCGACCCCGTACCGCTGCACCGCGGCGCGGAGAAGGCACTCCAGGAGCTCGGCGGAAGCTGACCGGTCAGGTGTCGGTGGGAGTGGTGGCGGCCCGGGCGGCAGCGACCAGGCGATCGGTCTCCGCCACCACTTCCGGGTCGTCGGCCGGGGTGCCCGGCTCGAAGCGGACGGTCCAGGTCAGACCGTCGGCGCCGGGCGTCCGGCGCGCGGCGATCCGGCCCGCACCGCCGGGCACCGGGTGTGCCTCGGTGTACGCCACCGAGCGGGTGACCCGGGCCCGCACCTGGTGTGGCAGGTCGCCCGGGTCGAGCAGCAGGTACGTCTCGGCCGGGCAGTCGGCGACCACCAGGTAGCCGTCGCGCTCGGCGACGTGCTCGGCGGGGGTGACCGTCAGCTCCCGGCCGGACCAGACCGCCTTGAGGATGTCGTGCCACCCGATGCGGTGCCCGCGGCCCGGCAGCCAGAGCCCGAGGTTGGTGGCGACCAGCACGCCGTCGCCCTCGCCGTTGCCGGCGGCGGCCCAGGCGAGCACGCGCTCGTCGGGTGCGAGCGGCGGGCGGTCGGCCGGCGGCAGCTTCGGCCGGCGGCGGAACAGTGTCATGCTCTACAGCCCTCCCGCGGCCTGTTCGCGCAGCGCCCGGGCGTGCTGCTCCAGCGACAGCAGCTCGCCGAAGGCGGCGAAGTACTCGTCCTTGTTGCTGACCGGGTTGATCCGTTGGATCTTCGACTTCAGGTCCCGGATCCGGCCGGTCACCGAGCCCCACTGCAGGCGGGCCATCGTCACCGAGACGTAGCGCAGGTCCGGCTCGCCGTCGATGCGCAGCGGCTCCACGGCCAGCTCGCCGACCAGCGCCTTGGCGGCGAGGTCGTCGCAGGCGTCCCGGACCGACTCGATCCACACCGCACCGCCGGTGGCCGCCGCCGCCCCGCCGGCCGCGGCGACCGCCGCCCGGACCGCCACGTGCACGGGGTGCCGGTACTCCGGGGCCTCGACCGCGTCGAACATCGGCCCGGCGAGCACCGGCACCTGGAGGGCCAGCTTCAGCGCCTCCCGCTCGACCATCGACCGCGGGCTGTCCACCGCCGGCTCGGCGGGGGCGGGACGCGGCGGGGCGTCGCCCCGGCCCTGCGGCGGCGCGTTTCCGGCCGCCAGCACGGCCCGCTGCACCGGCTCGATCTCCATGCCGAGGTCACCCGCCAGCTTGCGGACGTACTCCGGACGCTTCTCCCGGTCCTTGATCTTGGCGACCAGCGGCGCGGCCCGGCGCATCGCCTCCACGCGGCCGTCGACGGTGTCCAGGTCGTACCGGCTGATCATGTGCCGCAGCGCGAAGTCGACCAGCGGCTCGCGGCGCGCGACCAGGTCGCGGACCGCGAGGTCGCCCTTGGCCAGGCGCAGCTCGCACGGGTCCATGTTGTCCGGGCTGACGGCGATGAACGTACGCCCGACGAAGCGCTGGTCGTCGTCGAACGCGCGCAGCGCCGCCTTCTGGCCGGCCGCGTCCCCGTCGAAGGTGAAGATGATCTCGCCGGCCACCGCGTCGGTGTCGAGGAGCAGCCGGCGCAGCACGCCGATGTGGTCCGCGCCGAACGCGGTGCCGCAGGTCGCCACGGCGGTCGGCACCCCGGCGAGGTGGCAGGCCATCACGTCGGTGTAGCCCTCGACCACGACCACCTTGCCCTGCTTGGCGATCTCCCGTTTGGCCTGGTCGATGCCGTAGAGGACGTGCGACTTCTTGTAGATCGGCGTCTCGGGGGTGTTCAGGTATTTCGGGCCGTCGTCGTCGTCGAAGAGCTTGCGGGCGCCGAAACCGATGACGTCGCCGGTCAGGTCGCGGATCGGCCAGAGCAGGCGGCGGCGGAACCGGTCGATCAGGCTGCCCGAGCGCGCCGGCCGGGACAGCCCCGCGGTGACCAGCTCGTCGTGGGTGAAGCCCTGCTGGCGCAGGTGCTTCGTCAGCAGGTCCCACCCGTCGGGAGCGAAGCCGCAGCCGTACCGCTCGGCGGCGGCCCGGTCGAAGCCGCGCCGGGCCAGGAACTCGCGGGCCGGCCGGGCGCCGGGCGTGGTGAGCTGGGCCCGGTAGAACTCGACGGCGGCGGCGTGGGCGGCGACGAGCCGCTGCTTCTGCCCCTGCTGGGGGCGGGAACGCGGCGCGGAGTGGTCGCTCTCGACATACCGCAGCTGCAGGCCGGCGCGCGCGGCGAGGCGCTCGACGGACTCGACGAAGCTGAGGTGCTCGGCGTCCATCAGGAACTTGATGGCGTCGCCGCCGGCGCCGCAGCCGAAGCAGTACCAGACGTTGCGGGCGGGCGAGACGTTGAACGAGGGGCTCTTCTCGTCGTGGAACGGGCAGAGCCCCTTCAGGTTGCCGCCGCCGGCGGACCGGAGGGTGACCGTCTCGGAGATGACGTCGGCGATCGACGTGCGCTCGCGGACCAGCGCGATGTCCTCGTCCCGGATCCGCCCCGCCATGACCGCCACCTCCTCGCCGTACATCCTGCCCTGCCCGGCCGACGTTCCGCCGCCGGGGGACGCCGGTGTGGCGACCACCGCGGTGTCAGGCGGCGAGGGCGGTGGACTCCTCGACCTCGACCTGGCGGTTCCAGTCCGGCTTGCTGGCCCGCCAGCCCTCGTCGTCCAGCCCGCGCCGCCAGTAGCCGGAGATGGAGAGCCGCTCGCGGGGGATGCCGCGCTCGACGCGCAGCAGCCGGCGCAGCTCCTTCACGAAGGTCGCCTCGCCGTGCACGAAGGCGTGCACGTCCCCGTACGGGAAGTCCAGCGCGCGGACCGCCGCGACGAGCGCCTCTCCGACCGGCCGGTCGCCGCGGTGCAGCCAGGTCAGCTCGACGGCACCCGGGCTGGGCAGGGGCTGCTCCTCCGCCGGGCCGCTGATCTCGACGAGGACGGTGGCCGGCGCGCCGGCGGGCAGCCGCTCCAGCGCGGCGGCGATGGCCGGCAGGGCGCTCTCGTCGCCGACCAGCAGGTGCCAGTCGGCGTCGGGGCTGGGGGCGTACGCGCCACCGGGGCCGACGAAGCGCACCGGGTCGCCGGGGCGCAGTGCGGCCGCCCAGGGCCCGGCGAGCCCCTCGTCGCCGTGGTGCACGATGTCGACGGTCAGCTCGCCCGCGACGGGGTCGAAGGCTCGCACGGTGTACGCGCGCAGCCGGGGCCACTGCGCGGGCGGCAGGTCTCGACGGATCGCGGCCAGGTCCATCGGCTCGGGGTACGCCACCCCGGGCACCGGGAAGAGGATCTTGATGTAGTGGTCGGTGAACTCGCCCACCGGCAGGCCGGCCAGCTCGTCGCCGCCGAGCACCAGCCGGACCAGGTGCGGGGTGGGCCGCCCGGTCCGGACGACCCGAGCGGACGTGACCTTCTTCGGGCGCTCCGTCATGCGAGTTAGGCTAGCCTAAGTTGCGCGGCCCGCCCACCGGGGGTCGCCGTCAGCGGTCCGGCCGCCGCCGACCAGCCGGGCGTGCCACTCCACGGCCGCCGGGTCGGTCAGCGACGCGACCTGGTCGATCACCACGCGCAGCCGGGCCGCGTCGTCCGGGGCGGCCCGCCACAGCGGCGCGAAGACCACGTCCAGCGCGTCCGGTGCCCGGTCGGCCAGGACGGCCACCAGCTCGGTGAGGATCCGCCACTGCCGCTCGTAGCGGTCCCGCGAGCCGGGGCGGCGCATCACGTACCGCAGGGCGATGCCCTTGAGCAGGGCGCACCGCGCGCGGATCTCGCGGGGCACGACCAGGTCGGCGGCGTAGCGGCGGTGCGGGCCGGGGCCGGACCGCTCCTGCGTCGCGGCCACCGCCGCGGAGACGAACCGCCCGGTCAGCACGCTGGTGGTCGCCTTCAGGGCGGCCTGCGCCGGGTGGCTGCCGTCGTAGCCGGCCAGGGGCGCGAGCGCCGGGTCGGCGAGCAGGTCGACCAGCACCTCCGCGAGGTCGGCCGGGGACTCGCCGGAGTACGTGGCCGCCACGTCGGCACAGAGCGCGGCCCGCTCGTCGGCGTCGACCAGCAGCGGGTGCAGTGTCACGTACCCGCCGTGGATGCCGTCCTCGACGTCGTGCACCGAGTACGCGACGTCGTCGGCCCAGTCCATCACCTGCGCCTCCAGGCAGCACCGCCCGTCCGGGGCGCCGGCCCGCAGCCAGTCGAAGACCGGCCGGTCGTCGGCGTACACGCCGAACTTGCGCTCGCCCGGCCGCCGGGCCCACGGGTACTTGCTGACCGCGTCGAGGGAGGCCCGGGTGAGGTTCAGCCCCGCGGAGGCGCCGTCCGGGCCGATGACCTTCGCCTCCAGCCGGGTGAGGACGCGCAGCGTCTGCGCGTTGCCCTCGAAGCCGCCGCACGGGGCGGCGAGGACGTCCAACGCGTCCTCACCGTTGTGCCCGAACGGCGGGTGCCCCAGGTCGTGCGCCAACCCGGCGGTGTCCACCACGTCCGGGTCGCAGCCCAGCCGCGCCCCCATCTCCCGGGCGATCTGGGCGACCTCCAGGGAGTGCGTCAGCCGGGTCCGCAGGAAGTCGTCGGTGCCGGCCATGTGCACCTGGGTCTTGGCGGCAAGCCGGCGGAACGCCGCCGAGTGCAGCACCCGGGCTCGGTCCCGCTCGTACGCCGTGCGGCCGTACCCGCTGTCCTTCGGCGGCTCGTCGACCCACCGCCGCGCGTCCGGATCCGGGGTGGTCACCCCCCACGCTGCCGCAGGACGCAGAACTCGTTGCCCTCCGGGTCGGCCAGCACCGTCCACCCCACGCCGCCCTGGCCGACGTCGACGTGCCGGGCGCCCATGTCCACCAGTCGTTCGACCTCCGCCTCCTGGTCGTCCGGACGCAGGTCGATGTGGAGCCGGTTCTTGCTCTCCTTGCCACCCGCCACCGGGACGAACACGATGCCGGGCAACCGGTCGGGCGCCTGCCGGATCTCCACCTCGTCCGGCTTCTCCGTGACCACCTGGTAGCCCAGTGCCTCGGCCCACCAGCGGGCCAGTCGGGCCGGATCATGGGCATCGATGGTGAGGCTCTCCCAGGCGCTGCTCATCCCGACAGGTTACGCCGCAGGACATCCGCCGGCGCAGCGGCGACAGGCGGCGGCGCGCAGCGCAACCCCCGTTCAGTCTGAGTTGTCGACCGATCGCCGACGGTTACGGGATCGCGGGCGAAGGTGGGCTGGCGGTAACGTCCCCGATGCGGAACGTCACCAACCAGCCGGCCCGACGGGCGGGGAGAGGGACTCTCGTGGACGTGGACACGATGGTGGGTACGGAACTGCTCCGGTTGCGGCGCCGCCGCCCGGAGGTGGCCGGCGCGGTGCTCGCGGGGACCGACGGGTTGGTGATCGGCAGCGACCTGCCCGGGACGGACGCCACCCACCTGGCGGCGCTCGCGGCGGCCGGCTTCGGCGTGGCGAGCCGGGTGGCGGTCACGGCGCGGCGCGGCGCCTTCCAGGAGACGCTGGTCCGCACCGCGAGCGGCACCGTCGTGACGTACCCGGCCGGGCGCGACGCACTGCTCACGCTCGTCGCCGACGCCACCGACGACCTGGAGGGGCTGCACGCCGAGGCCCGGGAGGTGGCCCACCGGGCCGGTTCGGCACTGGACGCGCGGCCCCGCGCCGCGACGCCCGACGCGCACGCCCCGCTCGCACACCGCACGCCGATGACGACGCTGCCGCGCCGGACGACGCACCACACCTGGCGCCGGCCGCCGATCCGCTGACCCGGCGATGGCGGGCCCGGCGCGGGCCCGCCATCGCGTCACACCTCCGTCAGCGGCTGTCGGAGCCGGTGGTCTCCACGACCGCGCGCCCCGCCTCCAGCCGGGCGACCGGCACGCGGAACGGCGAGCACGAGACGTAGTCCAGCCCCACCTCGTGGAAGAAGTGCACCGACTCGGGGTCACCGCCGTGCTCGCCGCAGACGCCGAGCTTCAGCCCGGGCCGGGCCGCACGGCCCTCCTCGGCGGCGATCCGGACCAGCCGGCCGACACCGTCCCGGTCGATCGACTCGAACGGTGAGATGCCGAAGATGCCGAGCTCCAGGTAGCGCCAGAAGAACGCGCCCTCCACGTCGTCACGGGAGAAGCCCCAGGCCATCTGGGTCAGGTCGTTGGTGCCGAAGGAGAAGAACTGCGCCGCCTCGGCGATCTGGCCGGCGGTCAGCGCCGCCCGGGGCACCTCGATCATCGTGCCGATCAGCACCTCGACGCCGCTGTCCCCGACCACCTCGGCGATGATCTTCTCGGCCTCGGCGCGTACCGTCTCCAGCTCCTGCACCGCGCCGACCAGCGGGACCATGATCTCCGGCTTGGCCACCGCGCCGGCACGGGTGACGGTGACCGCGGCCTCCGCGATCGCCCGGACCTGCATGGCGAAGAGACCGGGGATGACCAGGCCGAGGCGGACGCCGCGCAGGCCCAGCATCGGGTTCTCCTCGTGCATCCGCCGTACGGCAGCGAGCAGCGCCTCCTCCTTCGCCACGTCCTCGCCACGCTCCTGGGCGACGGCGACGTTCACCGCGAGCTGCTCCAGCGGCGGCAGGAACTCGTGCAGCGGCGGGTCGATGAGCCGGACGGTGACCGGCAGGCCGTCCATCTCGCGGAAGATCTCCTCGAAGTCGGCCCGCTGCAACGGCAGCAGCGCGGCGAGCGCGGAGTCCCGCTCGTCATCGGTGCGGGCCAGGATCAGCTTCTCGACCAGCTCCCGCCGGTCGCCGAGGAACATGTGCTCGGTGCGGCAGAGCCCGATGCCCTCGGCGCCGAAGCGCCGGGCCCGCGCGGCGTCCGGGCCGGTGTCGGCGTTCGTCCGGACCGCGAGCCGCCGCTTGGCGTCCGCGTGCGTCATGATCCGGTGTACGGCCTTCACCAGCGGGTCGTCGGTCTGCTCCGGGTCCAGCTCGCCCTCGAAGTACTGCACCACCTCGGACGGCATGACCGGCACCTCGCCCAGGTAGACCTTGCCGGTGGTGCCGTCGATCGACACGACGTCGCCCTCGCGGACGGTCTGCCCGGCGACGATGAACTTCCGCCCGGGGATGTCGATGTCCAGCTCGTCGGCGCCGGAGACGCAGGTCTTGCCCATGCCCCGGGCGACCACGGCCGCGTGGCTGGTCTTGCCGCCCCGCGAGGTGAGGATGCCCTGCGCCGCGATCATGCCGTTGAGGTCGTCGGGGTTGGTCTCCCGGCGGACCAGGATCACCTGCTCGCCCTCGCCGGCCAGCTCCACCGCCCGGGCGGAGGTGAAGACCACCTTGCCGACGGCCGCGCCCGGGGACGCGCCGATGCCCTTGGCGACCGGCTGGAACTCGTGGTCGAGTTTGAAGCGCGGGAACATCAGCTGCGCGAGTTGGGCGCCGTTGACCCGGTGCAGCGCCTCGTCGAGGTCGATGAGGCCCTCGTCGACGAGCTGCCCGGCGATGACGAACGCCGCCGCGGCGGTGCGCTTGCCGACCCGGGTCTGGAGCATCCAGAGCTTGCCCCGCTCGATGGTGAACTCGATGTCGCAGAGGTCCTTGTAGTGCCCCTCGAGGCGGGCCATGTAGTCGAGCAGCTCGTCGTACGACTTCTTGTCGAGCTTCTCCAGCTCCTGCAACGGCACGGTGTTGCGGATGCCGGCGACCACGTCCTCGCCCTGCGCGTTGGCGAGGTAGTCGCCGTAGATGCCCTGTGCGCCGCTGGCGGGGTCGCGGGTGAAGGCGACACCGGTGCCGGAATCCGGCCCGAGGTTGCCGAACACCATCGCCACCACGTTGACGGCGGTGCCGAGGTCGGCGGGGATGCGCTCCTGGCGCCGGTAGACCACGGCCCGCTCGGCGTTCCACGACTCGAACACCGCCTTGATCGCGAGGTCGAGCTGCTCGCGCGGGTCCTGCGGGAACTCCCGGCCGGTGTGCTTGCTGAAGATCTTCTTGTACGCGTCGACCAGGCCGCGCAGGTCGTCGGCGTCCAGGTCGAGGTCGTTGGTGGTGCCCTTGGCGCGCTTGGCGTCGTCGAGTGCGTGCTCGAACTCCTCGCCCGGCACGTCGCAGACGGTCTTGCCGAACATCTGGATCAGTCGGCGGTAGGAGTCCCACGCGAACCGGTCGTTGCCGCCGGCCTGCGCGGAGAGGCCGACGACGCTGCGGTCGTTGAGGCCGACGTTGAGGACGGTCTCCATCATGCCGGGCATCGAGAACTTGGCGCCGGAGCGTACCGAGACCAGCAGCGGGTCCTCCGGGTCGCCGAGCTTCCGGCCCATCGCCGCCTCCAGCGCCCCGACGCGGGCGCTGATCTGGTCGGCCAGCCCGGCGGGCTCCTCACCGGTGGCGAGGTACGCCTTGCACGCCTCGGTGGTGATCGTGAAGCCCGGCGGCACCGGCAGGCCGAGGTTGGTCATCTCGGCCAGGTTGGCGCCCTTGCCCCCGAGCAGGACCTTCTGATCCTTGTTGCCCTCGGCGAAGTCGTAGACGTACTTGTGATCGACCGTCTCTTGCGCTGCCACCAGAGCCTCCCACGCGCGCCGGATTGACACTTAACGAAGGTTCAGCTGCCACATACCCCGGGGCCGGCCATCGGTAATCCCGGGGCACATGCCGATCGGTGGGCGAAGGTTAAGCGAACATCGAGTGGCCTGGGACCGTTCGGTGACAATAGGCACAGCTATCACGACCATCCGCGTTCGTGGTGTTTGTTGGGAACGCTTCCACGCGCAGGATCACGCAATTGCCGGCTCCCTCGTACTCTTGAGGCACCGCATCCGGTGAACCTCACTTTTGCCATAACAGCCGCGAATACACCCCTCGGAGCCGTCGTCGTGTCGTCCACCCCCACCGCCGCCCCGGACCCGCTGGACGCCGGGACCGCGCCGCACCGCGCCGACGAGCCCGCCCGCCCCGCCGACCCGGTGCCGCCCGTCCTGGCGGACCAGCAGCCGGCGGCGTCGGAGCTGGCCCGGGCGGCCGCCCGGGCAGCCGGGGACCTGCTGGCCCCGCCGGCGCCGGTTCGGCTGGGCGACGTGGTGCCGGCTCCCGAGCAGGTGACGCCCGACCCGGCGGGGGACTTCGTCCTCCCCGCCGACGCGGCGGTCCGGGTCAGCACCAACGCCGCCGCGCTGGCTGTCGGCGAGCAACTGGCCGCCCTGCTGCGGCCGGCCACGGGCTACCCGCTGCCGGTCACCGACGCGGCCCGCCCGGAACCGGCCGGCGGCATCGCGTTGGTGCTCGACGACGACCCCGGCCTCGGCCCCGAGGGCTACCGCCTGGACGTGACCCCGTCCGGCGTCCGGATCGGCGCCGCCACCCCGGCCGGTCTGCTGCACGGCGTGCAGACCCTCCGGCAGCTCCTCCCGGCCGCGATCGACAACCCGACTCCGGTGGCGGAGCGCTGGGTGCTGCCGGGCGGGTCGATCACCGACCGGCCGCGGTTCGCGTACCGCGGCGCGATGCTCGACGTCGCCCGCCACTTCTTCGGCGTGGACGACGTGCTGCGGGTGATCGACCACCTGGCCCGGTACAAGCTCAACCACCTGCACCTGCACCTCACCGACGACCAGGGCTGGCGGATCGCGGTCGACTCCTGGCCCCGGCTGGCGACGGTCGGCGGCGCGACGGCGGTCGGCGGCAGCCCCGGCGGCTGGTACACGAAGGCCGACTACCGGCGCATCGTCGCGTACGCGGCCGAACGGCACATCACCGTCGTCCCGGAGATCGACCTGCCCGGGCACACCAACGCCGCGCTGACCGCGTACCCCGAGCTGACGCCGGACGGGGTCGCGCCGCCGCCGTACACCGGCACCGAGGTCGGCTTCAGCTACGTCGACCCGGCCAACGAGCGGACGTACGACTTCGTCACCGACGTGCTCGGCGAGGTCGCCGCCCTCACCCCCGGCCCGTACCTGCACGTGGGCGGGGACGAGGCCTTCAAGGTGAAGGGGACGGCGTACACCGGGTTCGTCGAGCGGGTGCAGCGCATCGTGGCGGGCCTCGGGAAGACCGTGCTGGGCTGGCACCAGCTCGCCCCGGCGGCGCACGTCGACGGGCGGGTCCTCCAGTGGTGGGGCACCGACGGCGCCGACCCGGTGACCGCCGACGCCGTACGCCGCGGCGCCCGGCTGATCCTCTCCCCCGGCAACCACGCGTACCTGGACATGAAGTACGCCCCGGACACGCCGATCGGGCACGACTGGGCCGGCCTGATCGACGTGCGGCGCGCGTACGACTGGGATCCGGGGACGCATGTGGCCGACGTTCCGGCGGAAGCCGTGCTCGGCGTCGAGGCCCCGCTCTGGACCGAGTCGGTCACGTCGCCGGCGGAGATCGAGTTCATGCTCCTGCCCCGGCTGCCCGCCCTCGCCGAGCTGGGCTGGTCGCCGCGCGCCACGCACGACTGGGAGGCGTTCCGCGAGCGGCTGGCCGGTCAGGGCCGGCGGTGGACCGCAGCCGGTACAACCTTCCACCGCGCCCCGGAGATCCCCTGGCCGGCGGACGAGCCCGCCACCGCACGCATCCCGACCCAGACGGGAGCCCCCACCACAACCGCCTGACACGAGCCCGTTCTGCCCTGCCAGCGCTCCCCGGGGTCGGGTGCGGGCGAAGATCTTGGAAGCTTTCGGCCCCTCCAGGGGCCGTTATCTTCCAAGATCTCGCAGGCGCCCGCAGCGCCCGCGCGCCGCGAGTGCCGGGACCGGCCGGAGGTGAAATCGGGCGCGCGTGACGTGTCTCCGCCGTGTCCCGACTGACCGGTTTGCGTGCGGCGTCCGGTGGCCGGGGCCACGCGGGGGATGGAATCGGCGGGCCGGCCGGGCCGTTGTACATACCGTGACCGGGGCGCCGCCGCGCCCCTACCGGCCCCGCACCGCCGCCCAGGCGAGCACGGGAGCGCCGGAATGGCCCGCCACCCGGAGCGGTTACATCTTCGGACGCCCGAGCGGCATCCCCCAGCCGGGCGCCCGGCCCGAGCGACACCGGGCTCCGTGAACACCTTTCCCAGACGCCGGCGACGTGCATCCCCTTGCCCGCCGCGCGTACCCCCGAGCGAGAGGCTTCGATCATCATGCGTACCGATTTCCTTCGTACCCGGAAGGCCGTCCTGGCCGCCGCCGGTCTCGCGGTGACCGGCGGCGTGATCACCGGCCTGATCCCCACCGCCTACGCCGACGACAAGCCGGCCGCCCAGGCCGAGCACACGGGCGGGTTCATGGGCGAGCTCAAGGGCGACCGAGAGCTGGCCGTGGACTACCAGGCTCAGCCCAACTTCTACTACTGCGGCCCGGCCGCCACCCGCAACGCCCTGTCCGTTCAGGGCAAGACGGTCGACGTCGACGCCATGGCCGAGCGGATGGGCACCACCGAGGCCGGCACCGACTCCATCTACGACATCACCCCGGTGCTGAACAAGGAGACCGGTAAGGACGTCTACCGCAGCGTCGAGATCTCCGAGGCCCGGGCCGACGAGAAGCAGACCAACAAGCTGCGCAAGGACGTCAAGCGCACCGTCGACGAGGGCCGCGCCGTGGTGGCGAACATCGCCGGCACCGCGACCGACATCGACGGTGGGCTGCACTCCTTCGAGGGCGGCCACTACATCAGCGTGGTGGGCTACCGGGACGGCGCCAAGCAGGTGAAGATCGCCGACTCGGCGAACCCGGACACCGCCTCGTACTGGATGACCACCGAGGCGCTGGCCGACTGGATCGCCACCCGCGGCTACAGCACCTCCTGACACACGAAGGGCCGGCCCCCACCCGGGGCCGGCCCTTTGTCGTCCACGAACGCCGAGGCGGTCAGCCGCCGGAGTCGTCCAGCTCGGCGCCCTCGGGGACGGTGTCGTCGTCGCGGCTGGCCAGCCAGCCGTCGGGCAGGAAGACCTTGCCCGGCGAGTTGGTGCGCCCGCGCGGCTGCCCCAGCGTCTCCACCGGGAACGGCGCCGCCGGGTCCAGCTTGCCGAGCAGGTCGTCCAACTGGGCCAGGCTCTCAATCATGGCGAGGGACCGGCGCAGCTCGCTGCCGACCGGAAAGCCCTTCAGGTACCAGGCAACGTGCTTGCGGAAGTCCGTGCAGCCGTCCCGCTCGCCCCGGGCGGCGTTGCGGGCGCCGACGGTGAACTGCTCGACGAGCAACTCCGCGTGCCGCCGCATCGTCGCCGCGACCTCGCCCAGGGTCGGCAGCCGCCGCTCCGGCGAGCCGTTGAACGCGGCCTCCAGGTCGGCGAAGAGCCACGGGCGGCCGAGGCAGCCGCGCCCCACCACGACCCCGTCGACGCCGGTGTGCGCCACCATCCGCAGCGCGTCGTCGGCCTCCCAGATGTCGCCGTTGCCGAGCACCGGAACGTCGAGGGCCGCCTTGAGCGTGGCGATGGCGTCCCAGTCGGCGGTGCCCGAGTAGCGCTGCGCCGCCGTACGCCCGTGCAGGGCCACCGCCGCGACGCCGGCGTCCTGGGCGGCGAGGCCCGCCTCGACGTACGTCAGGTGGTCGTCGTCGATGCCCTTGCGCATCTTGACGGTGACCGGCACCCCGGCGGGTGACGCGGCGTCCACCGCGGCCTTGACCAGGCGGGCGAAGAGCCGGCGCCGCCACGGCAGCGCCGAGCCGCCGCCCTTGCGGGTGACCTTGGGGACCGGGCAGCCGAAGTTGAGGTCGATGTGGTCGGCGAGATTCTTCTCGACGACGATCCGCACGGCGGCGGCGGTGATCTCCGGGTCGGTGCCGTAGAGCTGAAGGCTGCGCGGGCTCTCCTCGGAACCGAAGGCGATCATGCGCAGGGTCTTCGGGTTGCGCTCGACCAGCGCAACCGTCGTGATCATCTCGCAGACGTAGATGCCGCCGCCCTGCTCCCGGCAGAGCTGGCGGAACCCGACGTTGGTGATGCCCGCCATCGGCGCGAGCACCACCGGCGGCCACACCTCGTGCCGCCCGATCGTCAACGGGCGCAGCGCGGGAGCGGTCGTCGTGGTCACCGCACAAGTGTACGGGCCCCGACCGGCGCCGGTCGGGGCCCGTACCCGCAGCTCAGCAGCCGGGGAGGCGCTCGATGAGGTACCGCTCCACCTGGTCCAGGGAGACCCGCTCCTGGGCCATGGTGTCCCGGTTCCGCACGGTCACGGCGTTGTCGTCCAGCGTGTCGAAGTCGACCGTCACGCAGAACGGGGTGCCGATCTCGTCCTGGCGGCGGTAGCGGCGGCCGATGGCCTGCGAGTCGTCGAACTCCACCACCCAGCGCTTGCGCAGCTGCGCCGCGAGGTCCTTCGCCTTGGGCGACAGCGCCTCGTTCCGCGACAGCGGCAGCACCGCCACCTTGACCGGGGCCAGGCGCGGGTCGAAGCGCATCACGGTGCGCTTGTCCACGCCGCCCTTGGTGTTGGGCGCCTCGTCCTCGTCGTACGCCTCGAGCAGGAACGCCAGCACCGCGCGGGTGAGGCCGGCGGCCGGCTCGATGACGTACGGCACCCAGCGCTCCTGCTTCGTCTGGTCGAAGTAGGACAGGTCGACGCCGGAGTGCTTGCTGTGCGTGGAGAGGTCGAAGTCGGTGCGGTTGGCGATGCCCTCCAGCTCGGCGAACTCGGTGCCACCGAACTGGAACCGGTACTCGATGTCGACGGTGCGCTTCGAGTAGTGGGAGAGCTTCTCCTTCGGGTGCTCGTAGAAGCGCAGGTTGGTCTCGGACAGGCCGAGGTCGATGTACCAGTTCCAGCGCTCCTGGAGCCAGTACTCGTGCCACCCCTCGTCGGTGCCCGGCTCGACGAAGAACTCCATCTCCATCTGCTCGAACTCACGCGTGCGGAAGATGAAGTTGCCCGGGGTGATCTCGTTGCGGAACGACTTGCCGGTCTGCGCGATGCCGAACGGCGGCTTCTTGCGGGCGACCGTCTCGACGTTCTTGTAGTTGACGAAGATGCCCTGCGCCGTCTCCGGCCGCAGGTAGTGCAGCCCCTCGTCGCTCTCCACCGGGCCGAGGAAGGTCTTCATCAGACCGTTGAACATCTTCGGCTCGGTGAAGGTGCCCTTGTTGCCGCAGTTGGGGCAGTTCAGCTCGGCCAGCGAGGCCGGCGGGTGGCCGTGCTTCGCCTCGTACGCCTCCTCCAGGTGGTCGGCCCGGAAGCGCTTGTGGCAGAACTGGCACTCGGTCAGCGGGTCGACGAAGGCGTCCAGGTGGCCGGAGGCCGCCCAGACGTCCCGGGCCAGGATCACCGCGGAGTCGAGGCCCACCACGTCGTCGCGCTGCTGGACCATGGTCTTCCACCACTGCCGGCGGACGTTCTCCTTCAGCTCCACGCCGAGCGGACCGTAGTCCCACGCCGAACGGGTGCCCCCGTAGATCTCACTCGAGGGAAAGACGAAGCCCCGGCGCTTGGCGAGGCTGACAACGGCGTCGATACGGTCGGCTGGCATGTTTCCTCCTACGCCGGCTGGAGGTCGGCGGGGACACGGTGGATGCAACGGTTCAGTTCGGGACAACGGTACGACCAGGGACGTCCCGAGCCCAGCAGAATACCGGGGGCGGGTCAGCTGACCCCGCACACCTCCAGTTCGCCGGTCTGCCGGTCCTGTTCGAGGGTCACCTGCTGGCGGTCGCGGTCGCCGCCGGTGAAGGTCACGTCGACGGGCACGGTCAGCGTGTTCGGGTCGACGTCGCCGACACGGAAGGACGCGACCTGCGGCTCGTCGGCCACGCGCCGCTCGAACTCCCGCCGCGACTCCCGCCGCTGGGCCGCGTCGCACAACCGGTCGTAGGCGGCACCGTACTTCCGGTCCACCAGGGCGCGGTAGTAGTCGGTGGAGACGGCGCGCCCCTGTTCCTCGACCGCCTGCACACCGGTCACGGCGAGCCCGATCACGGCCGCGCCCCCGCCGCCGCAGCACAGCAGCAGGGCGAGCGCGCCGGCGCCGAGCCCCAGCCAGAGCCGGGTGTTGCGACCTTCGGTGGGGGGTGCGGCGAACGGCGGCGCGACACCGGGACCGGCCGGCGGGGTGGGGATCCCCGGGTGCGCCGGCGGGCCGGGCACAACCGGCGGGTGCGCGCCGCCCTCCTGCCCGGGCACCGAGGGGTACGGCGAGGAGGCGGCCGGTCCGGGAGCGGTCATGAGATCAATGTAGTGCTTGCGGGCTCACCGGTAAGGACCGGCGGAGCGATCACTCGCCGCCACGACCACCTCGCCGCCGGGCGCGGCGCTGGCGAGCGCCTCGTACGCGGACGGCTCGTCCACCGATCGGGCGAGCAGCGGGATCGCGGTGACCTTGACGTCGAAGTCGCCGAGCGCGCGCCGGTAGGTGCCGACCGACTCCCACTCGGTGAGCAGGCACCAGTGCCGCGGGTCGTCGAGCGCGCGGACCAACTGGCCGCGCAGGTACCCGGGGCGGGCGGCGAGCGCGGCGAGGGCGGCGTGCGCCCGGGCGGTGAAGTCGTCGGCGACATCGACCTCGACCACGAACCGGTTGGTCACCAGCACCGGGTCCTCCTCGTAGAGTCTGTGGGATGCAGCGTACGCAGAGCGGGTTGGCGGCCCGGTTGGCCCGGGCGAACCCGACGACGGTGTTCCTGGTCACCCTGGTGCTGGTGCTGGTCGCGTTCTTCACCCCGGGCGTGGTCGGTGGGCTGCTCACGCTGGCGCTCGCGGCGGGCATGGCCGCGCTGCTGGTCACCACGTGGGCGGTGCAGACGCCGCCGACCCGGGTGATCCGGCTGCTGGTGCTGACGCTGCTGGTCACGGCGGGCCTGGTGAAGCTGCTCTGACATGCACTCATGCGTTTTTGACAATCATTATCGTTGTTGCGGACAGTTGACGTCATGAACATCCGCTCCGCTCCGCGTACCCTCGCCGCCGCCGCGACCGCCCTGCTGGCCCTCGGCGGCGTCGCCGCCTGCTCCGACGACCAGGCCGGCGCCGACCCCCAGCGGGTCGACGTGGTGGCCGCGTTCTACCCGTTGCAGTTCCTCGCCGAGCGGATCGGCGGCGGCGCCGTCACGGTGAGCAACCTCGTGAAGCCGGGTGCCGAGCCGCACGACGCGGAGCTCAACCCGGGCCAGGTCGGCGAGGTCGCGCAGGCGGAACTGGTCGTCTACCTCAAGGGCTTCCAGCCCGCCGTCGACGAGGCCGTCGAGCAGAACGCGGCCGACAAGGCCTTCGACGTCGCCACCGTGCAGCCGCTGCTCGACGCCGCCGCCGGTGGGCACGACCACGGGCACGAGGGCGAGGCGGGGCACGCCGAGGAGTCGCCGGGCGCCGAGGAGCACGCCGAGGAGGAGACCGGCGGCAAGGACCCGCACCTCTGGCTCGACCCGACCCGCCTGGCCGCCGTCGGCGACCAGCTCGCCGAGCGGCTCGGCACAGCCGACCCGGACCGTGCCGGCGACTACACCGCGCGGGCGGGGGCCCTCCGCACCGAGCTGGAGAAGCTCGACGCGGAGTTCACCGCCGGTCTGAAGACCTGCCAGCGGCGCGAGATCGTCGTCAGCCACACCGCCTTCAGCTACCTGGCCGAGCGTTACCGGCTGGAGCAGATCGGCGTCACCGGGCTGAGCCCGGAGGACGAGCCGTCGCCGCAGCGGCTCGCCGAGGTCGCCGAGGAAGCCCGCGAGCACAAGGCCACGACGATCTTCTTCGAGACGCTGGTCAGCCCGAAGGTCGCCGAGACCATCGCCGGCGAGGTCGGCGCGAAGACCGCCGTGCTCGATCCGCTGGAGGGGCTGTCCGGCGACAACACCGGGGACTACCTTTCGGTGATGCGCACCAACCTGGCGACCCTGCGGACGGCGTTGAGCTGCTCGTGACATCCCCTGTCATCACCGTCACGCACGGGGTGGTCGGCTACGACGGCCGCCCCGTGCTGCGTGACGTCTCGCTGACCGTGACCGCCGGCGAGGTGGTCGCGGTGCTCGGCGCCAACGGCTCCGGCAAGTCCACGCTCATCCGCGCCGTGCTCGGGCTGGTCCCACTCAGCTCGGGGTCGATCACCCTCTTCGACCGCCCGGTGCGGCGGTTCCGGCAGTGGCACCGCATCGGGTACGTCCCCCAGCGCCTCGGTGCCGGCGGCGGCGTACCGGCCACCGTCCGCGAGGTGGTGGCCTCGGGCCGACTGGCCCGCCGGGGCGTCCTGCGCCCGCCGGGGCGCGCCGACCGGGAAGCCGTGGACGCGGCACTGGCATCGGTGGGCCTGGCCGACCGGGCCGGTGACCCGGTGGCCACCCTCTCCGGCGGCCAGCAGCAGCGCACCCTGATCGCCCGCGCGCTGGCCGGTCAACCGGAGCTGCTGGTCCTCGACGAGCCGACGGCCGGCGTGGACGCGGCGAGCCAGGAGGCGTTCGCCGGCGCACTCAAGGACTTCGTGGCCCGTGGCGGCACCGTACTGCTGGTCGCGCACGAGCTGGGGCCGCTGCGGCCGCTGATCTCCCGGGCCGTCGTCGTGCACGCGGGCGGGATCGCCCACGACGGCGCCGTTCCCGAGCCGGCCGGGCACCACGCCGACCCCGACCACGACCACGTGCACCCGCACGGTCCCGACGAGCCCGCCGGGCTCTGGAGCAGCTGAGCATGGAACTCTTCCAGTACCCCTACATGCAGCGCGCCCTGATCGGCGCGCTGGTCATCGGCCTGGCCGCCCCGGCACTCGGCATCTACCTGGTGCAGCGCCGGCTGGCGCTGATCGGCGACGGGGTCGGGCACGTGGCGCTGACCGGTGTCGGCGCCGGGCTGCTGCTCAACCAGTCCCCGGTGCTGGTGGCGGTGATCGTGGCGAGTCTCGGCGCGATCACCATCGAGCTGGTCCGGGCCCGCGGGCGCACCTCCGGGGACCTGGCGCTCGCGCTGCTCTTCTACGGCGGCATCGCCGGCGGCGTGATGCTCGTCGGGCTCTCGAACAACACCCGGGCGCTCAACGCGTACCTCTTCGGGTCGCTGACCACCATCTCCCCCGGCGACCTGACCACGATCGCGGTGCTCGGGGCGGCGATCCTGGTCACCATGCTGGCGCTGCGCCCGGCGCTGTTCGCGGTCTGCCACGACGAGGAGTACGCCCGGGTCTCCGGCCTGCCCGTCCGTACGCTCAACCTGCTCCTCGCCGTCGCCACCGCAGTCACCGTGACGATCGCGATGCGCGCGGTCGGCGTGCTGCTGATCAGCGCGCTGATGGTGGTGCCGGTGGCCGCCGCCCAGCAGGTGACCCGGGGCTTCCGCGGCACGATGGCCGCGGCGATGGCGCTCGGCCTCTTCGCCGCCGGCTCCGGCGTCTACGTGGCGGCCGACGCCAACACCGCTCCCGGCGCGTCCGTGGTGCTGATGGCGATCGCGTCCTTCGCGGTGGTCGCGCTCGGTGGCGCGGTCTGGCGGGCGCTGCGGCGCCGGGCCACCCCGGCCGCCACCCCGGCCCCGGAACCGCACGAGGTCGTCCTGCACCGGTCCTGATCAGCCGCACCCGCCTGGGATTGGTTACCGTTACAGGGTGAGCAGCGGGTCAGGCTACGACGCCTTCGAGGGTGCCAGCGAGCTGCTGCGCGCCCTCTCCGCGCCGATCCGGCTGGCCATCGTCAGCGAGCTCGCCGACGGCGAGCGGTGCGTGCACGAGCTGGTCGACAAGCTCGGCGCCCCGCAGCCCCTGGTCTCCCAGCACCTGAGGGTGCTGCGCGGCGCGGGCGTGGTGCGCGGCTCCCGGCGCGGGCGGGAGATCGCCTACGCCCTGGTCGACGAGCACGTCGCGCACATCGTGGCGGACGCGGTGAGCCACGCCGGCGAGGGCACCGTCACCGCCGCGCCGGCCGCCCGATCCTGACCCCGCACCGGGCGCGCCCGGACCCGCCGTACGGGATGCTTCGCGCGTGCGGTCGTGGCACGCTGTCCGGCGTGAAGATCTACGCCGATCGCTTCCCGACCGCCGCCCGTCAGTTGCTCACCGACCTGCTCGTCGTCGCCTGGGTGTACGCGTCGGTGCGCGGCGCGCTGTGGCTGCACGACCTGGTGCAGAAGCTCGCCGTACCCGGACAGAAGCTGGAGGGGGCCGGTGGCGGCCTGGCCGACAACCTGGCCGAGGCCGGCGGGAAGATCGGCCGGGTCCCGCTGGTCGGCGACGAGCTGACCGCGCCGTTCGAGCGGGCCGCCGGGGCCGCGCGGTCCCTCGCCGAGGCCGGCCGGGACCAGCAGGAGCTGGTCGACCAGCTCGCCCTGGCCCTGGCCGTCGCCGTGCTGGTCTTCCCGCTCGGCCTGGTGCTCTTCGGCTGGCTGCCGCTACGGGTGCGGTGGATGCGCCGCGCCGGTGCCGCCGCGAAGCTGGCCGCCGCGCCCGCCGGCCGCGACCTGCTCGCCCTACGGGCCCTGGCCACACAGCCGCTCGGCCGGCTGACCCGCATCGCGCCCGACGTGGCGGAGGCGTGGCGGCGCGGCGACGACGACGCGGTCGAGGCGCTGGCCGCCCTGGAGCTGCGCCAGCTGGGCCTGCACGGCGGCCGCTGACCCGAGCGCCGCGCCGACCTGACCGGACGGCGGTCGCTAAGGTCGTCAGGTGTTCTACTTCCTGATCGTCGTCGCGGTGCTGCTGCTCGGCTACGCCGCGTTCCTGGTGCGCTTCGTCCGGCAGGGACGTCGGATCCCGCCGGCGGCCTACCTGGGTCTCGCCGTGTTGAACGGCCTGATCCTCGCGGCGGTGCTGGCCTGGGCCGTCGCCCGCTGACCGAGACCGCCTGCGCGGCGGACGGTCGCGGTCGCCCGCTGACCGGCCCGACCGGCGGCGAACAGCCTTGATCGACACGAGATCCGGCATGTCGCGGTATCCGGATGACCGGGACACCGCGACATGCCGGACGTCGAGTGGATCAAGCTGGAGTCGGCCGGGCCGTCAGGCGGGTGGCGGGATCCGGCGGCGGGCGTCGGTGGCGGTCGACGGGCCCGGCGACCAGCGGGCGACCCAGGGCAGGTCGGCCGCCGGCGTGAGTACGCCCTCCTCCAGAGCGGCGTAGCGGCCGGCGAGGATCCGCTTGGCGGCCGCCGTGTCGACCGAGTCGGTGTTGTCCCAGAGGGCCGTGAAGAGCGCGTCCACCCGGACCCGGGCCTGCCGGCAGAAGAGGTCGGCCAGCTCGACGTTCTCCGGGCGGGTGTCCCGCTCGGCCGCCGCGCGGACGCAGACCGCCGACATCGCGAACAGCTCCGCGCCGATGTCCACCACCCGCCCGAGGAACGCCTGCTTGCGCTCCATCTTCCCCTGCCAGCGGGACATCGCGTAGAACGTCGACCGGGCCAGCTTGCGGGAGAAGCGCTCCACCTGGCGCAGATGCCCGGCGAGCGGGCCGAACTCGCCGTACGCCCCGGGTGCCTGCCCGCGACCGACCGCGAGGGTCGGCAGCCACTTCGCGTAGAAGACACCGGCCCGCGCCCCGGCGCGCGCCTTGCGGCCGAGACCGGCGTCCGGGTCGATGATGTCGCCGGCCACCGACAGGTGCGCGTCGACCGCCTCGCGGGCGATCAGCAGGTGCATGATCTCGGTGGAGCCCTCGAAGATGCGGTTGATCCGCAGGTCACGCAGAAGCTGCTCGACGGCGGCCGGGCGCTCGCCGCGGGCGGCGAGGGACTCGGCGGTCTCGTACCCGCGCCCGCCCCGGATCTGGATCAGCTCGTCGGCGATCCGCCAGGCCATCTCGCTCGCGTAGAGCTTGACCAGCGCCGCCTCGATCCGGATGTCGTTGCGGTCGTCGTCGGCGAGCAGGCAGCACAGGTCCAGCATGGTCTCCATGCCGTACGTGGTCGCGGCGATGAAGGAGAGCTTCTGGGCGACGGCCTCGTGCTCGCCGACCGGCCGGCCCCACTGGACCCGGTCGGCCGCCCACTCCCGGGCCACGTTGAGCGCCCACTTCCCGGCACCGACGCACATCGCGGGCAGCGAGAGCCGCCCCGTGTTGAGCGTGGTCAGCGCGATCTTCAGGCCCTTGCCCTCGCCGCCGATCACGTTCTCCTTCGGCACAAAGACGTCGTGGAAGCGGGTGAGGCTGTTCTCCAGGCCGCGCAGCCCGATGAACGCGTTGCGCCGCTCGACCGTGATGCCCTCGGAGTCGCCCTCGACGACGAACGCGGTGATCCCGCCCCGCCGGCCCTCGCCGGCCGGGACCCGGGCCATCACCACCAGCAGGGTGGCCACCGTGCCGTTGGTGGCCCAGAGCTTGACGCCGTTGAGCCGGTAGCCGCTGCCGTCCGGCGTCGGCTCGGCGGTGGTGGCCAGGCGGGCCGGGTCGCTGCCGACGTCCGGCTCGGTGAGCAGGAACGCGGAGACCTCGCCGGCGGCGAGCCGGGGCAGGAAGTGCTGCTTCTGCTCGGCGGTGCCGAACATCTTGAGCGGCTGCGGTACGCCGATGGACTGGTGCGCGGAGAGCAGCGCGCCGATCGCCGGGCTGACCGAGCCGGCGAGCATCAGGGCCCGGCAGTAGTGCAGGTTGCTCAGCCCGAGGCCGCCGTACGCCCGGTCGATCTTCATGCCGAACGCGCCGAGCCGGGCCAGCCCCTGGAACACCTCGTCGGGGATGGCCGCGTCCCGCTCGATGACCGCACCGTCCACCTCGGAGGCCACGTACTCCCGGAGCCGGCCGAGGAACTCGTCGGCCCGGGCGACGTCGTCCGGCGCCGACTGCGGCCAGGGGTTGATGAGGTCGAGCCGGAACCGGCCGAGGAAGAGCTCCTTGCCGAAACTCGGACGGTCCCACGAGGACTCCCGCGCGGCCTCGGCGACCTGTCGGGCCTCCTTCTCGGAGACCTGGCCGGCCTCCTTGGGCAGCGGGCCGGCCGAGCCGGAGGTCGTGGGCTGGTCGGGGCCGGTGCCGTCGGGTGCGGACCGGCTGTTCTGCGTCGTGGTCACGGCTGCCTCCTCGAACCTCGGTCCGGATGCGTCGACGTGGCGACACCTGCCACGCTACCCCCGGGTGTTACCCAGGGGTAGCGTTCGGTGAAGATCGATTTACCGGCGTCTTTGCCGCTCAGTCGGCGTACGACGTCGGGCTGTCCTCCTCGTCGTCCACGTCGTCCTCGCCCCAGTTGCGGCGGGCGAACGGCAGGACGGCCCAGAAGGCCAGGAACCAGATCGCGGTGATCCCGCTGAGCACGAAGGCGATCGTCCGGTCGAGCACGAAGTCGGTGATCAGCAGGACCGCGCTGACCATCGAGACCAGCATGAACGCGAGACCGGCGCTCGCCATCCGGTGCGCGAACCGGACCAGCTCCGGCTTGCGCCCCTGCCGGAACAGCGCCCGGTGGAAGGCCACCGGAGAGATGATCAGGGCGGTGGCGCCGGCCGCGGCCAGCAGCGCGACGATGTAGACGTCCTTCTGGAAGGGCGTCGTCCGCTCGAACCCGGCGCTGAAGGGCAGAGTGAGCAGGAAGGCGAAGAGGATCTGCACGCCCGTCTGCGCCACCCGCAACTCCTGCAGCAGGTCGGCGAAGTTGCGCTGCCAGCGCTGCTTCTCGGTCTCCTTCGACACGCGCTACCTCCGGTGAGAACGTACCGCCGGCGGAGCCCACCCCGCCGGCAGGAACGCTGATGCCCCACCCCGCGTTCCGTGAAACCGGTTCGGATCACCGGCCGGAGCGGACCGTTAACAAGGGACCCCTCCTCTACCGGAGACGTTAAGAAGGGGCGCCTCCTCACACCTCAGGCGCCGCGGCGGATGCGGCCGGCGTACCGGGCCTCCAGGGCGTCGTTGTGCGCGTCACCGCCGGCGATGTTCGCCGACAGGTAGACCGGAGGCCGCTCCCCGGAGGCGAGCAGCCGGGCCACCACCTCGACCGTGATCTGCTGGGCCAGCAGGGCGGCCGTGATCGACGAGACCGCGCCGATCGCGCCGCCCCCGGGCAGCGGCAGGGTGGCGTCGCCGTACGGGGCGCCGTTGTCGAGCACCACGTCGGCGAAGTCGGCGAGCTTGCGCCCCGAGGGGTGGCGCGACTCCATCCGGCCGGAGTGCTCGGTCGAGGTGATGGCGATCAGCCCGTGCCCTTTGTCGCGGACCAGCGCGGCGAACTCCACCATCGCCCCGTTCACGCCCGAGTTGGAGGCCAGCACGAAGACGTCCGGCGGGCGGACGGGCGCGAGGTCGTACAGGCGGTGCGCCACCGACGGGTCCCGCTCCAGGCGCGGCCCGAGCACGTCCGGCGACGCGCCGCCGACCAGCACGAGGTCGCGCAGGGCGATCCGGTTGGTGGGCACCAGCCCACCGGCCCGCCCGGCGATCTCCATCGCGAGGGCCTCCGAGTGCCCGGTGCCCAACGCGTGCACCACGCCGTCGGCGCGCAGCGCCTCGGCGATCAGGTCGGCGGCCCTCCCCACCGCCTCGCGCTGGCTCGCCGCCACCCGGTGCATCGTCGCGGTGACCACCGCCAGGAAATCCTCGGCGGTCGGCGCCACATCCCCTGCGTCCAATTCGGTCTCCCTTACTCAGCCGCGGATCCGGGCCAGGATGGCCTCGGCCAGCGGCGCGGGCGCCTCGTCGGGGATCCAGTGGCTCACCCCGGTCAGATCCACGAACCGGTAGTCGCCGGTCACGTGCGCCGCGCAGGCCTCGGCGGCCGTCCGGCCGATCGCGACGTCGCGGTCGCTCCAGACGTACGTGGTCGGCACCGGCACCGGGCCGACGGCTGCCAGGTCGTTCCGGGACATCGCCCGGTACCAGTTCAGCGCGGCGGTGAGCGCGCCGGGGGCGCGCATCGGCTCGGCGTACGCGGCCACCCGGTCGGCGCCGCCGACGCCGGACAGCATCCGGCGCAGCCCGGTCGCGTTCAACGCCAGCAGCGCCTTCTCCGCCTTGCCGGCCTGCCGGAACAGCAGCATGTACGCCGAGCGGGCCTTCTGCTGCGGGTCGGTCGTGAGCGCGTGCGCCATCGCCGCGGGGTGCGGCACGGAGACCGCGGTCAACGTCCGGACCCGGTCGGGGTGGCGGGCGGCCAGGCCCCAACCGACGACGGCTCCCCAGTCGTGCCCGACGACGTGCGCCGCGTCGACGCCGAGCGCGTCCAGCACGGCCGCGGGATCGGCGACCAGTTCCGCCAGCCGGTACGCCTCGACGGCCTCCGGCCGGGCGCCGGGCGAGTATCCGCGCTGGTCGAGCGCGTACGTGCGCAGCCCGGCGGCGTGCAGGGCCGGCACCACGTCGTCCCACTCCCCGCCGTGCTGCGGGAAACCGTGCAGCAGGAGGACGGCCGGACCGTCCTCCGGGCCACCGGCGCGTACGTCGAAGGTCAACCCCCGGGCGTCGATCCGCATGATCGGCAGCCTACCCACGCACCGGGGTCACTCGTACTGCCGCTTGGGGGCGGGCACCTGCCGCCACGACTCCACGTCGAGGTAGGGGATCTCGGCGTCGTTCACCGGGTCAAGCACGATCCGGTCGCTGTAGCGGCCGGTCACCTCCACCCAGGTGTCGTCGGCGAGGCCGGTGGGCGCGTTGCCGGTCATGCCCAGCTTGACCGGGCGGCCGTCGGCGGCGCAGCAGGAGAGGACCATCCGCGCGAGGATCGGCTGCCCGTCGGGGCCGGCGGTGATGAAGCCGGTGAGCTGGACCCGCCGGTCCCCGATGGACGCGCCCTTGTCGAACAGCGCCCGCGAGGCGTAGTCGAGCACGCTCACCGGGGCCGGGTCGCCCTCGGGCAGCGGCGGGTAGTCCGACGGCTGCTGCTGGCTGGAGAGGGCGGTGCCGGCCTGGCCGGCCGCGTACGAGCCCAGGGCCGGCGGTGCGACGAGCAGCAGGCCGAGCACCGGCAGGATGAGCAGCCAGCCGACCCGCGGCTCGTGGTGGGCGTGGCCGTGGTCGTGGTGGTCGTCGTCGGGTCCGTCCCCGGTGGCCGCGACGCGGGGGGCCGGGCGCAGCTCGTACCAGAGGGTCATGACGGCGGCGGCGACCAGCAGCACCCCGGCGGCGATCAGGAAGGGACGCAGCCCCTCCTTGACGTAGTTGAGGTAGAGGTCGGTGAAGCAGGCCCGGATCACCGCGCCGCCGAGCAGCAGCAGGACCACCGCCTGCGCCTGGCGGTTCACAGCAGCACCGCCCCGGTGCCGACGGCGACCGCCACCGCCACCGCGAAGGTGGCCGGCGCGAACCGCAGCGCGAACCGCCGGCCGAAGACCCCGGCCTGCATCGAGATGAGCTTGAGATCCACCATCGGACCCACCACCAGGAACACCAGCCGGGACGTGAGCGAGAACTGTGACAGCGAGGCCGCGACGAAGGCGTCCGCCTCCGAGCAGATGGAGAGGAGGACGGCGAGCACCGCCAGCGCCAGCACCGACAGCACCGCGTTGTCGGCGAGGGTCTGCAACCACCGCTCGGGCACCAGCACGTTGATGCTGGCGGCGGCCATCGCCCCGAGGACGAGGAAGCCGCCGGCGTGCGTGACGTCGTGCCGGACCGCCGCCCAGAACGCCCGGCCGCGGGAGGCGTCGTCCAGTTCCGGCCGGCGGGGAAGCCGGATCCAGTCGGCCCGGCCGAGGCGCAGCCACAGCCAGCCCATCACCATCGCCACGACCAGGCTGGCCAGCCCCCGGGCGAGGACCATCTCCGGGTTGTTCGGGAAGGCGACCGCGGTGGCGGTGAGCACGATCGGGTTGATGGCCGGTGCGGCGAGCAGGAACGCCAGCGCGGCGGCCGGGGTGACGCCCCGCCGGATCAGCGACCCGGCGATCGGCACCGACCCGCACTCGCAGCCGGGCAGCACCACGCCGGCCGCGCTGGCCACCGGCACCGCGGCGGCCGGGTGCTTCGGCAAGGCCCGCGCCCAGAACGACCGGGGCACGAAGACCGCGATCACCGCGGAGAGGAGCACGCCGAACACCAGGAAGGGCACCGCCTGCACCATCACCGAGACGAACACCGTCGTCCAGGTCTGGAGCCGGGGCGTCGAGAGCGCGCCGGCGAGCGGCTCCCGGAAGATGATCAACAGCACCAGCAGCGCGGCGAGGACCTCGACCGACCCGATCCGGTCCCCCAGCCACCGCCGGGGCTCGTCACCGCCGGCCGGCGGCGGCTCCTTCAGGGGTACGTTCGGCGTGGCCAGGCCGACCGGGGCGGTCGTGGTGGTGCCGTCGGGTATGCCGGCGGCGGGCGTTTCCGGTGTCACGTGCTCTTCCCTCTGCCGGGTGGCGGACCGGCGGCCTGAGATTACCGGCCGGAGCGGGCCCGGTCGATGGACTCCGCGAGAAGACCCACCATTCCCGCCCTGAACTGCGCGTAGATCACTTTGCCGGGTGATCTTCAGGGGTGTTAGCGTCGGTGGGACAACTTCACATCCGACAGGGGAGCGCACAGCGCTGAGAGTGCGGGCGGAGCCCGCAGACCCTCGAACCTGATCTGGGTAATGCCAGCGCAGGGAGTTCGGTCGACCTCCAGCCGCGCCGCCGTCCGGTTACACCGGGCGCGGCGTGCGTCTTCTCCTGGTTCGCATCAAGAACTGGGAGCACTCATGACTCAACCCACCACCACCCGGTGGCGCACCGTCGACGTGATCGTCGCAGCCGTCATCGCGGTGGCCTTCGGCGTCATCTTCTGGGCCTGGGGCCTGCTCTGGCGGGGTGTCGACCCGGCCTTCGCCTTCTTCCCGGCGGCCCAGGCGATCATGTACGGCGTCTGGCTGGTGCCCGCCGTCCTCGGTGGCCTGGTGATCCGCAAGCCCGGTGCGGCGCTGTTCTGCGAGGCGGTCGCCGCGACCGTCTCCGCGCTGCTCGGCTCGGAGTGGGGCGGCATCACGATCGTCCAGGGCCTGATCCAGGGGCTCGGGGCCGAACTGGCGTTCGCGGCGTTCCGCTACCGCTCGTTCCGGCTGCCGACCGCGCTCCTCGCCGGTGCGTTGACCGGTCTCGGCGCCGCGCTGTTCGACTTCTTCGTCTGGAACGTCGACTACGCGCTGGGCAGCTACCGGATCCCGTACGCGCTGCTCACGATCGTCAGCGCGACGCTGATCGCGGGCGCCGGGGCCTGGTACCTGACCCGCGCCCTGGCCGGTACGGGTGCCCTGGACCGCTTCCCGGCCGGCCGCGAACGCGCCGCCATCTGAGCGCCCAGTGTCGATCATGAGGTTGACGGCACCAACGGAGATCCACATCGCCGTCAACCTCATGATCGACGGGGTGGGGCGAGGAGGGAGCGCGCCGTGGCGGCGGTGACGCTGCGGGGGTTCGGCTGGCGGCACGCCGGGCGGAAGCGGTGGGCGCTGCGTGGCGTGGACCTGCGGGTGGAGCACGGGGAGCGGGTACTGCTGCTCGGGCCGTCCGGGGCGGGGAAGAGCACCTTGCTCACCGCGCTGGCCGGGCTGCTGCCCGAGGACACCGGCGAGCAGGAGGGCACCGTCGAGATCGACGGGCTGGACCCGCCCAAGGCCCGCGAGCGGGTGGGCGTCGTCTTCCAGGACCCGGAGAGCCAACTGGTGATGGCCCGCTCCGGCGACGACGTCGCGTTCGGGCTGGAGAACCGCGGGGTGCCCGCCGAGGAGATCTGGCCCCGGGTGGACGAGGCGCTGCGCCGGGTCGGCTTCCCGTACGACCGGGACCGCCCCACGGCCGCGCTCTCCGGCGGGGAGCAGCAGCGCCTCGCCCTGGCCGGGGTACTCGCCCTGCGCCCGGGTCTGCTGCTGCTCGACGAGCCCACCGCCAACCTGGACCCGACCGGGGCGGCCCTGGTCCGCGACGCGGTCGCCCGGGTACTGGACGCCGACACCACCCTGATCCTCGTCGAGCACCGGGTGGCCGAGTCGCTGCCGCTGGTCGACCGGGTGGTCGTGCTCGAAGCGGGCGGCGGCGTCCGGGCCGACGGCACCCCGGAGGCGGTCTTCGCCGCCCACGGCGACGCGCTCGCCGCCGAGGGGGTGTGGGTGCCCGGCCGCCCGGTACCGCCCCGCCGCGCCACCGCGCCGGCCGGCGACGTGCTGCTCGCCGCCGAACGGCTCGGCCTGCCGCCCCGGCTGGGCGCCGTCGACCTGGCCGTACGCGCCGGCGAGGCGCTCGCCGTCCGCGGTCCCAACGGCGCCGGCAAGTCCACCCTCGCCCTCCTGCTGGGCGGGCTGCTCAAGCCCGGCACGGGCCGGGTCACCGCCACCGCCGAACTGGCCGGCGGCGACGCCCGTACTCCCCCGCACCGCTGGCGGGCACCGGCGCTGGCCCGCCGGATCGGCTCGGTCTTCCAGGACCCGGAGCACCAGTTCGTCACGGGTACGGTCTTCGACGAGCTGGCCCTCGGCCCCCGCCGCGTCGGCCGCACCGAGGCCGAGGTCCGCTCCACCGTGGACGAGTTGCTGTCGCGGTTGCGGCTGTCGGCGCTCGCGGCCGCGAACCCGTACACCCTGTCCGGTGGCGAGGCGCGGCGGCTGAGCGTGGCGACGGCCCTGGCCACGGCACCCCGCCTGCTGATCTGCGACGAACCCACGTTCGGCCAGGACCGGCGGACATGGCTGGAGCTGGTGGACCTCTTCGCCGGCCTGCGCGACGCGGGGCACGGCCTGGTGACGGTGACCCACGACGCGGAGTTCGTCGCCGCCCTCGCCGACCGCCACGTCCGGCTGGAGCGCCACGTCGGCCCGGCCCCGCACGACCCCACCGGGGGAACACCGTGATCGGCCTGGAGCCGGTCGCCCGGCCGGACGCGCCGCTGGCGCGGCGCAACCCGGTGGCGAAGTTCGCCGCGGCGCTGGTCTTCTCGGTCGTCCTGATCGCGACCCTGGACCCGGTGGCCCCGGCGATCGCCATCGCGGTCGAGCTGGCCGTGCTGCCGCTGTTCGGCGTACGCCTGCGAGTGCTGGCCCGGCGGGCGTGGCCGCTGCTGGCCAGCGCGGGCGGCATCCTGGTCACGCTGGTGCTCTTCGCCGCCGAGCGCTCCGGCCGCGTGCTGCTGGACGCCGGTCCGGTGGTGGTGACCTCCGGCGTGCTGCTCACCGCCCTCGGCCTGGTGCTGCGCATGTTCGCGGTGGCGCTGCCGGGGGTGATCGTCGTCGCCACGACGGACCCGACCGACCTGGCCGACGCGCTGGTGCAGAACGCGAAGGCGCCGGCCCGGTTCGCGTACGGCGCGCTGGCCGCGTTCCGGCTGGTGCCGCTGCTCGGTCAGGAGTGGCGGATGATCAGCATGGCGCGGCGGGCCCGGGGGGTCGACGCCGGCCGCAACCCGCTGGCCAGGATGTGCCTCTTCGCCTCGACCGCGTTCACGCTGCTGGTCGGCGCAATCCGCCGGGGCACCCGGCTGGCCGTGGCGATGGACGCGCGCGGGTTCGACGCCACCACCCCGCGTACCGTCGCCCGCCGACAGCACTTCGGCACCGCCGACGCCGTCCTGGTCGCCGGTGCGGCGGCGCTTGCCGGCGCCGCGCTCACCGCCAGCGTCCTCCTCGGCACGTTCCGCCCGCTGATCGGGTGACGGTCGCGGCCGACCGATCAGTGGAATCGCATGTTCGCATGGGTGCAGCGTGCGCGACACGCGATGTTCCCCTGATCGGACGAGATTGGCCGCGACCTCAACGATCGGACGGGAGAGCAGCACATGGGCCACGGCCACGCGCACCACCACGATCACGACCCGGTCGCCGGCACCGACGTACCCCCGGCGCTCGACCTCTCCATTCCGGACCAGGAACTGCCGCCCGCGGACGTCAGCCGGCGCGGCTTCCTGCGGAGCGCCGGCCTGCTGGGCGCCGGCGCGGCCACCACCGTGCTGGCCTCCGGCACGCCCGCCCTCGCGGCGGACCACCACCACGGTCCCGGCGGCGACCACGGCCGCACCGGCGAGTTCCGCTGGCTCGCCGGTGACCACCACATCCACACCCAGTACAGCTCGGACGCCATGTACCGGGTGATCGACCAGGCCCGGCACGCCAACGCGTACGGCCTCGACTGGATGGTGGTCACCGACCACGGCAGCGCGACCCACGCGAAGATCGGCGTGGAGAAGGTCAACCCGGACATCGTCGCCGCGCGGGCCCAGCTCAAGGACCTGCTC
This sequence comes from Micromonospora sp. H33, assembly GCF_052068455.1. Taxonomy (NCBI): domain Bacteria; kingdom Bacillati; phylum Actinomycetota; class Actinomycetes; order Micromonosporales; family Micromonosporaceae; genus Micromonospora; species Micromonospora sp. H33. Next base: position 80,971 of record NZ_JBQHDE010000002.1, on the reverse strand, counting down.
ATCTACCAGGGCCTGGAGTGGAACATCCCGGCCGCCGAGCACGCGACCGTCTTCGTCCACCCCGGACGCGACGAGGTCGCCGTCCTCAAGGAGTTCGAGAACGCCTTCGACGGCAGCGTCAAGAACGCCGGCGACTCCACCCCGGCCAACGAGGCGCTCGCCATCGCCGGCATCAAGTTCCTCGGCGAGGCGGTCCGCCAACGCCGCGTCGAGGGCGCGCTCTTCCTGGCCAACCACCCGGCCCGGCGGGGCATCGACTCCCCGCACGAGATCCGCGGCTGGCGGGACGCCGACCCCAGCGTGGCGATCGGGATGGAGGGCGCTCCCGGCCACCAGGCCGCCGGCCTCCCGGGCGGCGGCCGGGCCCGCGGCTACTACGACAACAACCCGTCGGCGAACTCCTTCCCCGGCTACCCGCTGGAGAGCTACCGCACCTGGGGCGGGTTCGACTGGATGACCTCCACCGTCGGCGGGCTGTGGGACAGCCTGCTCGCCGAGGGCAAGGCCTGGTGGATCAGCGCCAACTCCGACTCGCACGTCAACTACCTGGACACCTCCCAGCGGGGGCCGGGCAGCGACTTCGCCCTCAACGGCAGGTACAACGACCCGGTGTACGGCCCGGTGATCACCAACGCCGGCGACTACTGGCCCGGCCAGTACAGCCGTACCCACGTCGGGGCGACCTCCTTCGGCTACCGGGCGGTGATGGACGGCCTCCGCGCGGGCCGGGTCTGGGTGGACCATGGCGGCCTGATCAAGGGCCTCGACGTCCGGGCCCGGGTCGCCGGCGACCGGCGCCGGAACTCGGGTACGCCGCTCGGCGGCGTGCTGCGGGTGAGGCGCGGGACGACGGTCGAGGTGACGATCGACATCGACCTGGCCGACACCCCGAACTGGTCGCAGTTCGTGCCCGTGCTCGCCCGGGTCGACGTGATCGCCGGCCGGGTGACCGGGCCGGTCGCCGACAAGGACGCCTTCACCGCCCCGACCACCAGGGTCGTGAAGTCCTTCGAAGTCGCCAAGGGCACCGGCAGGGTCTCCTTCACGCACTCCTTCGGCGGGGCCGACGAGCCGTTCTACCTGCGGATCCGGGGCACGGACGGCAAGCGCAGCCAGACCGGCCTGATGGGGGCGGCCGTCGACCCGTTCGGCCCGGCTCTGGACGTCGTCGGCGCGGCCGACCCGTGGGAGGACCTGTGGTTATACGCGAACCCGATCTGGGTCCTGCCCCTGTGATCCTGGGCATCGACCTCGGGCACCGGACCGTCCGGGAGGCCGAGCACTGGCTGGGTGAGCACGTCGTGCCGCTCGGCCTACCGGACCTGGTCGCCTGCACCCACCTGGTCGCCGAGCCGTACCCGCACGTGGCGCTCAGCATGGCCGTGCCGACGGGGACGGACCGGTTCATCGCGCTACCCGACACTGCCGCCGAACTGCGGACGGCGGCGGCGCGGGCGGCGGGCGAGCACGCCGCCCGTACGGCGGGTCGGGCGGTGCTCTATCCGGGCGCGGACCGGATGATCGGCACCCTCACCGTGGGCGATCTGCTCGCCGCGAGCGCGATCCAGCGGGTCGTGGTGCTCGGCGGCGCGTCGGCCGGGCCGGAGACACCGGTGCACACCCGGGACTTCGTCCGGCCGCAGTGGCAGGCGGGTGAGCTGGTGCTGGTCACCATGCCGCACCACGCCGGGGGCGTTGCGCCGTTCGAGGTGGCGGACCCCACGCCCTGCTGCGCCGACCACTGACGATCGTGGACGGTCACCGTTCGAGGTGACCGTCCACGATCAGCGGATCAGCTACGCCGGAAGGCGTATCGGCGGGCCTGGCCCGCCCGCTGGCCGCGCCCGACGCCGGGCGCGCCGGTGACCGGCGGACCGGCCTTCGGCGGCACCGGGCGGGTGGCCGGCAGGGCCGGGACCGGCGCCACCGCGACCTGGTCGAGGTTCACCGGCGTGAGGTCCGTGACCTCGGGCGCGGGGCGGGTGGTGCGGGACTTCCGGGCGCTGCGCTTGCTGGGCATCCGTGCCTCCTCACTTCGCGGGCTCCCCGGCGCGTGGCCGGTGGACCCGCTGCGTCTCGTGACCGCCGCCGACGGCGGTCCAGCTGCTGCGGACTGACTGCTGCCCGGGAGCGACCACGGAGACACCACCGGCCCGACGGCGGGTGGGGAGACGCGGACGCCCGGGAGCACGCGGGTCAGGCCGCGACGGCGGCGGACCCGGCTCGGGAAAGGGGCGTCACTTGCGCATGACGGCAGCCTAACCCGGGCCGCCGGCGGGGCGCAGCCGAATTACCGGCGTCCGCGGGATCGGGCGGATCCGCGCAGACGGCACGGCCGGAGCGGCACCGGCGACCACCCGCGCCAGGTCGGTGACACACCGTCGGCGACGGAACCCCATCCTCCGGACGCCGCGATACGGTCGCAGCGGCAGGCTGATGACGGCGGAAGGCGGCGGACGGATGACCGAGCAGGCGAGTGCCCAGATCGGGGTGACGGGGCTGGCGGTGATGGGCCGCAACCTGGCCCGGAACCTGGCCCGCAACGGTTTCGCCGTGGCGGTGCACAACCGTTCGCCGGAGCGCACGCGCAGCCTCGTCGCCGAGCACGGGGACGAGGGGCGGTTCGTGCCCGCCGAGTCGCTGGCCGACTTCGTCGCCGCGCTGGAGCGTCCCCGGGCGGTCATCGTGATGGTCAAGGCGGGCGGCCCGACCGACGCGGTCATCGACGAGCTGGTGCCGCTGCTCGACGCCGGCGACATCATCGTGGACTGCGGCAACGCGCACTTCGCCGACACCCGACGCCGCGAGGAGGCGCTGCGCAAGCAGGGGCTGCACTTCGTGGGCACCGGCGTCTCCGGCGGCGAGGAGGGCGCGCTGCGTGGTCCGAGCATCATGCCGGGCGGGTCGGCCGAGTCGTACCGGAAGCTCGGGCCGATCTTCGAGAAGATCGCCGCTCAGGTCGACGGGGTGCCGTGCTGCCGGCACATCGGGCCGGACGGCGCCGGCCACTTCGTGAAGATGGTCCACAACGGCATCGAGTACGCCGACATGCAGCTCATCGCCGAGGCGTACGACCTGCTGCGGGCGGGTCTGGGCGCGGAACCGGCGGAGATCGCGGAGATCTTCCGGGAGTGGAACTCCGGGGAGCTGGAGTCGTTCCTCATCGAGATCACCGCCGACGTGCTCGCGCACGGCGACGCGGCCACCGGGCGCGCGTTCGTCGACGTCGTGCTGGACCAGGCCGAGCAGAAGGGCACCGGCCGCTGGACCGTGCAGAGCGCCCTCGACCTGGGCATCCCGATCACCGGCATCGCCGAGGCGACGTTCGCGCGGTCGCTCTCCGGCCACGCCCACCAGCGGGAGGCCGCGCGCCAGGCGTTCCCCGAGGCGGGCGCGACGTGGCGGGTCGAGGACCGGGAGACCTTCGTCGAGGACGTACGGCGCGCGCTGCTGGCCAGCAAGATCGTCGCGTACGCGCAGGGCTTCGACCAGATCCGCGCCGGCAGCCGGGAGTACGACTGGGACATCGACCTGGGCGGCACGGCGACGATCTGGCGGGGCGGCTGCATCATCCGGGCGCGCTTCCTCGACCGGATCCGGCAGGCGTACGACGACCAGCCGGGCCTGCCCACCCTGCTGGTGGCGCCGTGGTTCGCCGACACCGTGCGCGACGGGGTGCCGAGCTGGCGGCGGGTGGTCGCCGAGGCGGCCCGGGCCGGGGTGCCCGTGCCGGCCTTCGCCTCGTCCCTGTCCTACTTCGACGCCCTGCGCGCGGAGCGCCTGCCGGCGGCCCTGATCCAGGGCCTGCGGGACAACTTCGGCGCCCACACGTACCGCCGTGTCGACCGCGACGGCTCCTTCCACACGCTGTGGGCCACCGCCGACCGCCGAGAGGTCGACGCCTGATTCCCACCCCTGTGAGGACCGCGTCCTCGTGGGGCGGGGCGGCTCAGGCGAGCGTGGCGTGCATCTCCCAGACCAGGATCTCGGCGGGTTCCGTCGCGGTCACGCGCTGGCCGCCCGCGCCGGTCAGGCGGGCGGCGTCGCCGGTTCCCAGGAGGCCGCTGCCCTCGAGCGTGACCGCCCCGTCGGGCACGTAGAGGTGGACGAACGGGGCGTCGGGGAGGGTCACCTCGTCGCCGGGCCGCAGGCGGGCGGCGTGCAGGGTGGCGTACCGGTTCCGGATGCGGATCGCCGAGGCACCCGCGTACCGGTCCATGCCGGAGGCCACCGGGACCAGGCCGCCGCGCAGCAACTGGTCGTCGATCTCGAGCTGCTCGTAGCCCGGGTCGACGCCCGCCTCGTCCGGCACGACCCACATCTGTACGAAGTGGACCGGCTCGGTGTGCGGGTCGCGGCCGTCGAGGCGCCAGGCGTCGTTCTTCTCCGAGTGCAGGATGCCGGTGCCCGCGCTCATCCGCTGCCCCAGGCCCGGGTAGATCACGCCGGAGTGGCCGGTGGAGTCCTGGTGGACCAGTGAGCCGCGCAGCACCCAGGTGACGATCTCCATGTCCTCGTGGGGATGGGTCTCGAACCCGGCGCCGGGACGGACCACGTCGTCGTTGTTGACCAGCAGCAGGCCGTGGTGGGTGTTGGCCGGGTCGTAGTGCCGCGAGAACGAGAAGGAGTGCTTGGAGTCGAGCCAGGAGATCCGGGTGGTGAAGCGGTCGTCGGCGCGTCGGATGTCGACGGCGGGAGCGGGCGCGGTCACCAGGCACGCTGCCCGGTCTCGGTGGGCGCCCAGGTCAGCGCCGGCTCCCCGGTGGCCAGCTCGCCGATCTCGCCGGAGCGCACCTGCGGGGTGTGACCCAGCTCCTGGCAGTGCTGCTCGGCGATCTCGGCGCAGATCTCGGCGACCTGCCCGCAGATCGGCTCGCCGATGTCCGCCGCGTTCAACGCCATGAGCATCTTGTACCGCAGCTCCCGCATTCCCCCCACCCCCTGCCCCGATCGTAGGCCGCCCCGCGTCCAGGCCACCCCGGAACGCGGCGACGCCGCCTCCCGGCGGTAGTCAGGGGGCGGCGTCGGGGTCGCAGGGTGCTCAGAAGAAGCGGCGGCGCTTCGCCTTCGCCGGGCGGAGCAGGTCGGCGCCCTTGCTGAGCAGGCGGGAGATGCCGGACGGGCCCCGCCGGGCCTCGATCGTGTGGCTCAGCTTGCGCGCGCCCGCGGCCGCCACCGGCACGGCGACGGCCATGAACGCCCACTGGGCGATTCGCTTCTGGATCATTTGGGTTCACCTCCGTCAGTAACTGCTGACCGGGGAGGTACCCGCCGAGAGCACCCGGTAAGCGTCAGGTGGTGGGTGCCACCGGATTGGGCAGCGCCCCGCCGAAGCGGCGGTCGCGCCGCGCGTACAGCTCACAGGCGTACCAGAGGTGCCGGCGGTCGAAGTCCGGCCAGAGCGTGTCGAGGAAGACCAGCTCGGCGTACGCGCTCTGCCAGAGCAGGAAGTTCGAGGTGCGCTGCTCACCGGAGGGGCGAAGGAAGAGGTCCACGTCGGGGACCTCCGGGTGGTAGAGGTACTTCGCGATGGTCTTCTCGCTGACCTTCGCCGGGTCCAGCCGGCCGGCCGCGGCGTCGCGTGCGATCGCGGCGGCGGCGTCGGCGATCTCGGCCTGCCCGCCGTAGTTGACACAGAACTGGAGCGTCAGCGTCGAGTTGCCCCGGGACATCTCCTCGGCGGTCTGCAGCTCCGAGATCACGCTCTTCCACAGTCGGCCGGCCCGCCCCGACCACACGACCCGGACACCGAGGTCGACGAGCTGATCCCGGCGGCGGCGGATCACGTCCCGGTTGAAGCCCATCAGGAAGCGCACCTCGTCCGGCGAGCGCCGCCAGTTCTCGGTGGAGAACGCGTACGCCGACAGGTAAGGGATGCCCAGCTCGATCGCGCCCTCGATGGTGTCGAAGAGTGAATACTCCCCGGCCTCGTGCCCCTTGGTGCGGGGCAGGCCGCGCTCCTTGGCCCACCGGCCGTTGCCGTCCATCACCACCGCGACGTGCCGGGGCAGCGCCTCCGGCGGCAGCGCCGGCGGGCGGGCGCCCGACGGGTGCGGGGTCGGCGGCACCGGCTCGCGCCGGGCGGACCTCATCGATCGGATCACTGCACTCTCTTTCTGCTCACGTCCTGCTCCCCCGCCGGTCCCGCGACCGGCTCGGCAGCCGGCCCGCCAGCAGGTCGCCCGGCCGGCTCCGCGGCCGCCCGAGCGGGCGGGCCGGCGGGTGTCGGGACCGCACCGGCCGCCGGAACGCCCCGGTCGACCAGCGGCAGCGAGCGTAGCGCGCGTTCCAGGTGCCACTGCAGGTGTGCCGCGACCAGGCCGCTGCACTCCCGGCGGACGCCGGTCTCGGTGGCGTCCGCGACCCGCCAGTCGCCGGTGGTCAGCGCGGACATCAGGTCGATCGTGGCGGGCGCCGGGTGGGCGGCGCCGGGTGGCCGGCAGTCCGGGCAGACCGCGCCCCCGGCGGGGACGGAGAACGCCCGGTGCCGCCCCGCGGTGCCGCAGACCGCGCACCCCGCCAGCGCCGGTGCCCAGCCGGCCAGGGTCATGCCGCGCAGCAGGTACGCGTCCAGCACCAGGGTGGTGGCGTGCTCCCCGGCAGCGAGGGCCCGCAGGGCACCGAGGGTGAGCTGGAACAGCCGCAGCGACGGCTCCCGCTCCACCGGGGTGAGCCGCTCGGCCGTCTCGCAGATCGCGCTGGCCGCCGTGTAGCGGGGGTAGTCGCCGAGGAAGCGCTTGCCGTAGAGGTCGATGCCCTCGACCTGGCTCACCGTGTGCAGCGAGCTGCCGTGGTTGCCCTTCGGGTCGCCGGCGAGCTGGAGGTCGACGTGCCCGAACGGCTCCAGCCGGGCGCCGAACTTGCTGGTGGTGCGCCGCACCCCGCGGGCCACCGCCCGCAGCCGCCCGTGGCGTCGGGTGAGCAGGGTGATGATCCGGTCGGACTCGCCGAGCTTCTGCACACGCAGCACCACCGCGTCGTCGCGGTAGAGCTGTCGGCGGTACCCGGCCATCGGGCCATTCTCCCTCGGGGTGGGAAATCAGGGTCGGTTCGGGGTGGACGCCCGGACGGCCCCCGATGCGGCGGACCGGCCCGCGGCCGTAGCGTCCTGCCCATGGCACTGCACCGGAGCACCGCCGCGCTCGCGGCCGCCACGCTCATTGTCGTCGCCGGGTGTGACAGCCTCTCGTTCCGCCGGCTCGACTTCGACCACACCGAGACGGTGAAGATCACCACCGTACGAGTGCTGCCCGGTGCCGGTGACGTGGTCGTACGGGCCACCGGCGCCCCCGGTTCGGTACGGATCAAGCGAGTGGTGCGCTACCAGGCCGCCCAGCCGGAGACGACGTACCGCGTCGACGGCGCGGAGCTGGTGCTGGACACCGACTGCGGTCCCCGGTGCAGCATCTCGTACGAGGTGACCGCCCCGCCCGGCGTCGCGGTGAAGGGCGAGACCGGCTCCGGGGACGTCGACGTGAGCCGGGCCGGCGCGGTGGACGTGACGGTCGGCTCCGGCGACGTCCGGGTGGCCGGCGCGGCCGGCCCGGTACGCGTCGAGACCGGCTCCGGCGACATCGAGGTGGTCGACGTGACCGCGGCGGTGACGCTGCGGGCGTCGTCGGGCGACATCACCGCCCGTCGGCTGGGCGGCGGCGTGGACGCCGAGGCGAACTCGGGCCGGGTGACGGTCGAGCTGGCGACGCCCGCCTCGGCACGCGCGCATGCCTCCAGCGGGGACGTCGAGCTGGTCGTCCCGCCCGGCAGCTACCAGGTGCGCTCCGAGGTCGGCTCGGGCCACGCCGAGCTGGGCGTGCCGAACGTGCCGACCGCGACGCTGGTGCTCGACGTCGCGACGGGCAGCGGGGACCTCACGGTCTCCCAGCGGTGATCTCCACCGTCTCCGGCTCCCGGATGCGCTGCCTCGGCACCGCGGCCCGGCCGGCCGGCGCGGCGGGGTGCGCGCCAACGTCCCGACCGGCCGGCGCGGCGGGGTGCGCGGCCGCGTCCCGGCGGGCCGGCGGCCGGGTCGAAGGTCCAGGACCGGCCGGGACCGGCCGCCGCCCGCCGGGGATCAGCTCCGGCCGGCGCCGGGCGGCGACGTCCTCCACCCATCCGACCAGCAGCGTGACGACGCCGACGAGGGCGAAGACCAGCGCGATCCGGATGGCCAGGCCGACCCGGTCCTGGTGCGACCAACCGACCACGTCCACCAGCGGGGTGAGCGCGACGACGAACGCCATGTGCCAGAGGTAGACGGTCAGCGCCCGGCGGTTGAGGACGGTGACCACCCGCCCGAACAGCGCGCTGCGGTCCACCCACGCCGCGCTCGCCGGCCCCCGGCCGAGCAGGACCAGGACGAAGCCGGCCGACCAGAGGGCGTTGCCGAGCGGGATGTCGTTGAGGTCGTAGCCGCGCGGCCCCGGGTGGGTGAGGACCCACGCCCCGCCGGCGGCGACGAGACCCGAGGCGGTGGGCCAGAGCACCCGGTTCGGGAGGCGGCGCAGCGTCCCGTCCTGGTGGGCGAAGCCGAGCAGCCAGGCACCGAAGTACAGCCCGAACTGCTGGACCGCTGCCGGCGCGTTCGGGTACACGCCCGACTCGATGGCCGCGAGCACGGCGTACGGGGCGAGAAGGGTGGGCAGCGGCGCGCGCCGGAACAGCCACAGCGCCACCGGAGACGCGAGCACGAACCAGAGGTAGTCGCGCAGGTACCAGATCGGGCTCAGCACCAGGGCGCCCCAGTCGTTGGCCGGTGGGTCGGCGACCGGGAACAGCCAGAGCAGGACCTTCGGCGTGAGCGGCAGCCCGGTGAGCAGCATCGCCGGCACGAAGACCGCGGCGAGCACCCACAACGACGGCAGCAGACGGCGCAGCCGCCGGCCGACCGCCGGTGCTCCGGACCGCCGCAGCGACGCCGCCATCAGCGAACCGGCGAGGGCGAACATCACCGACATCGCCGGGAACACGAGCGTGAGCGACGCCCAACCGGTGACGTGGTAGACGACGACTCGAACGATGGCCAGGAAGCGCAGAAGGTCCAGATATCGGTTTCGCATCAGCCTGCATCTGTGTCCGGGGGCAAAGGGGGCGTATGGCCCTCTACCCTCTGACGGACCGACGCGAAACGGCGAGGAAGTCGGGCAGATAGTGACGATCCCCATCGTCCTGGCCGAAAACGATCAGGAAGAACGATCACACCCCGAGCCACCGGCGGCGCGTCGCGAGCGCGCGGCCCGTGCGGGTCCGGGCCGGCGCGGCCCGGTGCCCGGTCAGAAGCCGAGCTTGCGCAGCTGCTTCGGGTCCCGCTGCCAGTCCTTCGCGACCCGGACGTGGAGGTCCAGGTAGACCCGCGTGCCGAGCAGCTCCTCGATCTGCCGCCGGGCCCGGGTGCCGACGTCCTTGAGCCGGCTGGCCCGGTGGCCGATCACGATCGCCTTCTGGCTCGGCCGCTCGACGTAGAGGTCGGCGTAGATCTTCATGACCTGCCCCTCGGGGACCATCTCCTCCACCACCACGGCGATGGAGTGGGGCAGCTCGTCGCGGACGCCCTCCAGCGCCGCCTCCCGGATCAGCTCGGCGACCAGCACCTGCTCCGGGTCGTCGGTGAGCATGTCGTCCGGGTAGAGCTGCGGCGACTCCGGCAGGTAACGGGTCATCACGTCGACCAGCGTGTCGACCTGGTGCCCGGAGACCGCGCTGACCGGCACCACCTCGGCGAACTCGCCCAGTTCGCTCACCGCGAGCAACTGCTCGGCCAGCCGCTTGCGGTCCACCAGGTCGGTCTTGGTGACGACGGCGAGCACGGTGGCCTTCAGCTCGGCCAGCTCGCCGGAGATGAACCGGTCGCCCCGGCCGATCGGCTCGTCCGCCGGGATGCAGAGGCCGATCACGTCGACCTCGCTCCACGTCTGCCGGACCAGGTCGTTGAGGCGTTCGCCGAGCAGCGTACGGGGGCGGTGCAGGCCCGGGGTGTCGACGAGGACGAGCTGCGAGTCGGGCCGGTGCAGCACCGCCCGGATGACGTGCCGGGTGGTCTGCGGCTTGCTGGACGTGATGGCGATCTTCTGCCCGACGATCGCGTTGGTCAAGGTCGACTTGCCGGCGTTCGGCCGCCCCACGAAGCAGGCGAACCCGGCCCGGTACGGCCGCCGCTCCAGCTCCTCCGGAATCACTCGACCACCGTGCCGAGAACCGTGCCGTCCGGGGCCGCCACGTGGATCGGCGCGTCGGCGGCGAGGTCGCGAACCGCGGCGTGACCGGCGCCGTCCAGCGTCGACGCCTCGGTCACCACCGCCGCGGCCTCCAGCCGGGTGGCGCCGGCCGCGGCCGCCGAGGCGACGGCGAGCTGGAGCGCGGTGAGTGCCAGCGACGGCAGGGAGACGCTGGCGGCGGCGTACGTCCGGCCGTCCTGGTCCCGGACGGCGGCGCCCTCGACGGCGCCGACCCGGCCCCGCGCGCCCCGCGCCAGGACGACCAGCTTGGCGTCCTCGGCGCTCAGCTCCACCGGGATGGACGACGCGGTCGGTGCGGCGGGTGACTCAGGCATCGGCGGGTTGCCTCTCCTCGGCTCGGTCGGTGCGGGTCCCGGCCGGCTCGCCCCGGCCCTGGTCGTCCTGCTGGTCGGTCGGCTCCGCCGGGCGCACCAGCACGGTGTCGATCCGGTTGCGCCGGCCGGTCGTGCCCTCGGCGACCAGACGCAGGCCGGCCACCTCGACCTGGGCGCCCGGGAGCGGGACCCGGCCCAGGGACTGGGCGAGCAGGCCGCCCACGGTCTCCACCTCGTCGGTGGGCAGGTCGGTGTCGAACAGCTCGCCGAGATCCTCCACGGGGAGCCGTGCGGTGACCCGCACCGCGCCGTCGTCGAGGTGCTCGACCGGCGGGCGTTCGACATCGTACTCGTCGGTGATCTCGCCGACGATCTCCTCCAGGATGTCCTCGATGGTGACCAGGCCGCCGGTGCCGCCGTACTCGTCGACGACGATGACGAGGTGGTTGCGGGCGGCCTGCATCTCGGAGAGCAGGTCGTCGACGGGCTTGGACTCCGGCACGAAGGTGGCCGGGCGCATCAGCTCGGCGACCGGGAGCTGCCGGTCCTCCGGGGCGCCACCCTGCGTACGCCGGATCAGGTCCTTCAGGTAGAGCACACCCAGCACGTCGTCGACGCTCTCGCCGATGACCGGGATGCGGGAGAAGCCGGAGCGCAGGAACAGCGCCAGGGCCTGGGCGAGCGTCTTGTGCTTCTCGATCCACACCATCTCGGTGCGGGGCACCATCACCTCGCGGGCGATTGTGTCGCCGAGGGCGAAGACCGAGTGGATCATCTGCCGCTCACCGTGCTCCACCACACCGCGCTGCTCGGCCAGGTCGACCAGCTCGCGCAGCTCGACCTGGGTGGCGAACGGGCCCTCCCGGAAGCCACGCCCGGGCGTCACCGCGTTGCCGATGAGGATGAGCAGCGAGGCGAGCGGGTTGAGCGCCCGGCCCAGCCAGCGCACCAGCGGCGCGACGCCGCGGCCCACCGCGTACGCGTGCTGGCGGCCGATGGTGCGTGGCGCGACGCCGACCACCACGAAGCTGACCACGGTCATCGCCCCGGCGGTGATCAGCGCGGCCCGCCAGCCGGCGCCGAACGTGTCCACCGCGACGAGCGCCACCAGGGTGGTCGCGCCCAGCTCGGCGAGCAGCCGCAGGAGCAGGAGCAGGTTGAGGTGGCGGACCACGTCACCGGCGACGGCCTGGAGGGCGCGGGCGCCCCGCGCGCCGTCCCGGGCCAGCTCGGCGGCGCGCGCCGGGGACACGGCGGCGAGCGCCGCCTCGGTCATCGCGATCAGGCCAGCGAGCACGACCAACCCGGCCGCGAAGAAGATCAGTTGCAGGTCGGGAAGGCCGCTCGCGCCGGCCGTCGCTGCCGCAAGGGAAGACATCACTGGGACCGGGTCGACCGCCAGCTGGCCAGCAGGCGGGCCTGGAGCTCGAACATCTCCCGCTCCTCCTCCGGCTCGGCGTGGTCGTAGCCGAGCAGGTGCAGCACGCCGTGCACGGTGAGCAGGTGCAGCTCGTCGGCGGCGGAGTGCCCGGCGGCGGCCGCCTGCTTGGCCGCCACCTCCGGGCAGAGCACGATGTCGCCGAGCAGCGCGGGCTCGCCGCCGACGGCGGCGTTCTCCCCCGGCCCGTGGTCGACGCTGCCCTCGTCCATGGGGAAGGCGAGCACGTCCGTGGGACCGTCGCCGCCCATCCACCGGTGGTTCAGCTCGGACATGTAGTCGATGTCGACGAGCAGCACGGACAGCTCGGCGAGCGGGTTGACCCCCATCTCGTCGAGGGCGTGCCGGGCGACGGCGAGCACGGCGTCGGTGTCGACGTCGACACCGGACTCGTTGGCGATCTCGATGGACAACTGTCTTCCTTCAGTCGTTAGCGGCGGCGACCGGCCCGGCCACCGCCCTGGGCGGTCCGCCCGGGCACGGCGTGCACGCTCTGCGCCTGCTGGTGCTCCCGCTCGGCGTCCCAGCGCGCGTACGCGTCGACGATCTCCCCGACCAGCCGGTGCCGGACCACGTCCGAGCTGGAGAGCTGGGCGAAGTGCACGTCCTCCACGTTGGTGAGGATCTCCCGGACGACCCGCAGGCCGCTGGTCGTCCCGCCGGGAAGGTCCACCTGGGTGACGTCGCCCGTGACGACGATCTTGGAGCTGAAGCCGAGCCGGGTGAGGAACATCTTCATCTGCTCGGGCGTGGTGTTCTGCGCCTCGTCCAGGATGATGAACGCGTCGTTGAGCGTACGACCTCGCATGTACGCCAGCGGCGCCACCTCGATCGTGCCCGCCGCCATCAGCTTCGGGATCGAGTCCGGGTCGAGCATGTCGTGCAGCGCGTCGTACAGCGGCCGCAGGTAGGGGTCGATCTTCTCGTTCAGGGTGCCGGGCAGGAAGCCCAGCCGCTCACCCGCCTCGACCGCCGGCCGGGTGAGGATGATCCGGTTGACCTGCTTGGCCTGCAGCGCCTGGACCGCCTTCGCCATGGCGAGGTAGGTCTTGCCGGTGCCGGCCGGGCCGATGCCGAAGACGATGGTGTGCGCGTCGATCGCGTCGACGTAGCGCTTCTGCCCGAGGGTCTTGGGGCGGATGGTGCGGCCGCGCCGGGAGAGGATGTTGAGCGTCAGGACCTCGGCGGGCCGCTCGGCGCTGCCCTGCTCGAGCATGCCGACGGTACGCCGGACGGCGTCAGTGGTCAGGGTCTCGCCTTTCTCGATGAGTTCGAGGAGTTCGCCGAAGAGCCGCTCGGCGAGGGCATTGTCCGCGGGAGCACCGGTGATCGTGATCTCGTTGCCCCGGACGTGCACGTCGCTGTTGACCGAACGCTCGACCAGTCGCAGGATCTCGTCACCCGCGCCGAGGAGATTGACCATGATCTTCGAATCCGGAACGGTGATCCTGGTCTGTGCCCGAGGCGGGCCCGGAGGTGGGGTGCTGGTCATAGGTCGGGCCGAGCGGCCCTGAGCCACCTGCTCTCGATCTCGGCGCCGGGCCGGTGCCACGGCGTGCTGGCGTTGCTCCCATCGTATCCGTTCAACAGCGCCGCCACCCCGCCCATTTCCGGCGCCACCTACCGCCCCCCACCCCGCCCCCCACCACCGCGATCTTGCACTTTTGGTCCCTGATACGCCCTGCTACACGCCATATGTCCGGGCCGGAACTGCAAGATCGGCGGAGGAAAGGGGCTGGTGGGTCAGGCGGTGCGGAAGTCGTAGCCGTCGAAGGTCTCCTGGGTGCGGGTGAAGCGGTAGGTCGCCCAGTGCATGCGGACCACCGTCCCGTCGCCGTCCCGGGTGAACCGCAGCAGCTCGCCCACCTCCCGGCCGGAGACCGTCCGGTAGACGTCCGGGCGGTCCGGCAGCGGGGCGAACACCGCCGGCGGCTTGCCCGCCGGGTCGTCCGCGCCCCGGGCGCGCAGCGTGCCCTCGTGCCAGCTGAACACGTACTCGAAGCCCTCGCCCCACCAGCGGCCGAGCAGGCCGCGGATCTCCGGTGGAGCTGGCGGCCCCGGCCGCCAGGGAGTGACCTCGGCCGGGTCGTGCTCCGCCGCGGCGGCGAGCAGCCGGTGCGGCAGGTCGAACAGCTCGCCGGCGGTGCCGGACGACCCGAGCACCGCGGCGCCCATCGCGCCGGCGGTCCCGTCGCCGCCCCGGCGGCCGTAGACGGCGGCGAGGAAGCCGGGCATGGCGCCGTCGTGGCCGACGTGCATGATCCGCTTGCCCTGCGGCACCAGGATCAGCCCGAGGCCGAACCCGCCACCCCAGAGCGTCTCGTCGGTGACCGTGACCGGCCAGCGCATCTCCTCCAGCGTGGCGGGCGAGAGCACCCGGCCGGCCGCGTCGAGCGCCTCCGGGTCGGCGAGGAAGGCCGCCCAACGGGCCATGTCGCCGGCCGTGCTCCACAGCTGCGCGGCCGGACCGACCGCGGCGAAGTCGGTGGGCGGCTCCGGATGCGCCTCGTCGGAGTACGCGTCGACGAGGAAGCCGGTGGCGGCCCGCCGACCGGGCTCCACGGTGGTGGCGGTCAGCCCCAGCGGAGTCAGCACCCGCTCGCCGAGCACCTCCGCCCAGGTGCCGCCGCGCAGCGTGCCGACCAGGTGGCCGAGCAGCGCCATGCCGAGGTTGGAGTAGTGGTAGCGGCGGCCCGGGGGCAACACCCGCTCCGCCCTCGCCAGGTCGGCCAGGAGCTGGTCGGTGTCCGGCGCGCGCAGGGTGTCCCAGACGTCGCCGTACGGCTCGCGTTGCAGGCCGGCGGTGTGCGACAGCAGCCGCCGCACGGTCAGCTCGCCGTGCGCCGGCAGGTCCAGGTGCCGGCTCAGCGGGTCGTCCAGGTCGAGCAGGCCGTCGTCGCGGCACTGCATCGTCAGGACCGCGGTGAAGGTCTTGGTCACCGAACCGATCCGGAACCGGGTCTGCGGGTCCAGCGCGGTGTCGTTCCCGGTCGCGCCGACCGCGCACGTCCACAGCGGACGGTCGGCGCGGTGCAGGGCCGCCGAGACCGCCGGTATCCGGGCCTGCGCCTGCACCTGCCGCACCAGGCGGTCCAGGCGCTCCGCGGGCGTCACGCGAGGTTCCGGGCCAGCATCGGGCCGAGCGGGGCGCCGCCGAGCAGGTGGGCGTGCGCGTGGAAGACCTCCTGGCCGCCGTACGCCCCGGTGTTGAACATCAGCCGGAAGCCGTCACCGAGCAGCCCCTCGTCCTCGGCCACCGCGGCGGCCGTGGCGAGCACCTCCCCGGCGAGCCCCGGGTCGCCCTGGGCGAGGGTGGCCACGTCCGCGTAGTGCTCCTTGGGGATCACCAGGACGTGCACCGGCGCCTTCGGGCCGATGTCGCGGAAGGCGAGCGTGGTGGGCGTCTCCCGGACGACGGTGGCCGGGATCTCCCCGGCGACGATGCGGCAGAACAGGCAGTCAGGTGTGCTCACCGGGGCAGTGTAAGGAAGGGCCACGCCTGACGCCTGCGATGTAGCAAGGGTCCCTTTGTCAACACGTGCCGGCGGTGCGGCAGGATGGCCGGCGTGACTTCACGGGCGGTGCTGGTGACGGGGGCCTCACGGGGCATCGGGCGGGCGGTGGCGCAAGCGTTCGCGGCCGGCGGGGACCGGGTGGCGGTACACCACCGCGACTCCGCCGAGGCGGCCGAGCGGCTCCGCGCCGACCTGCCCGGCGCGGGTCACGTGGTGGTCCGCGCGGACCTGCCCGGCGCGGGTCACGTGGTGGTCCGCGCGGACCTCACCGACCCCGACGCGGTCCGCGCGATGGTGGACGAGGCCGCGACCCGCCTGGGAGGCCTGGACGTCCTGGTCAACAACGCCGGCGTGTACGGCGAGCGCGACTCGCCCCACCCGGTCTTCGGCACCTCCTACGACGAGTGGCGGGCGCGCTGGCGGCAGGTGGTCGAGACGAACCTGACCGGCGCCGCCAACGTCACCTGGTGCGCCGCCCAGCACATGCGGGAGCGGGGCGGCCGGATCGTCAACGTCTCCTCCCGGGGTGCCTTCCGGGGTGAGCCGGAGCAGCCGGCGTACGGGGCGAGCAAGGCGGGGCTGAACGCCCTGGGCCAGTCCCTCGCCGTCGCCCTCGCGCCGTACGGCATCACCGTCGCCACCGTCGCGCCGGGCTTCGTCGAGACCGACATGACCACCGAACACCTGGACGGCGAGCGGGGCGTCGCGATCCGCGCCCAGTCCCCGTTCAACCGCGTCGCCCGTCCGGAGGAGATCGCCGCCGCCGTCCACTGGCTGGCGAGCCCCGCGTCGGAGTGGGCCTCCGGCACGATCGTCGACCTCAACGGCGCCAGCTACCTCCGCACCTGACCCCTCGCCACGCCCCCGGGGCGCGGGGCCGTGGCGGGCGGGGCAAGGAGCCTGCGCTGGGTTACCAGCGGCCGAGGCGGACCGACAGCACCGACAGCGCCGCCACCCCGGCCGTGGAGGTACGCAGCACCGACGAGCCCAGCCGCACCGGCCGGGCACCGGCCTCCGCGAAGGCGTCCAGCTCGCGGTCGGCGATGCCCCCCTCCGGGCCGACCACCAGCACGATCTCACCGGCCGCCGGCAGCGCCACCGTTGTCAGGCGCTCCTCGGCCGCCTCATGGAGGACGAACGCGGCCGCCGCGCCGGCGAGCCGGCGGGCGACCTGCGTCGTCGACTCGTCCGGTGATCCGGCCACCACGGGCAGCCAGGGCCGGCGGGCCTGCTTGGCCGCCTCCCGCGCGGTCGTCACCCACTTCTCCCGGGCCCGTACGCCCCGGTCACCGCGCCAGAGGACGATCGAGCGTTCGGCCGCCCAGGGCACGATCTCGTCCACGCCGACCTCGGTCATCGCCTGCACGGCCAGCTCGCCCCGGTCCCCCTTGGCGATGCCCTGCACCACCACCAGGCGCGGGACCGGCGCGTCGACGTACCCCCGGGAGGTGATCTCGACGTCGAGGGTGTCCTTGCCGACGGTGATCACCACCGCGGCGGCCGTGCCGCCCCGCCCGTCGGCGAGCAGCAGTCTCTCGCCGGGCCGGAGCCGCTGCACGGTGGCGGCGTGGCGCCCCTCGGGGCCGTCGAGGGTCATCCTGTCGGCGGTGGGCAGCGACTCGACCAGGAACAGCGGCGCGGACACGATCACCAGGCTAACGGCCCGGCCGACCGCCGGGCCGCGCACCGTCAGGCGTGGCCGTTGAAGGCGTCCCGCATCCGGGAGAAGAAGCCGCCCTGCTTGGTCAGCTCGGCGACCTCCTCGCCCCGGGTCCGGGCGAAATCGCGCAGCATCCGCTCCTGGTCGGCGTCGAGCTTGGTCGGGGTCCGCACGTCGAGGTGGACGTAGAGGTCACCGCGACCGGTGCCGCGCAGGTGCGGTACGCCGCGGGCGCGCAGCCGCAGCGTGCTGCCCGGCTGGGTGCCGGGCTTGACGTCGACCGGCTCCTCGCTGTCGAGCGTCTTGATGGTCAACCGGGTGCCGAGGGCGGCCGCCGTCATCGGGACGGTCACCCGGCAGTGCAGGTCGTCGCCCTTGCGGGAGAAGACGTCGTGCGGCCGCTCGTGGATCTCCACGTAGAGGTCGCCGGCGGTGCCGCCGCCGGGGCCCACCTCGCCCTGCTGGGCCAGCCGGATCCGCATGCCGTCCTCGACACCGGCCGGGATCTTGACGGTGAGCGAGCGGCGGGTGCGCACCCGGCCGTCACCCGCGCAGGTCGGGCAGGGGTGCGGGATCGTGGTGCCGTAGCCCTGGCAGACGGTGCACGGCCGGGCCGAGACCACCTGGCCGAGGAAGGTGCGCTGCACCGACTGCACCTCGCCCCGGCCGCCGCACGCCTCGCAGGTGGCCAGGTGGGTGCCGGCGGCGGTGCCGGCGCCGGAGCAGGTGGTGCAGAGCACGGCGGTGTCGACCGTGATCGGCGCCTCGACGCCGAACGCCGTCTCGTTCAGGTCCAGCTCGAGGCGCAGGATCGCGTCGGCACCGGGCCGGGTACGCGGGCGCGGCCCGCGGGCGCCACCGGCGGCGCCGCCGAAGAACGCGTCCATGATGTCCTGGAAGCCGACGAACGGGCCGGCGCCGCCGGGGCCACCCGGACCGCCGGCACCCCCGCCGCCGGGCGCGAGCGGGTCGCCGCCGAGGTCGACGATCTGCCGTTTCCGGTCGTCGGAGAGAACCTCGTACGCGGCATTGATGTCCTTGAACTTCTCCTGCGCCTCCGGGTCCGGATTGACGTCCGGGTGGTACTGGCGCGCCAGCTTGCGGTACGCGCGCTTGATCTCGTCGTCGGAGGCGTCCCGGCTCACGCCGAGGATGCCGTAGTAGTCCCTGGCCACTGCGTTCCGTGTCCTCATGTTCGTCTCGCGTTGCGCCGGCCGCCGGCCGGAACGGCCGGACGGTACTGCCTAGTTCTGGGCCAGCAGGTCGCCCACGTAGCGTGCCACGGCCCTCACCGTGGCGATGGTGCCGGGGTAGTCCATCCGGGTCGGCCCCAACACGCCGAGGCCCCCGACGATGGTGGCTCCCGGGCCGTAGCCGGTGCTCACCACCGAGGTCGAGCGGAGATTGTCGATCTCGTTCTCGTCACCGATGCGGACCCGCATCGTGCTCGGCTCGACCTCACCGATGAGCTTGAGGAGCACCACCTCCTCCTCCAGCGCTTCCAGGATGGGGCGCAGCGACCCCTGGAAGTCGAGCAGGCCGCCCCGGGTGAGGTTGGCGGTGCCGGCCAGCGCAATGCGCTCCTCGTGCCGCTCGACCAGGGTCTCCAGCAGCACGGTGGAGAGCGTGGTCATGGCCGGGCGCAACTCGGCGGTGGCCTCGTCGACCAGCGCCTGCACCAGCGGCGGCGTCTCGGACAGCCGGGTGCCCACCAGCTTCTCGTTGACCAGCCGGCGCAGGTGGGTGACGTCGTCGGCGGGGATCGGCGCGGGCAGCTCGACGAGGCGCTGCTCGACGCGGCCGGTGTCGGCGATCATGACGAGCATCAGGCGGGTGGTGGAGATGGGCACCAGCTCCAGGTGGCGCACCGAGGAGCGGGCCAGGCTCGGGTACTGCACGACGGCGACCTGCCGGGTCAGCTGAGCCAGCAGCCGCACCGTGCGGTGCACCACGTCGTCCAGGTCGACCGCGCCGAACAGGAAGCGCTCGATCGCCCGGCGCTCGGCCGGGCTGAGCGGCTTGACCCGGGACAGCCGGTCCACGAAGAGCCGGTAGCCGCGGTCGGTGGGCACCCGCCCGGCGCTGGTGTGCGGCTGCCGGATGTAGCCCTCCTCCTCGAGGACGGCCATGTCGTTGCGGACGGTCGCCGGGGAGACCCCGAGCTGGTGGCGCTCGACCAGCGCCTTGCTGCCGACGGGCTCCTGCGTGGCGACGTAGTCCTCGACGATCGCGCGCAGGACCGCGAGCTTGCGGTCGTCGAGACCCATCCTGCCCACCTCCTGTCGCGCGTCGGCCGCCGGCTGCCCGACGGCCTCCTGGCACTCGACTGTAGCGAGTGCCAGTCTACGTCGGCGCGCCCGCCGACGCGATGATCAACGACGGACGGAGGCACGTCCCCAGCGGCGGACCCGGTAGGGCCGATCATCCGGACATCCGGGGCGGTCTCGCTCTGGTGCGCCGTTGTGGGCTCCCCCTACCGTGATCCTCATGACTGAACCACCTCGCCCTCCCGGCGCGGGAGACCCGGACCCGAACGTCCCGGGGTCCGACGAGCCGACCACACCACTGTCCGGGGCACCGGGCCCGGGCGGCTATCCCCCGCCCGGCGGCTATCCGCCCCCCACCGGTGACGTTCCACCGTCGGGTGGCTATCCCCCGCCCGGCGGTTATCCCCCGCCCGGCGGCTACCCTCCGCCCGGCCCGGGCTACCCGCCCGGCGGCGCCTACGGCGCCCCGGCCGGCTACCCGAGCAACGACGACAAGACCTGGGCCGTGATCAGCCACTTCGGTGGTCCCGCGGGCGTGGTCCTCGGCAGCGGCTTCCTGGGGTGGCTGGCCCCGCTGATCGCCCTGACCGCACGCGGCCAGCAGTCGCCGGTCGTGCGGGCGCACGCCGTCGCGGCGCTGAACTTCCAGCTCACCTGGCTGGTCGCGCTCCTCGCCAGCGTCGTACTGGCCGTCATCACCTGCGGCCTGCTGTTCTTCGTTCCGTTCCTCGTCGCCCTGGTGCCGCTGATCTTCGGCATCATCGGGGGCGTCAAGGCCGCCGAGGGCACCCTCTACCGCTACCCGATGACCTACGCGTTCGTGAAGCGCTGATCCCGACCGGCCGCTCCCCCGGCCGGTCGGCGCACCTCAGGCGAGCAGGTCGCGCACCACGGCGTCGGCCAGCAGGCGACCGCGCAGGGTGAGCACGGCCCGGCCGGCGGCGTACTCCGCGTCGGCCAGCAGGCCGGCCGCCCGCGCGCGCTCGGCGCCGGCACGGCCGGCCGGGTCCAGCACGTCCAGCGGCAGGCCGGAGGCGAGCCGCAGGCGCAGCATCACGTCCTCCATGTGCGCCTCGTCGGCGGTCAGCACCTCCCGGGCCAGGCCGGGTGACTCCCCGGCGGCGAGGCGCTTCGCGTACGCCGTGGGGTGCTTGACGTTCCACCAGCGCACGCCGCCGACGTGGCTGTGCGCCCCCGGGCCGAGGCCCCACCAGTCCCCGCCGGTCCAGTAGAGCAGGTTGTGCCGGCACCGGGCGGCCGGCGTCCGCGCCCAGTTGGACACCTCGTACCAGGAGAACCCGGCCGCGTCGAGGGCGGCCTCCGCGGCCAGGTAGCGGTCCGCGGCGACGTCGTCGGAGGGGTACGCCAGCTCGCCGCGCCGCATCCGGGCGGCGAGCCGCGTGCCCTCCTCCACGATCAGGGCGTACGCGCTGACGTGGTCCACGCCGGCGGCGACCACCTGGTCGAGCGTCGCGGCGAAGTCCTCCGCGCTCTCCCCCGGCGTGCCGTAGATCAGGTCCAGGTTGACGTGGTCGAACCCGGCGGCGCGGGCCTCCCGTGCGGCGGCGACGGCCCGGCCGGCGCTGTGCCGCCGGTCGAGGATCGCCAGCACTCCCGGCGACGCGGACTGCATGCCCAGCGAGATCCGCGTGTAGCCGGCGGCCCGCAGGGCCGCCAGCGACTCCGGCGTGACCGACTCAGGGTTGGCCTCGGTGGTGACCTCGGCGTCGGCGGCCAGCCCGAACGTGCGGTCGACGGCGTCGAGGATCCGGGCCAGGTCGTCGGCGGGGAGCAGGGTCGGGGTGCCGCCGCCGACGAAGACCGTGTCGACCCGGGGCGGCGGGCTGTCGGGCAGCACCCGGGCGGCCAACGCCAGCTCGGCCAGCACGGTGTCCGCGTACTCCTCGCGGCTGGCCCCGCCGCCCAGCTCGGCGGCCGTGTACGTGTTGAAGTCGCAGTAGCCGCAGCGGCTGGCGCAGAAGGGCACGTGCACGTACACGCCGAAGCCGCGCGCGCCGACCGAGGTCAGGGCGGCGGCGGGCAGCGAACCGTCGGCGGGGACGGTCTCACCTTCTGGAAGGACGCCGGGCATGGCCACTAGTGTGCCCGGCATGACCTCACCGGACGCGCTCGTGCGGGTCGCCACGGCCCGCGGGGTGACCACCCTCACCCTGGACAGCCCGCACAACCGCAACGCGCTCTCCACGCCGCTGATGACCCAGCTGCTCGACGGCCTCGCCGCCGCGGTCGCCGACGACGCCGTACGCGTGGTCGTGCTGGACCACACCGGGCCGGTCTTCTGCTCCGGCGCCGACCTGAAGGAGACCGCCGCCGCGTACGCCAGCGGGACGGTGCCCGCCGGGATGCTGGGTGACGTGCTCGCGGCGGTCTGGGAGTGCCCGAAGCCGGTGGTGGCGCGGGTCGCCGGGCCCGCGCGGGCCGGCGGCCTCGGGTTGATCGCGGCCGCCGACCTGGCGGTCTGCGCGCAGGAGGCGACGTTCGCGTTCACCGAGGTCCGGATCGGGGTGATCCCGGCCGTGATCTCCGCGACGGTGCTGCCCCGGCTGCACCCGCGCGCCGCGGCCGAGCTGTACCTGACCGGGGACACCTTCGACGGGCGGCGGGCCGTCGAGGTCGGCCTGGTGACCGCCGCGGTGCCGGCGGCGGAGCTGGACGCCGCCGTGGCGCGGTACTGCGACTCGCTGGTCCGGGGGGCACCGGGCGCGCTGGCCGGCGCGAAGGAGCTGCTGCGCCGCCCGGCCGCCGCGGACCTGCGCACCGAGATCGCCGACCTGGCCGCGCTGTCCACCGGCTACTTCCTGTCCGACGAGGGGCGGGAGGGCGTGCTGGCGTTCCGGGAGAAGCGGCCGGCAAGCTGGGTGCCGGGCGAGTAGCAGGGTTTCCGCGCGGGTTGACGCGGGAAGGCCGGGTCCGCCGGTCGTCCGGCTGACCTGCGGTTTTCGTGCCCGCCGTGGCGGCACGGCCGTCGCGGCCACGCCTGGCGGAGCCGTCCGGAACCGGTCGGACGACCCGCGGGACGCCACGGGGGACGTACGCTTGTCGAACTGTCAGACAGGGGGTGCAGGTGCGAACTCGGGCAGTCGTCGCGGGTGGTGTCGTCCTGGTTCTCGTCGCCGTGGTCGGGCTGTTCATCGTCCTCCGGCAGTTCGGCGACGCGCTCAAGCTGCCGCTCGCCAGCCGGACGTGCACGGTGCAGGCGGACGGTGAGGTGGCCCTGGACGCCGACCAGATGGCCAACGCGGCGACGATCGCGGCCATCGGCATCCAGCGCGGGATGCCCGAGCGGGCGGTCGTGGTGGCGCTCGCCACCGCGTACCAGGAGTCGGGCCTGCGCAACCTGGCCGGCGGCGACCGCGACTCGGTGGGCCTGTTCCAGCAGCGGCCGAGCCAGGGCTGGGGCACGCCGACGCAGATCCGCGACCCCCGGTACGCCACCAACAAGTTCTACGCCGCCCTGGCGAAGGTGCGCGGCTGGGAGCGGATGCGGGTCACCGACGCGGCGCAGAAGGTGCAGCGGTCGGCGTTCCCCGAGGCGTACCAGAAGTGGGCCGACGAGTCGGAGGTGCTGACCCGGGCGCTGCTCGCGCACGCGACCGGCGCGGTCGCCTGCACGGTCGTCGGCAATCCGCTGCGGCGGGGCGCCGCGGCGACCGCCGCCCTGACCCAGGGCCTGACCCTGGACTGGGGGCTCGCCACCACGGCCGCCGCGGTCCACCTGACCGGTCTCACGGTGACGCCCGCCGACGAGCGGGGCGGCTGGCGGTACGCGCACTGGCTGGTGTCGCACGCCCAGGACAACGGTGTCCGGCTGGTCCGCTTCGGCGACCGGCAGTGGACCGCCGAGAAGGGCACCTGGGACCGGGTGACGGGCGCGGAACCGGCCGACGCCCGCGTGGTGGCGGAGGTCTTCGCCGCGACCTGAGCCGGCGGCGGCGCCGGCCGGGCGTTCAGCGGGTGCGGCGCCGCGCTCAGCCGGGTGCGGCGCAGGTCGGGGCGGGCCTCAGCCGGCGGCGGCGACGCGGCGGCGCGCCTTGTCCCGGATCCACTCCGGCAGGTCGTGCGCGTCGAGCAGGCGGGGCAGCAGCTCGGGTTCGAGGTTCAACGCCCGGAACACCTCGCCGATCGTCACCCCGTGCGCGGGCCGGTCCACCACCTCGACCGGGTCCCCCGCGCCGATCTCACCCTCGCGCAGCACCCGCAGGTAGGCACCCGGGCGGGCCCGCACGGTGAACCGCTTGATCAGATCCGGCACGCCCCAGAACCCGGCGAACGTGGTGCACGGCGTGCGGGGCATGGTCACCTGGAGCACCACCGTCCCGATCGCCCACTGCTCGCCGATCACCGCACCGGTCACGTCGACCGCCCAGGTGGTCAGGTTCTCGCCGAAGGCACCGGGACCGATCTGCCGGCCCAGCTCGCCCGCCCACCAGGCGGCGTCCTCCTCGGCGTACGCGTACACCGCCTTGTCCGGGCCGCCGTGGTGGGCGCGCTCACCGATGAAGTCGCCGGCGAGCCCTTCGGCGCCCACGCGCACCGGGCCGGACGCGGGGCGCTTGTCGATGCCGCTGCGACCGCTCGCGTCGCCCGCCCACTCCGCCTCGGTCACGATGCCGAGGTTCACCGATGCCACCCTGCCCGTCATGGCGGCCAGCCTAGCCGCCCCCACCAGCCCCGTCGATCTTGCACTTTCGGCCCTCCATTCGTCCCCTTTGTGGGTTCTGCCGGGGCAGAAACTGCAAGATCGCGGGGATGGGGGCCGTCAGCCCTTGACGGCGCCGGCGACCAGGCCGGAGACCATCCGGCGCTGCACCAGCAGGAAGAAGACGATCACCGGAAGCGTGAAGATCGTGGAGGCGGCCATCACCGGGCCCCAGGCGGTGTCGTCCCGGCCGAAGAAGAACGTCATCGCGACCGGCAGCGTGTAACGGTCCTGGTCGTTGATGAACGTCAGCGCGAAGATCAGTTCGTTCCAGGCGGTGATGAACGAGAAGATGCTGGTGGCCACCAGGCCGGGCGCGACCAGCGGAAAGAGGATCCGCCGGAAGGTCTGCGCCCGGCTGGCCCCGTCGATCGCCGCGGCCTCCTCCAGTTCCTTGGGGACCGCGGCGACGAAGCCGCGCAGCATCCAGACCGCGAACGGCAGCGAGAAGCCGAGGTACGTGAGGATGAGGCTGGGCAGCGTGTTGTAGAGCCCGAGCCGCTGGATCATCAGGAACAGCGGGATGACCAGGGCCTCCAGCGGGATCATCTGCACCACCAGCAACATGATCAGGAAGCTGGTCCGGAGCGTGAAGCGGAACCGGGCGACCGCCGTCGCCGCGAGCAGCGCGACCAGGCCACTGAGCAGCACCGTCGCTCCGGCGACCAGGGCGCTGTTGAGG
Organism: Micromonospora sp. H33; assembly: GCF_052068455.1. Taxonomy (NCBI): domain Bacteria; kingdom Bacillati; phylum Actinomycetota; class Actinomycetes; order Micromonosporales; family Micromonosporaceae; genus Micromonospora; species Micromonospora sp. H33. Next base: position 56,143 of record NZ_JBQHDE010000002.1, on the reverse strand, counting down.
AAGAAGTCGGCGAAGGTCACGCCGGGGATCAGGTTGCCGGTGAGGATCTGCCGGTAGTGCTCCAGCGTGGGCTCGGCGGGGACCGGCCGGGGCGTACTGGAGAAGATCTCCGAACTCGGCTTCAGGGACGTGACGACCATCCAGTAGACCGGGAACGCCGCGAAGAGCGCCACCAGCAGGCCGGCAGCGTTGAGGGCGAGCCGCTTCACGCGTCCTCCTCCTGCTTGAGCACCATGCGGACGTAGATGCCGGTCACCACGAGCAGAATCACGGTCAGGATCACCGCGATCGCCGCCCCGAGCCCGTACTTGGGCGGCGGCGAGAAGGCCTCGGCGTACGAGTAGACCGAGAGCATGAAGGTGGGCCGGTCCTGGGTGCCCCCGGCGAGGACGTAGTACTGCGTGAAGACCTTGAAGTCCCAGATCGTGGAGAGCACGACCAGGATCCCGAACACCGGCCGCAGCAGCGGGAAGGTGATCTGCCAGAACACCTTCCACGGCCCGGCCCCGTCGACCCGGGCCGCCTCGTGCAGTTCGCTCGGCACGCTCTTCAGCCCGGCCAGCACGCTGACCGCGATGAACGGGAAGGAGTGCCAGACCACCACGAGGGTGAGGATCGCGAAGAAGAGCAGGGGCGAGTTGAACCAGCCGTAGCCGGTCCACTCGGAGCGTCCGAACAGCGCCTGCGACAGGCCGACGGGCAGCGCGTTGAACAGCCACGTGACCAAGCCGCTGGTGTCGTCGAAGATCCACTTCCAGACGATCGTGCCGGTCAGCGCCGGGGTGGCCCAGGCCAGCATCACGCAGCTCGCCACGAACGCGACCATCCGCTTGCCGAGCCGGTTGAGCAGCAGGCCGACCAGGGTGCCGAGGACCATCGTCAGGGCCACGTTGGCGGCGGCGAAGAGGACGGTGTTGCGCAGCACGGTCCAGAAGAACGGGTCAGCGAGGATGTCGGTGTAGTTGCCCAGGCCGACCCACGGCCACTCGCGGTCCCCGCGCAGCTGCCGCACGTTGTTCAGGCGGAAGAAGGACATCGCCACCACCTGGCCCAGCGGCCAGAGCAGCAGCACCGCGATGATCACCAGGCAGGGCAGGAGCAGCAGGTACGGGAGGCGATCGACCCGTCGACGCCGCCGCGCGGGGGTCTCCCGCGCGGCGGACGTCTCCGGCACCTCGGTCAGCGTGGTCACTTGGCGTTGAGGATGCTTTCCATCTCCGCGGCCGCGTCGGCGGTGGCCTTCTCGACCGTCTTCTGACCCTTCATGACCGAGCTGTTCATCGCCTGGGTCACCGTCTTGGTCCGGCTGACCTCGACCCACTTCGGGGTGAGCGGCGTGAGCTTGGTGTTCTGCATGGCGGTCGCGAACGGCGCCATCATCTTGTCGTTCGTGTACTTCGCCCCGCCGACCAGGTCGCGGTAGACCGGGAAGAAGTTGAGGCTCTCGGCGAACGCCTGGTCGTTCTTCTTGCTCAGCAGCACCGTCAGGTAGTCCCAGGCGAGGCCCTGGCGCTCGCTGTCCTTCCAGATGGCGATGTCGGAGCCGCCGGCGAAGGCGGGCGCGGGCTGGCCGTCCGGGCCGGGGATCGGGAACGTGCCCCAGACCTTCTCGAGCTCGGGGTTGTCCTTCTTGATGGCACCCTGCTGCCAGCTACCGGCGAAGGCCATCGCCGCCTTGCCGGTGGCGAACTGGGTCCGGGCGTCGATCTCGTTCCAGCCCGCGGCGGCCGGCGGGGCCACCTTGTGCACGGTCACCAGGTCGGTCCAGAACTTGACGGCCTTCTGGGCCTCGGGGGTGTTCAGGCCGGACTTCCAGGTGTCGCCCTCCTGGGTGGCGATCTCCCCGCCGGCACCCCACAGGAACGAGTAGAAGGGCAGCTCCGAGTTGCCCGGCAGGGCGATGCCGTACGTGCCGGGCTTCTTCGCCTGCACGGCCTTGGCCGCGGCGACCATCTCGTCCCAGCTCTTCGGCGCCTGCACGCCGGCCTCGGCGAACCAGTCGGTGCGGTAGTAGACGCCGCGGACGCCGGCGTACCACGGCACGCCGTACTGCTTGCCGTCCAGCTGCGCGTTCTTGACCAGGTCGGGGAGGATGTCCTTGCCCTCGGCCCAGCCGTTGAACTTGTCGGTCACGTCGGCGAGCGCCTCCTGGGCGGCCCAGCCCTGGGTCTCCGTGTTGCCCAACTCGGTGACGTCCGGTCCCTCTCCACCGGCGAGGGCGGCCTGGAACTTCTTCGGCGCCTCGAGCCAGGGAACGTACTGGACCACCACGTCGGTGTCCGGGTGCTTCTGCCGGAATTCGGCCTCGACGCCGTCCAGGAACTTCGTCTGCGCGTCGCTGCCCTCGCCCATCACCCAGACGGTCAGCTTGCTGTTGTCAGCCGCCTCGTCGTCGGAGCCACCGCAACCGGCCAGCACCATCGCGGCCGAGGCCACGACGGCGGTGACCGGGGCCAGCCGCTTCCACCTGTTCACGCCTATTCTCCCTCGCGCCACTTGGCACTAACCTTCTCCGCCGCACCTTAGTACGTAAAAATCCTTTACGACAGTGGGCGGCCGGTGCGAAGCGTGGCGACCGTACCGCAGGTGGCCCGCCGGCGGGCGGATGGGACCGGGGCGAAGCTGGCCGCATCATGACAAACGGGCGCCCGACCAGGAGGTCGGGCGCCCGTTGTTCAGGCTGTGCGAGTTTACCGGTGGGTGATGCCGCGGCGCCGACCGGCACCGGCGACCAGGGCCACCGCGACGGCGGCCAGCACGATCTGCAGCAGCAGCTCACGCCAGTCGATGCCGGCGGTGTTGGCGAAGCCGGAGGCCCGGGCGATGATCGTGCCGAGCAGCGCGGCGCCGACACCGATGAGCATGTGCAGCCAGATGGGCATGTTCTGCCGGCCCGGCACGACCAGGCGGCCCAGCGCGCCGACGATCAGACCGACGATCAGCGCGGTGATGATGCCCCAGACGGTCAGCTCCACGGTCGTTCTCCTAACGGGAATGTGAATCCGTGTCGGGTGGTGCTTTGGTGACCATTCAGTTCCCGACCCGCCGAATTCCCAAACCGACTTTGCGGGACAGCCCGGGCCGGGAACCCCCAGACCGGGCAACGGGAACTGGACCCGTACACACGACGGGCGCCCGACCTACCGGTCGGGCGCCCGAGGCGGGATTCAGTTGTCAGTAGCGGCTGACGCTGCGGCGTCGCCCCACCCCGGCCACCAGGGCCACGGCGATGGCGGCCAGCACGACCTGGACCAGCAGTTCGCCCCAGTCGATGCCGGCGGTCTCGGTGGCGATGCCCACGGCCCGCGCCAGCACGGTGCCGAGCAGCGCGGCGCCGACACCGATCAGCATGTGCAGCCACATCGGCATGTTCTGCCGGCCCGGCACGACCAGGCGGCCCAGCGCGCCGACGATCAGACCGACGATGAGCGCGGTGATGATGCCCCAAACGGTGAGCTCCACGGTCGCCCTCCTTCACGAATTGTGTCCACCGTGTGTGGTGTTCCTGTCGTCCCCCCTCAATGCCCGACGGGTCGGAACCCCAAACCGACTCGCGCCCCGACGGCCCTGCCACCCGTCGATGGCTCGCCCTGCGTCGATTCCGGCCTGGAAGGCGTCGGCGCAGGTGGGGACCGTCCGGGCCGCTGCCGCCACCGGCCTCCACCGGGTGAAAAGTTTCTTCGCCGGGAAGGACGGTGCCCCGGCCGGGCGGAAGGCTGTCAGGCCTCCCGGCCGGGCCGGGGCACCGGTGTGTACGTCGTCGAGCCGGCCGACGGCCGGCGGCGGTCACTTCTTGCCGGGAGCCTTGCCGTCGCCGGAGTCGGACGAGAGCGCGGCGATGAAGGCCTCCTGGGGGACCTCCACCCGGCCCACCATCTTCATCCGCTTCTTGCCCTCCTTCTGCTTCTCCAGCAGCTTGCGCTTCCGGCTGATGTCACCGCCGTAGCACTTCGCGAGGACGTCCTTGCGGATCGCCCGGATGGTCTCGCGGGCGATCACCCGGCTGCCGATGGCCGCCTGGATCGGCACCTCGAACTGCTGGCGCGGGATGAGGCTCCGCAGCTTCGCGGCGATCGTGGTGCCGTAGTTGTACGCCTTGTCCTTGTGCACGATCGCGCTGAACGCGTCGACCGGCTCGCCGTGCAGGAGGATGTCGACCTTCACCAGGTCCGACGACTGCTCGCCGGAGGGCTCGTAGTCCAGCGACGCGTACCCCTTGGTGCGGCTCTTGAGCTGGTCGAAGAAGTCGAAGATGATCTCTGCGAGGGGCAGCGTGTAGCGCAGCTCCACCCGGTCGGCGGACAGGTAGTCCATGCCGAGCAGGCTGCCCCGGCGGCCCTGGCACAGCTCCATCACCGCACCGACGTAGTCGTTCGGGGTCAGGACGGTGGCCCGCACGATCGGCTCGTACACCTCGGCGATCTTGGCGGTCGGGTACTCGCTCGGGTTGGTCACCACGACCTCCTCGCCGTCCTCCTGGAGGGCCCGGTAGACCACGTTCGGCGCGGTGGAGATCAGGTCGAGGTTGAACTCCCGCTCCAGCCGCTCCCGGATGATCTCCAGGTGCAGCAGGCCGAGGAACCCGCAGCGGAAGCCGAAGCCGAGCGCCCCCGACGTCTCCGGCTCGTACGTCAGCGCGGCGTCGTTGAGCTTCAGCTTGTCCAGCGCGTCGCGCAGGTTCGGGTAGTCGGACCCGTCGATCGGATAGAGGCCGGAGTAGACCATCGGCTTCGGGTCCTTGTAGCCGCCGAGCGCTTCACTCGCCGGACGGGAGTTGATGGTGACCGTGTCACCGACCCGGGACTGCCGGACGTCCTTCACACCGGTGATCAGGTAGCCCACCTCGCCGACACCGAGCGCGTCGGCCTTCACCATCTCAGGGGAGATGACACCGATCTCCAGCAGCTCGTGGACGGCGCCGGTGGACATCATCTTGATCCGGTCCCGGGCGCTGATCCGCCCGTCGATCACCCGGACGTACGTGACCACGCCCCGGTAGACGTCGTACACCGAGTCGAAGATCATCGCGCGGGCCGGCGCGTCGGCCTTGCCGACCGGCGGGGTGAACTGCCGGACGATCTCGTCGAGCAGGTGCGGCACGCCCTCGCCGGTCTTGCCGGAGACCCTGATGCAGTCCGCGGGGTCGCCGCCGATCAGGTGCGCCAGCTCCTCGGCGTACTTCTCCGGCTGCGCCGCCGGCAGGTCGATCTTGTTGAGGACCGGGATGACGTGCAGGTCGTTCTCGAGCGCCAGGTAGAGGTTCGCCAGGGTCTGCGCCTCGATGCCCTGCGCCGCGTCGACCAGCAGGATCGCGCCCTCGCAGGCGGCGAGGGACCGCGACACCTCGTACGTGAAGTCGACGTGCCCCGGGGTGTCGATCATGTTGAGCACGGACGTCTCGCCCGCCCGGTCGCCCTCCCGGATCGTCCACGGCATCCGGACGGCCTGGCTCTTGATGGTGATGCCGCGCTCGCGCTCGATGTCCATCCGGTCGAGGTACTGCGCACGCATCTGCCGGGGGTCGACCACGCCGGTGAGCTGCAGCATCCGGTCGGCCAGGGTCGACTTCCCGTGGTCGATGTGGGCGATGATGCAGAAGTTCCTGATGCGCCCCGGGTCGGTGGCACCAGGAGCATTCGCGCCGGGATCGAGCGTCGGTGGCACAGCGGTCCGTTCTGGTCGGCTGACGTTGAGCAGGCCGGCGTGCCGCCGGCCCCCTCTATGCTCCCACGTCGCCCCCGCCCGCCCGCTGCGCGGGCAAACCCCGCCCCACCCGGCCCGCGGACGGCGGGCTGTGCGGCGGGGCGTCACTCGCCGGGCGGCTCCACGAACAGGGCGGCGAGCTTCGGCAGCCGCCGGCGGGCCTCGTCCTCGTCGTCGAAGTCCCAGAAGTCGTTCAGGTCCGGCACCGGGACCGGATCACGGTCCGCCGGCAGGTCGGCCGCGGTCGCCTTCCGGTACGCGTCCCACGGCACCGTCAGCATCTCCTCGCAGGCGAACTCCTCGCCGGAGAGCGACGCGGCGCGCACCTGGGGCAACTCGGCCAGCGAGTCCGGATCGGCGACCGCCCGGGCGAAGACCGCCCGCCCCTGGGTCATCAGCCAGCCCCGGAAGTGGTGGAAGCCGTCGCCCGACACGCCCCCGTTGATCAGATACGCCGCACCCCACAGGTCCACCCGGTGCGAGGCGGCCAGCACGCGGGCCTGGTGGCGCGCGTACCCGACGATCTCCTCCGGATCCCGCCGCGCGAGCAGCGCGACCGCCCGGGCGGCGACCGCGTGCGGCTCTCCCCCGCCCCCGGCGCGGGCCTGGTCGATCAGCTGCCAGAAGTCGTCGGTCCTCATGGCCTGGCAGTCTCCCAGACCGCCACGCCGCCCTCCGCGGGCAGCGGGAACAGCGCGGCGAGCCGCGGGTAGCGGTGCCGCAGCTCGGCCGGGTCGTCCAGGTCCCACTGCTCGTCGGCCGGGTCCGGGCTGCTGCTCAGGACCCTCCCGTGCGCCGCCACCGCGTCGTCCAGCCCCTCGGCCACGCCGGTGACACGCTCGTACGCCTCGTCGGCGACGTAGTCCAACGACTCCCAGTCCGGCCACTCGGCGTCGTCCCAGTCGTCGACGGACCGGCCGGCGAGGCGGCGCACCTGCGGGACGTCGGCGAGCGCATCCGGGTCGGCGATCACCCGCTCGAACGTGTCCCGACCGAGACCGACCAGCCACGCCTGGAAGTAGTGGAAGCCGTCGTCGGAGCACAGGCCGGCGCAGACGAGTGACGCGGCGCCCCACAGCCGCCAGGTGTCGGCGCGGGCCCGGGCCTCGTCCAGCCGCAGCGCGAAGTCGACGCTGTCCTCCGCGGGACGCTCCGCCAGCCGATCGGTCAGCCAGGCCAGCCGGGCCTCCGGGTCGCCGGTGGCCGTCGCCGACGCCCCGATCAGCGCCCAGAAATCATCGGTCCCAATCACCCGGGCAGTATCGCCGTGGCGTACGACACTGAAGGGGTGACCAGCTCACCGCCGTACCCCACGACCACCCGACGGCCCGGGTGGTCGGAGCTGCCGGTCGGCCTGCGGGCCGCGCTCGCCGACCGGCTCGGCGCCCCGGTGGTCGGGGCCAGCGCCGCCGCCGACGGCTTCACCCGCGGGTTCGCCGGGGTGCTGACCGCCGCCGACGGCGGGCGGGTCTTCGTCAAGGCCGCGCCGGGGAATTCGCACCTGACCGACTGGTACGCGCGGGAGGCCGCGGTCCTCGACCGGCTCCCGCCGGGCCTGCCGGCGCCCCGCCCGCGCTGGACGCTGCACGAGGCGGGCTGGTTCGCGCTCGGCCTGGACGTGGTCGACGGGCTCCCGCCACGGCGGCCCTGGGACCCGGCGGAGCTGGCCACGACCCTGGCCACGTACGCGGACGTCGCCGCCGTCCTGGCCACGCCGCCCGCCGACCTCGCCGCGCTCGACCCGCCCCACCTGGCCGACCTGGCCCGCGACGACATCCTCCGCTGGGGTGACGTGGCGGCGGGCCGGGAGCCGCTGCCGGCGCTCCCCACCCACCTGGGGCGGCGGCTGCCCGAACTGGTCGCGCTGGAGTCCCGCCTCCCGGCGTACGCCGCCGCGGCGACCGGCCTGATCCACGGCGACCTCCGCCCCGACAACGTCCTCCTCGACGCGCACGGGCGGGTGTGGTTGTGCGACTGGACCTGGCTCTGCCACGGGCCGGCCTGGTTCGACCTGGTGACCCTGCTCCTCGGCGGGTACGCCGGCAGCCCGGACCCACTCGTGCCCGTGGACGGCTTGAACGCGGTCGTCACCGCCGCCGACCGGCTGGACGCCGTCTTCGCGGCGCACCCGGCCGCCGCCGGCGCGCCCCCGGACGCGCTGGACGTCACGCTGGCCGCCCTCGCCGGCTACTTCCTCACCACGGCGTCGGCGACCCCGCCGACCGCGACCGCGCACCTGCCGGCCCACCAGCGCCGCAGCGGCGAGGCCGCGCTCGCCTGGCTCGCCCGCCGCCAGGGCTGGACCTGACCTCTCGCGTGGGCGGCTGATGCCGCGATCCCGGCCGGCGTGCCCTTGGTGCGCGTCTCGGCGAGGGTTGTCGTGGCCCCGCCGAGCACCGGACCGGCGCGGGTAGCCGGGAGGCGTTTTGGCCCGGCCCCGGGGAACCTGGTAACCTGGCTCTTCGCGCAGCGATGACGCATGCTCGCGGCGCGTGGAATGCAGACCAACCCGAGCTATCAAGACGAGGCTGTCGCGTGGCGAACATCAAGTCCCAGATCAAGCGCAACCGGCAGAACGAGAAGCGCCGGCTGCGTAACAAGTCGGTCAAGTCGTCGCTGAAGACCGCCATCCGCAAGTTCAACGAGGCCGCCGAGGCGGGCGACGTCGAGCAGGCCGGCGTTCTCATGCGGGAGGCCACCCGCAAGCTGGACAAGGCCGCCAGCAAGGGCGTGATCCACGCCAACCAGGCCGCGAACCGCAAGTCCGCCATCGCCAAGCGCGTGGCGTCCTTCTCCGCCTGACACGGCGCCTGAAGACCTGACCGGAAGCCCCGGGCGCTCGCCCGGGGCTTCCGCCTGTCCGCACCCGCGCCACCTGCGCACCACAGTCGGAACAAGCGCCACTCCTGTGATCGGTGCCGTCAGCGCCGCGCTAGAGATCTTGGAAGATTCCGGCCCCTGGAGGGGCCATTTCCTTCCAAGATCTCCGGTGCATCCCGCACTCGCCGAGCCCGGCGGGTCGGCGGGGTCAGGGTGCGGTCGGGGGTGCTGGTTTGCGGATCGCGGACGGGGGCGGCTCGCCCGGCACGGGCGTGGACGAGACGACGACGCCGGGCACGCTGTGGCGGATCCAGTCGACGCGGGCGGTGCCGATCGCCGGTTCCATCTGCCGCCGGAAACGGTCCCGCTCCTGGTCGGGCACGAGCGCCGCGGAACGGACGACCCGCGCCGCCACCAGGTCGTTGAGCTTGACCATCACCGCGACCGTCGCGGGTAGGACCAGCACGGCCCACCAGGTGACCAGCTCGGCGAGGGCGAGCAGCGCCGCGAGGGCGACGGAGCCCTCGAAGAAGATGAAGCAGAGCACGCCACCCGGGTTGACGAACCGCAACCCGAGGACGCGGGCGTAGAGCGGCCGGTACCGCTCCTCGTCGGCCACGACGGTGGCCCACGACCCGCGGGTGGCTCCGGTCACCGGGCGCCGCCCTGCCGCGCGGCCGCGACCGAGAAGACGGCCTTCTCGAGGGCGTACGCCCGGTCGTCGGAGCCGCCCTTCACCGCCGCGTTGCACTCGGCGGCGGCCTGCATGGCGTGGACGAGCCCCTCCGGCGTCCAGCCACGCGCCTGCCGCTGCGCCCGCTCGATCTTCCACGCCGGCATGCCGAGGGTGCTCGCCAGCTGGTACGGGCTGCCCCGCCCGGCGGAGGCGACCCGCGCCACGGTGCGTACGCCGTCGGCGAGCGCGTCGGCGATCGGCACCGGGTCGACGCCGACGTGCAGAGCCCAGCGCAGCGCCTCGAGCGCGGCCGGCACATCGCCCACCATGGTGGCGTCCGCGACGGTGAAGCCGCTCACCTCGACCCGACCCCGGTAGTAGCGGGCCACCGTGTCCGGACTGATCTTCCCGTCGGTGTCGGCCATCAGCTGGGAGCAGGCGGCGGCCAGCTCGCGCAGGTCGGTGCCGACCGCCGCGATGAGCGCCTCGGCGGCGTCGTCGGTGCACCGGCCGCCCGCCCGGCGGATCTCGTCCCGCACGAACGCCACCCGCTCGCGGTGCCCCTTCAGCTTGGCCGCCGGTACGACCGTCGCGCCGGCCGCCTTCAGGCCGTCCGCGAAGGCCTTGCCCTTGGCGGCGCCCAGGTGCAGCACGACCAGGTGCACGTCCGGGTCGGGGTTCTTCGCGTACGCCAGCAGTGCGGTCGCCAGATCCTTGCGCGCGTCCTGGCCGGACCGGAGGACGAGCAGCCGCCGTCCGCCGAAGAGCGACGGGCTGAGCATCTCCGCGATCTCACCCACGGTCAACGAGCCGGCCTGGTACTCGCGGACGTCCACGTCCGGGTCCACGCTCCGGGCGCGGGCGATCGCCTCGGTGACCGCGCGCGTGGCGAGCAGCTCCTCGTCGCCGAGGACGAGCACAATGGGAGCGAGGCTGGCGGCGGTCACGCCGCCCATACTCGCACGGCCGGCCGCCGGTGCCAGCCTGGTCGTCCGGACTCCGATGGCGGAGCCCGCACTCAGCGCAAATCCAGACATTTATCTCGTTCGCCCTGCAATTTCGACAATAAGCATCAATCCCGAGTGCGACGGTGACCTCGTCCCGCCACGCCTCGACGTCACACCCCGGCCGCGCCGGAACTTCGAGACACGGCCTGGTTCTGAGACGGGCGGACGGTGCCGGTGGCGCCGACCGCGTCGATGTCCCAGAAGCGGCCGAAGGCGTTGAGGCGCTTGACGGTTATCCGGCCGACTTCGGCTGGAATATGCGGGTCAAGGGTAGGTTTCCCGCCGACGGGCTCCGCTCCGAGCATGGCTCGGGCGAGCACGATCGGGACGCCGCTGGCCCAGGCTTGCGGGCTGCACGCCGTCGGGTAGGGCACGGCGAAGGTCGTCTGGCTCCGGGGATAGCCGGCAAGGGCCTCCGGTAGCCGGTAGTTGAACTGCGCGGCGGCGTCCAGCAGCGCCAGGGCGACGGTGTTGGCCTCGTCGCGGAAGCCGTAGCGGTACAGGCCGAGCACCGCGAGGGACGTGTCGTGGGGCCAGACGGTGCCCAGGTGGTAGCCGATGGGGTTGTAGGGGAGGTCGTCGGTGCTCAGGGTTCGGATACCCCAGCCGGAGAACATCTGCGGCGACAGCAGTTGCCGCGCGACGATTCCAGCACGCTCCGGCGGCACGATCCCGCTCCACAGGAGGTGCCCCATGTTGGAGGTCAAGGAGTCGATAGGGTTCTTGTCCCCGTCGAGTCCGACGGCGTAGAAGCCGCCGCGCTCGTCGAGCCAAAAGTCGCGGTTGAAGTTGTCGTGAAGGTCGGCCGCGACCGTGCGGAGCCGGCGGGCCAGGCCGGGGTCTCCCAGTGGGCCGTCGGCGAGTTCGGCGAGGCGTAGCTTCGCGTCGTAGGTGTAGCCCTGGATCTCGCAGGTAGCGATCGGCAGCACCGGGATGCCGCCGTCGGCGAAGCGGATCCCGTCCCAGGAGTCGCGCCAGCACTGGTTGCCCAGGCCTTCGGCCGACCTGGTCGCGTACTCGACGTAGCCGTCGCCGTCTCGGTCGCCGTAGGTGTCGATCCATGCCAGGGCGGCCATGGCGTTGTCGCGCAGTGACCGGACCAGGTCGTCGTCGCCGCTCCACCGCCAGTACTCCGACAGCAGGATCAGCCAGAGCTGGGTGGCGTCCGCAGTTCCGTAGTAGGGGTCGTAGGGCTTGAGCCCGCGGCGGGTGAGCTCACCTCTGCGCACCTCGTGCAGGATCTTGCCGGGCTCCTCGTCGCTGAAGTCGTCACATCGTTTCCCCTGCAACTGCGCTAGGGCGAGGAGGGCGCCCTTGGCCAGGCGCGGCCCAGACGCCAGGGACTGGTAGGCGGTGATGAGAGTGTCCCGGCCGAACAGGGTGAGAAACCACGGCAGCCCGGCAGCGGGCAGACTGACCAATTGGCCGCTGATCTCCATCTCCATCCGCATTGCCATGAGGTCAGCGCGGCATTGATCCATCACCCTCTCCAGCAGCGGGTGCTCGCTGCGCAACCGAGAGACCTGCGCCTGAAACCGGGCGTGGGGATCCTCTACCCGGTGGTGGAGGACGTCGGCGATGTCGCCGCTGACCCGGTTCGGCATCTCCGTGCCCGGTGGGAGCGGTACGTGCAGGTCCACCCTCCACGTGTCGTGCGGGGCAAGCTCGACAACCCACACCAGGTCGTCACCGTCAACATGGTCGGGCGGTGGTGAGGCGGAGATGCCGACCTGGGAGCTGAATCCTTCGTGCTCGTAGGAGAAGAAGAGCGGTGACCCGTCCCGTCCATGGTGGCGGTCGATGCGGTCCGACCGGTCGAGCACCACCGACTTGATCTCAATCAGGTCGGCGAAATCGGTGCCGGTCTCCATGCGCACCTCGAGCCGGAGAGGTTCAGGCCAGTAACAGGAGATTTCTATCCGTTCATGCAGCCCATCGCCCAGATACCGCATGCGGCGGGCGGCGACGGTATCCTGCTGCAGGCCGGGCAACGGCGGATTCGTCGCAAAGAACTGCGCTGAGTACGCGTCCACGGTGTCCGAACGCAGCACCAGTAGCGTCGCGCCGTTGATGCGCAGCACCCACCGGTTGAGCAGCCGCGTGTCCAGGTGCACGAGGCCACCGATGCTTCCCGCCGGCACGTCACCGTTGGGCGCTGTCAGCATGAACGTCGACCCGTAGACCAACGCCACCGAGTTGTCGCCCAAGTTTGGCGGCAGCGCTCGCGCCTCGGCGACACGCTCCAGGGGATCGCGAGGCTGCGCCGGACGGGGATCCGCCGGCGTCGGACGAATCTGCGTCATGATCGCGACGCTAGGCCGTCGGAGGAGGAGCCGTCCTCACCCTGATGAGGTGAAGTTGGCATACGCAGCCTCCACCCGTCTACGGCCTAGGTGGGATGCCCCGTCCGGTTGCCCCGCGTGACGACGGCGAGGCCGGACGACCGGGTCACCGCCACGTCACCGTCGATGTCGGTACGCAGCACCCGGGCCCCTCCCCGGGCGAGGCGGCCCAGCACCGCCGCATTCGGGTGCCCGTACGTGTTGCCCGTCCCGACCGGGACCAGCGCGACCGCCGGACGGACCGCGTCGAGGAAGGCCGGATCCTGGTAGGCGCTCCCGTGGTGGGCGACCTTCAGGACGTGGGCCCGGAGCCCACCGGGCGGAGGACGGTCGAGCACGGCCCGCTGCTCCTCGGTCTCCGCGTCGCCCGCGAGCAGGATCCGAACCCCCGCGACCGTGGCGAGCACCACCAGCGAGTTGTTGTTCGGATCGGACCGGGTGCCCCGCAGCGGGTACGGCGGGCCGACGACGGCCAGCTCCACCCCGCCAGCGCGGTAGCGCCAGCCAACCGGAGCGGACACGAGGTCGGCGGAGCCGGCCGTCGCCGTGGCCCGAACCAGGTCCCGCCCGGCCGCCGGCTCCGGCCACGGAGGCGTGAGGACGGCGGCGACACGGCGGCCCCGGAACACGCCCGCGACGCCACCGGTGTGGTCGACGTGGAAGTGGCTGACCACCAGCAGCGGCACCTCGCGGACACCGAGCCCGCGCAGGCAGCGGTCGGCCGCGCCGGGATCCGGCCCGGCGTCCACCACCACCGCCCGGCCCGGACCGACCGGCAGCACCACCGTGTCGCCCTGCCCGACCGCGCACGCGGCGACCACCCAGCCGGCCGGCGGCCACCCGGACGCCACCAGCCGCACCGGCAGGGCGCCGAGCACGGCGGCGACGACCACCACGGCCACCAGTCGGCGGACGACCCGGTGCCGGGCGGCCACCAGCAGCGCCAGGGTCAGCCCGGACAGCAGCAGCGCCCCGGCCACGCCGTCCGGCCATGGCAGCGTCCCCGCGGGCATGCGCGCCCCTTGGTGCGCGACGGTGACCAGCCACCACGCCGGCCAGCTGGCCAGCCAGGCGAGGAACCCGGCCCCGGCCGGCCAGAGCGGCGAGAGCGCCGCCGCCACCACGCCGAGCACGGTGGCGGGTGCGATGGCGGGCACCGCCAGCAGGTTCGCCGGGACCGCCACCAGGCTGACGGTGCCGGAGATCCCCGCCACGACCGGCGCGCAGGCGAGCTGGGCGGCGGCGGGCACCGCCACCGCCTCGGCGACGCCGGCCGGCACCCGGCGCCGGCGTAGCGCGTCCCGCCACCGTGGGGCGAGCAGTAGCAGCCCTCCGGTGGCCAGCACGGAGAGGGCGAAGCCGGCATCACCGGCCAGCTCGGGGTCGACGAGCACCAGTACGGTCACCGCCGCGGCCAGCGCGGGCAGCGCCGCCCGAGGTCGGCCGGCCGCCAGCGCGGCGAGCCCGATCGCGCCCATCGTGGCCGCCCGCACGACGCTCGGCGAGGGGCGGACCAGGATCACGAAGCCCACCAGCGCGAGCCCGCAGAGACCGGCGGCGAGCCAGGGACCGGCCCGTGCCCAGCGGGCGAGCAGCAGCACCGCGCCGACGATGATCGCCACGTTCGATCCGGAGACGGCCGTGAGGTGCGTCATGCCGGTGGCGAGGAAGTCCTCCTCCACCGCGGACGGCAACCGGCTCGTGTCACCCACCACCAGCCCCGGCAGCAGGCCGCCCTGCTCGTCCGGCAGCGGGTCACAGGCGTCCTGGAGACCGGCGCGGAGCGCACCGGCGGCCCGCTGGGACGCCGGCGGCGGCCCGTGCTCCGCCGGAGGTCGCGCCGACCGGAGGACGGCGGCGGTCAGGTCACCGCCCCGTGGAGCGGCCAGCCGGCCCTCGGCGGTCAGCCGCTGCCCGGGCAGCAGCCCCCGCCAGGCCGGATCGGTGGCGAGGACGAGCACGCGCACCCGCGCCTCGACGCTACGGCCGTCCGGCGGGGTGACGCGGGTCGACTCCGCCGGGATCAGGAACATGGTGGGACGTCCGGGGACGCCGCGTACCGCACGGGGGTCGTCACGGACGACCAGCTCGGCGGTGACGGTGCCGCCGTCGTTCACGAGCGCGCGGATCGGCGCTGCGTCCCGTGCGGCGACGCGGGCGGCGGTGGCGCTCGCGCCGCAGACCACGCCGAGCAGCACGGCGACGGCGATCCAGCCGTGGCGGCGCACGGGCGCGGCCGGCCGACCCAGGCGGCCGAGCAGGTGCAGTGCGCCCAGACCGGCCGCCGCGGCCGCGACCAGGGCCACGAGCACTGACGTACCGGCGCTCACGTGCAGGCCGGCCAGCGCGGCGAGCCATGCGGCGACGGCCAGCCCGGCGAGCCGCAGATCCGGTACGTCCCGGGCACCCGGCGGTTCATGATGACGCGTCACACCGTCACCAGGTCCTTGAGCTGCTCGTACCGCGCATCGCCGATGCCGTCGACCTGGCGCAGGTCGCCCACCGCCCGGAAACCGCCGTGCTGGTCCCGGTGGGTGAGGATGCGCTGCGCGAGGACCGGCCCGACCCCGGGCAGCGCGTCGAGCTGCGCGAGCGTGGCGGTGTTCAGGTTGACCTTGCCGCCCGCCCCGGGGACCGCGCCCAGGGCGGCCCCCGACGGTGCGGCACCGGGCGGCGCGGCACCGGGCGGCGCGGCGACGCCGACGAGGATGAGCTCCCCGTCGGCCACCTTGCGGGCCGGATTCAGCAGGGCCACGTCCACGCCCGGCAGCGCTCCCCCGGCCGCCTGCACGGCGTCGGCGACACGGGCACCGGCCGGTACGCGTACCAGCCCCGGCCGGCGGACCTTCCCGGCCACCGCCACCACCAATTCGTCACCGGGCGTCGCCGACGGCTCGGACCCGCCTTCGGGGGCGACCGCCGAGGCCTCCGCCACCGGCGTGACCGGTTCGGCCCGCGGGCGGGACCGCCAGGCCCAGAAACCGGCGCCGAGCACCACCAGCACGGCGACGACGGCCAGCGCCCGCACCCCGCGCCGGCCCGGGTCGAACGCGCCTGGTCCCGGCAACGCGCGACCGGCGCCGACGCGCGACCGGCCGCTCTCGTCCGCTTCCCACGCGGCACCCGGGACGGTCGACGGGAGTGCGTCGCCCGGATCCGGATGAGCATCGACGCTGTTCCGATCGTGTGGAGCACCCGCCGCGTAGAGGCCGGCACCGTTGCCACCGGACACCTCACCTACAGGCAGGGCGTCGAGGACGGGCCGGCGCGACGCGGCGGCACCCCTGGCAGCCGCGTCGTCCGTCGCCGACGGCAGCACGCGGTGCAGCCGCTCCCGTACCACCGTCTCCTCGTCGTACGACACGGCGTGAGGCTAGGCCGCGACGGACGGTGGCCGCCGCCCCCAGCCTGCGCATCTGTGGACAACGGTGCCACTGTGGACAACGCCCTGATCATGTCCCTGGTGTGGTATGCGCGCGCAGCGTCAGCCCAGCGCACATGCCAATACCGACCGGTGGCTACCGCGAGGTGGCCGAGGATCTGAGCGCCCGCATCAGGAGCGGTGAGTACCCGCCGGGCGAACGGCTGCCCACTTACAAGGAGCTCGCCGATCTGTACAAGGTCAGCGTGACCACGGTGCAGCGGGCCATCATCATCCTCCAGGACCGTGGACTCGTCGTCGGATTGCAGGGGCGGGGCCTCTGGGTCGCCGAGAAGCGCTAGCGGTCAGCGGGCTTCGGGGTCGAGGCCCAGGACGGAACGGCCGCCGTCGACCGGCAGGGTGGCCCCGTTGACGAAGGTGGCCGCCGGAGACAGCAGCCACGCGACGGCCTCGGCGACCTCCTCGACCCGGCCGATCCGGCCTACCGGATGCAACCGGCGCAGCTCGGCGTCGATCCACTCGGCCTCCGCCTGCTCCCGCTCGGCGAGGAAGGCGGCGTGCCGTTCGGTGGCCACCGAGCCGAGCGCGACGGCGTTGGTGCGGATGCCGTGCGGCCCGTACTCCACGGCCAGCGCCCGGGTCAGACCCTCCACGGCGGCCTTCGCCGTGGCGTACGGCAGACAGCCCGGCACCGGCCGGCGGGCCTGGTGCGACGAGACGTTGACGACGGCCCCGCCGCTGCCGGCGGCGAGGAAGCGGCGCACCGCGACGGTGGCACCGACCAGGGCCGGGCGAAGGTTGCGGCCGATCAGGTCGAACACCTCTCCCGCGGACGCCTCGTGCACCGAGGCGTCCCGGAACACCGCCGCGTTGTTCACCCAGCCGGTCAGCGGCCCGGTTCGTTCGGCGAGGTCGGCGGCCCGGGCGACGACCTCGTCATCGGCGGCGTCACCGACGAGGGCGACCAGCCGGTCAGCGGCCGGGTGGGGGCTCACCCACGCGACCGCCTGCGGATCCTGCTCGAGGACCACGACGGTCTCCCCGGCCGCGAGGAGCCGTTCCACGACAGCACGGCCGACCCCACGGCCGCCTCCGGTCACCACACAGGCCATCGCACTCCTTCCGTCCGCGGCCCGCCCGGCTCCGCGATCCGTTCACCTCGCTTGGTTCCGCGAGCCGTCCACAGCCATCCGGGCCTGGCGAACAGTCCCAACCCATCGACACGGCGAACCGTTCCCAGCGATTCGGCCCGGCGAACCGTCCGCAGCCCATCCGGCCCGGCGAACCGTCCCAACCCATCCGGCCCGGCGAACTGTTTCCCAGCGATTCGGTCCGGCGAACCGTCCGCAGCCCATCCGGCCCGGCGAACCGTCCCCAGCCCGTCCGCCCCGGCGGGCTGGTCTCATAGATGGGGCAGCTCGACAGCGGCCGCACCGCCACCTCAGCGGGCGCCGGCACCCCGCCGACCGGCACCCCGCCGACCGGCAATCCGGCGACCGGAAGCCCCACCGGCTCGCTTGATCGACTCGGGATGCGGTACCCCCCCCCGCGGTCTCGCCAAGCCCCGACACGCCGCATCCCGCGACGCAGCACCCCCGACACCGGGCCATGGGCGCTCAGGCACGCCGCGCCCGGCACCGACGCTATCCCGTCACTGCGGCCGGCGGGCGGCGGTGCACGACCACGCAGGCCAGGCCCGGTCCGGCGTGCGCGGCGACCACCGCGCCCGCCTCGGAGACGTACGTGTCGTGCAGGCGGTCGCCGAGCCTCGCGGCCAGCGCGTCCCGGAGCGCCTCGGCGCGCTGTGGGGCGTCCAGGTGGTGCAGGGCGAGGTCCACGTCCGCGTCGCCGGCCGCCTCGACGGCCAGGTCGACCAGGCGGGCGATGCCCCGGCTGGCGGTGCGCACCTTGTCCTTCAGGACGATCGCGCCGTCCGGCATGTGCATGATCGGCTTCACCGAGAGGGCCGTGCCGAGCAGCGCCGAGGCGGCATTGATCCGGCCGCCGCGGCGGAGGAACTCCAGCGTGTCGACGTAGAAGAAGACGGTGGTCCGGGCGACGGCGTCCTGCGCGGCGTCGCGTACCCCGGACAGGTCGGCACCGGCCGCGGCGGCCCCGGCGGCGGCGACCGCCGAGAAGCCCATCCCCATTCCGCAGGAGCGGCTGTCCACCACCGCCACCCGGTCGCCCAGGTCGGCGGCGGCCAGCCGGGCGGCCTCGACGGTGCCGGACAGCTCCGCCGACAGGTGCACCGAGACGATGCCGTCGGCGCCCTCGTCGAGGAGCCGGCGGTACGTCGCCGCGAACTGCTCCGGAGCGGGTCGGGAGGTGCTCACCGACACCCGCCGGCCGCTGAGCGCACGGGTGGCGTCGGCCGGAAAGGTCTCGACCCCCTCCAGCCCCTCCGCGCCGTTGAGGACGACGGTCAGCGGCACCACCGTCAGCCGGTGGACGGCCAGCAGCTCAGGGGGAAGGTAGGCGGTGGAGTCGGTGACGACCGCGACGGGCATGCCGGAACGCTAGCCGATCTCGGCGGAATCGCCGAGGCCGGACCACCGCCGGTGTGGACGGCCGGGCGGCAGCGACGACCGCGAGCCGGGGTGTGCCGGGGTCGCAGCACGACAGCCGGCCTGAGCGACCGGGCCGCAGCGACGACCGCCGGCCCGAGCCACCGGGCCGCGAGAACGATCGGCCAGGGCGGCGGTCGGGCCGGCGTCAGACCGGGTCGGTGACCGGCGCGGAGATCAGCCCGACGTTGTGTGCCCGCAGGTGCCAGCCCCGGGCGTCGTCGTGGCGCAGCTCCGTCCAGTGACAGTTCTGCAGGGAGCCGACCGTCCGCAGGACGTGGTGGTCCCAGCCGAGCAGCTGGCCCACGCCCTGCCGGGCGCCGCCGCCGTGCGTGGTGATCACCACGGTGCCGCCGGGCACCGCGTCGGCGGCGTCCTGGAGTGCGGCTCCGATGCGTTTGCCGAGGTCGTCCAGCGTCTCGATGCCGGCGCCCGGGTCGGGGTCACCGGCGCGCCAGCGGGCGTACTCGTCGGGGTAGCGCTCGGCGGCGTCGGTGAGGGCGAGCCCCTGCCAGAGCCCGAAGTACCGCTCGCGCAGCCGCGCGTCGGTCTGGACCGGCAGGCCGGTCAGCGCCGCCAGCGCGGCGGCGGTGTCCGCGGCGCGGCTCAGGTCGCTCGCGACGATCGCGTCCGGGCGCAGTGCGGCGAGCAGCGGCGCGGTGGTGCGGGCCTGTTCACGGCCGAGGTCGTTCAGCGAGACGTCGGTCTGCCCCTGGACGCGGCCGGTGGCGTTCCAGTCGGTGTTGCCGTGCCGCCAGACGATCAGCCGGGTCATTCGGCGGCGGCGCCCGACTCGGCGGCGGCGAGGTCGCGGTCCACGAACGGGATCTGCGGGCAGTCCTTCCAGAGCCGGTCGAGGGCGTAGAACTCGCGCTCCTCGGTGTGCTGGACGTGCACGACGATGTCGACGTAGTCGAGCAACACCCAGCGGCCGCCGCGCTCCCCCTCGCGCCGGACCGGCTTGGCCTTCTCCGGCAGCTCGAGCAGCCGCTCCTCGATCGCGTCGACGATGGCGAGCACCTGGCGCTCGTTGGGGGCGGCGGCGAGCAGGAACGCGTCGGTGATGGCGAGCTGGTCACCAACATCGATGATGACGATGTCCTGTGCCTTCTTGTCGGCGGCGGCCTGCGCGGCGGCCATCGCCAGCTCGTGGGCGCGTTCCGAAACTGTCACCGTTCTCCTTCGATCATCCGTGCGACCCTCCAAGCCTCTCACACACGCCCGGGTTCCGACCGGTCAGTTACCGTGCGTCGAGGGTACGAACAAGCGCATACGGGACAGATCACTGCTGATAGAGCCGCCGCTTGGCGATGTACTGCACCACACCGTCCGGGACCAGGTACCACACCGGCTCGCCCCGGGCGACACGGTCGCGGCAGTCGGTGGACGAGATGGCCATCGCCGGCACCTGCACCAGGGTCACCGTGTCGGCGGGCAGGTGGGCGTCGGACAGCTCGAACCCCGGCCGGGTCACCCCGATGAAGTGGGCCAGCTCGAAGATCTCGTCCAGGTCCTTCCAGGAGAGGATCTTCGCCAGTGCGTCCGCGCCGGTGATGAAGAAGAGCTGGACCTTGGGACCGTACTCGGCGTGCAGGTCACGCAGCGTGTCGACGGTGTAGGTGGGGCCGCCGCGGTCGATGTCGACCCGGCTGACCTGGAAGCGGGGGTTGGAGGCGGTGGCGATCACCGTCATCAGGTAGCGGTCCTCGGCGGGGCTGACCGGCTCGTCCACCTTCTGCCACGGCTGGCCGGTCGGGACGAAGACGACCTCGTCCAGCCCGAACCGGTCCGCCACCTCGCTGGCCGCGACCAGGTGCCCGTGGTGGATCGGATCGAACGTCCCGCCCATGATCCCGATCCGCCGGATGTCTTCCTCCACCCCGCGATCCTAGGCCGCCCCCGACCCCCCACTCCCCCACCCCGCCCGCGCGCACCACCCCGCCGCCGACGGGCAGCACTTTCACGGAAAGAGTGGCCATTCCCGGGGACAAGGCGACTCTTTCCCTGAAAGTGCGCCGCGCGGGCGGCGGGGAGGGGCACGGTCCGGGGCGTCAGGCTGCGGCGGCGGCGACGGCCGTGCGGGCGACCAGGGCGCGCCGCAGGTCGTCGTCGGCGTCGACCACGCGCCGGCGCAGGCCCGGCGTGAGGTCGTCGCGGGCGAGCAGCGCCGCGACCGCCTCCCGCGTGGTCTGCGCGACGGCGTAGCGCGGGAACGCCAGGGCCGCGATCCGGTCCGCAACCCAGGGCGTACGGCGTCGCGCGGCGGCCGGCATGTCGGCGAAGTAGCGGGTCACGTACGGGGCGGTCAGCTCCGCCTGCTCCGGCTGCCAGAAACCCTCCGCGGTGGCCTCGACCAGCCGGTTGGACAGCTCGGTGTCGGCGACGACGATCTCCCAGGCGGCGTGCTTGGCGGCCGGGTCGGGCAGCGCGGCACGGCAGCGGGCGGCCCGCTCGGCGCCGGTGGCGCTCCGGTCCGCCGCCGCCTCGGCGGTGATCTCGGCCTGGCCCGCCGCCCCGAGCACCACCAGCCGGCCCAGCACCGCCCAGCGCAGTTCGGCGTCGACGGCGAGCCCCGGCGGCACGTCCCGACCGGCCAGCCACCCGGTCAGCAGGTCGGCGTCGGTCGTCGCGGCGATCCAGCCCCGGGCCGCCGCGAGCTGCAACGATCCACCCGCCGGAGCGGTGTCCAGCAGGTGGCGGCAGGCCTCCGCGACGCGGACCAGCGCCGCCTCCCGGGCCAGCGGGTCGAGGTAGCGGTCGACCAGCGAGCGGCTCAGCGTGAGCACGTCCTCGGCGATCACGACCTCGGTCTCCGCCGGCAGCGCGGCAGCGATCAGCCCCACCAGGGCGGCCACCGGTCGCTCCCCGTCGGTCGCGGCGTCCAGCGCCTCGCCCCAGAGCAGCGCCCGCGCGAGCGGGTCCGCCAGGCCGGGCAGCACGAGCGGGACGGCGTCCGCCGAGGCCGGGTCGAGTCGGATCTTGGCGAACGTCAGGTCACCGGCGTTCGGCAGCAGCAGCCGGGCGGCCGGTGCCCCGGCCAGCTCGGTGAGGACCGTACGGCCCCCGTCGGCGGCCGGGTCCAGGTCGACCTCGGCGTGCGCGACGGAGCCGTCGGTTGCGTACCGGGCGACGCCGATCCGGTGTGGGCGCAGCACCGGGTGGGACTCGGGGGCGGTCTGCACCACCGCCACCTCGGTGTAGCGGCCGTCGGCGTCGACGGCGACCTCGGCGCGCAGCGTGTTGACCTGCGCGGCGCGCAGCCACCGGTCGGCCCAGCCGGTCAGGTCACGCCCGCTCGCCGCGGACAGGCTGCCCAGCAGGTCGGCCAGGGTGGCGTTGGCGAACCGGTGCTTCGCGAAGTGGGCGTTGAGGCCGGCCAGGAAGGCATCGTCGCCGAGCCACGCCACGAGCTGCCGCAGCACGGCGGCGCCCTTCGCGTACGAGATGCCGTCGAAGTTGAGCAGGCCCTCGGCGGCGTCGCGCACCTCCTCCGGGGCGACCGGGTGGGTGGACGGGCGCTGGTCGGCCGCGTACCCCCAGGCCTTGCGCTTCATCGCGAACGTCGTCCACGCCCGGTCGAAGCGGGTCGCCTCGGCGGTGACCCTGGTGCCCAGGTACTCCGCGAACGACTCGTTCAGCCACAGGTCGTCCCACCAGCGCATGGTGACCAGGTCGCCGAACCACATGTGCGCCATCTCGTGGGCGACGGTGGTGGCCCGCAGCTCGCGCTGGCTGTCGGTGACGGCGGAGCGGAAGACGTAGTCGTCGCGGATGGTCACCAGGCCCGGATTCTCCATGGCGCCGGCGTTGAACTCCGGCACGAACGCCTGGTCGTACTTGCCGAACGGGTACCGCTCGGCGAAGAGCTCGTGGAACCGGTCCAGGCACTGCTTCGTGACGGTGAAGATCTCGTCGATGTCCGCGTCCAGGTGGGCGGCGAGCGAGCGGCGGCAGAAGACCCCGAGCGGGATGCCGTCGTGCTCGTCGCGGCGCACGTGCCAGGGCCCGGCGATCAGCGAGACGAAGTACGTGGCGAGCGGCGCGGTCGGGACGAACTCCCACCGGCCGGGGCGCGGGGTGGCGGCCTGCTCGCCGTTGGCGGCGACCGTCCAGTGTTCCGGAGCGGTGACCGTGAGGGTGACCGGGGCCTTCAGGTCGGGCTGGTCGAACGCGGCGAAGATGCGCTGCACGTCGTCGAGGAAGGACATGGCGTACAGGTACGTCTCGCCGTCGGCCGGGTCCACGAACCGGTGCATGCCCTCGCCGGTGTTCGAGTACGCCATGTCGGCCTCGACCGTCAGCGTGTTGTGCTCGGCGAGGCCGGACAGCGGCAGCCGGTTGTCGTCCAGCGTGGCCGGATCGAGGTCGGTGCCGTTGAGTCGGGCCGACCGCAGGGTCGCGGGCTTGCACTCGACGAAGGTGCCGGCGCCGGGGGTGGCCCGGAACCGGATGGTGACGTGCGAGCGGAACAACTCGCCGCCGCCGGTCAGGTCGAGGTCCACCTGGTAGGACTCGACGGTAATCACCGCGGCACGCGCGGTCGCCTCTACACGGGTCAGGCTCGGCATCCGCTTATCCTGCCCGATGGGGTTTCCGACCCGCTCCCCTGACCTGCGGCACTGGAGGACTGGACCATGACTACGCACCCCAAGGGCGACTTCGACCTCTCCCGGGCGGTCTGGCAGCGGGCCGAGGGCGACAACTCCGACGCGGCCGTCGAGGTCGCGTTCGTCGACGACCTGATCGGCATGCGCAACTCCGCCGACCCGGACGGGCCGGTGCTCGTGTTCACCCAGGCCGAGTGGGACGCCTTCGTCGCCGGCGCCCAGGACGGCGAGTTCGACCTCGACTGACGGGACACCTCAGTCACCGTCGCCCTAGCCGAGGCCGCCGGGGCCGGGCGCGTGGTGGAAGCCGGGGTGGCCGGCCCCGTCGGCGCAGCGTTCGCCGTCCGGGCCGACCGCCCCGCAGAACAGCCGCTCGACCCGGTGCCAGGCGTCGGCCGGCGTACCCCGTGGGCTCCTCCCACCGCGCGCCGTCCGTGGTCTGGCGAGATGGGATTCAGGGGCTCCGCCCTGGGTAGAAGCTCGGCGGACGAGCTGCGTCAGGAGGAACGATGGCGACGATGCCGGCGGACCGCAGCCCGGAGAGCACGCTGGCCTTCCTGCGGGACGGCTACCGGTTCATCAGCGACCGGTGCGATCGCTACGGCACGGACGTCTTCACCACCCGGCTCCTGCTGAAGCGCACGATCTGCCTGCGGGGCCGGCCGGCCGCCGAGCTGTTCTACGACAACGAGCGCTTCGTCCGGGCCGGGGCGACGCCGAAGCGGGGCCAGCGGACGCTCACCGGCGTCGGCGGGGTGCAGGGGCTCGACGGTGCGGCGCACGCCGACCGCAAGGCCATGTTCATCTCGATCATGACCCCGAGCGCGATCAGCCGGCTCGGCCAGCTCTTCGACGACGAGTGGCGGGCCCGGATCCCGATCTGGGAGCGGTCCGGGCCGGTGGTGCTCTACCGCGAGATGGCCCGGATCCTCACCCGGGCGGTCTGCGCCTGGGCCGGGGTACCGCTGGCGGAGTCGCAGGTGAACCGGCGTACCGCCGAACTGCACGCGATGATCGAAAGCCCGGTGGCGATCGGACCCCCGCACTGGAGGGGCCTGCTCGGCCGGGGCCGCGGCGAGCGCTGGGCCGGCGACCTGATCGAACGGGTGCGCGCCGGCACGCTGCCCGCGCCGGAGGGCACCGCGCTGCGGGTCATCGCCGAGCACCGGGATCTCGAGGGCCGCCTCCTCCCCCGCCGGATCGCCGCGGTGGAACTGCTGAACGTGCTGCGCCCCACCGTCGCGGTGGACCGCTTCGTCGTCTTCGCGGCCCTCGCGCTGCACGACCACCCGGCCTGGCGGGACCGGGTCGGCGAGAGCGACGAGACCACCGAGAGCTTCGTGCAGGAGGTACGGCGGTACTACCCGTTCTTCCCGGTCGCCGCCGCCCGGGTACGGCGCTCCTTCGACTGGCAGGGCCACCACTTCCCCCGGGGCCGCCGGGTGCTGCTCGACCTGTACGGGACCAACCACCACCGCGCGCTCTGGCCCTCCCCGGAGGAGTTCCGCCCGGAGCGGTTCACCGGTTGGCGCGGCGACCCGTTCAGCTTCGTCCCACAGGGCGGCGGCGAGCACCTGACCGGGCACCGGTGCCCCGGTGAATGGATCACCATCGAGCTGATGAAGCGCGCGGTGACCAACCTGACCAGCGCCATGGCGTACGACGTACCGCCGCAGAACCTGGCCCTGGACCTCGGCCGGATGCCGACGCTGCCGCCGAGCGGATTCGTCGTCACCGACGTCCGCCGCACCGCCTGACCCGCCCCGCACCCGACGGGGGCGCGGGGCGCCGGCCGGTCAGGGATGCAGGACCGTACGGAGGCACCCCTCCTCTTTCTTCTCGAAAATCTCGTAGCCCCGCGCGCCGTGGGTCAGCGGCATCGGGTGGGTGGCCAGGTAGCCGGGGTCGATCTCCCCGGCCGCGATCCGGTCCAGCAGCATGGGGATGTAGCGCTGGGCGTGCATCTGCCCCATCCGCAGCACGAGGGCCTTGTTCATGGCCGCGCCCAGCGGAAACTTGTCGATCACCCCGACGTAGACGCCGACGATGCTGACCGTGCCGCCCTTGCGGCACGCCATGATCGCCTGCCGCACCGAGGTGGGCCGGTCGCTCTGCATCCGGGCGGTCTGCTTCGCCTTGTCGTACGCGTACGCCGGGCCGACGTCGTGCGACTCCATGCCGACGGCCTCGATGCACGCGTCCGGGCCCCGGCCGGCGGTCATCTCCCGCAGCGCCTCCAGGACGTCGGTCTCCGCGTAGTTGACCGTCTCCACGCCGAGCCGGTCGGCGGCGGTGGCCAGCCGTTCCGACAGCCGGTCCACCATGATCACCCGCTCGGCGCCGAGCAACTGGGCGGCGCGCGCCGCCATCTGGCCGACGCCGCCGGCGCCCCACACCGCGACCACCTCGCCGCCGCTCAGGCCGCAGAAGTCGGCGGCCATCCACCCGGTCGGCATCGCGTCGGAGGCGAACACCACCGAGTCGTCGGGCACCCCGTCGGGCACCTTGAACGCGCCGATGTCGCCGAACGGCACCCGCACGTACTCGGCGTGGCTGCCGGAGTAGCCGCCGGCGGCGTGCGAGTAGCCGAGGATGCCGGCCGGCGAGTGTCCCCACAGCTTTTCCGCGAAGACCGGCTGGGGGTTGGAGTTGTCGCAGAGCGAGTACTGCTCGGTGCGGCAGTACCAGCAGCCGCCGCACGCGACCACCGAGCCGACGACCACCCGGTCGCCGACGTTCAGCCGGCGGACGCCCGGGCCGGTCTCCACGACCTCGCCCATGAACTCGTGGCCGAGGATGTCGCCCTCCCGCGTCGTCGGCACGAATCCGTTGATGAGGTGCAGGTCGGAGCCGCAGACGCTGCTCGCCCGGACGCGGACGATCACGTCGCCCTCGGCGTGAATGTGCGGTTCCGGCACGTCGCGTACGGCCAGCTTGCCGACGCCCTCCCAGCACAGCGCCTTCACGCCCGTCCTCCCGCCGTGAGCTTCTCACGCACCTTGTCGGTGGCCTTCTCCTGCGCCGGGCTGCGCCCGGACGGGTCGCGCCGGGTGTCGATCACCTGGCCGCACTCGACCAGCGACTTGACCCGCCGCAGGGTGTCGCGCAGCGCCAGGTCCGGCTCGTGGCTGGTGGCCAGGCCGATCGCCCGGCGCAGCGGACCGGACCGGTACCGCAGCTCGGCCCGGATCTCGGTGCCTCGGCCCTGCGGCGCGGGCACCAGCTCGACCGTGCCCTCCTGCTTCGGGCCGTCGGTCACCCGCCAGCGCAGCCGGCCCGGCCCCTCGACGGTGATCTCGGCCCGCCACTGCGTGCCCACGCCGCCGGGTTCGGTCGCCACCGCGCTCCACCGGTTCTCGTCGAGCTGCTCCAGGGTCGCCCACTCGGCCAGCGCACGGTCCATGCGCCCCCGGTCGGTCCAGAAGCCGATCACGGCCTCCACCGGCCGGTCGACGGTCACCCCGCGCTGCACGACGTACCAGCCGCCCCGCCGTTCGGGCTGGTGCCGGTGCCGCCGGCGGGCCACCGCGCGACCGACGCCGACGGCCGTCACCGTGGTGGCGCCGAGCAACGCCCACCTCGTTCCGTTGCTGGTCATCACGTCTCCTCCACCCGGGCGACCCGCTGCTGGGCCGCCCGCCTCACGCCAGCGCTACCCCGGGAGAGCGGACCGAAACGACGAACCGCCCCAGTCCACCCCGCCCCCCACCCCACTCCCGCGATCTTGCACTTTCTGCCCGGTCATACCGGGCTGATCCGGGCATTCGGGAGGCCAAAAGTGCAAGATCGCGGAGAGATGCGACGCACGCGACAGCTCGCGGCCACTTCCTGGGAGTGGCCGCGAGCTGCGGCGTACGGCGGAACAGGGTCAGTGCCGCACCTGTTCGCGGGACTGCTGGGCCTGGTCCTTGACGTCGTGCGCGGCGGAGCGGGTGTCGTCCTTGACCGTCTGCACGGCGTCCTGGGCGGTCGACTTGACCGACTCGGCGGCGTGCTGCGCCGGCTCGCGCAGTTCCTCCTTGACCTCCTGGGCGACCTCGGTCAGCTTCTCCTTGACCACGCCGCCGTGCTCACCGGCGCGCTCCTTGACCTGCGTGGCCACCCGCTGCTCCCGCTGCGTGGCCGGGATCAGCGACGAGGCGAGCCAGCCGACGCCGAACGCGATCAGGCCGGCGGCGAGCGGGTTGCCCTCCGACCTCTGCCGGATCACGTGGGGCGCCCGGTGCGCGGCGTCGCTCGCCGCCGAGGCGGCCGAGTGCGCCTTGTCGCTGACGGTGGAGGCCGCCGAGGAGGCGTGGTCGCCGACGGCGTGGGCGCCGTGCTTCGTGCTGTGGCCGAGGTCCGACGCGGTTCCCATCACCTTGTCCCTCACATTCTGCAGCGCGCCGCGGACCCGCTGCTTGCGGTCGTCGACGATGCGCGACGGGCTGACCTTGTACGCCAGCGCGTCCACATCGGAGCTCAGGTTGCTGCGAGTGGCTTCGATCTCCCGGCGGATCTGCTCCGGGTCGGTGCTCATCGGGTGACCTCCTGCGGGTGGGGCTTGAGCGCGTCGGGGATCCGCTGCACGCTCTCGTTGGTCTGCTTGAGGCCGCGGATACGCTCCGCGTTCTTCTTCGCCATGGAGTAGAGGACGGCGGCGATCGCGCCCCAGAGGACGGCCACGATCAGGGCCGCCCAGCCGGCGTCCATCACGTTGGACAGCCCGGCCCAGAGGGCGAGCGAGAGGAACAGGGCCACCATGTAGCCACCGAACCCGGCGCCGCCGAAGAAGCCGGCCGCCTTGCCCGCCTTCCTGCCCTCCGCGCGGATCTCGGCCTTGGCCAGCTCGACCTCCTGCCGCATCAGGGTCGACAGGTCGCTGGTGACCTGACGCATCAGGTCACCGATGGAGCTGTTGCGGACCTCGTCCGCGTCGTGCGGGTGATATCCCGGCGTGGTCATGCCGCCGCCTCCTTCCGGATGACTCGGCCGCTCACGGACGGGTGGTCCCGCTCGTCGGCACACCGGGCAGCGGGTCGGTCCGGCTCGGCGGGGGCAGCGGCTGCCCGGTACCGCCGGCCGGGTCGGCGTAGCTGGTCGTGGTCTGCGGGTCGACGTACGCGCCCGGGGTCGGGTCGAGGTAGCCGCCCGGCGGGATCTGGTCCGGCACGCCCCGCGCGGTCGGGAGGACCGCGGTCTGCTCGGGGTCGTAACCGGCGCCGGAGCCGTACGCGCCGCCGTCGGAGTCGCTCGCGGCCGAGACGTTGCGGGTCAGTCGGCCGGCGAGGACGCCGAGCACGGCGGCGCCGACCAGGAAGGTGCCCGGGTTGCGGCGGGCGTAGTCGCGCACCTCGGCGACGAGGTCGCCGGGCTCGCGCTGCTCCAGCCAGCCGGCCACGCCGTGCACGCGGTCGGCGGCCTGGCGGGCGAGCTCGCTCACCGGGCCGGCCTGGCCGCCCTGCTCGGCCATCGTGCGCATCTCGTCGGCCAGCGAGCGGAGCCCGCCCGCGGCGCGGCGCTGCTGCTCACCGGTCTGGCCGGCGAGCTGGCTGCGCGCCTCGCCGTACAGGTTCCGGGCCTGCCGCCGGGCCTCCCCGACGACCTCCCTGCCCTGCTCCTTGGCGGTCTCGGCGACCGCCCCGCCGGCCTGCTTGGCCTCCGAGCCCACCTGGCGGGCCTGCTCGCGCACCCCGCCGCCGTTCGTGGACTCCGACCCGTACGTGGACGACGTGGGTGACAGATCGTAGGTCATGATGTCCCTTCCGCTCGGATGACCGTCGCGGTCTTCTCTGGGGGATCGGCAACGGTCGTACCGCCGCCGACAAATCACCTACCCTGCGTTTTCGCTTCCATGCCTGATCGGCGATTTCTCTGCGGAGCCACCCGGACGGACTTCAAAATGGAGGATCGTCGGGTCCGGACGTCGCCGTCGCGCAGAGTGAGGGTGATCCGCGCCCGGCATCACGGCAGGGGTCCGTGGATCCACGAGAGGTGCAGCGATGGCACGGAACGCACGCGGAGGGCTGAGGACCGGGGTCCAGGTCGCGGCCCTCGCGGCGGCCGGGCTCTTCCTCCTGATCGGGGTGCTCGGATTCATTCCCGGGATCACCACCGACTACGGCGGGATGCGGTTCGCCGGGCACCACTCGGAGGCGAAACTGCTCGGCCTCGTCCAGGTGTCGGTCCTGCACAACATCCTGCACCTGGGATTCGGCCTGGTCGGTCTGGTGCTGGCCCGCCGCGTCTCCGGCGCGCGCCTCTTCCTCGCCGGTGGCGGTGCCCTCTACCTCGGCCTCTGGCTGTACGGCTTCGCCATCAACCAGGAGAGCGGCGGGAACATCATCCCCGTCAACGACGCCGCCAACTGGCTGCACCTCTTCCTCGGCTTCGGGATGCTCGTCTTCGGGCTCCTGCTCTCCAACCGGGTGGGCACCGGCGGCCGGCTCGACAGGCCCCTCGACCGGCCCTGACCGTGGGCACCGCCGCCCGCAGGCCGCGGCCCGCCCGCCGGCGAACAGCCACGCGCCGGTCGCGGTCCGCCCGTCGGTGTCAGGCCGCGATCGGGAGCCGCTTCGCGAAACACACGGTGTACGGGTCCGGCTCGCCGTACCCGGGGATCCGCTGGTAGCCGCACGTCGCGTAGAACGTCGCCAGCTGCACACCGGTCCGCAGCCGGACCAGCGCGTGACCGGACCGGAAGGCCATCTCCTCCAGGGCGACCAGCAGTTGCCGGGCGATGCCCCGCCCGCGGTACGCCGGCCGGACGTACAGCCGGTGCAGCTCGCCGGTCCCGTCGTCGAGGGCCCTAAGCCCCCCGCACGCCACCGCCCGGCCACCGAGCACCGCCACCAGGAAGCGGAGATCCTCGGGCGCGCCGTCCGGCGGGCCGGCCCAGCCGCTGTCGCGCAGCTCGCGTTGCCAGGCCGCCACCAGGGCGGCGAGTTCCGGATCGCTGGCGGTACGTGCCGTGATCAGCATCACCCGACGTTAAGCCTGGCGTCTGTCGCGCAGATTGCGGGCAGTCGACCCGATCACGGAGCGCACCGAGCTATTCGGCGTCGTCCTCCTCCGGATCGCCGGCCCCGACCTCGCCGGCCGCGCCGGCCTCGACCTCGTCGCCCGGTCGCTGCCGCCGGGCCTTGCGGGCCGCCAGCCGTTCGGCGGCAGCGGGCCGGTGCGTCTTCTCCTCGAGCCGGATGTCGGCGCCCCGCACGCTGGGGACGAACTCGGCCCCCGCGTACAAGGTGGGCTGCCAGTCGAACTCGCGCTCCCCGATGCGCACCAGGTCGCCGGCCTGCGCCCCGGCCTTGCCGAGCTTCTCCTCGACGCCGAGCCGGGCCAGCCGGTCGGCCAGGTAGCCGACCGCCTCGTCGTTGTCGAAGTTCGTCTGCCGCACCCACCGCTCGGGGCGGACGCCCCGCACGACCCAGGCGCCGTCGGGGGCGGCCTCGATCGTGAAGCCCGCGTCGTCGACCGCCTGCGGCCGGATGACGATCCGGGTGGGCTCGGCCGGCGGCGCGGCGGCACGCGCCGTCTCCACCAGCTCCGCCATGGCGTACGTGAACTCCTTGAGCCCTTCACGGGTCGCGGCGGAGACCTCGAACACCTGGAAGCCGCGGGCCTCCAGGTCGGGCCGGACGATCTCGGCCAGGTCCCGCCCGTCCGGCACGTCGACCTTGTTCAGCGCGACCAGGCGCGGCCGGTCGGCCAGCCCCCCGTACGCGGTCAGCTCCGCCTCGATCGTGTCGATGTCGGCCAGCGGGTCGCGGCCCGGCTCCAGCGTCGCCGTGTCGACCACGTGCACCAGCACCGAGCAGCGCTCGATGTGCCGGAGGAACTCCAGGCCGAGCCCCTTGCCGGTGGCCGCCCCGGGGATCAGGCCGGGCACGTCCGCGACGGTGAAGGTGTGGTTGTCCACCCGCACCACGCCGAGGTTCGGCACCAGGGTGGTGAACGGGTAGTCGGCGATCTTCGGCTTGGCGGCGGAGATGACCGAGATCAGCGACGACTTGCCGGCGGACGGAAAACCGACCAGGCCGACGTCGGCGACGCTCTTCAGCTCCAGAACCACGTCCAGCTGTTCGCCGGGCTCGCCCAGCTCGGCGAAGCCGGGCGCCTTGCGGCGGGCGTTGGCCAGCGAGGCGTTGCCCCGGCCGCCGCGCCCGCCCCGGGCCACCTCGAAGGTGGTGCCGGCGCCGACCATGTCGGCGAGCACGGTGCCGTCGGTGGTCTGCACGACGGTGCCGTTGGGCACCTTGAGGACCAGGTCGCCGCCGTTCGCGCCGTCCCGGTTCGACCCTGCGCCACCCTTGCCGTTGGGCGCCTTCACGTGCGGGCGGAAGTGGAAGTCGAGCAGGGTGTGCACCTGCGGGTCGACGACCAGCGAGACGCTGCCGCCGTGCCCGCCGTTGCCCCCGTCCGGGCCGCCGAAGGGCTTGAACTTCTCCCGGTGGATCGAGACACAGCCGTGCCCGCCGTCGCCGGCCTGCAGATGCAGGACGACCCGGTCAACGAACGTCGTCACGCTGCCAATCCTTCCAGCGAGGTACGCCCCCGCGCGACAAAAGGCGAAGCGGGCCGGGACACCAGGTCCGCGGCCCGCTTCGCCGGAGAATTACTGCTGCGGCACGATGCTGACGGTCTTGCGACCGCGCTTGGTGCCGAACTGGACCGCGCCGGCGGCCAGCGCGAAGAGCGTGTCGTCTCCGCCGCGGCCGACCAGGTCACCCGGGTGGAACTTGGTGCCGCGCTGGCGGATGAGGATCTCACCCGCGCTCACGACCTGACCACCGAAGCGCTTCACGCCGAGCCGCTGGGCCGCGGAGTCACGGCCGTTACGCGAGCTGGACGCACCCTTTTTGTGAGCCATTGGAGGACGACCTACTTCCCGCTGGAGATGCCGGTCACCTTGACCTGGGTCAGCGGCTGGCGGTGACCCTGGCGCTTGTGGTAGCCGGTCTTGTTCTTGAACTTGTGGATCCGGATCTTCGGGCCCTTGGTGTGCGCGGCGATCTCGCCGGACACCTCGACCTCGGCAAGCTTCGCTGCGTCGGTCACCAGGTCGTCACCGTCGACGAGGAGCACCGCGGCGAGCTTCACCGCGTCGCCGGGGGCACCGACGAGCTTCTCGACCTCGATCACGTCGCCCTCGGCGACCTTGTACTGCTTGCCGCCGGTCTTGACGATCGCGTACATCGGAGGCGGACTCCCTGTCGTTGAGGCTGCTGGCGGTCGTTCCCACGGCGGCTCGCCGGGTAGCAGAAGCGCGGCGGCGCGGGCACGCGGGAACTCGGCACACCAAAGTGCGCCGCAGGCAAGCGTACGCCATGGTCGGGCCGACTCCCAAACCGGGCCCACCCGAACGGCCCCACCCTACTCCGCCGGACACGACGACAGGGCCCCCGCCGCAGCGGGGGCCCTGTCGTGAACGCTCAGCCAGCCAATCAGGGACGGGTACGCCGCCGCGCGCCGCTCCGCCGGGACCGCCGCCGGCCGGTGCCGCCCTCGGACTCCTCGCCCTCGCCCAGCGCGTCCGGGTCGTCGGGTGCCGCCAGCCGGGCCGAGTCGCCGGTCTGGCTGTCGACGATGTCCGGCGCGGCCGGCGTCTCGGTCTCGTACCGGGACAGGTCGTAGCCCATCGTGTCGTAGTACTCGGCGTCCGACGGGGTGGTCCTGGTGCCGGTGGCGTCCGTGGTGCCGGTGATGTCGGCGGCGCTCTCGGTCTCGGCGACCTCGGCCACCGTCCGCTCGGCCGCGGCGCCCTTGCGGGCCCGGCGGCGGGACGGGGTACCCGCCTCGGCCGCCGGCACGGCCGAGGCGACCGCCTTGACCTTCTCCCCCGCGCCGCCCGGGCGCGCCTTCTCCGGCACCGGCTCGGTGTGAATGATCAGCCCTCGGCCCTTGCAGCACTCGCAGGTCTCGCTGAACGCTTCCAGCAGGCCGGCGCCGATCCGCTTGCGGGTCATCTGCACCAGGCCGAGCGAGGTGATCTCGGTGACCTGGTGCTTGGTGCGGTCCCGCCCGAGGCACTCGGTCAACCGGCGCAGCACCAGCTCCCGGTTCGACTCCAGCACCATGTCGATGAAGTCGATCACCACGATGCCGCCGATGTCGCGCAGCCGCAGCTGGCGGACGATCTCCTCGGCGGCCTCCAGGTTGTTCCGGGTGACCGTCTCCTCCAGGTTGCCGCCGGCACCCGTGTACTTGCCGGTGTTGACGTCGACCACGGTCATCGCCTCGGTCCGGTCGATGACCAGGTGGCCGCCGGAGGGGAGGAAGACCTTCCGGTCCAGGCCCTTGAGGATCTGCTCGTCGATCCGGTACTCGGCGAACACGTCGGCGGCGCCCACGTGGCGGCGCAGGCGGGCGACCAGGTCCGGCGAGACGTGCGACAGGTACGACTCGACCATGCCGTACGCGCCTTCGCCCTCGATCACCAGCTCCCGGAAGTCCTCGTTGAAGAGGTCCCGGACGACGCGGATGACCAGGTCGGGCTCCTCGTAGAGCAGCACCGGGGCGCCGCCCTCGGCGGCCTTGGCCTGGATGTCCTCCCACTGCGCCTGGAGCCGCTTGACGTCGCGGGCCAGCTCGTCCTCGCTGGCGCCCTCGGCGGCGGTGCGGACGATCACGCCGGCGCCGTCCGGGACCAGCTTCTTCAGCGCGTCCCGCAGGCGCTTGCGCTCGTTGTCGGGCAGCTTCCGGCTGATGCCGGAGGCGTTGCCCCCGGGCACGTAGACGAGGTGGCGGCCGGAGAGGGCCACGTGGCTGGTCAGCCGGGCGCCCTTGTGCCCGATCGGGTCCTTGGTGACCTGCACGAGCACCGAGTCGCCGGACTTGAGGGCCTGCTCGATCGACCGGGCCCGGCCCTCCAGGCCGGTGGTGTCCCAGTTGACCTCGCCCGCGTACAGCACGGCGTTGCGGCCCCGGCCGATGTCGACGAACGCCGCCTCCATGCTGGGCAGCACGTTCTGCACCTTGCCCAGGTACACGTTGCCGGCCATCGTGGCGGCCGAGTTGCGCGTCACGTAGTGCTCGACCAGTACGCCGTCCTCGAGGACGGCGATCTGCGTCCGGTCGCCGCGCTGGCGGACGGCCATCACCCGGTCGACCGCCTCCCGCCGGGCCAGGAACTCGGACTCGCTGAGGATCGGCGGGCGGGTACGCCGCTGCTCGCGGCCGTCCCGGCGCCGCTGGCGCTTGGCCTCCAGCCGGGTGGAGCCGGAGACGCCCTGCACCTCGTCGACCGTACGGCGCGGCTCCCGGATCTTCACGACCGTCGGCACGCCGTCGTCCGTGGCCGCCTCGACATCGCCCGCTCCCCGGCGGCGCCGGCGCCGGCGGCGGCGGGTCAGCCCGTCGCCGCCCTCGCCCTCGGGCCCCTCGTCCTCCTCGGCCTCGGGCTCCTCCGCCTCGGCCTGCAGGGCCTCCTCGGACTCCTCGTCCTCAGCCTCGTCGGCGCCGCCCTTGCCCCGGCCGCGACCGCGCCGGCCACGCCGGCGCCGCCGACGGGCGGCGGCGGATTCGTCCTCGTCCTCGTCCTCGGCGACCTCGAGGGCCTCCTCGGTCGGCTCCTCCTCGGCCTCGACCGGCTCGACGGCCTCGACCGGCTCGACGTCGCGGCGACCGCGCCGGCGGCGGCGCGACGGCTCGGCCGCCTCGTCGGCGGCGGGCTCCTCGACGGCCCGCGCGGCGGGGATCTCCTCCGGCTGCGGGGCCATGAACAGCACCGTCGGCGCGGAGAGCGCCGCCCGCCGACGGCGCGTCGGGCGCTCCGGCTCGGGCTCCTCGGCGGGAGCGGTCGCCGCCGCCCCGGACGGCACCTCCCCGGCGACGGCCGGCGGCTGCGCCGCGCCGAACTCGACGCCGGCCTCCGGCTCGACCTCGGCCTCCGCCGGGCCGGCCTCGGCCGCCACCGGCTCGGCCAGCGCGGCCTCGGTGCCGACCCCGGCGGCGTCGGCCGGGGTCTCGGCGGCCGGCTCGGCCGCCGCGGGGGCCGCCTTCTTGCGGCGGGTACGCGTCACCTTCACCGGCGGTACGACGTCCGCCGCGGCCTCCTCCGCCCCGGCGACGGCGAGGGACTCCTCGGCGGCCTTGGTCGTGGTGGCCTTGCGCCGGCGGCGCGTCGCCTTCGCGGGCGCCTCACCGTCCCCGGAGACCGGGGCGAGCACCTCCGCCTGGGGAGCCTCGCCGCTGCCCGGCACGGCCTCGCTGGTGGCCTCGACCGGCGCCTCGGTCTGCTCCGGCTGGGTCACCGGGGTGACCCGCCGCCGGCTGGTCCGCTTGCGCGCCGGGGTCGACGGCGGGCCCAGTTCGGCGACGCCGCTGCCGGTGGGCCCACCCGGGGCCGGGCCGGTCGGCTCGCCGGGGGCGGCGCCCGCCGGCTCGTCCGGGACGGCCGCGGCGGGCTCGCCGGCGGCCGGAACTCCGCTCGCCGCCGACGAGTCGGCGGGGTTCGTAGGGGCACCGCCGTGGGCGGTGTGGTGTGCGGCGGTCTCGCCAACCGGCTGGGCGCCGGCGCGCTCGCCGCCCTCGGGCTCGTTCTCGAGCATGGGCGTTTCTCCAGTTCTGGCTACCCCGGGCGCGGGTGAGCGCTGCCACGCAGGGTCGCCGCAAAAGGTGTTTCCGCCGGTCGCGCGAGCCGCGCGACCGCCGAAGTCTGCCTAGCCGGGCACCGACCGTCGGTCAGTGCCCATCGATGGTTGCCCCGTCGCGGTCCGCTTCCAACGGATCCGCGATCGCATCCTGCGCGGTCAGCGTGCCCTGTGCCAGCCGGGTCACCCTCGGCGAGACCGGCGGCTCCAGGTCGGCCACCACGCGGAGGCCGGAAAGGACGTCATCGGGCCGTACGGCGGGGGTGACCTGCCGGACGACCAGTTCGAGTATCGCACACGGTACCGCCGGGACCCCGGAAGGCGTCTCGGCCGGCGTGATCACATCGACGGCGATGACCGCCGCCCGGGCGTCGAAGGTGCGCCGGCCCTGCTTGGTCATCCGCTCGACCAGCACCTCGTCGGCGGCGCTGAAGGCGGCCACGGCCTTCTGGAGCACGGCCGCGTCGACCTCGGGCAGCTCGATCCGCCAGTGCGACGCCTCGATCCGGTCGGCGAGGCTCCCGCCGGTCGCGACCACGGCGTCGAGCACGTCGAGCCCGGGCGAGAGGGCGGCGTCGAGTGCGCCGCGCAGCGCGGCCGGGTCGACCGCCTCGCGCAGCCCGATCTCCAGGTACTCCGCCTCGCTCGCCACGCCGGTGGGTGCCGCGCTGGCGTACGAGATCTTGGGGTGGGGCGTGAAGCCCTGGGAGTACGCCATGGGCACGCCCGCCCGGCGGAGGGCCCGCTCGAACGCGCGCGCGAAGTCCCGGTGCGAGGTGAACCGCAGCGGACCCCGCTTGGCGTACCGGATGCGGATGCGCTGGACGACCGGCGCCTGCCCGCCCTCCGGCTGTGGTTTCCTACTGATCGTCGTGCTCCTCGGGTGTCCGGGCCGGCGGGGTCGCCGGCCCCGGGGGCTACTGCTGGGCGCCGCTGGGGGCCCGCAGGCCGTTGATCGGGGTCAGCGGGAGCAGCTTCTTCCCGGTGGGGCCGATCTGGATCTCCGTGTCCATCGACGGGCAGACGCCGCAGTCGAAGCACGGGGTCCATCGGCAGTCGTCCTGCTCGTACTCGCTCAGCGAGTCCTGCCAGTCCTGCCAGAGCCAGTCCTTGTCGAGGCCCGAGTCCAGGTGGTCCCAGGGCAGGACCTCCAGCTCGTCGCGCTCCCGGGTGGTGTACCAGTCCAGGTCGACGCCGAAGGCCGGCAGCACCTCGGCGGCGGCGTCCACCCAGCGCTGGTACGAGAAGTGCTCGCTCCAGCCGTCGAACCGGCCGCCGTTCTCCCAGACCTTGCGGATCACCGCGCCGACCCGGCGGTCACCGCGGGAGAGCAGGCCCTCGATCAGCGACGGCTCGCCGTCGTGGTAGCGGAAGCCGATCGCCCGGCCCAGCGACCGGTCGGCGTTGATCGCCTGCTTGAGCATCTTGAGCCGGCTGTCGATGACCTCCGGCCGCTCCATCGCCGCCCACTGGAACGGGGTGTGCGGCTTCGGCACGAACCCGCCGATCGACACCGTGCAGCGGATGTCCTTCGATCCGGTCGCCGCCCGGCCGGCCTTGATGACCTCGTGCGCCATGTCGGCGATCTCGAGGACGTCCTCGTCGGTCTCGGTGGGCAGGCCGCACATGAAGTAGAGCTTCACCTGCCGCCAGCCGTTGGTGTACGCGGTGACCACGGTGCGGATGAGGTCTTCCTTCGACACCATCTTGTTGATCACCTTACGGATCCGCTCCGACCCGCCCTCGGGGGCGAAGGTCAGACCGGTCCGCCGGCCGTTGCGGGACAACTCCTGCGCCAACTCGATGTTGAACGCGTCCACCCGCGTCGACGGCAGCGAGAGCGACACGTTGGTGCCCTCGTACTGCTGCGCGAGGCCGGAGCACATGTCGCCGATCTCCGAGTGGTCGGCCGACGACAGCGACAGCAGGCCCACCTCGTGGAAGCCGGAGAACTCCAGCCCCTGCTGCACCATCTGCCCCACCGTGGTGATCGACCGCTCGCGCACCGGGCGGGTGATCATGCCCGCCTGGCAGAACCGGCAACCCCGGGTGCAGCCCCGGAAGATCTCCACCGCGTACCGCTCGTGGACCGTCTCGGCCAGCGGCACGAGCGGCTTCTTCGGGTACGGCCACGCGTCCAGGTCCATCGTCGTGCGCTTGTGCACCCGGAACGGCACGTCCGGGCGGTTCGGCACGACCCGCTGGATCCGGCCGTCCGGCAGGTAGTCGACGTCGTAGAAGCGCGGGACGTAGACGCTCTCGGTGCGGGCCAGCCGCAGCAGCAGCTCGTCGCGCCCGCCCGGGGACCCTTCGGCCTTCCACTCCCGGACGATCGTGGTGATCTCCAGGACCGCCTCCTCGCCGTCGCCGAGCACGGCGGCGTCGACGAAGTCGGCGATCGGCTCCGGGTTGAACGCGGCGTGCCCGCCGGCCACGATCACCGGGTCGGCGTCGGTGCGGTCGGCGGCGAGCAGCGGGATGCCGGCCAGGTCGATGGCGGCGAGCAGGTTGGTGTAGCCCAGCTCGGTGGCGAAGGACACGCCGAACACGTCGAAGTCGCGGACCGGGCGGTGCGCGTCGACGGTGAACTGCGGCACGCCGTGGGCGCGCATCAGCTTCTCCAGGTCCGGCCAGACCGCGTACGTCCGCTCGGCGAGCACGTCGGGCAGCTCGTTGAGCACCTCGTAGAGGATCTGCACGCCCTGGTTGGGCAGGCCGACCTCGTACGCGTCGGGGTACATCAGCGCCCACCGCACGGTCGCCGCGTCCCAGTCCTTGACCACCGCCCCCAGCTCGCCACCGACGTACTGGATGGGCTTGGTCACCTGGGGCAGCAGCGGCTCCAGCCGGGGCCAGACGGAGTTGGCCGCGGCGGGGCGCGGCGTGGTGGACGGGACACTCATGATGCCCAAGGGTACGCGCTCCCGGACCGGCCAACCCCGCCGCACCGCGGCGACCACACCGTCGTCGACAGGACGGTCGACGGCCCGTGCGGCGGCAGCATCGCCGGCGTGAACGGCTCGCACCACGCTGAGCGGCAGCCTGGTGACGCTCTGGCCGGCGGATTCGTCCGCGCTGGCACCGCGGTACTAACCTCGGATCGGCGAGAGGAGATTGCCGCGATGCCGGAGCCGCAGCCGGGAGCAGACCGGCCGGTCGACGGGACGATCCCGCACCGGGACCGGGAACCGGCGGTCACCGACGAGCCGACACCCACCACCCCTGCCGAGCCGACCGAGGTCGCCGCCGCCCGGGAGGGTCCGGCGGGCACCTCCACCGCGGGTGATCCGCCCGCGATGTCCGCCCCCGATGAGGGCGGTGGGCCCTCGGGGCCGCAGGGCACCCGCGACTTCGGCACCGGCACCGCGCCCGAAGGCCCGTCGGGCACCCGGATGATGCCGGCGGACGAGGTTCCCGAGCCGCCGGCGCCCCGGTGGAGCGGGTCGGCCGCCGTGCCGCCCCCGCCGCCGCGCAAGCGCGCCTGGGGCGAGTCGGCCGAGCCGACCCCGGTGCCCCCGGGCCCGGTCGAGGCCCCGGAGGACCGAGCCCCGGTCGACCCGTGGGAGGGCGCGGACACCGGCGGCTGGGAGTTGCCCTCGGCCGAGCTGCCGGAGCTTCCCCCGCTGCCGCCCTACCCCTCCCCGGCCCCGACCCGGCCGTACTCCGGGCCGCCCGCCCCCGCGTCACCGGCGCCCGGTTACCCCGTCTCGCCGTCGGCCGCCTACCCGGCGTCGCCGGCCCCCGCGTACCCGCCGGTCTCGCCATCGGCCGCGTACCCGGCGTCGCCGGCCCCCGCGTACCCCGCGGCGCCGCCGGTCCCGTATCCGGTCGCGCCCCCTCCGCCGCCGCCCGCGCCGTCGAAGCGCTGGCGACGGAACGCGCCTCCGCCGGCCCGGCCGGTCGCGCCGCCGCCCGGCTGGCAGGCCCCCAAGGGGTACGTCCCGGTGCCGGTCCGCAAGCGCCGGAAGTGGCCCTGGGTGCTGCTGTTCACCCTTGCCTGTTGCTGCGGCTGCCCGGCCTACTGGGCCATGCCGATGCTGAACCAGGTCCCGGCCAGCGCGGCGTTGCCGGCGGAGGTCGCGGACCTGCGACTGCGGCAGGACGACCGCAGCGCGGAGGCCGCGAAGGAGTTGGAGGCGGAGGTCCGCAACGCGCACTGGCTGGCCAGCGACACGTTCGCCGGTGTCTACACCACCCGGTCCGGCAAGCGGGTGACCGTCTTCGGCGGCACCGGCTTCTGGTTCAGCCCGCAGTCCGAAGCGGACGCTGAGATCGCCCGCCTGACAGACCAGTACTCGCTCGGCGAGCCGCAGATCATCGACACCGGGATCCGGGGGCGGCACGATCGGTGCGCGGTCGGCCGCTCCGACGGCGCGGACGTGGTGGTGTGCACCTCGGTCGACCACGGCAGCATCGCCACCGCCGTGTTCACCCGGCTCTCGGTGGCGGACAGCGCCGCCCTCCTCGGCACCCTGCGCGAGCAGATCGTCACCCGACAGCAGAGCTGAGCGTTTCTCTCTCGT
This sequence comes from Micromonospora sp. H33, assembly GCF_052068455.1. Taxonomy (NCBI): domain Bacteria; kingdom Bacillati; phylum Actinomycetota; class Actinomycetes; order Micromonosporales; family Micromonosporaceae; genus Micromonospora; species Micromonospora sp. H33. The sequence continues at coordinate 15,944 of NZ_JBQHDE010000002.1, read as the reverse complement.
ACGCAGGAGAAGCGCCGGGGCGACAGCGCTCCGTGACCCGGGTATCGACCGCGCTCAGACCGCGCCGGGCTCGCCGGCGACGGGCGGGTGCGCGCGGAGCGGGGCGTAGCGGGGGACGTACTCCTGCCCGGTGAGCTTCTGGATCTCGCTCATCACCTCGTCGGTCATCGCCCGCAGCGAGGTCCGGTCGTCCGAGCGCCCGGTGAAGTCCAGCGGCTTGCCGAACTTCACGGTGATCTTGCCGGTGAACGGTCGGGGCACCCGCGCACCGATCGGCTGGACCTTCTCCGTGCCGATCGTGCCGACCGGGATGACCGGCACACCGGCGGACACCGCCAGCCGGACCGCGCCGGTGCGCCCCCGGTAGAGCCGCCCGTCCGGTGACCGGGTGCCCTCCGGGTACACGACCACCAGCTCACCGGCCTTGAGGGCCGGGATGGCCGCGTCGAACGCGGTCAGCGCCGCCCGCCCGCCGGCCCGCTCGACCGGGATCGCGCCCAGGCCGGTGAGGACGAACTTGGAAAACCGGCCCTTCAGGCCGGTGCCCTTGAAGTACTCCGACTTCGCCCAGAAGGCGAGGTGCCGGGGGACGACCGCGCCGAGGAACAGCTCGTCGGCGACCGAGAGGTGGTTACCGGCGAAGATCGCGCCACCGGTCTCCGGCACGTGCTCCAACCCCTCCACGGTCGGCCGGAAGGCCAACCGCAGCGCGGGCGCCACGGTGAGCTTGCCGATGGTGTAGAGCAGCGGCACTGGTCCTCCGGCAGGTCGGGGTGCGGTGGGGGCGCTGTCACGGTAGCGGACGCGCCCCCACCGCGACGACACAGGTGGCGGGCCCCCTCATACCCGGCGGACGGTCACCGTCACCTGCTCGCCGTCGCCGACCTCGCCGGTGAAGCCGTCGATGCCCTCGGCGAAGTCGACCGACTCGGCCAGCACCTCCCGCCGCACGAAGTCGACGTACGCGGACACCGCCGCCCGTACCTCCTCGGAGGCGGCGAGCGCGACCACGATGCGGTCCGACACGTCCAGGTCGGCGTCGCGGCGGGCCTGCTGCACCACCCGGACCACGTCCCGGGCCAGGCCCTCGGCGGCCAGTTCCGGGGTGACCTCGGTGTCCAGCACGACCACACCCTCGCCACCGGGCAGCGGCGCGGAGTGCTCGGCATCGGCGGCGACCAGGCGCAGCTCGTACTCGCCCTCGGCGAGGGTGACCCCGGCGGCGACCGGGGCGCCGTCGACCAGCTCCCACTCCCCCGCCTTGACCGCCTTGATCACCTGCTGCACCGCCTTGCCGACCCGCGGGCCCAGCGCCCGGGGCACCACGGTCAGCACCTGCTGGCAGTAGTTCCGCACCTCGTCGGTGAACTCCACCGCCTTGACGTTGACCTCGTCGGCGACCAGGTCGGCGAAGGGGCGCAGCTGACCGGCGGCCGGCGAGGCCACGGTCAGCGTCGACAGCGGCAGCCGCACCCGCAGGCCCCTGGCCTTGCGCAGCGAAAGCGCCGCCGAGGCGACCGCCCGCACGTTGTCCATCGCGGAGACCAGCTCGTGGTCGGCCGGGAACTCGTCCGCGGACGGCCAGTCGGTCAGGTGCACCGACCGCTCGCCGGTCAGGCCACGCCAGATCTCCTCCGCGGTGAGCGGCGCCAGCGGCGCCACCACCCGGCAGAGGGTCTCCAGCACCGTCCACAGGGTGTCGAACGCGTCGGCGTCGCCGGACCAGAACCGGTCCCGGGAGCGGCGCACGTACCAGTTGGTCAACGCGTCCAGGTAGGACCGGACGGTGGCGCAGGCGCCGGAGATGTCGTACGCCTCCATCTGCGCCTGCACCGTCGACACCAGCTCGTTGGTCTTCGCCAGCACGTACCGGTCGAGCAGGTGGGTGGAGTCGGTGCGCCGGCTCGCGGTGTGACCGTCGGCGTTGGCGTAGAGGGAGAAGAAGTACCAGACGTTCCACAGCGGCAGCAGCACCTGCCGGACGGCGTCCCGGATGCCCGCCTCGGTCACCGACATGTCGCCGCCGCGCAGCACCGGCGAGGACATCAGCATCCAGCGCATCGCGTCCGACCCGTACGAGTCGAACACGTGGTAGACGTCCGGGTAGTTGCGCAGGCTCTTGGACATCTTGCGCCCGTCCGAGCCGAGCAGGATGCCGTGGCTCAGGCAGTTGCGGAACGCCGGCCGGTCGAACAGCGCGGTGGCCAGCACGTGCATGGTGTAGAACCAGCCGCGGGTCTGCCCGATGTACTCGACGATGAAGTCGCCCGGGTAGTGGTGCTCGAACCACTCGGCGTTCTCGAACGGGTAGTGCACCTGGGCGAACGGCATCGACCCGGACTCGAACCAGCAGTCCAGCACCTCCGGCACCCGGCGCATCATCGACTTCCCGGTCGGGTCGTCCGGGTTGGGGCGGACCAGGTCGTCCACCGCCGGCCGGTGCAGGTCGGTCAGGCGTACGCCGAAGTCCCGCTCGATCTCGGCGAGCGAGCCGTACACGTCGATCCGGGGGTAGGTCGGGTCGTCGGACTTCCACACCGGGATCGGCGAGCCCCAGAACCGGTTCCGGCTGATCGACCAGTCCCGCGCGTTGGCCAGCCACTTGCCGAACGAGCCGTCCTTGATGTGGCCGGGCGTCCAGTTGATCTGCTGGTTCAGCTCGACCATCCGGTCCTTGAACCGCGTCACCGCCACGAACCAGGACGACACCGCCTTGTAGACCAGCGGGGTGTCGCAGCGCCAGCAGTGCGGGTACGCGTGGGTGTAGGTGTCCTGCTTGAGCACCACCCCCCGCTCCTTCAGCTCCCGGATCACCGGCTTGTTGACGTCGAAGACCTGCTCACCCTGGTACGGCGGGACCAGCGCGGTGAAGCGGGTGTGGTCGTCGACCGTGACGATGGTCGGGATGCCCGCGGCGTTGCAGACGTTCTGGTCGTCCTCGCCGAAGGCCGGGGCCAGGTGCACGATCCCGGTGCCGTCCTCGGTGGTGACGAAGTCCGCCCCGAGCACCTGGTACGCGTTCTCCCCCGCCTGCTCGACGAGGAAGTCGAACAGCGGGCTGTAGCGGCGCCCGACCAGGTCCCGGCCGTACACGGTGCCGACCTGCTCGTACCCCTCCAGCTCCTTGGCGTACGCGCCGAGCCGGGCCGCCCCGACGACGTACCGCTGCCCGTCGCGCTCCAGCACCGCGTACTCGATGTCCGGGCCGACGGCGAGCGCCAGGTTGGACGGCAGGGTCCACGGCGTGGTGGTCCAGACGCCGAGCTTCACCGGCCCGCGCACCGGCTCCGGCGCGCTCTCGTCCGGGGTCAGCGCGAACCACACCGACAGCGTCGGGTCGTGCCGGTCCCGGTAGACGTCGTCCATCCGGGTCTCGGTGTTCGACAGCGGCGTCTCGCAGCGCCAGCAGTACGCGAGCACCCGGAAGCCCTCGTAGACCAGACCCTTGTCGTGCAGGGTCTTGAAGGCCCACATGACGCTCTCCATGTAGTCCAGGTCGAGCGTCTTGTAGTCGTTGGCGAAGTCGACCCAGCGGGCCTGGCGCGTGACGTACCGCTCCCAGTCGTGGGTGAACTCCAGCACCGACGTGCGGCACGCCTCGTTGAACCGGGCCACGCCCAGGTCGAGGATCTCCGCCTTGCTGGTGATGCCGAGCTGCTTCTCGGCGACCACCTCGGCGGGCAGGCCGTGACAGTCCCAGCCGAAGCGCCGCTCCACCCGCCGGCCACGCATGGTCTGGTAGCGCGGCACCACGTCCTTGACGTACCCGGTGAAGAGGTGCCCGTAGTGCGGCAGCCCGTTGGCGAAGGGCGGGCCGTCGTAGAAGACGTACTCGTTCTTCCCCTGGTCACCGGCCGGCCTGGCGTCGACCGACGCCTCGAAGGTCTTGTCGGCCGTCCAGTGCTCCAGGACCCGGCGCTCGACGGCGGGCAGGTCCGGGCTCGCGGGGACGCCGGCCGCGGTCGGGTCGTGCAACGGATAGGCCATCGGGGGTCGCTCTCCTCAGCAGCTCACTCGTCGTGTGGGTCTGCGAGGACGAGCCGACCGGGTACGCCGTCGCCGGCGCCCCGCGGACGACCCGCGGTACCACCCCGCTTGGCGGTCAGGATCGGCCGCCCGCTCGTTGGCCGGCTGTGACGGGCCGGACCCGTCCGGTTCTACTCGGGCGCGGACGCCCTTTCTTCCGGAGGCTCACCGGTGATGGCCGGGTCATCGCCTTCGGCCGTCAAGCCTACCCGACCTCCGACGGAGATCACCCGCGAGTAACGGCGGCGGGGCCCGCCGCAGGCCGGCCGGCACCTGCGAGGCATGCCCTAGGCTCGGGGCCGTGATCCGGATCGAGCTCGACGAGCCCACCCTGGCCCGCACCCGGATCGCCACCAGCCCGCTCTGGGAGGTGCTGACGAGCCTCTACCTGCTGCACCGCAGTCCGGGCGAGCCGCCGTGGCCGTACGCCGGCTGGGCCCGGCACGCCCGGCGGGTGCTCGCCGAGGTCCCGGCGGCCGCGCCGGCCCGGCTGCTGGTGACCCCCGGCGGCACCGCGCCGGACTTCCTGACCCCGATCCCGCCGTCGCCGGCCCCGACCCTGGCCGAGGAGTTGGCCGTCCTGCGCGCGACGCCGCCGGAGCTGATCGCCGACCAGATCCGCAGCCACCACGGCAACGACGCACCGCCCGACTGGCTGCGCCCGTTCGTGACCGACCGCCAGGCCGCCCTGGACCGGCTCGCCGACGGCATCCAGGCGTACTGGGACGCGGCGATCGCCCCGTGGTGGCCGGCGATGCGGGCGGCCCTCGACGAGGAGGTGCTGAACCGGGCGCGGGCGCTCGCCGCCGACGGCCCCGACGCGCTCCTGGCTGGCCTGCACGAGCGGGTGCGCTGGGAGCGGTCGGTGCTCACCCTGGTCAAGCCGTTGGAACACAGCTTCCGGGCGGTGAACCAGCGGCTGCTGCTGATCCCGCTGATCTTCTCCCGCGGCGCGCTGTCCTGTTCCACCGACCATCCGGAGATCGTCGCCGTCTCCTACCAGGCGCGCGGGGCGGCCCTGCTCGCCGAGGGTGGACCGACGTCGGCCGGTGCCGCCGACACCGACCGGCTGGCCGTGCTGGTCGGCCGGGGCCGGGCCGGCGTGCTGCGGGCGCTGACCCGGCCGGCCACCACCGCCGGGCTCGCCGCCACCCTCGGGCTCGCCCCGAGCACCGTCTCCGAACACCTCGCCGCGCTGCTCGCCGCCGGCGTGGTGCACCGCCGCCGGGTGGGCCGGCGCGTGCTGTACGGCCTGGAACCGGCCGGGCTGGCGCTCGTCACGCTGCTCGGCGCCGACCCGGCCACTGCCTCCGCCTGAGCCGTCGTCGAGGATTCGGCGAGCGCCGAATTCGTTTCCCCGCCCCGGGAAACGTCCCTAGATTCGCCGTCATGAGCGAGTACGCGATCGAGGCGGTCGGGCTGCGGCGCACCTACCGCAGCCGCACCGGATGGTTACGACCCCAGCGCCGGGAGGTGGAGGCGGTCCGCGGCGTCGACCTGACGGTCGGCAACGGGGAGCTGTTCGGCCTGCTGGGCCCGAACGGCGCCGGCAAGACGACGACCATCAAGCTGCTCAACACGCTGCTCATCCCGACCGCCGGCACCGCCCGGGTGTGCGGCTACGACGTGGTCCGGCAGACCCGGGAGGTACGCCGGCGGATCGGGTACGTCTTCGGCGGTGACCGGGGCCTGTACGACCGGCTGTCCGCGCGGGACAACCTGCGCTACTTCGCCGAGCTGTACGGCGTACCGGGGCGGGAGCAGAAGGGACGCATCGCCGAGCTGCTGGAGCTGGTCCGGTTGACCGGCCGGGAGAACGAGCGGGTCGAGGGCTACTCCCGGGGCATGCGGCAGCGGCTGCACATCGCCCGGGGGCTGCTGCACCGCCCGCGGGTGCTGTTCCTCGACGAGCCCTCGATCGGCGTGGACCCGGTGGCCGCCCGGGAGTTGCGGCAGACCGTCGCCGACCTGGCCGCCACCGGCACCACGGTCCTGCTGACCACGCACTACATGGCCGAGGCGGACGAGCTGTGTGGCCGGATCGCGGTGATCGCCGGCGGTCGCATCCAGGCGCTCGGCAGCCCGGCGGAGCTGCGGCACCACGCCGACGGCCGGCGCGTGCTGGAGGTCGAGGCGTACGGGGTGACCGACGACCGGCTGGCCACGATCCACGCCCTGCCCGGGGTGCGGGAGGCGAGCCTCGAGGTGGTCGGCGCCGCGCAGGTGCTGGCCGTGCAGTCCGACGCGGGGGTCGACCTGCAGGCCGACGTGCTGCGCGCGCTGGACGGTGTCCGGCTGGGCCGGGTCACCGCCCGGCAGCCGACGCTGGAGGACGCGTACGTGGCGATCGTCAACCGGGTGGACGGTCACCGGGCCGCCGAGGCGGTGCCGGCGTGAGGACACTGCGGATGATCACGGTCGGCGCGCTGCTGCACGCCAAGCAGCTCAGCCGCTCACCGTTCGAGATCGCCACCGCGCTGATCGTCCCGGTCGTCCAGGCGACCCTGGCGGTCTACCTGTTCCGGGCCGGCGGCGAACCGGGCCGGCTGCTGGAGGCGGCCGTCGGCGCGGGTCTGATGGGCGTCTGGTCGTCGGTGCTGTTCGGCTCCGGCGGGGCGATCCAGAACCAGCGCTGGCAGGGCACGCTCGAAATGATCATGCTGGCGCCCCGGCCGCCCGCGCTGGTGATCCTGCCGATCACCCTGGCCACCGCGCTCACCGGCACGTACGCGATGGTCGCCACCCTGCTGTGGGGGCGGCTGCTCTACGGCATCCCGCTGGACTTCGCCGACCCGGTCGCGTTCGCCGTGGCGGTGCCCGGCTGCATCGTCGGGCTGGGCATGTTCGGCCTGCTGCTCGCGTCGACGTTCGTGCTGCTGCGCAACGCCAACGCGCTGACCAACACGCTGGAGTACCCGATCTGGCTGGTCTCCGGGATGCTCGTGCCGATCACCGTGCTGCCCGGGTGGACCGGCCCGGTCGCCGCGGTGCTGCCCACCACGTGGGGAGCCCGGGCGGTCCGCGAGGCCGCCACCGGCAGCGGTCCGGTCTGGCCGTCGCTCGGCGCCTGCCTGGCGATCAGCCTCGGCTGCCTGGTGCTCGGCGCGGTGATGATGACGTACGTCGAGCGGCGGGCGCGGGCCGCCGCCACGCTGGCGCTCGCCTGAGGAGGGGACGATGACCGACCTGTTCCGTCTCGTGGGCACCGGCGGCGTGATCGCCTACCGGGCGCTGTTCAACTGGACCACCCCGTCGATGTTCGTCGGCACCCTGCTCGTCGGGCCGCTGTTCCAGCTGCTCTTCTTCGCGTACCTGGGCCGGCAGCTCGGGGTCGCCGACGACCGCTTCTACATCGTCGGGAACGCGGTGCTCGCCGCCTCGCTGGCGTGCGTGTTCGGCGGCACGATGGCGGTGTCGAACGAGCGGCGCTTCGGCACCCTCGGGCACGTGCTGCTGTCCCCGCGCAGCCGCACCGCCGTCTTCCTCGGCCGGGTCCTCCCGTACGCCGGCAACGGCCTGCTCATCGCCGTGACCACGCTGACCGCGGCCGCGCTCCTGCTCGGCCTGCGGATCCCCGTGTCGGCGCTGCCGGCCCTGCTGCTCACCCTCGCCGTGGCGGCCCTGTCGTGCGGCTTCTTCGGCCTGACGCTGGGCGCGGTGGGCCTGCGGTTCCGCGACGTCTGGCTGGTGTCCAACGTGTCGGTGGCCCTGCTGCTCCTGTTCACCGGCGTGAACGTGCCGGCCGCCGAGCTGCCGGCCGGCATGCGCGTGGCGGGCCAGCTCCTCCCGATCACCCACGCGGCCGAGGCCGCCCGGAGACTGGCCGCCGGCGAGGGCCTGGCCGCAGCGGCAGGCCCGCTCGCGGCCGAGGCGGCGGTCGGCCTCGCGTACGCCGTCCTGGCCGCCGCCCTCCTCAAACTCTTCGAAGCCGAATCCCGCCGCCACGCCTCCCTGGACACCCTCTAACCCCCGCGCCCCCGTTCCGTTGATCATGAGGTTGGCGGCGATGTCGATCTCCGTTGGTGCCGCCAACCTCATGATCAACAAGGCTCGGCGGTCCGGCGGCATGACCGGCGTCACAGCGGTGCGCCGTCACGCCGGCGCCTGCCGGCCCGTCGGATCGGTGTCCTAGTCGAACAGGGAGGTTGTCATGCAGCGGATCAACGCGGCCGAGGTGGCGCCGGAGGCGTACCACGCGGTGCTGGGGCTGGAGAAGTACGTCCGGGCGAACGTCGAGCACACCGTGCTGGAGCTGGTGAAGCTGCGGGCGTCGATGCTGAACGGCTGCACGTTCTGCGTCGACATGCACAGCCGGGACGCCCTCTCGGCGGGCGAGTCGAGCCGGCGACTGTTCGCGGTCGCCGCCTGGCGCGAGGCACCGTTCTTCGACGAGCGGGAGCGGACCGCGCTGGCGCTCACCGACGCGGTCACCCGGCTCGGCGAGCACGGGGTCCCCGACGACGTGTGGGACGCGGCGGCGAAGGTGTGGTCCGAGAAGGAGCTCGCGGACCTGGTGATGGCGATCGCGACGATCAACGTGTGGAACCGGATCGCGGTGACCACCCGGACGCAGCCGCCCCTGGAGGTCTGAGCGGCAGAAACGACGGCGGCCGGTGCGCTCCCCGCGCACCGCCCGCTGTCGTGTCCGTGCTCAGGCCAACTCGGGGAACCAGAGCCCGATCTCGCGCTTCGCGCTGTCGACGGAGTCGGACGCGTGCACCAGGTTCTCCCGGTTGGACAGCGACAGGTCACCCCGGATCGTGCCGGCGGCGGCCTTGCGGCCGTCGGTGCTGCCGATCATGCCGCGGACGACCTCGATGACCTGGTCACCGGAGAGCACCAGCGCGACCAGCGGGCCGCCGGTCATGAAGGCCTTCAGCGGCGGGTAGAACGCCTTGTCGACGTGCTCGGCGTAGTGCTGGTCGGCGAAGCCGCCGTCCATCGTCCGGGTCTCCATCGCGTCGATCCGCAGCCCCTTGCGCTCGAAGCGGGAGATGATCTCGCCGACCAACCCGCGGCGGACCGCGTCGGGCTTGATCAGTACGAGCGTGCGCTCGTCCGGGCTGCTGCTGGACACGCTGGGTTCCTCCTGTGCGCGGAAGGCGGTCGGGCTGGGTACGGTCAGCGTAGCGACCCGGTCCCGGCGCCGGCGCGGCGGCCGGTCTTTCCCCCGGTGGCCGATCCGGCCTAGCCTGGCCCTGACCCCCGGGAGGTCCACAGTGGCGAATGGCGGGAACCGACCCATCGCGCCGGTCCGCAAGCTGGTCGGCGCGGTGCTGGGCACGGTAGCCACCTTCGTGATCCTGTTCGGCCTCGGCATGACCAGTTGGGCGATCGTGGCGCTCGGCGTCGCGCTGCTGGTGCTGGCGATCGCGCTGGCCACCGTTCGCGCCGGGGGGCGCACCTGGGTCATCGGCGAGGGGCACGTGCACAGCGTCTCCGAGCCGCCCACCCAGTACGCCTTCGGCCGGTGCGAGCTGCAACTCGTCATCGACGCGCCGGGCCTTCCCCCGAGGTCCAAGAAGATCATCGACCCGCGGGTGCCGGTGGCGAAGTGGCCGGCACCGGGCCAGACGCTCCCGATCCGCGTCGCGCTCGACGACCAGCGGCACGTCCGGGTCCTCTGGGACGAGGTCCCGACGCATGCCGAGACGGCCGCCGTCATCGCTGACCTGCCCCCCGAGTACGCCGACGCCGAACCGGTGGAGGAGGTGCTGATCCGCCAGGAGGCGCCCCCGTGGGCCGGCCGTACGCCGGAGGACGACTTCCGCGACCCGTACGGCGATCCGTACGCGGACCCGCCCGGCGACCCCGTCGTGCCGCCCGCCGAGCGGGAGACCGTGGTCGTGCACCAGGTCCCCGGCGGGCCGAAGGTGGTGGAGGGCACGCTCGTCGAACCGCCGTCCAGCGACCTGCCCCGCCGGGCCACCCCGACCCCGCGTCCGCCCGCGGAGGAGGCGTTCGACCCGCCCGGCGGGACGCGGTTCGATCCGCCGGCGGACCGGTACGACGCGGGGGTCGACACACCCGGCGCCGGGGAGCCGTACTCGCCGCCGGCCGACGCGCCGGAGCCGCCGCCCGCCCGCGGTTTCCGGGTGCCCTCCCCGGCGGATCCGCTGGACCCGCTCGACCTGCCGCTGGACGACCCGTTTCCGTCGCGGGCCGCCGACGAGGCGGTGACGCCGGAGGGCCTCGACGAGGCGATCTTCGGCGAGGCCGCCGGCGACCCGCCGATCGCCGGGGTTGGGCTCACGCTGCTGGTCACCGACCTGTCGCGGTCCCTCGCCTTCTACCGGGACCTCGGCTTCACCGAGGTCGACCGGGGTTCCGGCAACGCGGTGCTCGCCTCCGGGGCGACCCGGCTGGTGCTGCGTGAGGTCACCGAGGCCGCCCCGGTCAGCCGCCGGCTGGTGCACGTCAACCTCGAGGTGGACGACATCGAGGCGGCGTACGCGCGGCTCCGCGAGTCGGGGGTCCGCTTCACGTACGCGCCGCGCGTGGTCAACCGCGGCACGAAGCTGGAGGTCTGGGCCGCGGCCTTCCGCGACCCGGACGGCCACGGCATCGCGCTGACCCAGTGGCGGGAACGCGCCGACGCCTGAGGGGTCCGGACCGTCCCGCCGGACCCGCGCCGCGGATCCGACACCGGTCGGCCGCGCCGGGACATCGGCCGGCCCGTCAGCCCAGGATCACCCGCCGCACGTGCAGGGCGTACGCCCACACCAGCGCGAAGACGATCCCCAGGACCAGCAGCGACCAGTGCAGCAGGCCGGCGAGCATGAGCAGCCCCTGGAGCAACGTGCCGCCGTGCCACGCCCACGGGCGGCGCATCAGGCCGGCCAGCAGCACGGCCGCCACCGCCAGCCCCACCACCACGGCGATCGCCGCACCGCTCAGGCCTCCGCCGACCACCCGGATCGGCTGGATGGCCAGCACCAGAACCAGTGCCTCCAGGATCAGGGTGCCGGCGCCGAGCCCGCGGACCGCCCGCTCCGGGTTGCGCAGGCCGGACCGTCGCGGCGGCCCGCCCGGCCGCTCCGGGGAGCCGCCCGACTGCTCCGGCCCGGTCATCGCTTGAGCAGCCGGCGGGCGTCGGCCACGGTCACCACCGACCCGGTGATCAGCACCCCGACGCCGGCCAGCTCGCCCGGCACGTCCTCCTCGGCGAGCGCCACCGCCGCCTCGATCGCGTCCGGCATCTCCTCGGCCACCTCGACCCGGTCCGGGCCGAACACCTCGGCCGCCAGCGCCGCCAGCTCCCCCGCCGGCATCGCCCGGGGCGAGCTGTTGCGCGTCACCACCACCTGGTCGACGACCGGCTCCAGCAGCTCCAGCAGGCTGGCCGCGTCCTTGTCGCCGAGGACGCCGAGCACCGCGACCAGCTTGCTGAACGCGAACTCCTCCTGGACGGCGGTGACGGTGGCCGCCATGCCCTGCGGATTGTGCGCGCCGTCGAGGAGGATGGTCGGCGCGCTGCGGACCTTCTCCAGCCGGCCCGGCGAGCTGGCCGTGGCGAAGCCCTCCCGGACCGTCTCGACGTCCAGCTGACGACGGGCGCCGGCACCGAGGAACGCCTCGACCGCCGCGAGCGCCACCGCCGCGTTCTGTGCCTGGTGGGCGCCGTGCAGGGGGACGAACACCTCCTCGTACACGCCGCCCAGCCCCTGCAGGGTGAGCACCTGCCCGCCGACGGCGACCGCCCGGCGCAGCACCCCGAACTCGGAGCCCTCCCGGGCGATGGTCGCTCCGACCTCGGCGCAGCGTTCGAGGATCGGCCGGGCGGCCGCCTCCTCCTGCGCGGCGGAGATGACCGTCGCGCCCTTGTGGATGATGCCCGCCTTGTGCAGCGCGATGTCCTCGATCGTGTCGCCGAGCCACTCGGTGTGGTCGAGCCCGACCGGGGTCAGCACCGCCACGCCGGCCTGGATCACGTTGGTCGAGTCCTCGGCGCCGCCGAGCCCCACCTCGACCACCGCGACGTCGACCGGGGCGTCGGCGAACGTGGCGAACGCCAGCGCCGTGGTCATGTCGAAGTACGTCAGGGGCTCCGCCGACCGCTCGTCCACGAGCTGGGCCAGCGGCGCCACCTCCCGGTACGTGGTGGTGAACCGCTCCTCGCTCACCGGTTCGCCGTCCAGGCTGATCCGCTCCCGGACGGTCTCCAGGTGCGGGCTGGTGTAGCGGCCGGTGTGCAGCCCGAAGGCCCGCAGCAGGGAGTCGATCATGCGGGCCGTGGACGTCTTGCCGTTCGTGCCGGTGATGTGGATCGACGGGTACGCCCGCTGCGGGCTGCCGAGCAGATCCAGCAGGGACTCGATCCGGTCCAGCTCGAACACCATGCGGGTGAAGCCGCGGCCGGCGAGCTTGGCCTCGATGGCGGCGAAATCGGTGCGGTCGGTCACGAGGGCAGCGCCTCCAGAGCGGCGTCGATGCGGGCCAGGTCGGCCTCGGCGGTTGCCAGCCGGTCGCGGATCTTCTGGACCACCGGCTCCGGGGCCTTGCCCACGAACGCCGGGTTGCCCAGCTTCGCCCGGGCCTGCGCGGCCTCCTTCTCGGCCGCGGCGCGGTCCTTGGTCAACCGGGCCCGTTCGGCGGCCACGTCGATCGCGCCGCGGGTGTCCAGGGCGACGCTCACCTCGCCGGGCATGGTGAGGGTGGCGCTGGCCTGGAAGCCCTCGCCGGCATCGTCGAGGCGGACCAGCGAGCGGATCAGCGGCTCGTGCCCGGCGATGCCGGCGCCGGCCAGCCCGTCGAGCCGGGCGACGACCCGCTGCGTCGGCCGCAGCCCCTGGTCGGAACGGAACCGACGGATCTCGGTGACCACCCGCTGGAGGGTGGCGATCTCCGCCTCGGCGGCGTCGTCGACCAGCGCCCGGTCGGCCTCCGGCCAGGAGGCGGTCATGAGCGTCTCGCCGCCGGTCAGCGCGGTCCACAGCTCGTCGGTGACGAACGGGATCACCGGGTGCAGCAGCCGCAGCAACTGGTCGAGCACGTGCCCGAGGACGCGGCGGGTGGCGTCGGCGGCGGGGCCGCCGGCGGCCAGCACCGGCTTGCTCAGCTCGACGTACCAGTCGCAGACGTCGTCCCACGCGAAGTGGTAGAGCAGGTCGCACACCTTCGCGAACTCGTACGCCTCGAACTGCTCGTCCACCTCGGCGGTGACGTGCGCGAGGCGGGACAGGATCCACCGGTCGACGGTCGACAGCTCGGTGGCCGGCAGCGGGCCCTCGGTGTGCGCGCCGTTCAGCAGCGCGAACCGGGTCGCGTTCCACAGCTTGTTGCAGAAGTTGCGGGAGCCCTGGCACCACTCCGCGCTCACCGGCACGTCACCGCCGGGGTTCGCGCCCCGGGCGAGGGTGAAGCGGGTGGCGTCGGCGCCGAAGCGGTCGATCCAGTCCAGCGGATCCACGACGTTGCCGAACGACTTCGACATCTTCTTGCCGTGCTCGTCGCGCACCATGCCGTGCAGCGCGACGACGTCGAAGGGCTGCCGGCCGTCCATCGCGTACAGGCCGAACATCATCATCCGGGCGACCCAGAAGAAGAGGATGTCGTACCCGGTGACGAGGACGCTGGTTGGGTAGAACTTCGCCAGCTCGGGGGTCTGCTCCGGCCAGCCGAGGGTGGAGAACGGCCACAGGCCGCTGGAGAACCAGGTGTCGAGGACGTCCTCGTCCTGGCGCCAGCCCTCGCCGGCCGGCGGCGCCTCGTCCGGCCCGACGCACACGACCTCGCCGTCCGGCCCGTACCAGACCGGGATGCGGTGCCCCCACCAGAGCTGGCGGGAGATGCACCAGTCGTGCATGTTGTCCACCCAGGCGAAGTACCGCTTGGCCAGCTCCGCCGGCTCGATCTTCACCCGCCCGTCGCGGACCGCGTCACCGGCGGCCTTGGCCAGCGGCGAGGTGTTGACGAACCACTGCAGCGACAGCCGGGGCTCCACCGTCGTACGGCAGCGCGAGCAGTGCCCCACCGCGTGCACGTACGGCCGCTTCTCGGCCACGATCCGGCCCTGCTCGCGCAGCGCGGCCACGATGGCGGGCCGGGCCTCGAACCGGTCCAGGCCCTGGAACGGACCGTGGGCGGTGATGACACCCCGCTCGTCCATGATCGTGAGCGAGGGCAGGTTGTGCCGCTGGCCGATCTCGAAGTCGTTCGGGTCGTGCGCCGGCGTCACCTTCACCATGCCGGTGCCGAACGACGGGTCGACGTGCTCGTCGCCCACGATCGGGATCCGGCGCCCGGTCAGCGGCAGCTCGACCTCGGTGCCGATCAGGTGCTTGTACCGTTCGTCGTCCGGGTGCACCGCCACGGCGGTGTCGCCGAGCATCGTCTCCGCCCGGGTGGTCGCCACCACGACCTCGTCGCTGTACCGGATCGAGACCAGCTCACCGTCGTCGTCGGTGTGCTCCACCTCGATGTCGGACAGGGCGGTCAGACAGCGCGGGCACCAGTTGATGATCCGCTCGGCGCGGTAGATCAGGCCGTCGTCGTACAGCTTCTTGAACATGGTCTGGACGGCGCGCGACAGGCCCTCGTCCATGGTGAAGCGCTCGCGGTCCCAGTCGACGGAGTCGCCCAGCCGGCGCATCTGGCCGAGGATCGCGCCACCGGACTCGGCCTTCCACTGCCACACCCGGTCGACGAACGCCTCCCGGCCCAGGTCGTGCCGGGACAGGCCCTGCGCGGCGAGCTGCCGCTCCACCACGTTCTGGGTGGCGATGCCGGCGTGGTCCATGCCCGGCAGCCACAGCGCCTCGTAGCCCTGCATGCGCTTACGCCGGACCAGCGCATCCTGCACGGTGTGGTCCAGGGCATGGCCCATGTGCAGGGAGCCGGTGACGTTGGGCGGCGGGATGACGATGGTGAACGGCGGCTTGTCGCTCTCCGCCGACGCGTGGAAGTGGCCGGCGGCTACCCACTGCTCGTACCGTCGCTGCTCTACCTCGCCGGGCTGGTACTGGCCGGCAAGGGTCGGGGCGTCGGGGCGTCGGGCATCCAGTCTCTCGGTCACCCTGAAAGTCTACGGAGAGCTTCCACGGACCCGACGTGCGCCACCGGTGCTTCGCGTACGGTGTCGGCTATGTCCGACGCACATCTCACCGAGCGCCCCGTCGACGACGCGCCCGAGCCGGTCGAACTGACCGACGAGCCGATCCGCCTCGGCGCCGGAGCCCCGGAGGAGGGCCCCGAGCGAGGGGTGGTCCGGTCCCGGCGGCGACGGGTGGCGTGGCTGCTCGCGGCGGCCGTCGGGCTCGCCGGCGTCGGAGCCCTCGGCACCGCCGGCTGGCGGATCGCGCAGCAGAAGGATGCCGACATCGCGTCCCCCGACCGGGTGGCCGGGCTGACCCGCGACGACAGTGAGCGGGCCCGCAGCACCGCGGACTACCTGCGCAGCGGCTTCGCCGCCGACATCGATCTGGACCGCAGCTTCGGCACCGTCTACCGGGATCCCGCCGACGAACGCCGGTCGGTGCTGATCTTCGGCGGCACCACCCTGCTGTGGCAGCCCGAACGTGACCTGGACAGCCTCTTCGGCCTGATGACCGACGAGACCGGCGCGGTCACCGGCCTGCGCGAGATGTCCCCGGGCCGGTTCGGTGGCGTGTTGAAGTGCGGCACCACCAGCGGTGAGGGCGGCGACTTCGCGGTCTGCGGCTGGGCCGACCACGGCAGCGTCGTCATGGCGATGTTCCCGGACCGCTCCGTCGACGAGGCCGGCACCCTTCTGCGGAACATGCGCGAGGACATGCAGACTCGCCGGTGACCCGGGCACCCGTCGTTCGGGGGTGGAAACGCGTTCAGGGCCACCCCTGGCGGGGTGGCCCTGAACGGAAAGGATGTCCGGCGGTGTCCTACTCTCCCACACCCTCCCGAGTGCAGTACCATCGGCGCTGGAGGGCTTAGCTTCCGGGTTC